>JBMOFV010000040.1:0-30925 GCA_049318705.1 Chitinophagaceae bacterium
AGGTTCAACTGAGTAATCCCGTTTATAATTGTGACAGCAATAAAACCCATTTGCATATTGATATGGAAGGCAATGCCCCATACACACTTTTTTATACCATCAATGGAACACCCAATCAGATAAACATATCAGTAGATTCTTTGGATTTGTATTTGAATAATGGTTTGTATACCATGGATGCCATTAAAGACGCCACCAATTGTATTCATTTAATGAATCAGGCCTTTAATTTTCAATATCAGCCTTTAAACTATGCCATTCTTTCGCAAGGTTACAATTGCGATAGTAATCAATATCGAATTCAATTTCAATTTTACGGAAATGCCCCTTGGTTAGTTTTGTATTCGGATGGGACTAACAACTATAGTCGTAGTTTTAGTAATAATTTATCTGAACTGTTTTTAGGGAACGGTAACTGGACCATTACCCAAATTGGTGATGCTAATTGCACTTTAAATCCCGGTTTAAATTATTTGGTGAATTATCAGCCCATTCAAGCATCAGTCGTTTCGCAATTTTATAATTGTGATTCGAATAAAATGCAGGTGCAGTTGAATTTAGGCGGAAATGCTCCTTGGAAAGTAGATTATGATTTATTGGGAACAGTTACCCAAAGTACTTCTGTTACTTTCATGCAACCCAATCCGGTCATGTATTTTCCAAAGGGTGAATTCCTCATTCAGTCGGTGAGTGATGTTACCTTATGTCAGAAATCGTTGAATCATTATTTGAATCAGAATATTGATAGTTTGATATATCAGAAATTGACTCAAACCTTTGATTGTGATTCCGAAAAATTATTGATACAATATTTAACATCCGGCACGGGACCCAGAACCATTCATTATAAAAGTTTGCAAACTGGAAATAGTTTTCAAGCCACGAGTAATGCAGGTGGACTCGTTGAAATGTATCTTCAAGATTCCATTTACGTCATACAATATATACAAGATGCTTATTGCTCAATGGTAATCAGCGATACCATTCATCACAACTATCGCAAGCCGTTATCGGAAATTTTAAAACCCGAAGTCAATTGTGTGGATGGTATTTATCAGGTTAAAATGGTGAGTCAGGGTGGGGTCAAACCTTATACCTATTACTACACCTACAACGGGATCAATCAAACATTAACAAGCGCTACGGATACAATGCTCATGAACTTACCCAATGGGGATTATTTCTTTGAAAATATGCTGGATGCTACAGGTTGTGGGAGCTTTTTAAACATTCCGTTTCTAGCAAATTATACGCTCATGCAATATCAGGGGTATTCATTACAATATGATTGTGTTTCAGATTCCACCGCATTGGTTTTGAATTTGTTTGCTACTGATTCAGTCCGACTTTGGATTAGCAAAAATAATCTGACCGAATTTGTCTTATTGCCACCTGCCAACCTAATTACCCATCTTAAAAATGGGAAATATATCATCACTCAAATCAGCGATCAGGCGGGTTGTGCTGTAGGTATTGATGACACCTTGGTTATCGCCAATGAACCTGTAAAAATGCAGATTACTGAATTGAGTCCACATTGTTTACTCAAACAACATATATTTCGATATAAACTGGATGGATTAAAACCCTGGACGCTGAATTATAATTTAAATAATCAGGATCAGACAAAAATCCTTAACGATTCCATGGACTTTTGGATGTTGAATTCTGCTTACTATCAATTGAACTTTATTCAAGATTCGAATGGTTGTGTAGTGAATGTCGATACTGCACTATATCTACCTCCTTTTGCCGCAGATCAACCACAATTGGTGAAAGATTACACTTATCTACGTGTGTTAGAACAAGGCATTCGATATAAGTGGTTTCAGAATGGCGTTCTCATTGATTCAACCAATGAAGGGGCTTTATTAATACCTTCCAATGGCGTTTATTCGGTTGTTTTAACGGATTTAAATGGCTGTGAAGTAGTGAGTAATTCCATCACGATTGAAGATATTGAAGCAGTGAGTTTATTTCCAAATCCGGTAAGCGGGCAAACAACCATCCGAATTGGGATTAGATATGATGCTTACTGGAATTATGCCATCAGGGATGTTTCAGGTAGGGTTTTAATTGCTGGAATTTCTGAACAAAATACCCAAAGCATCGATTTGTCCTATTTGTCAAAAGGGCAATATTATTTGCACGTACAAATGAATCGTGATAATGAACCTATTTCAAAAGTCATCAAGTTATTGAAGCAATAAATCGAGCATCCATTTTATTTGAAAGAACTTTTTAGCATAAGAAGGAGATTTGCTAAATGGCCATTTTGCAATTATTACATTAAAGGCTTAGGTTTTCATGTTCTTCGCAATTTTATTTTTGTTCATTTTGGAAATAAATCTGCTGGAATTGAAATTTATATTTTAACTGTAAAATCTGACTGTAATACCAATTGTAATACCGATATAGCTTGAAAATAGTCATATCGAGCAAAACGAAGATTGGACTATATTGAAAGCATATTCGGTATAACTTTACAGCATGCTAAAATTAGGATGTTATAATCACCTGGAGATTTTACGCACTACCAGCGTGGGTTTATATCTGGGCGACGGAGAAGGCAATGACGTGTTGTTGCCCAATAAGTATATCAAACCGGGATTTATAGTGGGTAAAACGATTGAAGTATTTGTTTACAAGGATTACGAGCATCGTTGGATTGCCACCACACTCCGCCCATATATCCAATTGCATCAGTTTGCATCTCTAAAGGTTAAAGCCGTTTCAGACAAGGGAGCTTTTTTAGATTGGGGATTGGAGAAGGATTTATTTGTACCGTATCGCGAACAAAACCTAAAAATGAAGGAAGGGAACCGATACATCGTATTTCTCTATATCGATGATCAGACCGATCGACTGGTGGCCTCTGCTAAACTCAATAAATTTTTAGATGAAGATACCTGGAGTCTGGAGCCCAATCAGGCTATGCAAGGTCTTGTATTTGAATCGACTCCATTGGGTTGGAATATCATACTGGATCATCGATATAAAGGGTTGGTATATCATACAGACTTGAGGCGAACTTTAAAATTGGGCGAACGTCTGACGGTTTATATCAAACAAATCAGAGAGGATGGTGGCATCGATTTAAGTATGGAGCCTTTGGGCGTGCAACGGCTGGAAGAGGGTGCTCAGAAAATTCTGGATATTTTGGAAACTAGCAAAAAAGCGTATCTGAAATTGAATGATAAAAGCAGTCCGGACGAAATTCAGCAGATGTTGGATATGAGCAAAAAAACGTTTAAAAGTTCTATTGGGATTTTATACAAAATGAAAAAAATTGAAATTAAGGAGGATGGTATATACCTCCTTCGTTCATGAGCGATTGAATTATCGAACAAAAGGATTGTTCATTTTCTCAAACCCGATGGTTGTAACCGGACCATGTCCGCTATAAACCTTTGTTTCATCTGGCAGAGAAAATAGTTTGCCAGTGATGCTTTGGTATAAATCATTTGTATTTCCACCGGGTAAGTCCGAACGCCCAACGCTCATCTGAAATAATACATCACCGGAAATTAACGTATTGCTCTCGGCGTGATACAAACAGATGGATCCCGGAGAATGGCCGGGTGTTAAAATAATGTCGAATGAAATGGCACCCAATTGAATCTGTTGTCCTTCGGCCGTATAAAAATTGGGATCAGGCGATTTTTCGAATGGTAAATCATAGAGCGCAGCAGCAGAACCGGCAGCATTAAATACCGGTCGGTCAGCCTCGTGAAAGGTCAATGGAATTTGATGTTTGCGCACAACATGTGCATTGCCGAAAATATGGTCCAGGTGAGTATGGGTATTCACCAATAAAATGGGCTCTAATCCCTGCTCCGTGATAAAATGATCAAATTGCCTGAATTCATTTTCAAAATACATTCCGGGGTCTATGATGATGGCTTGTTTATCATCGTTAAAAAGGATATACGTATTTTCAGAAAACGGGTTGAATGTGAAGGAGTGCAAATGCATGGCCGCAAAACTAAGTCAAAGTGTGGGGTATGACAATCAAAATAAGCCGGAATACATGGAAATCAACAATATGTACAAGAAGAAATCTATCTCTAACAACAACATTAATGCCTTTACTTCGTTCAGAGGAGAATGAATGGAGAATGAATCGGCATGCTGAACTAAACTTTAAACCGCAATTTTGGTCGAAAAACGCCCGTATTTATTTTTTACCGTAACTTTAATTTTCATGACCATACTGAAGTTTACAAAACTCTTTTTCTGCATGATGCTCCTGGCCTGTTGCTGCGACCAAACAATTTGGGGGCAGGCATCTTGGGAACAATTTGGACAGAATAGGGTGCAGTACCGAACTTTCAATTGGAGTTATTACGATTCAACCCATTTTCGGTCTTTTTATTACGACCAAGGTAAGGCCAATGCCATGTATTGCCTGAATGTAGCTGAAACAGAACTAACCAACATTGTTTATGTGATGGGTGGGCGTATGACCAAAAAGCTGAATATCATCCTTTATAATTCGTTCGGCGATTACAGACAAACCAATATTGGCCGACAAAATGATCAGATCAATGAAGCCAATGGAGGTAAGTATGATGTAGTCGGGGATAATTTACCCATCTATTTCAATGGTGACCACAATCATCTCAAAAAGCAAATTAGAAAAGGAATTGCGGTTGTTATCAAAAACAACATGTTGTTTGGCGATAACATCAAGGATATGGTGAGGAATTCGGTGAAGATGAATTTGCCGGAATGGTTTGTGACCGGTTATGTATCTTATATCAGTGATGACTGGACACCCGAAAATCAAGCTGAACTGGAAAGTATGATCATCGGGAAGAGTAAAGCGTCGTTTTTAGATTTATCAACTAAAAATCCTATTCTTGTTGGGCATTCTTTTTGGGATTTTGTTGCAAGAAAATATGGCGATAATGCGGTGTCCAATTTATTATACCTGACCAGATATCGAAAGTCTGTCAATGCAGCTCTTGAAATTGTTCTTAAAAAACCGGCAAAAGAAGTCTTTAAGGAATGGGAACAGGAAGTCGTTTTTCCTAAAATGAGTGCAGGCCTGTTAAGTGCAGATAGTGCCCGGAAAATTTTAACCCGGATACCCGTAAAACCCGGAGCGAGTTATTCAAATTTTGCTTTATCGCCTTCAGGACGGGATTTGGCTTATGTTGTTAAAAAGGATGGCGAGTATTCCGTTTGGATACAAGACACCCGTTTTGGAAAGGCATTTCTGATTGTTGAAGGGGGGATTCGTGCCGCCAAAGAATTGGAGGATCCCAATTACCCTTACTTGTCCTGGAGTACGAGCGGAAAAAAATTAGGGGTGCTTTATCAAAAACGAAATAACCTGAATTTGCGCATCTTCACCAATGGCTCCCGTAAAATGGAAAACAGGGTGATCCCTTCTCGCAAGGTTGAGCGCATAACCGGCTTTTGTTTTAATGAAGATGAAAATACCCTGATTATCTCAGCTATTAAAAAAGGACAAAGCGATCTGTTTCGACTGACGATTAAAAACAATCGGGCAGAGCCAATTACACAGGATTTATTTGACGATAAAAATCCAATATGGGTGCAAAACGGCGTCAACACCGGGGTTTTGTTTTTATCAAATCGTACCACGCCCTTCCTGGGTGATAATGCCAAAAGTGACGCATTTAATCCGCAGTTTAATTTGTATTTATACGACCCGGCCAAGGGGACGAATTTGCAGCAACTCAGTCAAACCAATACCGAAATATTACAGCCCATTCAATGGGGGATGGAATCCTTCTCCTATTTACAAAACGAAGGGGGCAGTCTGAAACGGAAAATTGTAAAAATCCAAAAACGACAAACTGAGCGAGACACCTTTCAGGTCACCGATGCGCGACCATTCGATTTTAATATCATTAAACAGGATTATGTGCATCAGAATGCCAGTATTATGGAAGTGGCACATCATGGGAAGGAAATCATTATTTATCAAACGCCCCAATATTTATTACAACAGGCAGATGATCAATATGGAGATAGTATAGCCAAACAAACTGTACTAAGCTTGGATACACTTTCGAGTGAACCGCAAAACACCGACATGGGTTATTTGTATCAAACCCCATTTGATGCAGATACAAGCAGTAATGATTTTCTGGAATCTGTATTTGAAAATACCTTCAGCAGAACTTCCCGATATCAGTTATTTATTGGTGCACAACAAACAGTAAAACCGAAAAAGTATACGACGAGTTTTAATCCGGATTTTATTCAAACTTCCCTGGATAATACCCTCCTGTTTACAAGATATCAGGCATTTGGTTACAACGGGGGGCAATTTCAGAATCAGGCATTATCAGGATTTTTAACCTCCTCGCTGACCGATGTTATGGAAGATTATAAAATTACCGGTGGTATACGACTCAGCGCAGATCTTCGTTCCCTGGATTATTTTTTGCAATTCGATCATTTTCGAAAAAGAACGGATTGGGGCGTGCTTTACTTTCATAGTGCCCGTACCAATGATTATGATTTTCGTGATGGCGTAGCGCCTAACTGGAGTCCATATCCGGTCAAAGGCAAAGTGGGCACCGATTATATTCAGGCTCATCTGAATTATCCTTTGGATATTTTAAAAAGTATTCGTTTGAGTTTTGGCGTGCGTTACGACCGAATTCGAATTAAAGCTCAGGATAGATACAGTATCGGAATTGAAGATGATTTACAATTCTGGACGGTTAGTCGGGCTGAGTATGTTTTTGACAATACCATCAACCCCATGCGTAATATTTGGAAAGGTACCCGGGCGAAAATTTTTGCCGAATATCAATATAAATTCAATGAGGACACCAAAGGGTTTTACAATTTTGGATATGATGCCCGCAATTACACAACCATATATAAAAATGTCATCATTGCTTCACGCATTGCAGGAGCTCATAGCGGTGGGAATGCCAAAATTTTATATTTCGTAGGTGGAGTCGACAACGATCTGAATCCAAAATTTGATCAGAATGTGTCGATTGACTTAACCCAGAATTATGCATTTCAATCATTGGCGACTAACCTCAGAGGTTATCGTCAGGGTGCCCGAAACGGGAATAGTTTTATGGTGGTCAACGAAGAAATCCGTATTCCGATATATCAAACGTTTTTCAAAAAACCGATACGTTCTGGCTTCATTCGTAATTTACAAGTGGTTGCTTTTGCTGATATCGGAAGTGCATGGAAAGGGGTATTGCCGAATAGTGATAATATTAAAAGCCCCATTGTCATTCGAAATCAAAACAGTCCAGTTACGGTTTACCTCGAAAATTCTAAATACGATTTTGGCTTAGGTTATGGTGCCGGACTTAGAACTCGTTTTCTGGGTTATTTTATTCGTACCGATTTTGCATGGAATATAGAAGGCGCTAAAAAGCCGATGATTCATGTATCGCTGGCCACTGATTTTTAAAGCATGGTTAGACTTTTACCTACTGTTTGCCTATTTGTTGTTTTGTTGGGAATCTGCACCGAAAGAGTCAGGGCTCAGGCTGTGCAGGATTCTTTAATCAAGGAAGTTGAAACTCTCCAGTCCGATTCGCTGTTGCGCCTAACCGACAGTTTAAAGCCCTTGGAAATCAAAGTCGATCAAACTAAATTATTAAAAGGAAAAAAAACGATACAGGGTGTGGTGCTTGATTTTACGACCAATGAACCCATATCATTCGCCACTGTTTTTTTTCCGGGAACATCCGTCGGTAAGAAGGCCGATATTGACGGTAAATTTTTATTTGTATTGGAGAACTTGCCGATTGATTCGCTTGCCTTTAGCAGCATTGGATATGCTAAAAAAATCATTCCCCTGGATGTTGCTTCGCCGGAGATGTTCTACAAGGTTGAAATGGAAAGATCTTCAGTACAGATGAAAGACTTTGTTATTCGTATTGATAAGGATCCTGCGCTAAAGTTGGTCAAAAAAGTCATAAAAAATAAATCAACCCATAATATTGACCAGGCTGATCATTATGCGTATGAAGTGTATAATAAGTTGGAGATGGATATTAATAAAATCCCTCCCAAAGCCTTTAAGCAATCACCCATCCTGAAGAAATTCGATTTTATCAAAAATTTTATTGATTCCAGTTCAGAGGAGAAACCCTTTTTACCCCTCTTTCTGACGGAAACTATTTCAGACTATTATTACCAGAAAAAACCCAAAAAAATGAAAGAGTATATCCGGGGCTCCAGGATTTCCGGATATAAAAACCAAAGTGTATCTCAGATGTTAGGTTCCATGTATCAGAACATCAACATCTACGACAATCAGATTCCGGTGTTTAATGTCAATTTCGTCAGTCCTATTGCAAACGATGCTCCATTTTTTTACAAATATCAATTAGTAGATACTCAATACATCGATCATCGTTTGTGTTATCAAGTTGTATTCACGCCTAAGCGTTCGGGTGAACATACTTTTCAGGGAGATTTTTGGATTCATGACACCGATTTTGCAGTCCAGAAAATCAATATGATTGTTACCAAAGATCAAAACGTAAACTGGGTAAACAAGGTCACTTTGTGGCAGGAATTCCGCTGCGTGGGCGATAGTCTTTGGTTTCTGGTAAAGGATAAATTTTATGTTGATTTTTTACCTCCTCATGGCGATAAGGTTGCGGGCTTCCTGGGTAGGAAAACCACAACGTATAAAAATATCCGGGTCAATCAACCCGATATTGAAACCACCATCCTGAGTAAAAAAAACCATGCAGATACTGAGATGGATGAGAGTGCTTTGAATCGCGATGAGGCATACTGGAATTCCGTTCGACATGATTCGCTGAGTAAAAACGAAAAGGCTATTTATCGGATGATTGATACCATTCAACATTTACCGGTTTATAAAAAATACTACAATATTTTTTATCTCTTAGGAACCGGAATTAAGGAATTCGGGCCGATTGAAATAGGACCTATCTACAATTTATACAGCAACAATATCATCGAAGGGCCTCGTTTTCGTTTTAATTTGGGCACCACGCCCAAGTTGTTCGAAAATGTTTATCTCAATGGCTATGTGGCATACGGTACCCGCGATGCCCGTTGGAAATACGGTGGTTCTGCATTGTGGTTGCTGAAGCGCAGTCCGAGAATGTATTTGTATGCAGAGCATCGGCATGATGTAGACAATACGGTGAATCAATATGATCAGTCTGCATCGATTGATAATATTTTTAGTTCCATCGGACGCAAAAAAAATGTCCCCTGGAAGCTTGCATTTGTTACCAAAACACGCTTTGAGTTTATGCAAAGTTTTTTCAATGGATTTAGTTATCAATTGTTTGCTGAACGAAGAATTTTTACGCCTTATTCACCTTTGCCATCTATTGGAATTTTTACGGATAGCCGCGGACGATCCACTCAAGGTATTGCGGTGAATGAAATTGGCGCCGATCTTCGATTTGCATACAAGGAACAATTTGTTGAAGGTAATTACTGGCGCACTTCGCTCGGGACCCAATATCCCATCGTGCGCGTTACGCTTGGGTTAGGTCTCCGCAATTTTCCGGATGGTCAATATCAATATACCCGATTACGATTTAGCTTATCGGATAATCAAAAAATCAGTCGATTGGGTTCGCTTTATTATAATGTTTTTGCCGGTCGGATTTTTGGAACTTTACCTTATCCGCTGCTCGAAATTCATCCCGGCAACGAATTCTATTATTACAATGCCCGAACCTTCAATATGATGTACCGATACGAGTATATTTCGGATAAGTATGTCGGACTCATTACGGAGCATAGCATGGGAAGTTTGTTTTTTAAGTACATTCCTTATCTCAAAAAAATGAAATTGCGTACATTCTGGAACATGAAAGGGGTGTATGGTAGTCTGAGCCCTGAGAACAAATCATTAAATTTTGATAAAGGTTATGCCTTTCAATCCCTTCGGGCTGCACCATATATAGAGGCGGGTACGGGTATCGAAAATATTTTTCGGGTCCTTCGGATCGATTGCGTTTGGCGCCTTCTGCCGGTAACGACCCTCAACGATACACCTGCCCGCAAGTTCGGGATATTTGCAAGTCTGCGGTTTGCTTTTTAAAATTCGTTTGTTTTGGGGGCGTGTCCGCGGAGCAATCGCCGGAACAAGCTGAACCCCTTTCTGAGTGGTCTTCAAATGAGGCTATTGTGCAAGGGGCTCAGCAAGACTATGCACAAACGCGCGTACTGCCCGGCAATTGTTCCGCGGTCAGGCTGTTCGCTGCAAGTCCTCTCCCGCTATCGCGGGCTGCGGGCTTTGCGCTACCATCCTTCACGCAATGCCACTTAGTAGATTAAATGAAAAGTCGGTTTGGTAAGAACAATTTTAATCCACTTCGAATCATTTCATTAACCCCCTCTTAGCAGAAGGGGCAAAAATCAGTTTGGCAGATAAGCCTAAAAAGCCTACATTTGCTCCAGATTTGAGCGGAAGGGAACTGTAGCGGTTCCCTTCTTCTTTTGTCTGACCGGAGCATTTTTTTATATGACAAATCAGGAACAAATAGCCATTTTTATTCAGGAAAGCCTGGAAGGCAGCGATTGCTTTTTGGTCGACTTTAAAGTAAAGCCAACCAATAATTACAAAGTATATATCGATGCCGACGCCGGATTTACCCTCGAGAAATGTATAGCCATTAACCGCAGCCTGCGACGTAAAATCGAGGAGGCTGCCCTTTATCCTGAAGGTGATTTTTCTATTGAAGTTTCCAGTCCGGGTGTAGATATGCCCCTTAAACAAACCAGGCAATATCATAAACACATTGGACGTAAATTGGAAATCGAATTGGTCAACGAAGACGAACCCGGTATCCTCGGCAGATTATTGTCGGTGGAGGAAGATGGGATTCGTGTTGAAATCATCCCACTAAAAAGGGGCGGAAAAAAAACGGCCCTTGAACCGGAACAACGTACTCTCTTATTTACAGACATTCAAAAAGCCCTTGTTTGTATTGAATTTTAAAACAACGTATATTTTAACACACAAATAAAAGCCATGGCAAGTATCAATTTAATCGATTCGTTTGCGGAATTTAAAGAAGCTGAGCATATCGACAGGCCAACCCTGATCAAGGTAATTGAAGATGTATTCAAAACATTGCTCCGAAAAAAATATTACAGCGATGAAAATTTTGACGTCATTGTAAATGACCAAACGGGTGACCTTGAAATTTTTCAGCGACGTGAAGTGGTTCGCGATGAAGACATCATGAATGATGATACCCAAATCGAATTATCTGAAGCTAAAAAAATGGATGATAGTTACGAAGTTGGCGATGAAGTTTATGAAGAACTCACCATGGAATCATTCGGACGCCGGGCTATCTTGGCAGCCAAACAAACATTGGCTTCCCGTATCAGCGATTTGAAGAAAAATATCTTGTTGGAAAAATATAAGGAGCGCGAAGGTGAAATTATTTCTGGGGAGGTATATCAGGTTTGGAAAAAAGAAATCATGCTCATCGATGACGAAGGCAATGAATTGATACTTCCAAAATCTGAACAAATCCCTACAGATTATTTTAAAAAGGGAGAAAGTGTACGTGCGGTGGTTAAAAAAGTGGAATTAAGAAACAATTCCGCCATCATCATTTTATCTCGAACCCATCCAACTTTCCTGGCTAAATTATTGGAAATTGAAGTTCCTGAAATTATGGACGGACTGATTAGCATTAAGAAAATTGTACGTGAACCAGGAGAGCGGGCAAAAGTAGCTGTGGAGAGTTATGATGATCGTATCGATCCGGTTGGCGCTTGCGTGGGTATGAAAGGAAGCCGTATTCATGGCATCGTGCGTGAATTGCGCAATGAGAATATCGATATCATCAACTATACTCAAAATATACAACTGTTGATTCAACGTTCGCTGACGCCGGCTAAAATCACCTCGATGAATATCGATGATACAGCCAAATATGCGGAAGTATTTATGAAGGCCGATCAGGTATCATTGGCCATTGGTAAAAGAGGGGTAAACATTAAACTGGCCCAGGAACTTACGGAATACAACATTGATGTGTTCAGAGATGATCTGGAAGAGGGTGAATTTGATATCAATTTGGATGAATTTGGCGACGAAATCGATGCATGGGTTATTGATGAATTCAAAAAAGTGGGTTGCGATACGGCCCGAAGTATTCTGAATTTAACCGATGAAGAATTGATCCGCCGTACCGACCTTGAAGAAGAAACCATTCGGGATGTGAAAGATATTCTGAAACGTGAATTCGATGAAGAAGAAAGTGCCGGTTAAAAGGGATAAAAAACTATCTTTACAACCGGATCAATTATACCAGTCAATTTTCGGTTCTGAAGATGACGATATAAAAAAAATTAACTCAGAATGATTGCCACAAAGAGGTAGTCAGACTAAAAACAAAAGATGTCAGAGAACAATACCATAAGACTCATGAAGGCTGCCCGGGAATTTAATGTGGGTAAAACAACCATATTGGAATTCCTGTCGAAATCCGGATTTTCTGTCGACAATAAACCTGATCCGGTATTGTCGGCCGAAATGTACCATGCACTGATTGCAGAGTATGACGCTGAGCGCGCTGCCAAAAAGAAAAGTGACAACGTCATTTTGGCTAAAACAATGGCTGAAGAAAAGAAAGCCAAAGAAGCGAAGGAAGTGAAAGAAGTGAAGAAAGAGGAAATCGTTTCATTAAAGAAAGAAGAAGCCGTTAAGGTAGATATCGTTGGTAAAATAGACCTCGAACCTAAACCAAAACCTGTAAAAAAGGTGGAGGCTGAACCGGTTGCCGAAGAAGAAAAACCAGTCAAATCTACAAAAGCAAAGAAAGAACAGAAAGAACCGGAAGCAGCAGCAGAAGAAGAAGCACCGCGTAAAAAAGTGGTGAAGCCAGCTGAAAAGGTAAAAATTGATGCGCCGGAACTGGAAGGTCCAAAAGTTTTGGGTCGAATTGATTTAGACAAAAAACCGAAAAAAGAGGAGCCTAAAGAAGAAGTTCCCGTTGTGGAAGCTGTTCAGCCGGCAGAACCTGTCATTACTCCGCCGGTAGAACCAGTGGAGGAAGTACAATTACATACCCTGAAAAGAGATAAACTGGAAGGGCCTAAAGTAGTTGGCCATATTAGCTTGCCGGTTGAAAACAAGGATAATAAACCGAAAGAAAAACGCAAACGCAAGCGTATTCCTTTGGCGGGTGACGAAAGTAAGACCCAAACCCCCAAAACAACTGATAACCGTCCGGGTGGTGTTCGACGGGATCAACCTCGTCCGGGTGACCGGAATCGACGTCCCGATGATAAAGCGGTTGATCAGAATGAAATTCAGGATAAGATTAAACAAACCTTGGCAAAACTCGGAACTACAACACGTGGTAAAAGTTTGAAAGCCAAATACCGCCGCAACAAGCGGGAGGAAATGGCCGAAAAACGTCATCGCGACGTCGGTTCGGAGGATAACAAAATTCAGTTGACAGAATTTATTTCTGTGAGTGAATTAGCTAATCTGATGGATGTGAGTTTCACAGATGTGATTAGCAAATGTATGAGTTTGGGAATCATGGTATCCATCAACCAACGCTTGGATGCCGAGGTGATTGAACTGGTATCCAGCGAATTCGGTTTTGAAGTTGAATTCATTAATTTAGAACAGGAAGCGGAACAGGAAATTGAGGTGGATGATGATCCGGAGGATATGAAACCACGTGCGCCTATTGTTACCATCATGGGACACGTAGATCATGGTAAAACATCATTGTTGGATTATATCCGGAATGCCAGTGTGGTTGCCGGTGAAGCCGGAGGAATCACCCAACATATTGGGGCATATGAAGTATCATTACCTAATGGAAAGGAAATCACCTTCCTCGATACACCCGGACACGAGGCCTTTACAGCGATGCGTGCCCGTGGAGCAAAAGTGACCGATATTGCTGTGATTGTAGTAGCTGCCGATGATTCGGTGATGCCTCAAACGCGTGAAGCAATCAGCCACGCCCAGGCGGCAGGTGTACCGATGATTTTTGCTATCAATAAAATTGACAAAGAAGGAGCTAATTCAGATAAAATTCGCGAACAATTATCCGCGATGAATATCCTGGTAGAAGAGTGGGGTGGTAAGTTCCAGTCGCAGGAGATTTCAGCAAAATCAGGATTGAATGTCGATGTCCTGTTGGATAAAATCTTGTTGGAAGCGGAAATGCTGGATTTAAAAGCCAATCCGGATCGTTTTGCAAACGGAACAATCGTAGAAGCCTCCTTGGATAAAGGTCGAGGATTTGTGTCTACCATTTTGGTACAAAGCGGAACGCTCGAAATTGGTGACATGATTGTAGCAGGATCTATTTATGGTCGCGTGAAAGCCATGACCGACGAAAGAGGTAAGAAGAAATTGAAAGCAGGTCCTTCAACACCTGTTCAGATACTGGGTTTAAATGGAGCGCCTCAATCCGGAGAGAAATTCAAGGTATATGAGGATGAAGATGAAGCCAAGGAAGTTGCAACACATCGTGCACAAATCTTGCGTGAACAAGGTATGCGTACGAAAAAACATATTACTTTGGATGAGATTGGACGTCGATTGGCATTGGGTAATTTCAAACAATTGAACGTAATCATCAAAGGTGATGTGGATGGTTCTGTGGAGGCATTGAGTGATTCATTGCAAAAATTATCAACCGATGAAATTGCGGTTTCAGTGGTTCACAAAGCGGTTGGACAAATTACCGAATCGGATGTCTTATTGGCAACAGCTTCGGATGCCATCATATTAGGCTTCCAGGTACGTCCTTCATCTCAGGCCGCGAAGTTGGCTGAAAATGAAAACATCGAAATACGTTACTACTCCATCATTTACGATGCAATTGATGAAATTCGCAGTGCGATGGAAGGGTTACTTGAACCTAAAATCGAGAAGAAAATGGTTTGTAATATTGAAGTACGTGAGGTGTTCAAAATTACCGGTGTCGGTGCCATTGCAGGATGTCTGGTGCTTGAAGGTAAAATCAAACGCGAAAATAAAATCAACCTCATTCGAGACGGCATCGTTATTTACACAGGCGAGTTAGCATCCTTGAAACGTTACAAAGATGATGTCAAAGAGGTACTTTCTGGAACTGAATGTGGATTAGGTATCAAAAATTACAACGACCTCAAAGCTGGAGATATCATTGAAGGATTCGAAGAAATTGAGGTAAAACGTACGCTCTAATACTCATGTGAATTGGTGGAAAGGCCAATTTATACAGCGGAATATACCGTGTGATATACAAAAAAGGATCGCGGGTGGCAAAGCCACCCGCGATCCTTTTTTATGTGAATAGACTGATTAGTTAATGTCTGATGGCCTGAATGCCCGGTAAAGATTTCCCTTCAAAAAACTCCAACATGGCACCACCCCCTGTACTCACATAGGAAACCTGATCGGCTAATTCAAATTGATTGATGGCCGCTACAGAATCACCGCCCCCAATGAGTGAAAAAGCACCTTTTTTCGTGGCTTCCACAATCGCCAAAGCGATGGCTTTGGTGCCCTCCTGAAATTTTTCCATTTCAAAAACGCCCATCGGTCCATTCCATAAAATAGTTTTAGATTCCAGTATAACCCGACTGAATTCTTCGATGGATTGCTTGCCAATATCAAGGCCCATCCAGCCATCAGGTATTTGGTCGTTGCCTGCATGTTGTGTTTGGGCATCTGCTGCAAAACGATCAGCAATGATACTATCCACAGGGATCATTAATCGAACTCCTTTTTCCTGTGCTTTTGTGAGCAACTGATTGGCCAATTCCAATCGGTCATCTTCACAAAGCGAAGAACCAATTTGATGACCTTGCGCTTTTAGAAAGGTATAGGCCATGCCTCCACCAATGATGATATTGTTGGCTTTTTCGAGTAGGGCTTCTATGATTAATATTTTATCGCTCACTTTCGCGCCTCCGAGAATGGCTGTGAAAGGGCGTTCAGCATCCAGCATCACTTTTTCAGCACATTTCACTTCTGCTTCCATTAATAAACCGAACATACGATGCTCCGGACTAAAATGGGAGGCAATGACGGCAGTAGATGCATGCGCACGATGGGCTGTGCCAAAAGCATCATTTACATATACCGTCCCTAAGGAAGCTAATTTTTCAGCAAAGGCATCATCTCCTTTTTCTTCTTCTTTATAGAAGCGTAAATTTTCGAGCAATAAAATTTCTCCGGCCTGAAGACTTTTCGATTTCTCAATGGCTTCTTCACCAATACAATCATTTGCAAAAAGCACAGTGTGCTGTTCAAACATCTGTTGTAAATGCGGTAGAAGGTGTTTTAGCGAATATTTATCGGAAGGTCCATCTTTCGGACGACCTAAATGCGACATCAGAATAACGCTACCTCCATCTTTAAGTATTTTTTGAATGGTTGGTACCGCTGCCCGCATGCGATTATCATCCGTAATGACAAAATCTGCATTGAGAGGAACATTAAAATCTACTCGAATCAGGGCTTTGTGGCCTGAGAAGTTAAATTGCGAAAAAGCCGACATGTTTTAAATATTTAGGGTGCGAATATACAATTCCCAACCCGCAAATTTTAGCCTGATCCCGATTCTTGGTGGTATTTACCAAAGTGAGTTCATTCATTCCTAAGAAAGAAAAATGAATGGTTTGGTTTATTTGTGAACCAGTTTTATTCAAATGACGACATTTGAGATTATCATACCTTACTCTTCAGAGAGTCCGTCATCATCAGGTGATTTCTTTTTCGATTTTCCTGATTTTTTTTCGGCGTCCTTTTTTTTCTTCTTCTCTGCTTTTTCCAGGGCCTTTATTCGATCTTCTTCTTTCTCCATTTGAAGATATTTATTGTATTGTTCAGGCGTCAGGATTTTTTTATATTCAGCATCACGCATCTTATGTACGATGTCCTTTTGTTTCTTTTTCAGTGCTTTACCCGTTTTTTTAGCCTCATATTTTTCAATACTTTGGTAGGCTTTCAGATGAATATCCAATAAACGACTTTCCTGATCTTTATTTAATTTCAGTGCAGAAACCATTTCTGTTGTTTTCTTTCGGGCTTTTTCTTCCGGTGTTTTTTCGGGTTTTTTTTGTGCAATCGCCGACAAGCTAATCAGTGTCAACAAAAAGAGCATTATTTTTTTCATTCTTCAAACTTTCTTTCTTTCGTAAATATAGGCGTGTTTGATAAGTTCTTATTGATTTTGCGAAGAAACCCCATAAAAAAAGTCGCACAAGGCGACCTTCTCTAGAATCTATCAAAAAAAATTAGGAAATTTTTCCTGCAAAATATTTTAAGGTTCTGACTAATTGGCTCACATAACTGTTTTCGTTATCATACCAACTCACCGTTTTTACCAACTGAGTATCACCGACAGTCATCACTTTGGTTTGCGTGCCATCAAACAATGAACCAAACATGGTGCCTATTACATCAGTGCTAACAATTTCATCTTCGGTATATCCGAAACTTTCATTCGCAGCGGCTTTCATGGCTGCATTGATTTCTTCTATACTGGTCTTTTTGCTTAAGATGCTTGTCAATTCTGTTAAGGATCCGGTGATGGTTGGTACACGTTGTGCGCCACCATCCAATTTGCCTTTTAATTCTGGTAACACCAGCCCAATTGCCTTGGCTGCACCCGTTGAGTTAGGAACGATATTGGCAGCTGCAGCACGTCCGCGGCGTAAATCGTTTTTGGCATGTGGTGCATCCAGGGTATTCTGGTCATTGGTATAAGCATGGATAGTTGTCATGATACCTGTCACAATACCAAACTGATCGTTGAGTACTTTAGCCATCGGAGCCAGACAGTTTGTTGTACAAGATGCACATGAAATAACTTGTTCTGTACCATCCAAAATTTCATGATTCACATTATAAACCACTGTTTTTAAATCTCCGGTTGCAGGTGCAGAAATAACCACACGTTTTGCGCCGGCTGTGATATGTGCCATTGCTTTATCCTTATCGGTAAAGAAGCCGGTACATTCCAACACAACATCAACTTCATGAGAACCCCATGGAATTTGTGCCGGATCTTTTTGAGCATAAACCTTAATGGTTTCATATTCAACAACAATCGCATCATTCGTAGCGGTAACTTGTTTTTCGAATCGCCCCTGGGCCGAATCGTATTTTAATAAATGGGCCAATGTGGCCGGGCTGGTTAAATCGTTGATGGCAACAACATCGATACCCTGCATGTTGTAAATTTGACGATATACCAAACGTCCGATACGACCAAAACCGTTGATTGCTACTTTAATGTTACTCATTGAAATATTATTTGAAGTGATTAAGAGTTGCAAAAGTACACCCCTGATGCTTGAATTACAATGAAGTTGGAAGTTTTGAATGATAAAATTTTGTAAATTCAGAAGTTGGCAATACTTTTGCGGTCCAATTAACCAAAACGCCGCGTTGGTCAATCGGTTAAGACGCCTCCCTTTCACGGAGGAATGACGGGTTCGACTCCCGTACGTGGTACAAAAATCAGAGTGAGTGCGAAGAGCGAAAGCGATGAGTACTTGCTCTATTTTTTTCCCCGCTCTCGCTGTGTTTCTCGCTCTGAACAATTTCCTCTACCTCAAAAGATTTCCTCTAAGTTCGTCTTTTTAATAATGCTTTTTACAAAAAAAACAGCGTGAGAATGAGTGCAGAGAGCGTATGCTTCCACACTTGTTCTCACTCTTTTTTTATTTCGCTCTCGCACTGTTTCTCGTTCTGCAAATCTTATTAATGAATACCTTTCAACTTCAACAAAATCTTTCAAAGAAAATTCGACTTATCAATAACGCCTTGTACAAAAAATAGAGCGAATGCGAAGAGCGAAAGCGATAAGTGCTCAATCTATTTTTTCTTCGTTCTCGCTGTGTTTCTCGCTTTGAGGAATTTCCTCTACTTCTAAAGATTTCAATCTTCATAAATTCTTGAATCCTCAAGTTCAACTTTTTAATAATGCTTTGTACTTCACCGAGATAATCCCGAAGAAATTCAGGACTTTTCTTTTTGAATCTTATTCATCAAATAGAACTCCATAGAATTGTAATTTTCAGATAGTTCAGACTATTTGAGAATCCGTTTTGTCCCATCAGTTTTCTAATAGTCATGATTGTGTTCAATTGCATCATTTCAATGGACTCATAGAACTTCCGGAAATACAAAGTCTTGCCGGAATAGACCGTTTTTATTTCAAAAAATCGCTTATGGATTCGATTTATCTATTGACCACAAATTTTTTATGTGCAGGCACTATATTACCTTTGAAGCATGCAGACCGTCATTAACTCACTGACCCAACAATATATCGATAGAGAAGATCGCTATAATGCACACAATTATCATCCTTTACCGGTAGTTCTCCAAAAAGGGGAGGGCGTTTATGTGTGGGATGTAGATGGTAAAAGGTATTTCGATTTTTTGAGTGGGTATTCTGCACTGAACCAAGGGCATTGCCATCCTAAAATCGTTCAGGCCATGATCGAACAAGCCTCGATGCTAACCCTGACTTCAAGGGCTTTTCATAATAATCTGATGGGTGAATTTGCTGAATATATCACTCGTTTATTTGGTTACGACAAAGTATTACCGATGAATGCAGGCGCTGAGGCCGTGGAAACAGCTTTAAAATTGGCTCGCCGATGGGGGTATGTGAAAAAAGGAATTCCAGATGCTCAGGCTAAAGTGATTGTTTGCAGTGAGAATTTTCACGGACGTACCATCAATATCATTTCTTTTAGTACCGATCCGGATTCGCATGATGGGTTCGGCCCTTATACCCCAGGTTATGTGGTAGTGCCATTCAATGATATTCCGGCTTTGGGAGAGGCGCTTCGCGATCCAAATGTTTGCGCATTTTTGTTAGAACCCATCCAAGGTGAAGCAGGCGTCGTTGTTCCGGATGAAGGTTATTTGTCCACTGCTTTTGAAATGTGTAAAGCAGCAAATGTCCTTTTTATGGCAGATGAAATTCAAACAGGTCTTGCCCGCACTGGTCGTATGCTCGCTTGTGATCATGAGCAGGTAAAACCCGATATGTTGATTTTAGGGAAAGCCCTGAGTGGAGGGGTGTTTCCGGTTTCTGCGGTTTTGTGCAATGATGACATCATGCTCAATATTAAACCCGGGGAACATGGTTCAACTTATGGAGGTAATCCAATGGCTTGTAAGGTGAGTATGGTTGCTTTACAAGTGTTGATTGATGAAAATCTGGCGGAAAAAGCCGATGAACTCGGAAACTACTTAAGGGAAGAAATTCGTGCATTGAAAAGTCCTTTTATTTCTTTAGTCCGAGGGAAAGGGTTGTTAAACGCCATTGTAATCAATCATCCTGATCCGAATGCCGCCTGGAGATATTGTTTGGAATTGAAGGAAAATGGTTTGCTGGCTAAACCTACGCATGGCGACAAAATTCGGTTTGCGCCTCCATTGGTCATTACCAAAGATCAAATCGATACTTGTGTTCAGATAATTAAACGCAGCTTCAAGGTTTTAGAATCAGGAATTTAGTATTTGCTGATTTCATTGAGGACAATCGTTTGTATTTTAAGTGGATGTCGCAAAAATGTGCGTGCCAGCTATATAACCACTCGTCCAGGCATGCTGAAAATTAAAGCCTCCGGTGATGCCATCTACATCAAGAATTTCTCCCCCAAAGAACAAACCTTTATGCAATCTGCTTTCCATGGTGTCAGGGTTTACTTCATTTAAATCCACACCGCCGCAAGTAACGAATTCTTCTTTATAAGTTGTTTTTCCCTTTAGGGTAAATTCTGAACTGGTCAGATGATGAATGAGTTTATTTTGTTCTTTGGCAGGGAGTTCACTCCATTTGGTATCTTCACTGATTTCACTGGTGGATAATAAATATTGCCAAAGTCGGGCGGGTAATTCAAAAGGATTTTTTGAACCCATCATCTGGTTGCTCTTTTGTTGACGAATCATTGGCCATTTTTCGCGAATTTGATGTTCAGGGGTATTTAGCCAATTTACAATAAAGTTTTGATGATATTGACTGGCTGCTAATTCCCGGGCAGCAAAAGCAGAGAGTTTTAAAATCGCCGGTCCGCTCATGCCCCAATGGGTGATTAACAAAGGGCCCACTTGTTTGAAATTGGTACCACTTATTTTTACTTCAACAGGTTCTACACTCAATCCGCTGAATGCCGTAATGGGATGTGCGGGTAAATTAAATGTAAAGAGTGAAGGTAATGGAGGTACTATTCGATGTCCTAATGCCTGAATGGGTTCAAACCCTGCGGCTTTCGCATGGCCACCACTGCCTACAAAGAGGGCATCGCAGCTTATTCGTTCCTGATGTTGGGTGACTAATTCGAAGCCATGTTTACTTCGTTCTATCTGAAGAATTTCTGTTTGTAATCGCAGTTGAATTCGTCTTTTTTCTATTTCAAAAAGCAATACATCAATGATGCTTTGTGATGAATCCGATTGCGGGAATACGCGACCATCTTTTTCAATTTTTAAAGACACACCCCGGCTTTCAAACCACTCCATCACGTCTTGAGGTTGAAAATGTCGGAATGATTTTTTTAAAAAGGACGCACCCCTCGGATAGTTTTTGACCAGTTCAGAAATTTTAAAACAGGCATGGGTTACATTACATCGACCACCTCCGCTAACCTTTACTTTCTGTAAAACTTTGTGTTGTTTTTCTACAATGGTAATCTGGGCATCCGGATACATTTCGGCAGCACGAATTGCACAAAAAAAGCCACTTGCACCACCACCAATCACGACCAGTTTTTTCGACATGCCACAAAGATAATCTCATCCTCCGATTTCATTCGGCAGGGCAGTGGGTATGTTGAAATGAAGTTTTCGATGTACGCAAAATCATCCACCATCTTTTAGATAGCCAAAAATTTTCGGCCACTTCATGGAGTGGGCTTTATATTTGTTTGATGTTCAGGCTGCGCAGTTTACAATTGTTTCAATTCAGAAATCATGCTCAGGTGGATTTAGATTTTCCTGAACGGATTACAGCCATCATGGGTAAAAACGGTTCAGGCAAAACCGGCATTTTAGATGCCATTCATTTTTTGTCATTTACCAAAAGTTATTTTCATCATCAGGATGCTCAAAGTGTATTGCACGGACAACAAGGCATGCGTATTGATGGGCGGTTTATCGTCAATGAAGAGCCCCAATTGCTGCGATTGGTGCTTCGGGAAAACGGGAAAAAAGTAATTACCCTGAATCAGGAAACCGTTAAAAAATTTTCTCATCATCTTGGACGATTTCCGGTCGTATTTATTGCGCCGGATGATACAGAACTTATTCACGGTGGAAGTGAATTACGCCGGCGATTTCTGGACATGTGCATCAGTCAGATTGATTTTTCTTATACGGAGTTTCTGATGATGTATAACAAAATTCTGCAACAACGAAATGCCTGCTTAAAAACGATGAGCACCTCATCCTCGTCCATGGGTAATATGTTGGATGTATATGATGAACAATTGAGTCAATACGGACAGCAGATTTTTGAAATAAGAAAAAGCAGTATTCATCTCCTGAGCCAATACACCGGCCATAGATATGATGCCCTTAGTAATGCCGATGAGGAAGTTGTTTTGAAATATCAATCCAGTTTAGAGCATGGAGGGTTGCTTCAACAATTACGCGCCTCTCGGCATAAGGATTGTTTGTTACAGCGAACCAGTGTAGGGATACATAAGGACGACTTGATCTTCGAATTAAACCAAAGGCCCTTCAAACAAGTGGCTTCTCAAGGGCAAAAGAAGTCGATGATTTTTGCTTTGAAGTGGGCCCAGCATCAGTGGTTACAGGAACATACCGGTAAAACTCCCATGCTTTTACTGGATGATTTGTTTGAGAAATTGGATGACAAAAGAAGCGCTCAATTGATTGATTGGATATTACAAACTGAGGCACAGGTTTTTTTGACAGACACACATCCAGATCGAGTTGCTGATGCCCTAAAAGGTGCTGAAAATAACTGGGGTAAAATCGTTTTTCCCTGAATTCATTCAACTGAAATTTAAAAAAAAGAGGCTTTGTGTAAAGGCCTTATCCATTTACCCGCCAATATACTTTTGCAATGCGCCGTTTGTCATCAATGTCCGAATAGGTTCTGTCCGATTCCGGTTTTTCAATGCCCCGGCCTTCTATGATAATATCCAAGACTACAAATTCGAAATTAAGCAGGAGTGATTTATACTGATCGAATAGTTCCATGATGACAGAACCGGTTTCGCGGGCCCGCACAAAAGAAAACCAATCCTGAAAATTTTTTTGATCTAAAAATGATTTTCGGGATAGGCGACAGAGATAGTCATAGGCAATGATGTCCTCCATACGAGGGGTGAGGTCGCTATAACCAAGAATCAGAATTTCAGCCCTTAATGTATCCCGCATGACTTGTTTGCCCACCAGACTATCCAACAAAGGTTGAAATACTTGTTTGGCCAGCTTTCTTCTTTCTTCGCTAAATTCAAAAAGATTTTGCGGGAAAATAGAGGCCTTGCTGAATTTTTTATATTTTTTCTGATCAATGAAGGCAGGCATTTCAACTTCTTTGAACAAAGTCGTCATTTGATCTGATGGGCAATAGGCATAGCGTTGAACCTGCCTGGGACAAGCTTGCGCATTGACAGATTTAAATACTTTTTGATAAAAAATATTTTTATTGGTTGGCTGTGCCAAAATGGTATTTCCAGTTAGTAGAAATAAAAGCATCCAGTAAACGAGCAAATGCTTTGCAGGTTTTGTTTGCAGTAGCTTCGTGCCTTTCCGCTGCAAATTCTCAGTTGAAGAGATAAAAACCTGATTTGGCACAAAAGCGATACGAGAACGGAGTTGTCTGAACTGAGAAGGCAGTCCAATTTGTTCTTTCGGGGAAGATGTTATGCTAGTCTTCATCAAAAACCACATCACTCACATTTTTGGCACTATCGTTTCGGCTGAGTTTATTCTCATTGCTCACGACTGGAACAATTTTATTATTCGAAGCAACTGCCGGAACGCTTGTTTTTTCAGTTTGATTGCTCTGCGCAATGACATTTTTTGCAGGAGTCGTTTGGACGTTTTGCACGACCTCTTTCTCCTCCTGGCTGGCTACAGATGTTACGATCTCATCGGGCTGACTGCCTTCTTGTAAGGATTCCGTTGGGAATTGCATATCACTCAACGCGGGAGCTGCAGGTTTTTGATTTTCCTCGGCTTGAGATGGAAGCGGGATTATATTTTGTCGATTTTGAAGCTGATATTGGTTATACAAAACCACACTTAATAAAATACTGACCAGCCCCAGGAACGCAAAATTAACCCACATGAGCCAATTAGGAAGATAGGCTTGTTCACGATGCTGATCCCGACTATTCAGTAATTGTAATTGGTTGAGAATGAGGTCTTCAGTAGTTTTAATCCGTAAATGAAATTGTCCATTTTGACGGGTTGCAAAATCCTGTATTTCTGCTTTTAAATCCTCAATATCTATTGGTTGTTTTTGTTTCTGAATTCCTTCCTTTTCAACTTCAGTTTCAAATTCATGAATCTTGTCCGTGAGTTGTGAAATAAGTTCTTTTTGTTCCTGAACCATTCGGGTCAGGTTCACAAATCCTTTGTCTAAAATCCGAATATTCCCTGTTCCGGATTGTTTTTGAGGTTCTTACTTAAGTGATATGCTGTTGACAGGTGCTTCTTCGGGACTTGGTTGTACCTCAGGTTCAATGCTTTCAGGTGCTGATAATACCACTTCAACATCCTTGTTGTGCAATTCTTCGGAAGTATTCACCAATTCCGCAATCAATTCATAAACATCTTTTTTAGGGCTGGTTTCCATATTGGATTTAGGGTATTCTGATGAGGTTCAGCAATCGGGTAAAAATACAACAATTCCTTTGATGCGTTCTCATTTCAGACTTCATTTCTCTGAACATCCACATTCTTTTCACAGGTTTCTTTCGACGTGATTTTTAATCTGCTCCAGCATTTGTGCTGCGGAATGGATTGGAATAAAGGCATCCTGCTGTTTGAACCAGGTGATTTGTCTTTTGGCATAGTTTCGGGTGTGTTGTTGTATTTCTGCTATGCATTCTTCTTTGGAAATCAGTCCATTGAAATACGAAAAACATTCTTTATACCCTACTGTCTGAAGGGCCTGAAGGCTTGAAAAGTTCCGCAGGGCATATACTTCAGCTTCTAATCCTGAGTCCATCATTTGTAAAACTCGCTGATTAATTTGTTGGTATAGGGTGCTTCTATTCGGATTTGTATAGAAACAAATGGTCCGAAAGGGGCGTGATTTTTTAGCCGATCGCTGATAAGAGGAAAGGGTTTGCTGATGGCTTAAATAGAATTCAAGCGCCCGTAATAATCGAACGTGGTTATGGATATCCATGCGCTCGTATATTTCCGGATCACAGTTTTTTACCTGCTCTTGTAACCATTGGATTCCTTTTTCATGATATTCGTCCCGGCATTGATTTCGAATCAGTGGATCAATTGCTGGCATTTCGTCCAAACCTTCTAACAATGCTTTGATATATAAACCGGTACCACCACATAAAACAGCGTAGTCGTTTTTCTCAAAAATCTGATTTAAAATATTCAGGCCATATTGTTCAAAACTGGCGGCATTCATTTCATCCTGAATAGAATGACTGGCAATAAAATGATGTTGTATGGCTTCCAGTTGTTCTGATGAGGGGCGAGCTACCCCGATATTCATTTCCCGGTAACATTGTCGGCTATCTGCAGAAAGGATTTCAGTTTGAAATGCACTGGCAATTTCTATAGACATGGCCGTTTTGCCGCTTCCTGTTGGTCCGCCAATAACAATAAGGGTTTTCAAGGAATAGGAATTAAAAATCTTCACTGATTTCTGAAGAGTCCATGCCTTCTTCTGCATCCTCCGAAAGACCGAGGTCTTCATCATCGCCTTCATCACCAAAGCCATCCCTGCTTGCCAAATCGTATCGTTCTTCAATTTCAACCACACTATCTTTTTCAGTTGGAATGAGTCCGAGCTGACTTGGAGAAATACCTTCGGATTTGACGCAGATAGGGTACTCTCTCAGAATACTTGGGTCTGGCAGGAGTGTCAGGGTGTCCAGTAAAAATACCCACGATTTGGCATGTACGCACTGATAAACAAATTTCTGATCCGGATTGAGCATTAAAGCTCCGACCGCTGTTTTTTTCATGCTCAAGGCCGGGGCATCCCGCAGATTTTTTTCGACGGTTGAGGAAATTTCGCGGCCACGTATCCATCGGTCATCACTAACATAAATAGAAGCTTCCATCTCTGCAGGCAGCTGAAAGTGTTTTTTGATACCTTCATGGAGTTCATAAAATGACTGAGCGGATAAAATTTCCATATCTCTGAAAGAGGCATCATCTTCTTCCCAACTGATTCTGAATTTGATCAATGACATGTGACTTGTTTTACGTTCGGGACAAACTTACTAAATCGGTTCAACATTTAACTCTTTTGCTTTAGCGATCATAAAAGCAAAGGCCGAATCGTAGTCGTTGCCAATGGCACCATCCAATATCGCTTCGCGCACAGCATCCTTTATCAAACCAACTGTTTTGGAAGGAGGCAATCCGAATGTTTCCATAATTAATTCGCCGGTAATGGGTGGTTGCCAGTTACGAATATGATCTTTTTCTTCCACCTCTTTCATTCGTTCAACCACCATTTGAAAATTCTCCCGGAAGCGGTTTACTTTGGCCTGATTCTTTGAAGTAATATCTGCCTGACACAATTTCATGAGGTCGTCAATATCTTCACCGGCATCAAACAACAAACGACGAACAGCACTATCTGAAATATTTTCCTTGGTCAGGCTGATGGGGCGTAAATGCAATAAAACCAATTTTTGCACATACTTCATCTTTTCATTTTGGGGCATTTTGAGCATCTTAAAAATGCCCGGAACCATCTGCGCGCCTACCCACTCATGGCCATGGAAGGTCCATCCATTACCGGGTTCAAACTGTTTGGTGGCAGGTTTTCCAATATCATGTAAAAGTGCTGCCCAGCGCAACCATAGGTCATCCGTAAGCGGACAAATCTGATCCACCACCTGAATGGTATGGTAAAAATTGTCTTTATGGCCCTTCCCGTCAATGTATTCAGCACCGGATAAATCATGCAGTTGCGGAAAAATTCTTTTTAACAAGCCCGATCTGAATAACAAATCAAAACCGACCGAAGGTTTTGGGCTGAGGAGAATTTTATGAAGCTCTTCAGCAATACGCTCTTTGGAAATAATATCGATACGAGCCGCTTGCTGGCAAATGGCTTCATAGGTGGATGGGGCAATCTGAAACTGGAGTTGAGCCGCAAAACGAATAGCCCGTAACATCCTCAGGGGGTCATCAGAAAATGTTTTTTCGGGTTCAAGTGGAGTTCGTAAAATGCCATGGTGGAGATCATCCATGCCCTGAAAGGGATCCAGGAGGGTACCGAAATCGGCTTCATTTAAACTAATCGCCAAAGCGTTCATACTTAAATCGCGACGGCGTTGATCATCTTCCAGGGTGCCTGGTTCCACACTGGGGTTGCGGCTATGCTCGCGGTACGACTCTTTTCGAGCGCCCACAAATTCAATATCTAAATCACCCAATCGGAATTGCGCGGTTCCGAAATTCTTAAAAAAATTCACTTTACCTGCCCCCAATAACTGTGCACTGGCTTTTGCCAATTCAATCCCATCACCGATGCAAACCACATCAATATCCTTGCAGGGGCGATTCAAAATGCGATCACGCACGAATCCTCCAATGAGGTAAGTTGGGTAATTTAATTCCTTGGCAGCATGTGCAATTTTTTGCAGGATGTTTAATTCATCGCTGTTACAAACAATATCCATATCGGTAAATCCTGCATTTAAAAAATATACATGATGCGGGTGCACCAGAGATTATTGAATTGTTCAGCTCTTCCGGTCAGGTAATTATGGGCGTTTCGAACTGAAAGGAGTGAATATTGAAAACGTAAATTCAGGTAAAAACCCTTCCAAACATGGGCCGTGCCCTGTAATACGAGGCTTAAATCGAATTTGCGAAATGGAAACAACTTGGCATCTTGTTCATAAACTGCGCCATTTCCATCTTTGTAAGTTTCGCGGCTTCGGAAAAGTTGCCCATATGCAAATCCGCCGCCGATATGATTTTTTTTCTTATCAAAATAGTTGATGGTGAGCGGAACTTCGGCATAATTTAAGCGAATACGATAGTCGACCAATACGGTACTGCGGTCGTTGGCAACTTTAGCTTTATTGGATCGGCTCCCTTTTTGGGCATAAAGTAATTCCATACCTGCAGCAACCTGCTCTCCTAATCTTGCAAAAACCACCACACCGGCGTTTAGACCAACCTTATTATACCCGGCAAAATTATCACCATCAACCTGGGTAAAATTGCCGCCTGCAGTGAGTCCGCCAAAGAAAGTTCGGTCGTCGTCGTCCTGCGAATACGCACAGATTGTGAATAAGTTCAGAATAAGAGTCCATGCGGAGAAGCGGGTTATTGCTAATTTAGCTTTTTGGAACGAAGGTTTCATGATGCAAATATATGAGTATAAAATATACCCCTGCCACCCTGAAGAAATTTGAAGAGCTTTATGACGAAATGGGCTATACCATTCGGTTTGAAAAAGGCAATTTCCATAGCGGATACTGCATTTTACAGGACAGGCGTATTGCGGTTATCAATAAATTTCTGACCCTGGAAGGCAGGATCAATGCGTTGATTGATATTTTACCTACTGTTTCGATGGACATTGAAACCCTGAGTGGGGAAATGAAACAGTTTTATCAAATGGTGATGTCTGCTCCGGTAGATAAATCTTGATGGAAATGGATTGAGTCGTTTTACCGAATTCTCGGAATTTTGACCATTTACTCACTCAAACCCACCAAATTCTAAATCTTTCTCTTTCCTCGTTTGAAATGTTGCACTTTTGTGTCACAATACATCAGGAATGAAACTCAGATTTTTATTATTATTTAGTATCGGATTGCTGATTCAAAGTCAAATTTGGTCGCAACGCGGTGTGATACGTCGTCAGGTGGAAAAGGATGTGGAACGGAAGATGGAAGACAAATACAGCGATGACCGTCAAAAAGGTGAGAAAGCTGTCGATGAAAGATTGGACAGGATGGATGAACTGGATGCCGAATTTCGGGCAGGTGTAAAACCATTTCCTACTTTGTCTTACAAGATGACCGTGGAATATCCTGAAAAGCCGAAGAACAATACCGTGATGTATTTTGCTTTTAAACAATTTGATTGTGCCATGCGAATGGAAGCAAAACCAGATTCGAAGGAAGAAACCCGTATCATCACCAATTTTAAATCCGGCAAAGCGGTAACCCTTACCACCGATCGTAAAGGACGAAAAACCGGAATGGAGATGGATATGAAACTCATGACCAGCATGGCAAGAGGGGTTGCGAATAAAGAGAATGAAATGATTGAAGAGGGTAAGGTAGAGATTAAAATGACAGATGAGTATAAAACGATTAATGGGTATAAATGCCGAAAATATATTTACGAACATCCACAATACACCGCGTATATGTGGGTGACCAATGATCGTTTACCCGTCAATGCCCGTGATTTTTCCTTTGCAATGGCCAATGCTATGAATGGCTCGAAAGGGGCACCCAGCACAGCCTACTATCAAAAATTAAAAGGAGGTGTTTGTATTCAAACCCATATTATTCCTAAACAAAGCAGAATGGAAGAAAGCATTATGACTTATACCGATTTCAGCAATACTGCTCCTGAGGCCATGTTTTCAACAGCGGGTTATGAAATTCAACAAATGCCTTCAATGGGAGATATGTGGAACAACTACAAAGAAGAAAGTCGTTAAGCTCCAGAAATAAGAATAAACATAAATCAACCATACCCTTCAAACCAACCTATGAGGGAGTCCCGATTCGTTCGGGATTTTTTTTTGCATTTTTTGGCGGTTAGTCCTCCCAGAAAGATTTATCGATGCATTTGATAGGATATCGGTTGGCCCTGAATCTGATGCGGTTTTTGCAAAATCGCTATATGCGCGGCCATTGGATGCAAACCTTTTTGGTTTAAGGTCAGCAAATAGTGTCCACTTTGGGGGCAAACAAATGAAAATTCCGTCCAATATTCATTGGTCTGCTCCGGCTTAAAACGATCTGTTATAAAATCGCCGAGTCCGGGTATGCCGAGTCGAAGGCTAATTTTTTTAGCATCCGGATTTCCGACTATCACAAAATGATACCATCTGCCGGCAATGAGGTGAACATAGAGTGGAAATTCTTCATTTTGTCGTGCTAAAATTTGGCCACTTTTATACGTGACAAATCCACTTTTTTTATGATCGGAAATTAGTTCGGTCGCTTTACGTTGTATTTGATCTTCATCGATTTTGCCCAAAGCATTGGATTTTTTACCGCTGCCGAAGAATAAGAACAAAATGGAAGTGAGCACGAATGGAATCAGCAATTTTTTAGCTCCTGATGGCAGGATCCATTGCCTATTGTAGTGAGGTAGCATGTGTATCTTTTTCAAGAACAATGATACACACTCGTATGGTAAATATTCAAATCATATGGATGAAAATGGAATCCGGGAGCATAGAACGATAGGTGCTTAATCAACTTTGATTGACTCCTAACATTTTACCAACCAAATCATTGAACTGCTCTATTTCACTGCGGCTCAAGGCAGATGTGAGCGATTGAAAAGCGGGATCATTCACATCAATGCGGTTAATTAATTCTAATCCCTTGGCGCTCAACTTGATAGATAATTTTCTTTTGTTGAGTTCGTTGATTTTTTTGTCTACCAACTCCATCCCAACCAGCCGATCTACCAATCGGGATACATCACTTTGTTTGTGGAGCATTCGGTCTTTCAACAAATTTAACTGTGTATCATTTGGATATTGTCCTTTGAGGATACGCAAAATATTAAATT
>JBMOFV010000041.1:0-29676 GCA_049318705.1 Chitinophagaceae bacterium
CAGGGACTACCTACGAATGGCAAATCCGTGCAATTTGTAATCCATCACCTTTTTCCAACAGCTCATGGAGCATGATTGGTGATTTTTCCACCAATGCTTTAAAAGAAGCTTCATCTTTCGAGCAGGAAGAATCATTCAGTATATTTCCCAATCCCGCCAGTCAAATCTTACATGTTCAGTTTAACTCCTCCGTGAACGAAGACACGCATATAGCGGTCTTTGATTTAAGTGGACGAAAAATGAAACAAATCATTTTAGGCCCACATGAAGGAAGTCAGCAAATTGATATCGATATTTCCGATCTGGTTCAAGGTACTTATTTAATTCAGTGGAAAACAGCCAATTCTAAAAGTCAGCAATTATACTTTAATAAAGTGCAGTAGCGAATTAGAAACCGGGATTGTATTCTAAATGGAGAACTATCAATGTTAATCTGTTGCGGTAGATTTTTTAAACCCAAATTATCTCGTCCAAAAAAGACGGTACAAAATCCGGGTTGAATGGTCGTGCGAACGACGCAGATTTGCCGAGTCTGAAAGTAAACGGATGACAGGAAATTATATTATGCTTTTTTGTTTGTCAAAAAAAAAGCAAATCATTATTTGATAGAGAAGTCCATTTTAATTGTAATCGTCGCAGTTTTGTTCAGACTGGAAGTATTAAATGCACCTCCATAACTATAGTCTTCATTTTCATTTTGTCCGGTAATCTGAAATACGCCCATCGTCGATTTTTTTAAATCGCCCAATGAAGCATCTGCGTGTTTCGCCATGGTAGCTGCACGTTTATGGCCATCAGCACTAGCTTTGGCGAGAAGGTCAATTTTTAAATCGCCTAATCGGGTGTAAAAATATTGAGGTGCCGATGAGCTCAATTCAACACCTTGCTGAATCAGTTCAGTTATTTCGCGCGAAATTTTATCAACTTTAGCAATGTCTTTCGATTCAATGCTAATAGACTCACTCAATTTATATCCGTTAAAATCGCTGCCAATCTGGCGACCATTTTCATCATAGCGATAGGTAAATAATTTTTCGGTATTGATGGAAGAAATACTCATTTCATCACCTTGAAGTCCTTGTTTTTGTAAATAACTTTTAACGATAGCTTCATCATTTTTTAAAGCAGTATAAGCTTGTTGCATATCGAAGCCAGTTTTAGAAAAACTGCCGCTCCAAACAATCAGGTCGCTAACAAAATTGGTATCAGCTGCACCCGTTACTGAAATTGTTTCGGTTTGTCGGAATTTATACGAATAGGCACCCCCGATAATCCATGCAGCCAGAATCAAAGACAGGCCCAATACAATGGCCAAGATATTTTTGTTCATAGTTATTTATTAAGACAAAGTTATATCAATTGCAGAAACAATTCCAGGGATTTGTAGAACCCCTATATTGCTATTCACCGCGCGGAACAAGAATCGTCTTTGGCAATTCATACACTCATTCAGTATTATCTTCGTAGAATGACACAAGAAGTAGAAGCCATCCGGTATGCAGATGCTCAGTTTATTGCGCAAAAGGAACAGGTTGTTGCCGAGCAGATGTTGCACATTCTGATTAATGGGGCACCCTATACAATTACCATGCATACTCCTGGCGATGAGGAAGCCTTATGTCGGGGTATTTTATTGAGTGAAGATGTGTATGGCGGAGAAAAAAATCCGGAGTTTCAAGTCATGCAAATCAATCTCAATGGGTGGATGGAGCAGGTAAATATCATCTTGAACCCGGCAGATTGTGGGGAGGGCCTGAACTCGCAACGCAATTTGATGTCAGTGAGCAGTTGTGGAATGTGCGGTAAATATGATACGGAATTGGAGTTGAGCGGACCGGCATTGGAAACAAACTTTCGACTGGACCCGAATCAGATAAAAAATATTTTTCAAGCGATGCGGGAAAATCAAATGCTTTTTGCAGCTGCTGGTGGTTCACACGCGGCAGCATTAATCGATGAACAGAATCATTTGATGATTACCAAAGAAGATATTGGTCGGCATAATGCAGTTGATAAGGCAATTGGAACTTTATTATTAAATCAAAAACTTCAGGAAGCTCGTATCCTCTTGGTGAGCGGTCGGATATCCTATGAAATTGTTAGTAAATGTTATCGTGCCGGAATTCCTTGTTTGGCTGCAGTTTCTGCACCATCGCATTTAGCCATTGAGTATTGTCGGAAAAAGGGGATTACTTTATTGGCTTTTTGCCGCGATAATTATTTTACAGTGTACAGTCATCCTGAGCGGGTGATTGAGACCGTTGCAAAACCCCTCTGAATAACCTAATAATCATTTGTCTTCAAATTTCGGCGTTACTTGAACTTTTTTGCCAAATGCTTTTTGCAATGGTCTCGATTGGTATTTCCAATGAAAATAAGGGATAAAAAAAACCGCCTCGATGAGAAGCGGCTTTCGATTTAAATATAAAAGTTTCTATTAACCGATATTCAGGCGGTTAAATGCAGTAACGGTTAAATCAGCATGGATACTTTTGAGGTACTCTGCAACTGTTTTTCCGCCATCTTTAACGAATGGTTGAGCCAGTAAGGTATTTTCTTTGAAGAAAGCGTTGATTTTACCTTCTACAATTTTATTCAACATTTCTTCAGGTTTACCGGCCATTTTAGGATCTGCTTTCATTTGTTCCATGATGATATCCTTTTCACGGGCTACGGTTGTTTCAGGCACGGAAGCCGGATCAACTGCAACAGGGTTCATTGCGGCAATTTGCATGGCCACATCTTTACCACAAGCTTCGATTCCTTCGTTATGAGCTTGGTTCATACCCACCAATACAGCTACCCGATATCCGGCGTGATTGTAGGCAACCACACTTTCAGCCTGGATTCTTTCAAAGCGGGTGATATCGATTTTTTCACCAATTTTTGCAACGGTTTCCAGTAGTTTGTCTGAAATCGTTACGTTATCAATCATGGTGTTTTTGAGTTCTTCCAATGATTGGCAATTATTTTGAATGGCGGCGTTGCTGAAACTGAAAGCCAATTTGATAAAGTCTTCATTTTTAGCCACGAAATCCGTTTCGGAAGTCAGGTTGATGACAATACCGGTTTTGTGATCGGCGGTAGTGGAAGCAATTACAACGCCTTCTTTGGCATCGCGGTCGCTACGTTTATCAGCAACTTTTTGTCCTTTTTTTCGGAGGAAATCGATGGCAGCTTCAAAGTCGCCATTGGTTTCCTGTAAAGCGGCGCGGCAATCCATCATACCGGCACCTGTTTGCTGACGCAATTTATTTACGTCTGAAGCAGTTATTGTTACGCTCATGATATTATTAATAATTAAAATTTAAAAATTAGCCCGAAGGATAAACCGGTTCTGATGAACACGGTTTATCTGAGCTGTTGGTTTATTTTTTAGCAGCGCTTGTTCGGCGGGTTCCGCTAGCTGCACGTTTACGAGGGGCACCTTTATCGCCTTCTTCACCTTCTGCACCACCTTCTGCATTGACTTCAACCGCATTTTCATCATGCTGATCTTCGTCTTCCATTTTATCTTTTTCAGATTCTCTTTCCTGGAGGCCTTCAATGATGGCTGCAGTGATAAAGTTGGTAATAATTGCGATAGATTTAGTGGCATCATCATTGGCAGGAACGGCGAAATCAACTTTATTCGGATCGCTGTTTGTGTCTACCATACCGAGTGTTGTAATGCCCAAACGTTTGGCTTCAGCCAGGGCAATATGTTCGTGAGAGATATCGACAATGAATAAAGCGGCTGGAGTACGGCTCATGTTGGTGATACCGCCCAGTACTTTTTCCATTTTATCTTTATCGCGTTTCAGGGTCAACCTTTCTTTTTTGTTGATGCTGATGCTACTGTCTTCAAGCATTTTTTCAATGCTTTGCATTTTTTTCACGCTTTTACGGATGGTACCGAAATTGGTGAGCATTCCACCTAACCAACGATCGGTTACATAAGGCATGTTCACACGCTGTGCACATTCAGTAACGATTTCTTTGGCTTGTTTTTTAGTGGCTACAAAGAGGATTTTTTTTCCGCTTTTAGCAATTTGTTTTAACGCATGAGCGGCTTCATTGAGTCCGTCGATGGTTTTATTCAGATCGATGATGTGAATGCCTTTCTTCTCAGCGAAGATATAAGGCAACATTTTTGGGTTCCATTTTTTACGAAGGTGACCAAAATGTACACCGGCATCGAGCAATTGTTGATGTAATGAAGTATTTTCTGACATGATAATAATATCTTGTTTTTAGTAATAGAAAAAATAGGTATACAAATGGTAGATTAACGTTTAGAGAACTGATAACTACGACGGGCTTTCTTGTGACCGAATTTCTTACGTTCAACAGAACGAGGGTCGCGGGTTAACAAGCCTGCAGGTTTCAAAGCAACACGGTTTTCGGTGTCGAGATTACATAAGGCACGAGAGATACCTAATTTAATAGCTTCAGCCTGACCTTTTTGTCCACCGCCATCTACCGTGACGAGGGCATCATATTGTTCGAGTCCGTTAATCGTTTTAAGGGGTAATTCTACCTGGTTTTGTAAATACATCAGGGGGAAGTACACTTTATAATCGCGATCGTTCACAGTGATTTTGCCGGTTCCTTTCGTTAAATACACCCGGGCAACGGCTTCTTTACGACGACCGATGGCTTTTTTTTGTTTTTCCATTTTATTTTAAGCTGGATTTGAGTGATTAATTGAGTTTAAGTTCTTTTGGTTTTTGAGCAGCATGCGGATGCTGGTCGCCGGCATAGACGAACAATTTCTTGAACATAGCGCGGCCCAGTCGATTTTTAGGCAACATACCTTTTACAGCTCTTTCAATGATTTGTTCTGGACGACGAGCCAATAAGTCTTTGGCAGCCTCTTCTTTTTTACCTCCCGGATAGCCACTGAAGTTCAGATAGATTTTCTGATTCAGTTTATCACCGGTAAATACAATCTTGTCTGCATTTAATACAATGATAAAATCACCGGCATCTGCATGCGGGGTGTAAGTTGGTTTGTGTTTGCCTCGTAAAATTGAAGCAAGTCGGGTACACATGCGTCCAACGGTTTGATTGGTTGCATCCACTACCAGCCATTCGGCTTTGTGGGTTTGCTTATTGGCAAACTGTGTTTTGTAGCTTAAATGTCTCATGTTAAATTCTAAATGGTTTTCTTTTAAGGAGCGCAAAGGTATGTTTAAGGTGCATGCAGGCCAAATTAAATCTTGTATATTTTTTCAAACAATTCATTAAATCATTGATAATCAATGCATAAAAGGATAAATATAAATAAAGCTCATGTGTTTTCGCGTATTTTCAAAATCCTAAATGAAGGGCTTGTTAAAGAATTCAGAAAAAAATGTTAAGAAAATCTTGCATATGAACACGTGAATTTTTAGCTTTACCCTGATATTTCATCATTTTACATTAAACAAACTAAAGTATGAAGAAAAGACTATTATTAATGCTGGCCCTTTTTATGGTCAGTATGCAGATTGTGCTGGCACAAGCCGGTTCAATTCGCGGTAAGGTATTTGACGACAAAGGAGAGCCTATTGCAGGTGCTACGATTCGGGTAAAAGGAACCAACAGAGGTACCGTCACGGATCCAAATGGTAATTTTAAAGTCAATGCCGAAGAAGGTACCACATTATTGATTTCGGCAATTGGTATGAAACCAACCGAAAAACCGGCAGAAGATGGCATGAATGTCAAAATGGTTGCCGATTCAAGAACATTGCGCGAAACAGTGGTTACAGCATTAGGACAAAAGAAGGAACGACGAGCCTTGGGTTATTCAGTTTCGGAAGTGAAAAGTGATGCGATTCAGAAGTCCGGTGAACAAAATGCCATTCAGGCCCTCGCCGCGAAAGCACCCGGTGTTCAGGTAACTTCCAGCGCTGGTACGCCCGGAGCTTCTTCGAAAATTTTGTTACGTGGTAACACAACCTTCACGGGGAATAATCAACCTCTTTTGGTGGTAGATGGTGTACCTATTGATAATGGAACTTCTCAACCTTTACCTGGCGACTATCCGTTTAATGAAAACCTCACCGGTGTAAACGAAAGTAACCGTGGTTTGGATATTAATCCGGATGATATTGAAAGTGTTTCTATCTTAAAAGGACCAGCAGCTGCTTCGCTTTACGGAGCCCGTGGCGGTAATGGTGCAATTGTCATTACTACTAAAAAAGGCCGTAAACGTAAAGGTATTGGTATCACTTATAATGGAAATGTAGAGGTAAGCCGGGTAAACAAACTGCCTGAATTACAAAATACCTATGCACAAGGAAATGGCGGAGTGTTTTCAACGTACAGTCCTGGTCCGGATGGAATAGTGAATACTTTAGATGATGATTTTGGTACACCCAATAGCTGGGGACCTCGTATTGACACTTCCGCTGGTTTAAATGCCTATGATCCTTATGATTTCTTTCAGGACGGTCGAGCATATAATCATTCCTTATCCATTGACGGAGGTGGTGATAATTCAACATTCCGTTTAAGTATGGGCAATACCCGAAGCACCGGTATCGTACCGAATTCCAAATTAAACCGTACCACGTTGAATTTATTTGGAGAATCTACTTTAACGCCCTGGTTACGTGTTGGTGCCAATGCCAATTACACCAAAACCAAAGGTACCCGTGTACAAAATGGTTCAAATTTGGCGGGGATCATGTTGACCTTGCTTCGTACTCCAGCCTCATACGATTTATCTGACTGGTATGATGAAACCAAACAACAGCCGAATTTGTACTATGGTATTTATGATAATCCGTATTTTACGGCTTTCCGTAATCCATATGAAGATGTCACCAATCGTATTTTTGGAAACATTTATGGTACTGCGAATATTTTGCACAATCTGACATTCACATTAAAATCTGGTTTGGATAATTATACCACCAATACCCGTCAGATTTACGACTTATTGTCTTTTGGGAATGATAATGGTGATGGCTTAGGTCAGGTGAATCGTTCAACGAATACTTACACCCAATCCTATACCGATGCGATTTTAAAGTATAACAATATGTTTGCTGATGATAAAATTGATTTCTCAGCTGCCTTGGGTTATAATAACTGGGATCAAAGAACTGAATTCAGATTTATGAGAGGCCGTAATTTGGCTTTACCGAATTTGTACAGTTTTAATAATGCCAGTGAGTTATATACCAGCAATTTGGATTCACGGATACAAACCAATGCCGTTTTCGCAGATGTGAATTTTGGTTTTGCGAATATGCTTTATTTTAATCTTGCCGGTAGAAATGAATGGTCAACCACATTTGGTAAAGGCGGTAAATCTTTCTTCTATCCAAAAGCGGATGTGTCTTTTGTATTCAATGAATTATTTAAGGATTTTAAACATATGAATATTGGTAAAATTCGTTTTGCCTATGCTCAGGCTGGTGTGAGTCCTTTGGCCTATTCTGATCGTAATTACTATTCTGCACCTATTTTTACAGATGGATTTACCAATGGAAACAGTTTTCCATATAATGGACAAGCTGGTTTTGGTGCTGCTGATACCTATAATCCGGGTAGTTTAGATCCGGAAATTGTAACAGGTCGTGAAGCTGGTTTGGAACTGCGTTTCTTGAAGAACCGTTTTGGTTTGGAATTCACCTATTATAATCAAATCACCAACAATATCCTCCTGGTACGTCCTGCGCCACCATCAATCGGATACAACAGTATTTATGACAATTCAGGTCGCCTTCAAAACAGAGGGATTGAGTTGATGGTTGATTTGGGCTGGGTAAAAACCAAAAACATCAGTTGGAATACTCAGGTTAATTTTACCCGCAATCGTTCTGAAGTGTTGGCTTTGGCAAATGGGGTAGATGAATTATCTATTGAAACCGGATTTTCAGGAATTGGTTCTTACGCCATTGTTGGTCAACCTTATGGAGTATTCTATGGTACCCGCTGGCAACGTGACCCATCAAGTGGTCAAATCCTCATTGGTGAAAACGGACGTCCACTCGTAAATCCGATCACTGGTAAAATTGGAGATCCAAACCCTGATTTCTTGATGGGTATTTCCAATACTTTAAATATTCATAATTTCAGTTTTTCATTTTTATTGGATATCCGTCAAGGCGGGGATATCTGGAATGGTACTTACTCACGTTTAAACAGAATCGGCCGTACTGAAGAGTCAGCTGATCGTGAAAGAACTTATGTGGTGCCAGGTATTTTTGCGCCGGGTACTACGAAGGCCGGGCAGAGCAATGATGTTCCTATTTCTGCTTTACAGTACTATTCGATTTATCAGGGCGATGGAGCAGGTTCTGCTGCAGAAAATGCTATCCAGGACGGTTCTTGGGTGCGTTTACGTTCTGTAAATCTGGGATATCGTTTCAATATCGCTAAACAAAATCCTGCTATTCAGTACATCGATTTATATGTAACAGGACGTAACTTATGGTTGAGAACAAAATACAAAGGTGTTGATCCTGAAACCAGTTTAACTGGAGCCGGATCCAATATCAATGGTTATGACTACTTTAATAACCCAGGTTCAAAATCCATTTTGTTTGGTATCCGTGTAGGATTATAATTTAAACGATAATTTTTAACAGGTTCACAAATGCCTTGCATTTATTTAAAACCTCAAAATATTTAAAATGAAAATCAGTAATAAAATAATGACAATCATGGCCGCCGCAGTAGTTTTTATGGGGTCATGTAAAAAAACAGATGATTATTTCATTTCTCCAAATGAGCCATCTGTGTTAACAATGCCCGTTTTGCTTTCTTCAACAGAGGTAGGTATGATGAATACTTATGAAGGTGAAATAGCCAGAACAGCATCTATCCTTGTGCAGCAAAATGTGGGTGCACAGTTTCAGTCGCAAGATCCTCAATTCTATAATTTAATTGAAGATCAGTTTAATAACCAATGGAAACAGTTGTATCAAACCCTTGAAAATGCACGTCAACTCGAAGCGTTGGCTGGTACTGCCAATCCTCATTACCGTGGTTTGTCGCGTGTATTAAGTGCAATGAACTGGGGACTGCTTACAGATATGTGGGGTGATATTCCATACTCCGAGGCTCTGAAGATTAAAGAAGGAATCATTTCTCCTAAATTTGATCAACAACAAGTGGTATTGGCCGGTATCATCAATATGCTGGATATGGCGATTGCCGATTTTGCGCAACCGCTGAGTGCTAATGTAAAAGTTCCAGGCGGTGATGATATCATCTTTGGTGGCGACATGTCGATGTGGAACAAAACAGCACATACGCTCAAGGCCAGATATCTGAATCGTTATTCGAACAAATCTTCTTACGATCCGGCGGCTGTAATTGCAGCTCTCTCTAATGGTATCCAATCCAGTTCAGAAAACTGCATGGCTATTCATGCTGATGGGAATGCCTTAAATCAATGGTTTGCGTTTGAGAATAGCCGTGGATACATTGTATCTTGTCAAACTTTTGTAGACTCTTTATTATTGCGTCCTCAAGACTTACGTATTGAATATTATTTCAGCACCAATGATAGTGGCAAATATGTTGGAAGTCCAATTGATGTCACCAATGATGATGCAACCATTTCTCGTTGGGGTACTTATTTAGTAGGTAGCGGATCTGCACCATTTCCTTTAGTGACTTATTCCGAAGCCAAGTTCATCGAAGCAGAAGCTCTGAATCGTTCGGGAAATCCTTTGGCTGCTGATGCCCTCAATGATGCCATAAAAGCTTCTTGTTCAGAAGTGAGTGGTGGCGCTTATGATGGTGTGGATATTGCTGTTTACACCCCTGCAACAATAGATATGAGTCGAATCATTTATGAAAAATGGTTATCTTTATTCGGTCAACCGGAAGCTTATTCTGATTATCGCAGAACAGGATATCCTAATCTGACGCCAAATCCTCAAGGTCAAATTTCAGAAATTCCAAAACGTTTCCCTGTTCCACAGGATGAGCGTGTGAATAATCCGAATGCACCAAGTCCGGCTATTACTTCGCCAGTGTGGTGGGCTCAATAGTCGCTTCATTTAAAACAATCAAGAACCGCTCTTCGGAGCGGTTTTTTTGTATATTTATGTAACTAACAACCATACCTATGTTCGGTGATTATATGAGTATACTGCTCATTGCCTATGTGCTAACTATTCCATTGGCCTGGATACTGGCGCGATGGTTTAAGTCTTATGTTGAAAAACGGATCAATTCATCAGGTGGTGAGGCTGTGCAGGAGCAGGTTCCAATAGAACAAAATACGGATTTGCCATTTCCTGGAATAGAACGAGTTGAACCCAAGTCCAACCACTTAAATCCATCTTATCAACTCAAGTATTTATTACCTTATATCATTGCTGGTTCAATGGCTGGCTTCGCTTTGCATTTGGTTTCATTTTGGTTGGAAGATCGTTGGCCGACAAAAATCCTCTCATTTTTTGTGCTAGGATATCTGTGTTGTTTGCCGGTGTGGATGGTGGTTTATTTGTTTTTTAAACATACATTTCATACTCAGCGAAGAGCCATTTTATTAATGGTATTGTCGCTCGTTTTGGTGCTGATTTATTCAACCTATCAAACACAAACCGGATTTTTTGCTACAACATGGGCATTGGTATGGATGTATGGGCAAATCCCCATTTTCTTACTGCTGATTCGATTGATTCCTGCTATCAGACAAATTTTGTTTACGATTTATCCAGCTGTTTTAATGGCTGTTTTGGCCGGAGTATTCATGATGAAAACTTTTAGTCAGGATGATGAGATATTGGCTTTATTTTTTCATCCATTATATGATAGCCTTCAGGCCATAGGTTTGGAAAATCAAAGTTCTTCCATTTTTATTCTACTAAATTTACTCATATTGTTCTTGTCATTTTATGTCATAGCCCGTTTTTTACGTTGGGCTTATACCACGAAGCGTTACAATTATTTTATGTTTATGACCGATGGGATTTGGCTTCTTCAAATGGTTTACTACTGTTTGAGTTGGAGCGAACAAAACGGGTTATGGGTGGGTTTGTTGTTATTTGTATTTTATAAGGTATTATTGATTCTTTGTTTTCGATTTTTCCGAGTTGAGGAAACCTTATCTGGACCGAAAAATTTATTGGTTCTGAGGGTGTTTGCTTTGGGTAAAGAGAGTGCCTCACTCTATGAGCGATTACAAAATTATTGGCAATTCAAAGGTCCTATCCGATTGATTGCCGGCCATGATTTAAATTATAGCACCTTAGATATCGATGATCTGTTTGAGAGGCAATTAAATGGATTAAAGTATCGGTTTAATACTTCTGCTGCTCGTCTGCAGGAGAATCTAGAAAAAATGGATTTATTACCTGACAAGGATGGGGGCTATCGCACCAGTGAAATGTATTGCACCAATGTTACCTGGAAAATGGTTTTAAAGGCACTTTTAAAAGATACCGATGTGGTTTTCATGGATTTGCGCCGTTTCTCTAAAACCAATCAGGGCTGTGCACATGAAATCATTGCCTTAATACATGAGGTTGATTTAGCTAAAATTTGTTTTGTTGTAGATCAACGAACAGATTTAAAACTGTTTGAAAAAGTTGCCCGTGAAGCCTGGAGTATATTGCCGCCAGGTTCCCCCAAATCGTTTGAACGAGAATAACCCGATATTGTATTTTAGATATGATGGGGCAAAAGATTCAGATGCTTTATGGCATCATCTTGAAAATATCAGTCGAAATACAGCAGCATCCAATTCACAATAGAGTTAGTCTTTGGATAAATTAATCTTGGACGTTGATTGTCTCGAACTACGGGGTTACAACACCCACAAAATTGTTGGTATTTGTTTCAATGAGCACAAAATCCAAACCATCGGTAACACCATCTCCATTGACATCTGTAGGAATATATCCAGCACCAAAATTATTGGAATCTGACTCCCAGTCGTTGAAATCCAAACCATCAATAACACCATCTGCATTTATATCACCAGAAAAGGCCGCCCAAATAATTGGGCTGCTCTCAATCAATGTCACATTATCGCCATAGGTAGATGCCGGGTTTGTGGTGAAATTATATAACAAATTATTGCTTAGCGGAATAGGAAGCGCGCTCCAAATCGGAATAGTATTTCGGTTTTGAACGACGATAAATGCCAATTGATTATTCAAAGGAGCCGGCAGAACGATATTGATTTCTCCATTGGTGTTCATAATGCCTTTATACTCGAATAACAGATTGTTTGGAGGTGTTGGATGGCGGAACTGCACCGTCACCGTATCACATGCTGTAGGTGAATTGCCCACTCCCTGATTCAGTAAAACCGGAGACATTAACCCGGCACCTGCATAAAAACCTTGGAATGCAGCTTTCACCTGAACATTAAAATTGGTAGGTACCGTAGCAATTGGGGTTAGAATTTTTTGAACAAAAGCTCCGTAGGTACCTGGCTGTAATGTGCTTAATGGATACACAGCCGGCCCCGGATCGAAATCGGCTGTTCCCTGAAAACGACCAATCACGACAACTGCACCATTCGGATCCAATGCCAGATATTTTCCAAGATCTACACTGGTACTGCTAATCGCATAAGCAAATCCGAAATTCATGGAGGCATCTAGTTTGGTTAGAAACATATCACTGGATGCAGAAGTTAAACTAAAAACAGCGGCTGACGGATCAAAGTCAACCACACCACTAAAATTACCGGTTAAAAATACATTGCCGGCAATATCTGCAACAATGGTATTCGGATTATCGTTCATGGAACCACCCAATTGTTTCATGTTTGCATAAAGTCCATTTTTATCAAGTTTCAAAATAAAAACGTCATTAGCACCTGCTGAGGTTTTGTATAAGGTGGGCGTACCTGGATTAAAATCACCGGTACCGGTAAATCCACCTGCCACGTATACATTATTGGCTGAATCAGTAGTAATCGAATTTCCGTATCCATTGTCGAATAAGGAAATGACCCTTGCCCAAATGTAAGTTGCATTCAAATCGAACTTAGCAATGAATGGATTAAAAGTACCACCACTCACCAAGTTATTTGCTGCTGCTGTGCTGACATTAAAGTCAACTGTGCCGGTGAATGATCCAGTGAGTAACAATCTATTTTCATCATCGATATGCAAGGAATAAATATTGTCGTTACCGCTACCTGCAATTTTATACGCCCAAACATAATCACCATTGACATTGAGTTTAGAAATGAAGATATCCGTACCACCCGAGCCGGTAATATTGTTGGTCACAGTTGGAGAAGGATTAAAATCTACCGTACCTCCAAAAGCGCCTCCGGTATAAACATTGCCCATATCATCAGAGGTGATGGTTAAGCCTGCATCTGTTAATGCTGTACCTGTGTATGATTTGGCCCAAACATAATTTCCTGCGGTATCCAGTTTGAGTACAAATACATCCGGATTGTTCGAACTTGAAGTCACCAGATTATTGACTGCCGTTCCGGGATTAAAATCTGAGGTTCCACTAAAGTTACCCGTAATGAGAATGTTTCCCAGTTTATCTAAAAAGATGGCGGATGAAACATCATCGTAATATCCGCCCACTTTTCTCGCCCAAACCAATTGGCCGTTGGGTGTCATTTTAGTGATATAAATATCAGAATAGCCTAACTGTACCACATTTAAATTAACCACCCCCGGACCTGGGTCAAAATCGGTCAGGTCTTTAAAATTTCCTGTGGTGTAAATAAAGCCTTGCGCATCAACTGCAACCGAAATACCCTCAACAGAGTATGCGGATGAAGTTTGATAAGCCCATGCCAATGTTGGTGTCTGAGCATTCAATATTTGAACACACAATAATAAAATAGTACTGAATAAAAGTTTTTTCATTTCCCCGAATTTATCCTCAAAAATAGAAAGATTTTTAGAGTTGGGTAATAAAAACAGGACGAAACAGATATATTTTTATTTAATATATTATAAAATTGTTATTGTTATTCGAAATTTTACCCCATAATCCCTTCAACAAATGCTTTAAAGTCATAAACGGCATGGATTTTCATAAAATCATTGAAAAATACATCATCAAACATCAGCAAGTCATAAAATAGCAGGTCGCACTTGATTTCAAAAAATGGAATAATCATGAAGTCAAAAAGGTGTAGAAGCGTTTACGTTCTTTAAGGCTTCGAAAAGGTTTTTTAATCCATTCCTGAATTTGGATCAGTTTACCATTCACATATAACAATTTATATTCTTCTGAGGATATAAAACCCTGATCGCGATATTCGATATAAATGCTTTGTAAATTTCCGGTCAGTTTTGTGGCCGTGATGGTAAAGACGCGAGTCGGTAATTCCGGGTCAAGGGCTGTATAAGTAAGGGTGGTCGTGCCGGTGCTGTCTTCAAATACATCGATGCGGTATTTGTTGTCGAATTTTTCCTGATTGATATGGGCTTTGTAAAAAATAGATTTAATGTCCTTCCAATCAATCGCTGAAGCACTTAACTCTTCCTGGCTTTTATCGCCTCCTTCCATCGTGAGTACAGAAAATTTCAAGGCACTTTTTTCATAAGACTCCAAGTTATCCCGCAGGAGCATGTAAATGTCCGGATAGTTAATATAACTCTCTCCTTTGTAAACCTTCTTCGTGGAATCGCCACAAGCACCGATGAACAATAAACATATCCATGAAAAAGCGAAAGTGGGTCTAAAATAATTCATCATATTACACGGTATCCATCTTTGATTAATAATTCAGTCACTCGTTTTTTATAATCACCCTGCACGATGATCTGTCCATCTTTTACTGAACCACCTGTACCGCATCTGCTTTTGAGTGATTTGCCCAATAACTCGATATCTGCCGTGCTTCCTACAAATCCGAGTACCAGCGTCACCACTTTGCCGGCCCGGTGCTTGGTATCCAGATTTACTTTTAATTTTTGAGCAGAAGCAGGTGGTGTTGTCACTTCATCGCTCTCGGCATGTTGCAGAATTTCAGGATTGGTTGAGTAAACTAAACCACTCTGGAATAAATTTTTCTTACTCATATTAAATGTTCTTTGCCCCGTCCGGGATCAGAAGTTGTAAAGATAAAGGATGCAATTTTAAACGACAGTGCCCTTCACAAGAATGGGCGTCTCCGTCCGTCTGAAAGTAATGCATATCACTTGCAAAAATTTCTATTTCTGCAGCTTTGATAAACACGCAATTGGAATTGGATTCCAACTTTTTTCTCCACCCATCTATCACAAGTTTTAGGCCCTTGAAAAAACTCATTTCCTTTACAATCACCAAATCTAACAAGCCATCCTGCAGCGAAGCACCAGAAGCAATTTCAAAACCATAACCAAACTCTTTTCCATTGGCTGCATTTAAAAAGTAGGCTGGGGTATTTAGCTCATGTTGGTCGGTTATGATCCGATAGGTTCCGGGTCGGTAACGAAAATATTGGCGAAAGACATGTCTCATGTACATGGCTAATCCGCGGCTTTTACTTTCACGAATGGTGCTGCATACAATGGCATCAAAGCCCACACCTGCATTGCTGATAAAGTATCGACCATTCACACAGCCGACGTCTAAATGTCTGGGTGTAGATTTTTTCAGCGTAGCAATAGCTTCATTTAATTTTAAAGGAATTCCACAATGTCGGGCCAATCCGTTTCCTGATCCGCAGGGTAAAATGGCCATAATCATGGGCTGATGAGTTAGGATTTGTAAAATTTCGTTGACCGTTCCATCGCCACCTGCAGCTACAACTACTTTGGCAGATGAAGCCAGCGCCTTCCGGGCGAGTTCAACAGCATGACCACCATATTCTGTGCGGTGAATTTCGTATTCTTCTGCCTGAAAGTATTTTTTAAAAGCCTCATAGATTTGCGCCATTTTGCGTTCACCAATGCGGGAGTTCATAATCACAAAATAGGGTTTCATCCTTGGTTTTTAATGGCTTTTAAGCTCAGGTCCATACTAACGGCATGATGGATGATAGCACCGGCCGAAATAAAATCAACGCCGGTTTCAGCATAAGATCGGATGCTTTCTATGGTAATGCCTCCACTTGCCTCTGTTTCATATTGGCCACCAATTATTTCAACTGCTTCTTTGAGGAGTGAAACAGAAAAATTATCCAACATGATTCGATGTACCTGACCCACTTCAAGAATGGTTTTGACATCTTCCAGGGTTCTGGCTTCTATTTCAATTTGAAGAGAGAGGTTTTTATCCTTGAGGTATTGATTGGTTTTTAAAATGGCCTGTTCAATACCCCCACAATAATCGATATGATTATCTTTCAGCATAATCATGTCGTACAAACCCATGCGATGATTAAATCCTCCTCCAATCAACACTGCTCTTTTTTCGAACCACCGAAAATTGGGTGTTGTTTTTCGTGTATCCAGTAATTTGGATGGAAGGTCTGCAATCTGATCCACGTACTTTCGGGTGAGAGAGGCAATGCCGCTCATGCGTTGCATGATGTTAAGCACCAGTCTTTCGGCCTTCAGGATGTTGTGAACGCTCGTTTGTATTTCAAAAGCCTGGTCACCGGGTTTCACCATTTGTCCATCCTTGAGCCAAACCTCCATTTGAGCCTGAGGATCCAAATGTTTAAAAATCTGTTGTGCAATATCAATGCCTGCAATAATACCTGCTTCCTTAATTTTCAGAAGGGCTTTGCCGCGGGCATCGGCGGGGATACAAGCGAGGGTACTGTGATCTCCATCCTGAATATCCTCATGAAGGGCCTGTTCAATAAATTCGATAAATTCCATAATCTGCTGAATATCTGTGTGTTATACCGAAGTAGAGGTTTTTTTATTCAAATGAATTATTTTTCAAAACGGAGTTCCTTGAGGTAATACTGTCCGCTTTTGTACACAAAAAACATATAAACCCGATACTCTCCACCGGAAGTGTACAATTTGCCGATACTGAAACGGGTATTGTTTGACCCGGACGTACTGGCCTGCATTCGGACATAATTTCTGGGTCCTTCCTTGGAAAAAAAACGTTCGAGAATAATTTGAGCTTGTTTGCGGGAATACGAATTGGTTTTGTCTGAAAAAGTCAAATCCAGTTCGTTGTCGAAATATTGAGCCAATACTTTACTGTTTCCTTCTTTCAATGCCTGTGCGATTGGCGCCATAAAATCCTGGGCCGATGATACAAGGGAGAAAATAAGAAGAAATAAACCCGTAATCAGATATTTTCTTGACAGTAGGCTTAAAAATATTTTGACATTTGAATTCAATGATTTTTAATAAGTTATATGACTGATTTCCTTGCAAAGATGCAGTATTTTTGCTGCTATGTCAAGAAAGAGTTTGTTAATCATCATGGATGGTTGGGGGCATGGAAAGGTGCCAAAATCCGATGCAATTCAACATGCAAATATTCCGTATGTGCGATCCTTGTATGAAACCTATCCGCATGCTGAATTAATGACTTGTGGTGAATATGTGGGATTGCCATCCGGGCAAATGGGTAACAGCGAAGTGGGGCATTTGAATATTGGTGCCGGACGAATCGTATATCAGGAATTACAGCGGATTAACCGGGCATTTGAAACGGGCGAGTTTAAAGCACATCCGGTTTTTCAGGAGATGTTAGCGTATTGCGTAAAAGAGCAGAAAACCTTGCATTTAATGGGTTTGCTGAGCGACGGAGGGGTACATGCCCATATTGAACATTTTATGCAAATTTGTGATTTGGCTATCGCTGCGGGTCTACCCCGGATTGCCATTCACATATTTACCGACGGACGTGACACGGATCCCAAAAGTGGATTGGCTTTTGTTGAAACGCTTGAAAGGCATATACAACACAAAGGGCCTTTTATTGCTTCCTTGAGTGGCCGATTCTTTGCGATGGATCGTGATAAACGCTGGGAAAGGGTTCAAAAAGCCTATAATGCAATGGTCAAGGGGGAAGGTGTTCCCATTTATTCCGCAACAGAGTATATCTCCGATTGTTATCAAAAGGGGATGACCGATGAATTTATAGAACCGGCTGTGATTTGTAATGAACAGGGGCAGCCATTGGCAAGTATGGAAGACGGTGATGCTGTATTTTGTGTGAACTTTCGGACAGACCGTTGCCGGGAAATTACCGAAGTGCTTACCCAAAAGGATTTTCCGGAATGGGAAATGAAGCATTTGCCCTTGTATTACGTAACGATGACCGAATACGATAAAAGCTTTCAGGGGGTAAAACCTGTTTTTAAAAATGATGACCTCCGGAATACCTTGGGTGAAGTGTTGGCCAATCATGGTAAAAAACAAATTCGTATTGCCGAAACAGAAAAGTACCCCCATGTAACTTTTTTCTTCAGTGGCGGACGGGAAAAAGCGTTTGAAGGTGAAAGCCGGATTTTAATTCCCTCTCCCAAAGAAGTGCCTACCTATGATTTGAAGCCCGAAATGAGTGCATTTGAACTTACAGAGGCGATTTTACCCGAAATCGAAAAAGGGGAGGTCGATTTTGTTTGTCTCAATTTTGCGAATGCTGACATGGTGGGGCATACCGGCGTGTGGGAAGCGGCCATTAAGGCTGCGGAGACCGTAGATCAGTGTGTTGCTCGCATCATTCCATTGGCGCTGGAAAAAAATTACATCATCTTTTTAACGGCCGATCACGGTAATAGTGATTATCTGATCAATGAGGACGGTTCCCCCAATACGGCACATACTTTGAATCCGGTCCCGTTTTTTATTATTTCCAATGACTTTCATGGCCCGATTAAAAATGGCAAACTGGGCGATATCGCGCCCACTATTTTATATCTGATGGATCTTGAAATTCCCCAGGAAATGAACGGAGAGGTATTGATTAAATAGGATCAGCTATTCTAAAAAAGAATATCTGACGAATCTGAAAGGAATTTTTAAGAGATTCACCTTATCTTGTGGAAAACTAAATCTATGAATAAATCCTTTCAATTCTTTGTAGGTCTGTTGTGTTTGTTTGTACCCCAAGTGTTACAAGCGCAATTCTGGCCGAATCCCGAAGTACTTTATTACAAAATGAATGGTGCCGGAACTACCGTGCCCAATGATGCATTGAGCCCCCCGGCTGGAACGGCAACCGCCACAATTCAAGGGGGGGTTACCCAAGGTGGAACAGGTAAATGCGGTGGTGGATTAATTGGTAGTGGAATTGCATCAACAACTGATTTTCTGAATACTGGTTGGGCTACAAATATTACAAGTACAGCCAGTTGGACGATTTCCTTTTACGCGGCTAACTTCGGATCAACATCTGCACTCTATTATATTTTCGGAGATGCAGGCGCATCTAGTTTCCGTTGTTTTACAAATGGCCTTGCCGGCGCGAATAACTGGATTTTAAGAGGAACAACTATTACGGATATCACTGTAGCAGGTGGCGCAACGGTTGCACCTCATCATATCGCCTTTGTTTATGATGCTTCTCTGGCAAATATCAAAGGTTATTTAGATGGCGTTTTAGTCAGCACTGTTGCACAGGGGGCCTTTAGCATGGTATCTGCGGGACCTTTTAAAGTGATGGGTTACAGTGCAAATATTGGAGCTCCGGCAGGAGGAATTCTGGATGAATTTCGTTTATACAATAGGGCTTTAAATGGTTTGGAAATTGCAGGTATTCATGGTGTACTTGCAGTAAATGCCACTTCGACACCATCGCCCGCTACAATTTGTGCCGGCGATCAGTTAACCCTTACCGGAACCGGAAATGCCTCTTCGTATTCTTGGTCGGATGGAGTAAACTCGTATCCGGATAATACCGCATTCGTGCCAACAACAGCCGGGTCTTACGTTGTGACAGGTACAGATGGTGCTGGTTGTACTGCAACTTCCTCTTTAACAGTGACCATCAATGCCTTACCTGTCGTAACAGCAAGTGCAAATCCCGGAACCAATATTTGTGGAATTGTCCCTGTTACATTACAAGGTGGAGGTGCAAATACCTATGCTTGGAATGGCATTCCAACACTTGGTAGTGACACGGTTTTAAATCCACCCACATCGGGAACTTATACAGTTGTTGGTGTGGATGCCAATAATTGTAGCGCAAGTTCCAATATAACACTGACGGTTTCGCCTGGTATTTCAGTAACAGCATCAGCATCAGCTTCTCCGATTTGTATGGGTAGCACATCAACCTTGAGCGCTATCGGAGCCACCACATATACCTGGATGCCGGGTTCGTTAAATGGTTCACCTGTAGTAATGCCACTAACAAATACCACCTATACCGTAACAGGTACCGATGGGTCTGGATGTACTGCTGCCAGTACAGTTGATGTGATTGTGAATCCGGCGGGATTATCGATGCCAACAGTGGTAGAAGACAGTACCTGTGCGCCAGGAGGGGTAGTAAATTTATCGGCGAGTGGAACTTTGGTTAAATGGTATGATGCTGTATCCGGAGGAACTTTGGTGAATACAGGGAATAATTATTCGCCCAACATCAGCAATACAGAAACCTATTATGTAGACAATGCCGATCAAACCATCGTTGGTCCGTTTGCTGTATCGATGCCTCCACAAACTAGTACCTTTTCGAGTAATGCGAGGGGATACTTTTTTACGGCACCCAATGATTTTGTTATTACCTCTTTATTCGTACCAACAACAGCATCCTCAGGGAATCAGGATATAGCAGTTGTGAAATTTAATGGCAACATACCACCTCCATTTTTTTCCGCCACAACAAATGCCTTTACGGTTGAATTTCTGACCCAAAACAATTCAACGGTTGGATCTATACCTGTGAATATTCCGGTTTTGGCAGGAGAGGTGATTGGTATTTTAGGGACCCGCAATGCAGTGAATTCTTATTCGAATGCAGGAAATGTAATTACCATCAACGGAAGTTCAGTGGCCCTCACCAGATTGGGGATGCAATTTCCACTAAACACGACTGCTCCACAGGATTTATGGCAAGAGGCAAGTAGTAATATTTCAAGAATAGAATTTGAGTATTCAAACATTATTACTGGATGTCCTAGTTACCCTCGTGTTCCTGTAGTTGGTACCGTGAACCCTTTGCCCAACGTCACAGCGAATATTACACCATCAACAACTTGTGCAAATACTTCAGCGATTCCTACTGGTGCAGGTGCACAAAGTTATACCTGGGATGCCGGTTTGGTTGATGGTCAGGCCTTTATAGTTTCAACTGGAAATACAACTTATACCGTTACCGGAATTGATGCAAATGGTTGCTCAGCTACAAGCACTGCTCTAGTAAGTGCATCTGCTTCGAGTGGTTCGCTCGCAGCAGCTACTTCATCCCAATTGCAAAATCAGGGTGATGATATGAGTTTAAGTTATTATGATGCCTCTTGTAACCTGATTGCCTCAGTGGATGACGGTGCATTGGGAAATATTTTAGGTTTAACATCTGCTGCAGTCAATGTAGATGCAAGTGCAGGTTCACATAATGGTCAACCATTTGTAAGACGTTGGTACGAAATCACACCAGCCTCCAATGGAAGCGCAGACGTGGTTTTGTATGTGAATCAATCAGATTTTGATGATTACAATGCCATTGTTTTACCACCTTATTTACCCATGCCAACAAGTGGTTCAAATGCTGATCCAAATATTCCGAATATTCGTATCACCAAAAACGACAATACCGGATTGGGAAATAATCCAGTCGTGATTACCCCGGGTGTAAACTGGAATGGTCAATATTGGGAGTTGAGCTTTAATACAAGTAGTTTCAGCCAGTTCCGCATTCATTCAGCCAATCAGTTTAATGCACCATTGCCTGTAAGTTTGTTGAAATTTGAAGGACAAAAACGCAATACCAGCGATTTGCTCACTTGGGTCACTTCGGCCGAACAGAACAATGCCTATTTTAATTTGCAATACAGCCGCGATGCGAAATCATTTGAAACGATTGCTCAGGTGAATTCGAAAGCAGTTGCAGGAAATAGTCAAATTAATTTAGCCTATGCCTATGAGCATTTGAAACCACAGGCAGGTCATAATTATTATCGACTTGAACAAGTAGACCTAAATGGACAACACAGCGTACAAAGTAAGGTGTTGGATTTAATCCGTACCGGTGCAGGAAGTATTGTACAGTTATATCCAAATCCGGTTCAACAAACCTTAAACATCGAATGGTATGCTGAGAAACCGGTTGTGAGTGCCGTTAAGGTATTTGATATGAGCGGTAGAATGGTTCAACAAATTCAAGCCAATCTGCAATCGGGCATCAATACCCTGACCATGGATTTCAGTGCGCTGGCTTCCGGAATTTATACGGTTCAATTATTTGAAGACAATCATTTAAGTTTTGTTGAGCAAGTTCGCAAAACACAATAAATTTTTATTTGGAAAAACAAAGGACCTCTATTCTTCGGGATAGGGGTTTTTTGTTTCTGGCAAATTTTGCTACTGCAAAATTTGGGTTTATCTTGGCTCTAAGAACAAAATATTCATGTTAAACAAGGCCGGCATCAAGCAACTCCAAAACAAACTTCTCGAATTTGATGCAAAGGGCATTTTAGATGGGATAGATCGATTAAATCAGGGTACATGGTCCAGTTCTGATTTGTTATTGAAGTATCATGATTTATTATTGTTTGCACGGGCCTATCCGCTGAATGCAACGGTGTATCAAGCCACTCTCAAAGCCTTGAAAAAAATCGAATGGCATACCCGAAAGCATGGAGACAAACCTGTTTTTATGAATTCCGGTTTGCCTTATTCCAAGATAGCCTTGCGTTTTAGCTGGGAAATGACAACACTCCTGAACAATAATGAACACTGTGAAATTCGTTGGCATTCTTTTGAACGTGAGGACCTTGATTTGGGCGCTTTACTCAAACCTTACATGCCAGCCGTTATGCATGAAATTTGTTCGTCGGGATATGATGCCGAAACTTTTTTTCATGCCATGGGTGTTGATGTGAAGGGGCGATTAAGTTTTTTACTGGACTGTTTGGCCACAGAAAAAAATATCTGGCTAAGGGATTTGATTTGGCAGCAGTTAGGGCTTTTTACAGAAATCCGATTAACGCACTCCTCTTTTGCTCTGGCGAATAATATTGTTCTTTCAGGATCGGTTTATTACCATGCCGATAAATTAAAACATTTTGACCATCAGGCATTGATAGAAAAGAAATTGCCCAAACCATGCCATTTGAGTAAAGAAGAACGAGATAAAACGGTGGCCTGTATACGAGCTGCCATGACCTTGAATTTGCGGGAAACAGATCCAAGTACTTTTATGGACAGCAATACACTTCGTGTCTATCCTTTAGAAAGGGGGGTGAGCGTGGCCATTTTTGGAATGTTGCCCGAGAGGCAATTACCGTATGAGTCCTATATCGGTTATACTTTGTTTAAAAATGGATTGCCGATTGCATATGGTGGCAGCTGGATATGGGCCGATCAGGCCAAGTTTGGGTTAAATATTCTGGAACCATACCGGGGTGGCGAATCCGGTTATGTGATGTGTCAGTTGCTGAGGGTTTATCAACAAGTTTTTGGTTTGAAGATGATTGAGGTGGATGCCTATCAGTTTGGCCTGGATAATCCGGATGGTATACGTTCCGGGGCATATTGGTTTTATTACCGGTATGGTTTCCGATCGATGACCCCTGACCTTTGTGCATTGGCGGAACAGGAAAAACTAAAAATGAAGCGAAATCCGAGTTATCGAAGTTCGGAAAAGACCTTAATAAAATTTACGGGGTCAAACATGATTTGGCGAACAGGCGAAGGTTGGCCGATGAAACATCCCGCAGAGCAGGTATTAGAAAAGAAATGCCTGGCAATGACCCGAAAACCGAGCCCTTCTCTTGCCTTTGCAGATCATCGGTTGGATGGGGATTCCGGCATTCGTATGAAAATGCTTCAAGAATTTGAAGAACTGTGTGAAGTCATGAGCTATGAACCTGAACCAGGCACTTTAAAACGATTGGTACAACTAAAATTGAAAGATCCTTACCGATACAACGCCGCTTTAAAACAATGGCTCAATAGCCTATAGAAAATCACTTATAAAGACATTAACAAGTTTGCTGGTAACACTAAATCCTTATCGTGTAATTTTGGACAGCATGAAAGGACCCTTGGTATTTGTATTGGTTTTGATCACAAACTGTTTGGGGGCTCAGGTGCTGTTTAAAGGTAAAGTCATTGATTCTGTAACCCTCAAAGGACTGTATCCGGTTTCCATTGAAAATATGCGCACCCGGGAAGGCGTTTTGTCAGAAAAAGGCGGTCGATTTGAAATTCCTGTTTCGGTAGGCGATTATTTACTTTTTAAACAAGTAGGGTATAGCAATAAACTGGTACAAGTGAAGTTTGGCGATGAGGCGAACTACCATACTATCGTCATGGACATTAAACCTATTTTACTAAAAGGGGCCACCATTCATCAGGGGCCAACGGAGTATCAATTGGATTCGGCCAACCGGGCCAGTATTTATCAGGATGTGATAGAATACCGGCAAACGAAATCGATTATGAGTCCGGTTACATCCGTGTATCAGAAATTTTCGCGGAAACATAAAAATCTCCGGAAATTTCAGGATCAGATTGCACGTACGGAAGAAGAAAAATTTATTGATACGAGATATTCGCCGGAATTGGTGTATTCCTTAACGAAACTGGAGGAGAATGAATTGATGCTTTTTATGAAAACCTATCCGATGCCTTATGATTATGCCAGGGCTGCCAGTGATTTGGAGATTAAAATGTGGATACGGTATAATTTTCAGGAATTTCGTCAATCAAAAAAAAGAACAGGAAAGTGATATCGCTGAAAGGCTGCCGGATAGGGAGGGTTTAGCCACGCATCGCGCAGCGGCGGGGCCGTAGCCCGGACTAGCCGGAACAAAGATCAGTAAGGTTCCTGCGGCCAAATAGCCCCAAAAAATCTTGTTTAAGCCCTAGTTGCGAGCTTTGCGCGAAGAGGTATTATGAGACCGTTGCAAAATGACTTGTTCGTTGATTTACAGAGGTTTTGCAACGGTCTCATTATATTTACCGCTGATTGCATGGAACAACTGGAACTTAAGGCAGGGAAAAAAGTATATTTTGCTTCGGATTTTCATTTTGGCATTCCGGATGCGGCAAAAAGCCGGGAACGAGAGCGGCGTGTTTGTGCCTGGCTCCGGGAAATAGCACAGGATGCTCAAAGGGTATATCTGTTGGGAGATTTGTTTGATGCATGGATGGAGTACGATCGGGTTGTTCCAAAGGGTAGTATTCGTTTTTTTGGACAATTGGCCGCTATGCGTGATGCCGGCATTGAAGTGGAGGTGTTTACAGGCAATCATGACCTTTGGATGCGGGGGTATTTTGAAGAAGAATTACAAATACCGGTGCATAAAGAATTAAAAGAAGTAAGCATATCGGGTAAAAAATTTGTCATGGGGCATGGGGACGGGATTAGTCCCAGGGAGAAAAAATATCGTTTGCTGAAAGGTCTGCTGCATCATCCTTTATTGCAATGGGTGTACCGAAAATTACATCCGGATTGGGGATTGGCCATTGCCGATTACTTTAGCCGGCTGGGTCCGAAGCACAAGTATGAGAATTTAGAGATGAAAGAAGAGGGGGAGGAGTATCAATTACAATTTGCTGCATTGTATTTACAGAAACAAGATTGTGATTATTTTGTTTTTGGACATCGGCATATTCCCTTATACAAAGAACTGAACGAAAAAACGGTTTTTGTAAATCTGGGTGATTGGCTGAACCTCAATACTTACGCGGTTTTCGACGGCAAAACCATGTCCCTGAAAAAATATTGAAATAAAATGACAATGGAATGTTGTCGCACAAGGCATTTGGCTATAAATTAGCAACTTGAAACCCTTTTTAACCCGCTGGGTTTTAGAAACCACGATTTTCGGAATTTCAGATGCTGAGCCCCTTACTTGGGTCTGAATAAACCGGATTCACAAATTAATAGAGAACATGAAAAGACTTCTATCCGCTATTTTTTTATTGGCTGCATTTGTAACTCCCTCCCGGGCACAGCTATTAACCAACGCCTGTGAGGCTGATCCTTGTAGGGCATTGCCGATTTGTGGGAACACGACGGTGAATATTGCACCTTCCTATACCTCCACGGCGGGCATCAATCCGATTGGGACCTGTTCGGGGGTGAATCCGGCGGGTACAACTTTCTCCTATACAGCCAATTGGGTGTATTTGCGATTTACGTGTACAACCACGGGGAGTTTGCTTTTTAATTTAACGGCCAATGACGGAGCCAGTGATTTGGATTGGGCTTTATGGGATATCACCACCACTGGTTGTTCCAGTTTGGGGGTTGGGAATTTGGTGGAATGTAATGCCCGTGGTGTGGGTGCAACAGGTACGCAGGTAGGTGCTTTGGCAAATACCCTTTTCCAGAATCCACCTACCTTAACAGCGGGCAGCACCTATATTTTAGGGGTCAGCCGGGCTACAGGTGGAACAGCGGTAACAGGCTTCGCGATTAATTTTACCGGATCGACAGCCAGTTTGGCCGATGTGACCGGACCTTCTTTGGCCAGTGTACTTCCTTTTAATACTTGTGAAGCCGTTGATACCATTCGTGTAAAAATGAGTGAGAAAATTCGCTGTAACCAGATTGGTGCCGGCGATTTTACGGTTTCAACCAATCCGGTGTTTACTGCAGCCGGTACAAGTTGTCCGGGATGTACTTCACCATCGGCCGGGATCAATTATAGCAATGTGACCGATACCGTGATTATTGGATTTCCAACGGCTTTAGCGCCCGGAACATATACGGTGGGTTTGACGGCCAATGGGTTTACCGATATTTGTGGCAATTTCAGCAATACAGTTCCAACGGTGACATTTACCGTGCCGGTTCGTTTAAAAGATTCTGTCAGATGGGGTTTCGACTGTGCGATTCAAAAATATATCGATACCGTGTATGCTGTGGGAGGCGTTTCGCCTTATCAGTTTAAAGCGGTGGGTACCGGTCAGAGTGGATTATATGGCGCCAGTACAGCGAGTTACAATGTATTTACCAATGTGAGTGGCGGACAGAACTATACTTTTACAGCCAGAGATGCCAATTTGTGTACAGCAGATACAATTATTAATCATCCGGCCTATGCCTCTATGAGTTTAATTACTCAAAAAGTGGATGTGCCATGTAATAATCAATTTAGTGGAGATACGATACGGGTACTCTCAACGTCAGGAGGTATTCCACCTTATCAATATTCTTTGAGTGGACCTGGCGCGCCTGTAGGTACAACAACCTTACCGGTATGGTCGGGAATTGTATTTGCGGGTGGTGGTGCCAGTTATACCATTACGGCGATAGATGCATACGGATGTACAAAAACGGTGACGATTAACTTAATTAATCCGCCTGTTTTGAATTTAGGAACTACAGGAACGAATTTGCAATGTTTTGGTGCATGTAATGGAACGGTTACAGGGATTGCGAGCGGAGGAACTCCAACATATACCTATGCAATTAATCCGGTGAATGTTGGACTTTGTTCTGCTACTCAGGCCGCAAATGTTTTTAGTTCTTTAGGAGCATCTTCATATACTGTAACGGTAACCGACTTAAAAGGTTGTACCAAAACCGCGGTTCGAACGATAACATCTCCAACCCAAATTGGTATTAATTTTAATACAGTGGTGCAACCAACATGTCCGAATCCTTGTTCGGGAAGTTTTGTACCAAGTTCACCGGCAGGAACGGGAACGGGATCGAAGAAATTTTATTTATTTGACCCGACCGGAACATTTTTTGTGGATTCCTGTATTACTGCGGGATGTTCATTCAGTTCATTATGTCAGGGTACCTATACGGTAGTCGCCAAGGATATTGCGAACTGTACAAATTCGGCAACCATTACTTTGAGTTTGCCTCCTATACCGGATATTGTTTTGGATAGTGTAAAGAATGTACTTTGTAATGGTGGTTGTAGTGGTCAGATATTTACCACGACTACCGGAGGAACTTCACCTTATGCCTATTCATTCACCCCTTTAAACAATGCCCCTTGCGGAAATGCGGCGTTATTTGGCACAGGTGATTATCAAAATTTGCCAACAGGCAGTAATTATAAAATTGTTGTAACGAGTCCGAATCAATGTAAGGATTCGATTTTAAATATCGCTATTACACAACCTCCAGCATTAACATGGAACAATGTGAGTGCGACCAATTTACTCTGTTTTAATGGATGCGATGGAACAGTTACGGCTCTTGCCGCAGGCGGAACGCCACCTTGTAGTTATACTATTTCGGCGAACGGGCCAGGTTGTACAACAACGCAGGTAAATCCCGGTCAGTTTGGAAGCTTAGCCGCTTTAACTTATACAGTGACTGCCATTGATGCGAATAACTGTAGTATTACATCAACTATTTCATTGACTCAACCTCCACAGTTGGTATTAACCCATACTGTGAATCAGTTAATTTCATGTGCCGGTGCTTGTGACGCATCTGTTACGATAAATCCTGCAGGTGGTACAGGAGCAGTTACCGGTTATACAATTACTCCAACCGCTCCTTGTGTTCCGGCACAAGCTGTTTTGGGAACATTTACAGGCTTAGGTCCTAATACTTATACAGTAACGGCACAAGATGCCAATGGATGCACGGCAACGACATCGTTTACCATTAACCCTGTTCCGGTACTAACGATTTCTGCCGTAGTAGATTCAAATGCTTCTTGTAACGGATTTTGTGATGGCGGTGCAACAGCTGCAGCTGCAGGTGGTACGCCAGGTTATTCATATGGAATTGTCGGTCCAGGATCTCCGGTGATTAATGCCAGTGGGGTTGCTACCGGCCTTTGTGTAGGTAATTATACCATTACTGTAACAGATTTAAATGGTTGTGGTGCCAATACTGTCGTCACGATTACACAACCTCCAGTGCTGAGCATTAATGCTTCTGGATTCGTGATGGTGAGTTGCGGTGGATTATGTGATGGTGGGGCTAATATGAACTCAGGTGGTGGTACGGGCAGTGTGAGCTATACCATTTCGCCAAATAATAATGGAAGTGGTTGCGTTGCTACCCAAAATATTGTAGGCGTATTTGGTAACTTATGGGCTACCACGTATACCGTGACCGGAACAGATGTGAATGGATGTACCGCAACGACAACTTTTACAATTACAGAACCTTCACAATTATTTGTAAACGCTGTTGTTAATACCAATGTCAGTTGTTTTGGAGGTTGTAATGGTAGTGCCACAGTTACCTTCTCAGGGGGCGCCGGCGGAACAACTTATGCCATTTCACCCAATACCCCTTGTGTGCCAATCCAGGCATCAGCGGGTGTGTTTACAAACCTTGGCGCAAATACATACACAGTAACAGGAACGGATGTAAATGGTTGTACTGCGATTACGGTCTTCAGCATTATTGAACCTCAGGCTCCATTTACACTTACAGTGAACAGCACCAGCAACGCGACTTGTGCAGGTTTATGTAATGGGAGTGCCAATGTTTCAGGATTAGGCGGTACTCCTCAATATTCCTATACTATCTTACCGTCAGCGCCACCATGCGTTCCTACTCAGGTTAATCCTGGCGTGTTTGGAAACCTGGCTGCTGGAACATATACTGTAAACGGTACAGATGCACAAGGTTGTACAGCAAGCATCACTTTTACCATTACAGAACCGAATATTTTAATAACCAACGTAGTTAGCACAACATCACCCACTTGTTTACCGGGTTGTGATGGAACTGCAACGATCAATTCTAATGGCGGCACACCGGGATATAGCTATGGTGTCAATCCAGCTGCCACAGTGGTAGGTA
>JBMOFV010000042.1:0-27794 GCA_049318705.1 Chitinophagaceae bacterium
GAGCTTTTCGGTGATCGTCGTTTTACCCGCATCCGGATGCGAAATAATGGCAAAGGTCTTGCGCTTTTCAATTTCGTGGGCATATTTCATAAAGGCCGCGAAGTTAGTTCAAAGTGTGTGAAAATGTGCGATTCCATATTCTTCAGACTATTTTAAAATATTGATGGTATCATTTCCAAAGAATAAACCTGAAATTTAGAAATCCGATGTATAGCATTTTTGTAGAATCATTTACCCATTAAACGACTGCCTTATAATACAAATTGTAATTCTAAAATAGTCAACTCTTTTTAGAATTTTACAATTGAATTACGAATGTGAATTGGTAAATAGACCAATGCTTATCTCGTCTTGAGGACGAGATTTATACCCATGATAAATGTGTTTAGTACAATCAGGTAATGGCCTACTTTGGACTATTCCAGATTTACAATCAGTATAAGTTCACTTTGAAACGAAAGTATTATCCAATATCGCCCAGGTTTTTTATGGTAGGCCACCGGGTATCCTTTTCCGATAAAAGCATATCCTTTGTGGGCAAACGCCAATCGATTTTTAATTGAGGATCATTGTAAATCAATCCACCTTCTGCACTTTTATTGTACAAATTATCACATTTATAGACAAAAATGGTATCAGGTTCCAATACGGAATAACCATGCGCAAATCCCCGTGGAACAAATAATTGGAGATTGTTTTCAGCACTCAATTCTACTGCAACATGAAGTCCAAAAGTATCTGAACCTTTGCGTAAATCAACTGCCACATCTACGACTCTTCCCTGCATCACACGAACCAATTTGGCTTGAGCCGCATCCCCTTTTTGAAAATGCAAACCTCTTAAAGTTCCATATCCGGAGAGGGCTTGATTGTCCTGAATAAATTCAATATCGAGTCCGCTGATTTCCTGAAAACTACGTTTGCTGTAACTCTCAAAAAAATAACCTCTCGCATCACCGTGTACGTTTGGCTTGATGATAAAACAATCTTTGATTCCGGTTTCAATACGTTCCATATTATACAATATTTTTTAATGCCGATAAACAGCTAATTTCATAAGTGGGGTGATCGGTATGTGGATTCGAATGAGGATTAAAATATACCTGATCCATACCGACCCGGGCCGCCCCCAAAACATCTATATCAAGCGCATCACCGATCATCAGACTATTGCGACTTTCGGCACCAGTTTGTTGAAAAGCATATTTAAAAATTTCCGGTTGTGGTTTCATACTCATGGCTTGCTCTGAGGTAATCATTTGTTGAAAGAATTGCTGGATACCGGCATTCTTCAATTTCTGATGTTGGGTAAGTTCAAAACCATTGGTGATGAGATGGAGTTCGTACTTTTTATCGGTACAATATTCTAATACCTCTTTGGCATGAGGAAACAAATGATTTTGGGTTGGAAGAATTTCGAGGTATAATTCACTCATGTCCCTGGCTCTTTGTTCATCATATATTCGATAATGAATCAGGGTTTGAAACATCCTTTTCCATCGAAGTTCTTCCCGGCTTAAAAAGCCCTTCCGAAATCGATCCCATAATTTGTCGTTGATTTGATGATAGACTGCATTAAAATCGTCAAAATCCTCAATGCCCAATTGTTTTAAACCCAATTGATCATACATTACCATTAAGGTCTGAACAGAATTTTTTTCAAAATCCCAAAGGGTATGATCCAGGTCAAAAAACAAATAGCGGTATCGGTCATGCATAAGCTGTTGTCGAATTCCGCGGCTTATCGGATACTTATCTTAATATTTTCCTGCCAGCCGGAACCCTTTATTTTCAGCAAATATATTCCTGTCTGCAAATTGGGCAAATCAAAGTTTTGAATATGTTGACCTGAAGACAAATCAATCTTTTTTTGCCAGGTTTGATTTCCATTCAAGGATTGAATATTGAGTTGAATTTGTTGACTTTGCTGTAAATCAAAATGGAGTTTTAATACCCGATCGACAGGATTACTCAGGACTTTTACTGTATTCTTGTGTTGGATAGGTTCCGGATTAAGTCCTACTGCAAATGGCTGACGTACGATATCTGTTTGCCAGATACCCCGGCCATAAGTGCCGGCCCGCAGTTTACGGGTAGGATATTGAATTTCCAGATCCGTCACCTCAGTATTTGGCATCCCGGTTCCATAATATTGCCACAGCGTATCGGTATCTTTTTTATAAAAAACACCTGCATCGGTACCAATATACATGTCAACTGCTGCGCTATCACTCTCCTGATCAATCAATATACAATTGACCGGTACATTTGGGAGATTGGATGAAATATTGTTCCAACTTTGTCCCGAATTAGCACTGCGGTATACTTTACTGCTACTACCATATCCGCCTTTCGTGATATAAACAATATCCGAACGATACGGATGACTCAACACACAAGTCATGTTATCGAATGTTCCACTGCCGGCAGGAACGATACGTGGAGTCCAGGATTGGCCATTGTTTTGGGTTACGTATAAATTATTTCTTCTTCCCGTATAAATTACTTGTGAATTTGTCAGACTCACATCCAAAACCTCTAATTTGTTATTATAGCTACCGGTAAGATTATTACTCAATTGAACCCAGGTGTTACCTTCGTTATCACTAGCCCACACATCTGCATAACCGGCAATCAAACGGTTGGAATTATTGGGATCCAACATGTAAGGAGTTACCCAGGCTGCTTTGGTGGAATCGGGTGTAATTTCATAGTATTGATCCATATCCCATTGGTCATACGAACGGTATAAGGTACCTCCCCAATAAGTGGTATAAATCGTTAATTCATTTGTAGGATTGATGGCGACTTCCATCCCGTCGCCTCCATTGGTAGCTCCCCAAATATCCGGATAAGCCACTCGTTTTCTTCCTCCATTATCCTGGGTTCCGCCAATCATAAACACCGAATCGGTTAGACTCACCGCTATTTTATAATATTGGGTAATGATGAGTCCATCGGATAAATCCTGCCAGGTTTGATTGGTTTCATTATAACGATAAAGACCGCCATCATTGCAAAAATAAATATACTTGGGCGTTAGAGGATTAAATTCTATTTGTCGCTGATCGGCATGCACAGGCGTATGCACCCCATCATTATACCAATGGGTGATTTGAGAAAAACCCTGACCTGCATTGGTGGACCGATAAATGCTCGTAAATCCTTCGTAGATGCGATTCGCATTTGTAGGAGAAACGAAAATGGGGTTGTTCGTGATAGAACCATTCACCAAATTGATGGTTGCTGCACTATCAGTGGAACGATATAATTTTTTATCTCCATCATCTGTAACAATAGCCAGAGATGTATTTAAAGCCGGAGACACCGCTATTTCTATCCAATTGTTGTTGTTATTAAAATTTGATTTTTGAACCCATGATAACCCGGCATCTTTGGATTTAAAAATTTCACTGCTTCCGTTCGGATCATATTGAACCAGATACATCACATCCGGTTGTCCGGGCATCCATTCAAAATCAGTAATCACACCCGTTTTCAGTTGAACCCAGGTATTTCCGCTATCACTTGTTCGCCATAAACCATCGCTTTGTGCGGAATACAAGACCAGATGATTATCCGGGTGCATACGCATTTTGTAGTATACTTTTTCGTCGGTAAATGATGCAGATTGTGTAGTAGCCTGCCAGGTTTGCCCTCCATTTACGGATTTATAAACGCCCAAACCAAAATCAGTCCAATTATCGTTTCGGCCAATGGTGATATACAAGGTATTCGGATTCTGATGATCGACCACTATATTTCCAGCGCTGCAAAATGGAAGTAATTCGCCCAAAGCCGTCCAGCTTTGTCCATTATTTGTAGTCCGCCAAATGCCACCTGCCTGAGTACCTACATAAAAAGTGTTGCTATCAGTTGGATGAAATGCCACCGCATCAACCCGCCCCATTCCTTCATAACCACTTTCACTCACTCTTTGATTGATGTTTTTCCAGGAGTTACTGCGTGTTTTATTTTTATATTGAGCTGTGCGAGCTTGGCTTCGTTGATCTGCCACCCATGTTGGATCAGGAAATTGTCCATCCTCTAAAACACGATCTTTCCAATACCAATACCAACGTTGATATCTCAAATAATCATTGTCTTCGGTAAAGGGAGTATTGGTTGAATAGATTGTTTGATGGGCAAAAAAACTATCTGCTTTTGCAGTCATTTCGTCAAACGACTTCCCTTTTAACTGAAGGCGATTCGTACGATGCTGTGCCATGACATAGCCATGAAAAAGTAAAAAGCTGAATATGAGTACGGGGTATGATTTTAGTTTCATCATGTACATTTATACCTACAATATTAATTCAAATGTCCGTTCAATCGCTGTGAATGAGGTGGACTAAAGTTTTCTATAGGATATCAATTTCTAAAGTTTTCCTGATAAACCCTCATTTCCATTTCGAGGAGCATGATATTTTAAGGTTATGTCCAACCTTTGACATCTTATTTTAGTCTTCACTCAAATAACTTTTATCTTTCATTGAAACCTTAACTTTGCTGCATGAAACATTTCTCCTTAGTCCTTGCTTTCTTCACTTTTTGGGCCTATTCAGGTCATTCACAACAAACCAAAGTCCTTTTTATTGGTAATAGCTATACAGGGGTAAACGATTTGCCCAATATGTTTAAAAATCTGGCTTTGTCGATGGGAGATAGTGTGACCATTGATTCCAATACCCCCGGCGGTTTTACATTTAATCAACACAGCACCAATGCAACAACCTTGCAAAAAATACAACAAGGAAATTGGGATTTTATCATAGTTCAAGGACAAAGTCAGGAGCCTGCATTTCCACCATCACAGGTGAGCACTCAAACCTATCCATTTGCCAAAAAGCTGGATAGTTTAATTCAGGTTTATAACCCTTGCGCTGAAACAGTATTTTATATGACCTGGGGACGAAAAAACGGTGACGCTTCAAATTGTGCATCGTATCCCGTGATTTGCACTTACGAGGGCATGCAACAACGTCTTCGTGAAAGTTATTTGGAAATGAGCCAGAACAATCAGGCAACCTGTGCACCAGTGGGCGTTGCCTGGCGAAACTTCAGAAACCTGTATCCCACCACTGAATTATATCAATCTGATGAATCACATCCACTTGAAGAAGGCACCTATTTAGCTGCCTGTGTTTTTTACGCCACCATTTTCCGCAAGTCTTGTCAGGGCACACCCTACATGGGAACCGGCATTACCAATAGTGATGGATTCAATATCCAAACGGTGGCCTGTGCAACGGTATTGGATAGCCTTGAAAATTGGCAGCAATATGGAAGTTTACCTGCCGCCCGATTTACGTTTGCTCAAACGGCGAATCAGGTAAATTTCACCAATCAGAGTTTAAGGGCAACTCAATATAGCTGGAATTTTGGTGATGGTTCAGCGCTTAGTACCCAAAACAGTCCGCAACACACCTATACAAGCACCGGACAATACATTGTAACGTTTACAGCCCTGACAGCCTGCGGAGACTCCAATAAGTTTACAGATACAATTTCCGTCAGTGCTGTCCCAAACGGTATCAACGAATTAGAAAATGATCCGGGCATTCAAATTCACTATCAACAGGGATTACTCAAATGGGCTACAACCCAAAATTTGAAAGATATTACTCTGTATGATGCGGAAGGAAAAATAGTGTATCAAAACGCCATCAGTCAAGGGATTCAGGAAGCCCGATTGTCGTTAACAACCGGAATCTATTGGGTCCGATTCAATACAAAAAGCGGGCAAATCATTAAAAGTCGCTTTGCCATTGTGCAATAAATCGGAATGGACACAATTAAATAGTAAATTAGTTTGAACTGCAAGTCCTGCGAAATACCTTTGCGCCACTAAAATCATTACATGTCTTTACTTATTGCAGGAACAATGGCCTTTGATGCCATTGAAACACCCTTTGGCAAAACGGATAAAATCATTGGCGGATCAGCCACCTATGCGGCCTGGAGTGCAAGTCATTTCACCCAGCCTATCAAACAAATTTCCATTATCGGAGGTGATTTCCCGGAATCTGAAATTGAGGCTTTGAAAAACCGTGGGGTTTCATTTGAAGGCGTTGATGTTCGTGCCGATGAAAAATCTTTTTTCTGGAGTGGTAGATATCACATGGACATGAATACGAGGGATACCCTGGTAACAGATCTAAATGTGCTGGAGAAATTTGACCCGGAGTTGCCAGAATCATATCAGGATTGTGAATTTTTAATGTTGGGCAATCTGATGCCTTCGTTACAACAAAAAATTATTTCGCAATTGCGTAACAGGCCGAAACTCATCATCATGGATACGATGAACTTTTGGATGGACATCGCCATGGATGATTTAAAAGCCACGATCAAGATGGTTGATGTACTGATGGTGAATGATGGAGAAGCCCGACAATTGAGCAACGAATACTCATTGGTAAAAGCCGCTCAAAAAATCATGGCCATGGGTCCTAAATTCCTGATTATCAAAAAGGGAGAACATGGTGCACTATTGTTTCAAGGATCACACGTATTTTTCGCTCCTGCACTTCCATTGGAAGAAGTTTTTGACCCAACAGGAGCAGGTGACACATTTGCGGGTGGATTTATTGGTCACTTGGCGCGCACTAAGGATATCTCTTTTAATAACATGAAGACCGCCATCATCATTGGTTCAGCAATGGCCAGTTTTGTTGTTGAAAAATTTGGGCATGCCCGTTTAACAGAAATCACAACGGCTGATATTAGTCAGCGCTTAAACTACTTTGTGGACCTGGTTAATTTCGATATTGACCTGGTGTAAGAAAGTAAAAGTTTAAATGTATTGGAAATTTATGAGGCTTTCAGGGCTTCCCAATATTCGGCAGCACGTCGGGTATGCGGAATCACGATTGTACCACCCACTATATTGGCGACCGCAAATACTTCATAAATTTCTTCGGTACTGATTCCACAATCATGGCATTTGCCTAAATGATATTTGATACAATCATCACATCTCAATACCATGGATGCCACCAAGCCCAGCATTTCTTTTGTCTTTACGGAAAGTGCGCCTTCCTGATAGGTATGGGTATCGAGGTTAAATAATCGGTTGATTACCAAATTTTGCTGACTTAAAATCAGCTCATTGGTTCGAGTGCGGTATTCGTTGAAAGATTGTACGAGATCAGACATCATTCTAGTTTTGTGGTAAAGATAAAACTTCCCTTTCATGTCGATTACCCGAAATGGAAAACAATTTTCGGATAAAAACTATAACTTAGCGCTTTTCAAAAATGAAGCTAAGTATTGTCATCCCTGCGTATAATGAAGGAAACACCATTCATCATATCCTGAATAAGGTAAGGGAAGTGGTTTTGATTCAGCAGATCGAGAAAGAGTTGATCATCGTGAATGATTGTTCGCGTGACCATACTGAAGAGTCGATCCAAAAATATATCGAATCTCACCCTGATTTAAATATCCAGTATTATAAACACGAAGTGAATCAAGGCAAAGGCGCTGCACTACGAACAGGCATTCAAAAGGCAAGTGGAGATATTGTCATTATCCAGGATGCCGATTTGGAATACGATCCTGAAGAATATAATATTCTGTTGAAACCTATCCTCAATGGGGTGGCCGATGTGGTGTATGGCTCTCGTTTTATGGGTGGAAAACCTCATCGTATTTTGTTTTACTGGCATAGCATCGGGAATCGTTTTTTAACGCGTCTGTCAAACATGTTTACCAATCTCAATCTGACCGACATGGAAACCTGTTACAAAATGATGCGTCGGGAGATTATTCAATCCATTCCTTTGCGGGAAAATCGTTTCGGATTTGAGCCTGAAATTACCGCTAAATTATCCAGAATTAAAGGAATCCGTATTTATGAAGTGGGCATTTCATACTATGGCCGCACTTATGAAGAGGGTAAAAAAATTGGCTGGAAAGATGGATTTAGAGCCATTTATTGTATTTTAAAATATGGGTTACTTAAGGCACGTTAGTTCGTTTTTTAGTTGAATGGGTTCTTTTATTTTTATTTTATCCAACTTTCTAATTGACGCTCCCATTTAGCAGGCAATTTAGCGTCTGACAGCACTACCAATGCAGGAATGAGTAAGGCAGTAAATTCAGACTTATACCTTACAATGGCGCCGATATTGGGAACCGTTAATCCGATAACTACATATATTATCATGACAAAAAACACAGGTCCCCATAAAAAGGGATCTGATAAACGGTATTTTTTAATCTTTAAAAACAACCAGATGATTAATAAGGTTTCTGCCCATGTTCCAAACATCGCCACATAAATCACCCATTTATTATAAATCCCGGGATGAGGTTGAAAAAATACATGATCCAATGCATGCGGAATGGCATTCAGATAGGACTTTATGGTATGATCTAAAACCGGGAGATACAAATTTGAACCACCTTGTAATGTTAAAAATTCGGCTTGTTTATGGGCAATAATTTGCATCGGATCGAATTGCGGAAAAAACAGGCCGATACTAAAAAATAAAATCACGGAGAGTGCTGTAAAAATGGTGTAAGCCAATAGTGGTTTTAAACGAAAATATTCAATGATAAACCAAAACAAAAGCACCGGCACAATCAACATAAAATAAAAATAACGTACAATAAACAGAAAGAACAGACCAAAAACAAGTCCGGGCAAAGCGCTCTTGCGTTTTTGTTTCAAGCCATTGGCCGAATAAAGAATGATCCCCAATGCTGCCATCACCCAGCCATCTTTGTTAATACTACTGCACCAAAAAAGAACAGTCGGAATGGCAAACACCGTGAATAAAAGCAACCATTTATCTTCCCGATATTTTTTGTAAAAAGCTTTATACAATAACAACTGTCCCAGAAAAAAGAAGAAATTAAAAAAAATAACATTGACATATAAGTGCCCGAATGAAAGGATATTACACAAGGTCATAAACTTCACATGAAACTGTCTACCCAAATCAGTCCAGTAAACCGCATTCCCCGGTTTAAAAATATTGAGGTGATGACTCAAATCGCCCCAATTCAAAAGCCATTCTTTGAAGAAAGCGGCGGGACTCGTCGACAGCAACTGAAGATCGACCAAACTGTACCAATGATAAAAACTCATGTCGCTTTCTGTATAAATCCGATTGTAGACTAACAAATTCACACAGCCGGCCAATACCTTCAATAAAAAGATGCCGGATATCATGCGAACGCCAAACCCTGTATGACGATGTAATTCGTAGGTGCGAATCACCAGAACAAACAATGAGAGGTAGAATAGAAATAGTATAAATTGCAATGACTAAAGGTAAAAAATCTTCGGAATTATTTTACCATGAGGGTATCAGATTTTGATACACCTGCTTTTTCAGAAATATAAATCACCGAACTGATTTTTTTAGGCGGTTCGGCCACCGTGTTAGGTTTTTGAATCACAATGGTTTGCATCTCAACTTTGTAAGTTTCACGGTCTCCCTGGCTTACATGACTTTTCAGAAATGCCTCTTTGGACATCGATTCTTTTTTGGCAGCATTTTGTTTGTCCAAAGGCGCCAATTCCGCATCTGGCTTTTCGGAATCTTCGATGGCCTGCAACTGCTTTTTGAGTTTGTCCTGAACGACTTCCTTGGGTACTTGCAATTCAAGTTGATCGGCTTCAGCAGGAAGATTTTTAATGCCGGATTTTAACCAATAAGACTGTGAAAGGTAGTTATCCTTGGTGTGATAGATGAACAGGCAATGTCCATCCTTTATTCGATCAATCACTTTGGGAGCAAGTTCGGCAGGTAATGCCGGACATCCATGACTGCGTCCCAGACGTTGGTTTGCTTTTGCAAAAGTTTCGCTCACATAATCAGCCCCATGAATAACAATGGCCCGATCAAAAGCATTGTTATTGAAGGTACCATCTAAGCCATGTAATTTAAGCGAATAGCCATTGTTTCCGGTATAAGTGTCACCAGTTACATAAAAGCCTAAACTGCTTTGATGAGAATCGTGGGTGTTGGAAAAATGTACCGCAAATTCCTCACCAGTGCCCATTCCATGCGCTACAAGGGAATGAAAAAGTAATTTTTTAGAGCGGATATCTATCACCCAAAGGCGTTTTACATTACTGGAGAGGGTAAAATCGCAAATCGTGAGATTGGCAGATGCATTAATTTTTCCGGCTTCGAGCAAATTTAAATAACCATACATCCCATGACGAAACGGCTCATATCGCAAACGATTGTGTTTGGTAAATTTGATTTTCTCGTAAACCGACTTGATATATCGCTCAGCGCGACTTGAATTTCCAACTGATTCCGACTCGCTTAAGCCCGTCGCCATCGAAGCAGATGGAACAGATAAACTGAGTAGCAATAAGCATAATATGGACCGGAATATTTTCAATGTGTGTTTTTTCAGAAATCCTGGTGTCGTAAAATTAGTCGAATTCAGGCACCTTTCGACCACGATAACCTTTTTTTTAGATAAAACCGCCCTTTGCTGGGATGAAAAACCTACTTGCGTTGAATGACTTTTTGAACAGCCGAAACGATAGCGGCTGCATTTAAGCCATATTTATTCAACAAATCAACCGGTTTACCACTTTCTCCAAATTGATCCTTAACGGCTACAAATTCTTGTGGACAAGGACATTCACGGGCGGCAACCTGGGCAATACTGTCACCCAATCCCCCATTTTGCTGATGTTCTTCTGCTGTGACAATCGCACCGGTTTTGCGGATAGATTTAAGAACCGCCTCTTCATCCAGTGGTTTGATGGTGTGAATATTGATCAAATCGCAGGAAATTCCTGATTTTTCAAGTTCTTCTACCGCTTTCATACTTTCCCAAACCATATGCCCGCATGCAAAGATGCTTAGATCGGTACCTTCGTTGATGACTTGCGCTTTTCCGATTTCAAATGAAGGGTTTTCAGGCGTAAAATTGGGCCATTTAGGTCTGCCAAACCGAAGGTATACAGGACCATTATGTGCTGCAATGGCTTTGGTTGCGGCTTTTGTTTGATTAAAATCACATGGAACAATTACCGTCATCCCGGGTAGCATTTTCATCATACCAATATCTTCCAAAACCTGATGGGTGGCCCCATCTTCTCCTAAAGTAAGCCCGGCATGTGATGCACAGATTTTTACATTTTTACCACTGTAAGCCACACTTTGACGAATCTGATCATAAACTCTGGAGGTAGAGAAATTTGCAAAAGTTGTGGTATATGGGATTTTTCCGCCAATGGTCATTCCTGCTGCAATTCCAATCATATTCGCCTCTGCAATGCCGCATTGGATAAATCGTTCAGGAAAATCTTTCATAAACGCATTGAGTTTGAGCGATCCGGCCAAATCAGCGGTTAGTGCAACCACGTTCGGGTTTTCGGCGGCTATTTCATGAATCCCTTCGCCAAATCCGGCTCGGGTTTCTTTCTCATTTTGAACAGGAAAATCTTTAAGCATGCGCAAAGGTAAAACGCAGCAATCATTTTTTAAGCCAGTTTTTCGGGTTGTTTATAAGTCCAATGAATAACTAAGTAATGCTTTCAATTCTATGAAGACAAAAGCTTCTTTAATTGTAATTCCTCTTGTAAAATTGAATGAACGCTGCCCTTTTCCCAATTGGCTTTTATAAAGGTCTCACAAAGGTTTTTTAGTACTTTTGTTCCATGCTATATGCGATTGTCGTTGCCGGTGGTTCGGGGAGCCGTATGCAAAGTGCTACGCCTAAACAATTCCTGCCATTAATGGGGAAACCAGTGATGGTACATGCAATCAATACATTTCTGCAATTTGATGAAAGGTTAAAAGTGATTGTCGTATTACCCGAAAATGAGCAAGGTCGACAAAAGGAAATTTTAAGCCATGTTTCAGATCCCCATCGTGTACAATTCACCAATGGCGGTCAGTCCCGTTTTCAATCCGTAAAAAATGGCCTAAACTGTATAAACACAGAGGGCATTGTTTTTGTCCATGATGCCGTTCGGCCAATGATTGATCAGTCATTACTTCAAAGGTGTTATACCCTTGCCCTTCAAAAAGGAAGTGCCATTCCCGTCATCCCTTGTAAAGATTCCATTCGTCAAATCAATGGTTTATACAGTCAGGCGTTGGATCGTAATCAGCTTCGCCTGGTTCAAACGCCGCAAACATTTCAATTGTCCATGATTCAAAAAGCCTTTCAACTGGAAGAAGATGTTCAATTCACGGATGAAGCTTCAGTCCTTGAAAAAAGTGGAACAGATGTATTTATCTGCGATGGAATGGAAACGAATATCAAGATTACCACTCCAATGGATTTAAAAATAGTTGAATGGCTGATGAAGTCTTCTACTGATTCGACACACCCACAAAGTTGAGGTTCTTGGTGAGTGACCCCCCAATAATGGAGTCCAGCGAATTTTTATTGAAAGGAACAAATTTTTCAATGCGAACGGCTCTCGTTGAAAGAAGCCCTAAAGCATCTTTTCCTAATACACCTTCAGAATAGATATTCGTATAAATAGGTCTAATTTGATCAAAGGTCAAACCGCCTTGAGCTGAACTCACGTCAATATAAGTTTTAAGAACCACCCCACCTGCTAAAACCACCACATCCGGCGTATCTACATAGCGAGAAATATTTGCCGGGGCAGCTCCCAACTCAGAATTCAACAGTCTATAAAATTCTTCATTACTCACCTGAACACTTACGACACCACCGGCAGTTTGAATATTGCGGGCAAGGGGTAAATCTTTAGACTTATAAGTCGTCACGAGAGTGGTATTATTTTTTTCCTGATACCAAAAGCGCAGAACGACATCAAAAAAAGCTGAATTCGGTGGAGCATTCCAGGTATAAACACAAATGCCGGTTGGTTCGGCAATATTGATACGGTCAAACAGGCCTTTGGGATATTCAACTTTAAACACGTTGCCATCATCGTTAATGATGCCGGTCGTAGCAGTAATCAATTTGCCATTGCTTAAATTTCGGATCACAAGTTTGTACTGGCTGCTTGCATTTAATGGCGTTTTAAACTTATAGGCATAATTAGGTGTAGAAGCAAATACCCCACTATCCTTTGCAAAACCTTCCAGATTTACATCCACACGATCCAGCAAAATAGTACTCACCAAATTCCCATTGCTGTATTGTTCCAGTTTGACTTCTATATTATTGTAATAGATACTATCTGCTACTGAAGCTAATATCAGGTTATCCTGTTCTTCGTCGTAAAAACCTTTGGTGATGCGGATATAATTCGCAGTATCTGATTTGGATAATAAACCATATACCACAGTAATATCACGATAATCAGCACCTACTTTAAAATCCTCTTTACAGGAAGCCAATAAAATCAATGCCAAAAAAGCCAGAATAAAATAAGCCTTCATAGATGACAAAGCTAATGTTTTTTGCTACACCCTGAAAATGATAAAGGTGAAATCGTACTTTTGCGCCCTGAATTTAACTTCATGTCCATTACACTTCAAATCAAACAAGCCGTTCAATTAGCTGTTCAGCAGGTTTATCATACTGAAATCGCGTTGACCGACATCCTCATCAACGAAACCAAACCTGAATTTGAAGGTGACTATACTTTGGTCACTTTTGCATTCAGTAAAAAATTAGGCCTTCGACCGGATGAAATCGCTCAAAAACTAGGAGAAAGTTTGCTGGAGAAAGCAGATTTGATTCAGGGTTTCAATGTGGTTAAAGGCTTTCTCAATATGGTCCTGAAAGAGGAAGTGCTCTTGAAGTACCTGCATCAAATACGAAGCCAGACAAACTTTGGGATGTTTGCAGCCAATGGACAAAAAGTGATGATTGAATATTCATCGCCGAATACGAATAAGCCCCTGCATTTTGGACATCTACGAAATATTTTTTTAGGAAGCGCTCTATCAAATCTGCTTAAAAACAATGGCTATGAAGTGGTCAAGGCCAACCTCATCAATGATCGGGGCATTCACATTTGTAAAAGTATGATTGCCTGGCAAAAATTTGCAAATGGTGCAAACCCCGAAAATACCGGCATCAAAGGAGATCATTTGGTAGGCGATTATTATGTACGTTTTAATGACGAATATAAAATCCAAATTCAAAGCCTGAAGGATCAGGGAATGAGTCAGGAAGAGGCTGAGAAAAAAGCCCCGATCATGCTGGAAGCGCAGGAGATGTTGCGCCAATGGGAATCTGGTGATCCTGAAACACTAACCCTTTGGAAAACCATGAACGATTGGGTTTATTCAGGTTTTTATCATACCTATCAACGTATGGGTATTTCTTTTGATGCCATGTATTATGAGAGTAATACCTACTTGTCGGGTAAGGAAATTGTTGAAAAGGGTTTGGCCAATGGTCATCTGTTCAAAAAAGAAGATGGATCAGTTTGGGTAGACCTGAAGGAAGATGGATTAGACGAAAAACTTCTGCTTCGGGGTGACGGCACTTCGGTTTATATCACACAGGATATTGGCACGGCTGTGTTAAAATACAATGAACATCACATGCAGCGCTCGGTATATGTAATTGGTGATGAACAGAACTACCACATGCAGGTGTTAAAACTCATCTTACAAAAACTGAACGAACCTTGCGCAGATGGAATATTTCATCTATCCTATGGCATGGTGGAATTACCTTCCGGAAAAATGAAAAGCCGTGAAGGAACTGTCGTAGATGCCGATGATATGGTGGATGAAATGATTGCCACAGCCCGTAAGAACACAGAAGAATTAGGTAAAGTGGACGACTTCAATGAAGAAGAATTACAAACGCTGTATCATACACTGGGTTTAGGTGCTTTGAAATTTTATCTATTGCGCGTGGATCCTAAAAAAAGAATGATATTTAATCCCCAGGAAAGTATTGATTTTCATGGATTCACCGGTCCGTTTGTACAATTTACACATGCCAGAATTTCTTCCATTTTCCGAAAAGCCAACCCTGATTGGAAAAATGAAACGACTCCTTACGAACATTCATTAAACGAAGATGAGAAAGGACTGATACGAATGCTGGATGAATATCCACTTGTATTGCAACAAGCGGGTGAAGAGTATAATCTGGCCCTGCTGTGTAATTATTTGCATCATTTAGCAAAATCATTCAATGGTTTCCTGACCCAATATAGTGTATTGAAAGCAGAGTCTGCCGCAACGCGATTGTTTAGGCTGCAACTCAGTGAGGTTTGCAAACATGTCATTCAACATGGTCTTTCTTTGCTGGGTGTAGATGCTCCGGAACGTATGTAATCGTTTTATAGAATTTCGGATTATAAAAAAATTAAGAATCAATTTCATGGAAGTAGAAACCATCGTATGCTCATCTAGTTATCCCTAAAACCTAACTTCTTAATATATGGAAGCCTATAAAATCCAGATCATTGAAACCTTATTTACACTGGGCGCATTCTTGACGATTCGTTTTATCCTGAACTATTTCGTTAAACTAACGGTTTTAAAAGCCTATTTCAAATTGGTGGAAAAAAAGGAGATTCTGAAAATGATCAATCTGCTCTTATCGATTTCATTTTGTGTAATCACCATCTCTATCTGGAGTGTGAAGCAAGAGAACATTTTATTGGTAGCAAGTTCTCTCCTGACCGTTTTTGGAGTGGCTCTTTTTGCCGAAATGTCGATTCTATCAAACATCACAGCCTGTTTGATTTTATTTTTTCAACATCCGATTAAGATTGGAGATTTTATTTCTATACAACAGGACGGACATCCTATTGAAGGTGAGGTGATTGAAATATCTTATTTTTTTACGTTTGTCAAAACGCCTAATCGCGGAACCCTCTCAATTCCAAATACCCTTCTGTTAAAAACGGCTTTTATGATTGAATCAAAACCGGAGCAATAGCCATAATGGCATGTTGACTAAGCTTGATGGATGTTTTTCCTTTTTTAAATTTTGCATCAAATTCTTTACTGTTTCTGAATCGAATAGATATTACTTATTTTATTTTTGAACAAGACAAACAAAATGGATTGTTTATTCATTTTTCGGTCAAAAAAAATCAACATCCATGAATCAAATCGCAAAACATTTTCATGATATCTATTTTGGTGGTAACTGGACAAGTGTTCATATTCGCGAGGCATTGTCCGATATCAGCCTCGAAGAAGCTTGCTTCAAACATATATCACTCAATTCCATTCTGGCGCTGAGTTTTCATATCAGTTATTATACAGCAGCTGTATTGGAAGTGCTCAAAGGAAATGACCTGAATGCCCGGGATGCCGATAGTTACAAACATCCTGAAATCAAGACTGAATCAGACTGGAAGGAGTTTCAGGAAAAGATGTTTGCCGACGCCCTGCAGTTTGTACAATATCTGGAAAATCTCCCTTCGGACTGTATGGAAACCACATTTGTTGATCCAAAATATGGAACTTATTTCCGGAATATTCACGGGCTTATTGAGCATGCCCATTATCATCTGGGACAAATTGTGCTCATTAAAAAGTTATACCGAAACGGCAGCCTTTCCTAAAAATACTAACGGACGCTTTGAATGTAATTCGTCAGCTCTTCTTTGGAAGAAGAAAAAGTGAATATCCCATTCAACTTAAAGTAATTATTCGGATCACTGCAATGTGCGTATGCAAATTTTGCAAAATCCAATTTGCTCTCTTCAAAACTAAACAATTTACAAACCTGCATGATTTGATTGGTATTCATGCAGTTTGCAGTAATCGCTTGTTTGGCAATATCCAAACGTGTTTCATCAAAATTTTCAGCTGAAATCACTTTACGGGCATCTTCAAATTGACCCGGCGACATGGAGTAACCTCTGCAAGTTCCCATGCTACCGTCATTTACAGCATCCGGATTAGTAGGAATATCCTGAGTTGTGGTCGTCATAGTCGTTGTTTGAGTTCTTACTGTTGTTGACTGACGCATATCCGGATCACTTACATTTAATCGTATTTCAGCACCTGGCATATCAATATTTAATTGCGCACCATCATTACGAACACCATCACGTGTTTGAATAGTCGTTGTTGTGGTTTGAGTGCGAACGCCACCTGCTAAAAAAATAGGCTCGCGTACACCAAAACGATACACAGTGCAATTGGATGGTCGTACCATATTTTGTTCGGCAGGAATAAACGAAAAGAAACGTAACACGGATTTGCCTGACTTATCCTTTTTAATTTTATAAGTCACATCCTGTGGAACACCATTAGCATCGGTGAGCATCAGCATATTTTTAGAAATCTCCTTTTGTGAAGGATCTTCAAAAATAATTTTACAGTTATAATAAGGTTGAGGCAATTCTTCAATGCGGATATTTGTTTGGGCTTGTTCGTTTTGACGTTCCCCATTCAAAATCAAAAAGAAGCGTTGTCCATCTTCCGAAAATATCGTGAGGTTAGCAGTCGGAAGAATTTGCGCCTGCGTTTGGAAGGCAGCAATGAAAAGCACACAAAGCATTAATATTTTTTTCATGGTCTTTCTTTTATATTTCAAAAATAAGGCGGCAAGTTGAATTGCAGTATAAAGATTTGTTATTCTGCTATAACCTCCGGAATACAATGTCCGATACAGGCATTGGGCATTTGAATATGTAATAGAGTGGCTAAAGTAGCTGCAATGTCCGTCATATGAACTGTCCGAAACGTTTGCCCCTTTTGGATTCCCCAACCATACCAGACTAGCGGAATATGCGAATCGTAGGGATTCCAGGTCCCGTGAGTGGTGCCGGTTTTGCTATAAGCATCCAGCCAGGCAGGATTTAATAAGAGTAATATATCTCCGCTCCTGCGTGAAACAAACCCGTTGATTGCCATTTGCCGAAGTGGTTCTGGTAATACGATACGAGATAAATCATGCATGTTAACCGCAAATTGAATTTCCTCGTGATACATCAAATCGGCCTGAATTTGTTCGATAATTTGTGTTCGGTTTAAGCCAGTTGCATTCAATAAACTATCATTGAGCCAGATAAAATTTTCGCTGATATCCCGAATAATCATATCTACATTAAACTTGAGTTTTAAGCGCTGGTTGAGATCCGATTTAAGGGTACCGGCGAACAAATAACCTGCATGCATTTTTTGATCCAGTAAATATTGGGGATTATGGGCAACACCATGATCAGAAGTTAAAAACAAGGTGTATTGTCCGCTGCCAACTTGCTCATCCAAATAATCCAACAAATCGCCAATCAAAGCATCCATCCTTAAATAAGTATCTTCATTTTCTATACTGTTCGGACCATACATATGCCCTACATAATCGGTAGAAGAAAAGCTGATGGTGAGCATGTCTGTAAACTCCCCTTTACCTAAATTTTCATGCTCTATACTTGCCTTGGCAAAATCAAGGAGAATAGAATTCCCAAAGGGCGTTTTTTTAATATCCGCTGGTTTGAGATGTGAGAGTTTATGCGGGAAAACCGGGTTTGTTTCCTGAACAAATTTTCCTTCATAAATATTATCATCGCTGGTGCTGTTCACATAGGTTTCAATAGGATAAAGTGTTTGCCAGGGTTGCGACATATAATTTTTGGCCAACATCTGATTGTTAAATTTCTCCACCCATTCCGGCAAATTTTTTGCATAAAAAGTACTACTCATAAAAACACCCAGGGTATCATCCATCCAATAACAGGAAGAGGCCAAATGACCACCAGGCAGAATGGAGGCACGGTCTTTGACCGAAATGGCCACGACCTTGGAACGGCGCTGATTAGATAGCCTAAGCTCATCACCAATGGTAGAGGCCCACAAATTTTTCGGACTCATTCGCCCTGCTTTGAGGGTTCCCCCAATATTTTGAACACCTGCATCCTGGGTACAATATACTTTAGCACCGGTAACCCGGTCAATCCAATCGTTGCTGGAAATACCGTGTAAGGCAGGTACCGAGCCTGTATAAATACATGCATGTCCGGGCCCGGTGTAGGTTGGCAGGTAATTGATGAAGGTATTTTCGCAGGAATGCCCCTCCCTGAGAAGACGTTTAAACCCTTTTGCGCTGTAACGCTCGGCATATCGATATAAGAAATCATAGCGCATCTGATCCAAGACAACACCCACAACCAGGCGGGGTTTGCTTTTCGGACCCGCAAAAAGAGAGGCCGAAACACAAAGTAGTACACACAGAAAACTTATACCTGATTTCATCTATTATATAATTGATTTGTAAAAATGAGGAATTATCAATGAATTACCTTTAAGTTTTGATTAATTTTGGCGAATTGCCTCACCTTAAAGCAAGAATACAACTATGGCGGATTTATTTGAAAAATTTACAACGAATAAAGGTTCACTCGGACAATATCAGGAAAAAGCACATGGCTATTTCGCCTTCCCTCGTTTGGAAGGGGAAATCAGCAATCGCATGATTTTTCAGGGAAAAGAACGCGTTATCTGGAGTTTAAATAATTATCTGGGATTAGCCAATCATCCAGAAGTTCGAAAAGCAGATGCAGAAGCTGCTGCACAATGGGGACTAGCCTATCCAATGGGTGCCCGTATGATGAGCGGAAATTCAGTTTATCACGAACAACTGGAGAATGAATTGGCCGCATTTGTCGGCAAAGAAGATGCGTTTTTATTGAACTACGGTTATCAGGGTATGGCCTCCATTGTTGATAGTTTATGCAGCCGCAGAGATGTGGTCGTTTACGATGCTGAAAGTCATGCTTGTATCCTCGATGGTCTGCGCATGGTTCCATCTCATCGATATGTGTTTAAACACAACGACATTGAAGATTTTGAAAAACAAATGCTGCGTGCCACCAAAATGGTTTCTGAAACAGGTGGCGGTATACTCGTAATCACCGAAGGCGTTTTTGGTATGGCCGGAGATCAAGGGAAATTAAAGGAAATTTGTGCTTTAAAATCTAAATATGAGTTCCGCTTACTGGTCGATGATGCGCATGGTTTTGGAACGATGGGCGCAACAGGTGCCGGTGTGGGCGAAGCACAGGGATGTCAGGATCAAATTGATGTATATTTCTCCACCTTTGCGAAAAGTATGGCTAGTATCGGTGCGTTTGTAGCTGGTACCCGTCAGGTGATTAATTATATGCGATACAATTTACGATCACAAATTTTCGCCAAGGCCCTTCCTATGCCTATCGTGATTGGTAATATCAAACGACTTGAGTTATTAAAAAATGAACCGGGATTGAGAGAACAGTTATGGAAAAATGTTCATTCCTTACAAAGTCAACTACGCGAAAATGGCTTTGATATCGGACAAACAGATTCTCCGGTGACCCCTGTTTACATGCATGGTGGCGTGATGGAAGCTTCTCAATTAATCATGGATATGCGTGAGAATTATAACATTTTCTGTTCTATTGTGGTTTATCCGGTTATTCCACGTGGGCATATTATTTTGCGTTTGATTCCGACTTCTGTGCATAATGAACAAGACATCAAAGAAACCATCGATGCTTTTAAAGCGGTCAAACATAAATTAGAAAGTAAACTTTATCCTGCCGAAATACCTATGATGGGATAATAAAATGAAATAACAGGAAGCTGTCCAATCGGGCAGCTTTTTTTATTGCCTGGGTATCGCTTGTTGATTCACCCCAATCACCCCGGTTACATTGGTGATTTTATATTCGGTAAATTGTTGATTGGATTCCAGTCCGTCCCCGTAAATGATTTGTGTGGGAGTTGATATCTTAACGAACTGATCGGTATAAAATTTTTGCAGCTTCTCATTCCATACCAACTCTTCGGTTTGCAACATTTCCTGCCGATCATTTTTGACAATGACACTATCACGAACCAACACATTATTATTGGATTCGAATAGTTTGCCATACTTAGCTGTTAGTACACTCGTGGTATTCAATGAATCATCAAAAAAGGTCACCTTTAAGCCTGAAGGCATTTCAATATACGGTGGGTCAGAGCGTTGCATATGTTTGAATACCGGTGTAAGTAACTCCGCTTTTGTATGACCTTCTTTACTGTAATAAATGGTTACCCCTTCTGCCTTCTCACTATTTAGTATACTTCTATCCAGGGCCTGATCTACTTTTTTCAAATCGGTCTGACAGGCAGACAAGATGACGAGAAAGAGCCCTAAACAACCTGCAGTGGATCTGCTAATCATACTTACGTTTGATAAACCACTTGTCGTTAACGGTAAATCCAATGGCAAAGCGGGTATAACCTTCCCGCACGAGGCCATTATTTAGCGTGCCCCGTTTCCCGAATTCCAAAACGGCATTTAACTGCCCAATGCTATTATTGGTTCTTCGGATGGGATAACCCAAACCTACAGTGATTCCGCTACGAGATAATGAAGTTCCGTTTAATCGAACCAAATCCTGTCCGGTATAAACACCTGCCCGAAAGGTCATGCGTTTCCAGTAATTATTCACGGAATTGATATCGGGCGTAATGGCACCACCGAACTTAAACATAAATTGTTTTCCAAATGAATCCGCTTGTTCATAACTGCGGAAGTTTGACCAATCAGACATGCTGAGGTCAGCACCTACCTGCCAGTAATCACCTTGCGAGAGCATCAAACCCAATGCAGCTTGCCCGGGTATTTGTATTTTCCCTTTGGCATCAACCACACTATCCACCTGAAAGTACGGATCGGTGATGTCATAACGATAGGACTCCCAGCGCATTTCTTTTTTTGCCCGCAAACTTTGAGCCCCTGTATAACTCACCCCACCCTTCAGACTCATGTCCTCATTAATCTTGTGGGTATACAAAAGCCCTAACTGCCAGAAAAAACCACCCATGACGGTGCGTGCTGAGAAGTTACTCGAATTAATATCCAAACTATCGGTAAATTCTGTGGTGGTTGAATTTTGAATGGATCCAAAATTATACCCGGTATTCAATCCAATGGAGAGTTGTTGGTACTTGTAAGCTCCACCAATATATACTTTTTGTAATCCACCCCCTCCAAAATAGGTGCTCAATGCATTGTCATCAATACCAGGTAATGAGTTGTATTTCTGCATATTGTAAGCAGAACGGGTTTGTGGCAATAGTCCGAAACTGATTCCGGCATTCTTAGCAACCGGAAAACCAATATTGATATACGACAAAGTACTTGAACCGGTACGATGCGTGCCGTTGTTATTCCGAATCCTGAAACGGCTTCCTTCCAGCCCAATTTGCAAGCTTGTCATACGAATGCCGGTATACGTTGCGGGATTGATCGGATTTGCCTGAAGTGGATTGTCATCCGCTACCGATACACCACCCATACCACGATTGGAAATATTTTCGGTTTGTTTGAGGTTTCCAACTCCATATCGAGAATACGGAGAGTTTTCCTGAGCGAACGACGCAAGAACCGGAAATGAAAAAATGAAAGTGAGTAAATTATTTTTGAAATTCCAGTATTGCATATAATCCTTTGAACAAAAAGTTTGAGTCAGCAAATATCTTGCTTTTCAAACGGGATTCAAAGAATGCCCCATCACCACCAGTTAAAACTGCGTTAATTCTACCATACTGTGATTCGTATCGTTCTATCATTCCATCAATTTCTGATGCAATGCCCATCACAACGCCACTTCTCAATGAAGTTTCGGTGTCATATCCCAGCAGGCTCACATGCCCTTCTCTGGAAATGAGTGGAAGTTTATCGGTAAACTCATTCAAGGAACGCAGGCGCATTTCGAGCCCCGGCGAGATGGCACCTCCGCGGAAGGCATTATTCTTGGCTAAAAAATTATAGGTTACACATGAACCCACTGAAATCACCAAACTATCTTCACCCGGATAAAACTTACTTAACGCTGCAACCAAAGCCAAACGATCGTGCCCCAGTGTTTCAGGCGAACCATAAGCATTCAAGAATGGCAAACGAAAATCGTTGGAGTTTAAAACGTACAAAGTGGCTTGTTTCGCGATCAGGTCTTCAATACTCTTTTCATGATTCACCACCGAGGACAGTATGACTTTAGTGGGCGAATACAAATTCAAAATCTGGGTGATTTCTTCATGAATATTGGACTGTTGTAACATGAACTTTTCAGCCATCCGATCACCCTGAAAAAGTGCTCCTTTCCAATTGGTATTTCCAAAATCCAAACAAAGTGATACAGGCAACATATAGTTTCTTCAGGTCCCCCTCGCGAGTTCGTCGCAAATTAAAGAAGTATATTTTGATATTTCTGAATATCGGGATTATTATTTTTTCCAAATTCAAGAAATGAGATTAATCCTCCATTTTCGCGTCCGTATCATCAATGGATAATTTCCGGAAATGTCCGTTTAATTGTATTCTCTCCTTGAGTTTTTGTAATTCAACAATGGTTGGGATAATATTCTTTAAATGACGTTGAATATACTCCTGCCGCTGATCCTCGCGCAGCAAATTCAAAAATTCATATTCCTGATCCAGACTCATTCCCACATGATGCGCAATATCGTAGGTACTGATTGTTCCGATATCCGTAGGGTAAGATTTGGACACTTCCAGCAATTGATGAAAATACAAGACTTCATTCATGATCGCCTGCATCTTATGTTGAAGCCCCTGAACCTGATTATCGGGGTAGTTGACTATGGCACCGCCATACATTTTTTCAGGAATTTGTTTAATGACTTCAAGTATTTTGAACACTTCAACCCCTCTGGTTCGAATATCCAAATCCCCATTTTCGTGTTCTTTGTCAATTTGAATAATTTCTACCGTGGTGCCCATTTCAGCCATTCCATTTTTTAGCACGGCCGGAATGCCAAACTGTTTTTTCTCCTGAAAACATTCCTGTATGAGTTGTTTATACCGCGGTTCAAAAATATGCAGGTTCAGTTTCTCGTTCGGAAATACCACGATATTGAGCGGAAAGATGGGGATAAACTTGGTCATTCGTTGTATATAAAAATTAAAGATCCGTATTCATAAAATCATCCAAATTACGACGTTGTTGCTTGGTGGGCCTTCCCACTTTACTCAATCTTTTGCCGGTATAAAAACTGGCCGCCAGTCGTTCATTGTTTTCCTTCTCCTCCTCTGGAGTCAGATCAATATAATGTTTAATGGCTTCTGAATAGGCCACTCTACTTTCAATAATTCCAATTACCTGTATCATTCTTTTACCGGCTTCCGTTTTTATTTCATAGGTTTCATTGAGTAAAACTGGTTTGGATGCTTTCACCTTTTCCCCTTTTAGTTTTACATGACCGCTTTCGCAGGCGGCTGCAGCTAAAGTTCGGGTTTTAAATTGCCGAATCGACCATAAGTACTTATCTATCCGAACCTTAAGCATGATGTTGGCTTTTTCGATGATCAATAAAACGGACTACTTTACGGGCGCCCGGCGGAAACTGCAATTGCTGCATTTCTGCACTGGAAATATAATGCAATTCAGGAATTACTCTTAATCGTGACTGCAAAAAGGCCACCAAGGTTTTTTCGCATTCATCAACCGGCAAATGGGTATTTAAATGAATCACCATTTCATCCATCCCGTAAGCATTGTCTTTCACTTCCACCACATAGTCCTTAATCACATTCGTTTGATTTAAAATTTCAAATACAGCAGGTGGATACAAGGTAGTTCCTTTGTATTTGATCATTTGTTTTTTTCGGCCCTTCACCGGACTTAACCGATCACTTGTTCGGCCACATGTACAAGGTGCCGAATCGAGCCTGCAAATATCTCCGGTGCGGTATCTGAAAAGTGGCATGGCTTCTACTCCAATGTGTGAAATACACACTTCACCATATTCACCGGGTGATACTTGTTGTCCCTGTTCATCAATGATTTCAACAAGCAGCAAGTCAGGATGATGATGCATGCCTTGCCCTTTTGAACACTCCGTAAACGCCGTCTGCATTTCGGTGGAGGCATATGTTCCGAATAACTGAATATTCCAGTCAGAAACAATCGCTTGTCCCAAGCTATTCAGTATCTGTTCCTCATCACGGATTGGTTCACCAATACATAAAATTTTACGCACAGCCAACTGATTCAAATCGATTCCTTTATCACGGGCATATTCTTTAATCTTCATCACGAATGAAGGGACAGCCACCCAAATGGTGGAGCCTAATCGTTCGGAAATTTCAAGCTGCATCGATGGCAGCGAAGGACCCGTGCGTATTGTGGTGGCGCCACACATCATGGCACCCTGATAATAGGCCATCCCTGCCATAAACTGTCGATCGAGGGTGAGCATGAGTTGAATCACATCATCATGCTTAACGTCCATATAGGCAAAAGAAAGGGCTTCATTCCAGGCCAATCGTTCAATATCTTTTTTACTCAGGGCCACAGTTACCGGTTTTCCCAAGGTTCCACTACTAGCGGTATATTCTGCAATGTCTTTAATCGGAACACAAAAGAAATCCGGATTGTATAATTGAATATCTTCCTTTTCTGTGAGTGGATAATCATTTAAATCGCTCAAACGCTGAATATTCTTGCCATCCAAACCGGCCTCTTTCAGTTTTTTTTGATAATAAGGCGAATGGGTCAACAAATAATCCAGGGTTTTCCTGACCCCTTCCACCTGAGCCCTTTCTTGTTCTTCAGGGCTGGCATATTCTATTTTCGGATTCAGCTGCATTATCTTTCTGATTCAATCACAACATATGCCACTGCATATTGGGTCGTGTGTGAAATACTTACATGTATATGTTTGTATTGACGTTCCTTAAATAAGTCTGCTTCGCGTCCACTCAATGCGATAAAAGGTTTTCCATTCACTTCATTTTTTGTACAAATACAACTCAATTTATGATTGCCGATAAAATCCACTCCTGCTGCCTTCAAATAAGCTTCTTTTACGGCCCAACGCGCAGCATAATGTATTGCAGGCACTTTTTGCCGGGAGCAATAGGCGATTTCTTCTTCCGAAAAAACATGTTTCAGAAAATCATCCCCCTTTTCAAGTTTAGAAGCTACTCTGTCCACTTCTACAATATCTGTTCCGATACCTGCAATCACGGTGTTCATTTTTCAATTCAAATATAGTACAATCAATCCAGCTGATTAAAAGCCTTCAGGTTGTCTTTGATGCGCTCCAGATATTTCATTTTGTAATAATAATCCTTGAGCAAGCCCGGGTTCAATACATCCAAATTCCATTGGGCCAATTCCAGATAGGGTTGAATGGGCATACGAAGGTTTTCCGCTGTTTCGTTCAGTTGATTCAATAAGGCCTGATGTTGAGTTTGATCGCCATCGGTTTCTAACATCATTAATTGCTCATTGAATTCCATCATGTCCATCAAAAAGTCGGGAGAAAGGGTATACTTTTCATCCTCCTCTACAATTCCAAGTTGACGCAATAAATAAGCCAGCCGCAACATGGGTGTTTGTAATAACCGACGACCTTCATTAATGAGACTGCTCATTTGCAATGCTTCTTCCCGGGCCGCTTCCTCAGCCAGCCCAAAATGATCCGGATGAAATTGCCGACTCAGTTGATAATATTTTTTTTGAATCTGCTCCCGATCTATTTGCATACTCGGTACGATTCCATAGAGTTCGAAATAATCCATTTATCTTTACCCCTTAATTTGATTGCAATGATACGAATTGGGATTGTAAGAGAAGGTAAAATTCCGCAAGATAACAGGGTGCCATTTTCACCCAAACAATGTAAAGAAATTCAGGATAAAAATCCGGGACTTCAATTTGTTGTCCAACCTTCACCCAATCGCTGTTTCAGCAATGAAGAGTATTTGAACCAAGGTATCAACCTGCAGGAAGATTTACAGGATTGTGATATTCTTTTTGGGGTTAAAGAAGCTAAAATTGAAAGTCTTATTCCTGGTAAAACTTACCTGTTTTTTTCACATACCAAAAAAGCACAGTCACATAACAAAGAACTCATGCGTGCCCTGATTGATCGGAAAATCCGACTCATCGATTATGAATGCCTGACCCATGATGATGGTCATCGCATTGTTGGTTTTGGGTATTGGGCCGGAGTAGTCGGCGCGCACAATGGTTTATTAACTTATGGTAAGAAGTTTGGATTATATCATTTACCCCCGGTGCATACCTTAAAAAATTTCCAGGAGTTGAAAGAAAGTTATGAGAACTTTTTTCTGCCCAATATAAAAATTGTTGTAACAGGTTCCGGACGGGTTTCCACCGGTGTTTTGGATATCCTGCAATACCTCGATATCGCTGAGGTCAGCCCTGAAGATTTTTTACAAAAACACTTTGATTACCCGGTCTTCACCCATTTAAAGGGCAAAGATTTATATGGTCGCATGGATGATAGCTCCTATGATCGAGACGATTTCCATGCTCATCCGCAAGAATATTGTTGTTTGTTTTTACAGTATGCAAAAGTGGCTGACATCCTCATGAATGGCATCTATTGGGATAAACAAATTCCTCGTTTATTTGAATTAAAAGATATCCAATCTCCGAACTTTAAATTACCGGTTATTGCCGATATCACTTGCGATGAAGATGGATCTGTACCCTGCAATGTTGGATCCTCTACTATTACCGATCCGGTTTATGGTTTCAACCGAAAAAGTTTAAGCCGCTGTGAAGCCTTTTACCCGGTAACGAAAGCCTGGATATCATGGCAGTAGATAATTTACCCAACGAATTGCCCAGAGATGCTTCGAAATATTTTGGAGGATTTCTGCAAACCTATATTTTGCCGGATTTAATATCAGGCCACAATACTGCCGTCCTCGAAAGAGCCACGATTACCGACAACGGAACCCTGGGGCCTTTTTATCAGTATCTTAAAGACTACGCAGGACTTTAACCCGACCAACGATTTTTTAGGGGCACCTGAATAACACAGAAATGCTGTAGAATCAAGGCGCGGGTAATGAAGCCGTATTAATGTACTGCGATTTGCCCGCAACGAAGAAGATGCAGTATTTCTGAGTAGCGAGAATGA
>JBMOFV010000043.1:0-25178 GCA_049318705.1 Chitinophagaceae bacterium
TCTCATTCTCTTACCCTTACTCCTACTCCTACTGCTTTAATGAAGAATGAGAATGAGTAGGAGAATCAGAATGAATTAAGGTAGGGATTTGAATTACTTTAAGATTCATTCTCATTCTCTTACCCTTACTCCTACTCCTACTGCTTTAATGAAGAATGAGAATGCGTAGGAGTATCAGAATGAGTTTTTGTAGCCCCACCAAGAATCGAACTTGAATCAGAAGTTTAGGAAACTCCCGTTTTATCCATTAAACTATAGGGCCATTGTTTATTCTGCGCGCAAATTTAGCCGAAATCTCCTGAATAAATTTGAATTCTACGAAAAATAGAATGGCCAATCAATGTAAAGTCGACTTGGTCTTATTTCATTGAAGGAGAAACCATACCTCATTTAGGAATAAATTCGTTCTATCAAATGCGCATACTTATCGGAGATTTTTTTTCGTCGAAGTTTCATGGTGGCGGTCAATTCTCCACCATCAATGGTCCATTCATTCGGAACCAATTGAAATTTTTTTACTTGTTCGTGAGCTGCAAATAGTTTGTTGTATTGGTCCAATTCAGTTCGAATCAGTCGCAGAATATCTTTATCTGTGGTCATGTCAAGGTCCTTATCAATCGCAATGTTTTTTCGACTAAAAAATTCCTTGATCTTGTCAAATGCGGGAACAACCAATGCCCCTGCAAATTTTTCATTGCTGCCAACTACCATAATCTGTTCGATGTAGGGCGATTCTTTCATCTTATTTTCTATAGGCAATGGGGCAATATATTTCCCTCCTGAAATTTTAAAAATTTCTTTTTTACGATCGGTTATTTTTAAAAATTTACCATCGATCAATTCGCCTATATCGCCGGTATGAAACCAGCCATCTTTTAAAACCTCTTGGGTTAACTCCGGATGTTTGTAGTATCCCATCATCACATTGGGGCCTTTGCAAATGATTTCGCCGTCATCGCCCAATTTCACATCCACATCTTTAATTACTGTTCCTATCGTTCCTAATCTTCGGCTGTGTTCCTCAAATCGGTTTACGCTGATTACCGGAGAAGTTTCTGTTAAACCATATCCTTCCATCACCACAATTTTGGCCGCAGTAAAAAGGCGTAATAATTTAACCTGGCAAGCAGCCGAACCGGTAACAATGGCTTTGATTTTTCCGCCCACTGCTTCTCGCCATTTTGCATAAACCAATTTATCGGCAATGGAGAGCTGAATATTGTAAAAAAAACCTTTGGGTTTACTGATATCAAATTTTAGTGCCAGATTCACCGCCCAATCAAATATTTTTCGTTTGAAGCCTTGTAGTTCACTGCCTTTCGCATCAATTTTTTCGTATACTTTTTCAAGGAGCCTAGGGACTGTTGTAAAAACAACCGGTTTCACTTCCTTCAGATTCGGGCCAATCGTTTCCATGCCCTCGGCAAAATAAATCGAAACATTTTTATTGATGTAGATATACATCACGGTTCGTTCAAAGATGTGATTGAGTGGCAAAAAACTGAGGATATTTTCATCGCTGTTACAAAAGCTAAATGCTTCCATGCAACTCAACACATTGCTCACAATATTTTTATGGCTCAACATGACCCCTTTCGGATTGCCTGTTGTACCCGAAGTGTAAATAATAGTCGCCAGATGTTCATGTTGAATTTGATCTCTGATTTCTTCGATTTCCCGCTGATCTTCTGGCTTATAGGGTTTTAGTAACTTTGTCCAATGTTGAACTCCTTCGATTTCATCAAAACTGAAAACCCATTTCAAACTTGGGGTCTGATCCAGAATTCTTGAAACTTTTTTATGAATGAATTTGTCGGAAATGAAAAGAACAGAAATTTGTGATTCATTGATGATATAAGCCCATTCAGCTTCAGTAATAGATGGGTAAATAGGTACAAGAACAGCTCCTGTTTGCTGTACCGCAAAATCAGTTATAATCCATTCAGGTCTGTTATTGGCAATGATACCCACTTTGCATTGTGTTTCAGGGGTGAAATCACCCTGGTGAATATCCAGTTTGCGCAATGAACAAGATAATTGCATCGCTTGTTCTTTTACCTGCATGGCAGTCATGGGTTCCCATTGACCATTGATTTTAGCATGTAACATCCCCTTATCCGGATGTGCCGCCACATATTTATCGAGGAATTCGAAGAGTCGGGTTACTTGAGTCATACTCAGGATTTGGTTTGGTAATATTGATTCTCTTTTGTTTGAAGCTTCTGGTTTCTTAAATACTGATCAAAAGCATTCATAGATGTCGAGAATTTTTGGGTCCAGTTTTTAAATTGGATTTCATTATCGAGTTTTCCCAAAAGCCATTGGTTATAACAATAGTAATGACCTTTTTGAATCATCCGATGCTGGAAGTCGATTAACTCGCTGGGATATTGGAGTGCATAATATTTATTCCACTCCAACAAAAATCGAGTTCGCAACATGATGAGATTATCAGTATGAATTCCACCGGTAACGACGTTTCTTAAGCCATCATAAATTTTCATACACGCTGATTCGAAATCCTTAGGATCGTCATATCGGTTGGTTTTTCCATCAAGAGCTATGTTGTTGAGTTCAGCCATGAGGAACTTATAACTTTCAAAAACAATTTTTTTGACTTCCTGAGTGCGGCTCGAAAATGATTCCAGGTTCACAAATGTTTCGCCATAAAGGATAGCCCATAAATGCCTTTTTGTAAAAGCATAAACTTTGCTGAGGTTATAATAATTTAAATGAAAACCAGGTGCCATCTTCACACCTTCTTCCCAGGCCTTTGAAGCGCTCTTGTATTTTTTTTGTTGGGTATACAGCTCACCTTTTTCACAATATAAAATGCCGGCGTGAGGGAATTTTTTGATGCCTTTGTTAATTGCATTTTCTGCTTCTTCCGCGTTTTTTTTGGCAGCATATATTTTACAGGCAATCTGAAATGTTTCCTCATCGGCTCTTTCATCTTTTAACAAAGGAGCAATCATAACCTCCGCCCGATATAAATCAGAAAGCAAAAAATAGGTGTAAGCCAGTTCGCGACGATACAACAAATTATCAGGATCGGTTTGAACAGCCTGGTTAAAAACCATCACTGCATTGGACAGGTCTCCTTTCTGAACATATAACTTTGCACTTTGATACAAGTCATAGCCTTCTTTACTTCCTGTTAATTCTTCCTGAGCAAACAAATTGAAGCTGAAGAAGAGAGACAATATACCTGTAAGCGTTTTTTTCATAAATGCTCACAAAAATAATGTGCTTTTAACCAAAAAAAGAATCAGATATGCCAATATTTATATAGGGGCTGTGAGTTTCGAAAAGGGTTTCTTTTGTGGTTTCAGGCTTTGTATTAGATTTAGGGAGTGAATAGAAAAGAACGTTACGATAAAATACTCTTTTGGTTTCAGCAAAATACCCCTGAAGCAGAAACGGAATTGATTTATGATAATCCTTTCCAATTGCTTGTTGCTGTTATCCTCTCCGCGCAATGCACCGATAAGCGGGTGAATCTCACTACACCACAATTGTTTCAACGATTTCCCGATCCAGAATCCATGGCAGCTTCAAATCCGGAGGAAATTTTCCCTTTGATAAAAAGTATTAGTTATCCGAATAATAAAGCCAAACATTTGCACGGAATGGCTTTAAAACTCATCAATGATTTTCAGGGTGAAGTTCCCATGACGGTGGATGCTTTGGTAAGTTTGCCGGGTGTAGGACGTAAGACCGCCAATGTGATTACTTCGGTGATTGACCAACAACCCAATATGGCGGTGGATACACATGTATTCCGCGTATCAGCTCGAATAGGTCTGACTTTTCGGGCTAAGAATCCTTTGCAGGCTGAGCGTCAATTGATTCAATTCATACCGAGGGAATTGGTACATAAAGCACATCATTGGCTGATTTTACATGGACGATATATTTGCCTGGCAAGGCAGCCAAAATGCGCGATGTGTGGAATACGGCAATGGTGTAAGTATGGTTCAAAGCTGAATGTAACCGACAAAGGTTAGAGGCTCAAAAGGATATGAATCAGACAAAGTTTTATTGCATGGATTGATTTAACTTCGCGTAAATTCAATTTTATGTTATCACAAACAATGCAGGAAGCACTCAATAAACAAGTGAGTCTGGAAGCATCTTCATCTCAGGCTTATTTAGCGATGGCAAGTTGGGCCGAAATTCAACCGGGAATGGATAATGTGGCAGAGTATTTTTATATGCAAAGTGAAGAAGAAAGAATTCATATGCTGAAGCTCATGCGTTTCATCAACGAACGGGGCGGTTATGCCCTGGTTCCTGCTTTGGCTCAACCGATCGTCACTTTTAAAGGCCTCAAAAACATGTTTGAGTCATTTTTACAACATGAAGTTGAAGTGAGTAATAGCATCAATGAACTGGTAGATTTAACCTTAAAAGAAAAAGATTATGCCACCCATAATTTCCTGCAATGGTATGTGAGTGAACAAATAGAAGAAGAAAAAAGTGCCAGAATATTAAATGATAAGTTGGAGTTGATTGGAGAAGACAAAAGTGGTTTGTACCTTTTTGACCGTGATATTTTAAACACCCGTAATCAATCCGAAAAGGCCTGATTCCATAAAATAATACACAGATGAAAAATCTGCGACACCTTGATCAAGCAGCGTTACGCACACTAATGGATCAATTGAGCGAAAAGCCCTTCAAAGCGGCACAAATTCATGATTGGTTGTGGAAGAAGAATATTTCTTCCATTGAAGAAATGTCTAACCTGTCAAAAGCATTGAGAGAAAAACTCATGAATGAATATGATTTATTTAAATTAAAAATTGATCATAGTCAGTATAGTGAGGATACAACCATCAAAAATCGATTTGTTTTACATGATAAACATTTTGTTGAAGGTGTGTTGATTCCTACGCCCGAGCGCATGACAGCTTGTATTAGTTCGCAGGTTGGATGTAGCCTGAGCTGTAAATTTTGTGCAACAGGTTATATGGACCGCGTCAGAAATTTAGAATTTGATGAGATCGTAGATCAGGTGATGCATCTCAATGATCAGGCTGAAAAACATTATCAGCGTCATTTGTCGAATATTGTATTCATGGGCATGGGAGAACCTTTGCTCAATTATAGTAATGTGCTGAAAGCAATCGAGCGAATCACTGCCGAAGATGGTTTGTTCATGTCTCCATCCCGCATTACGGTTTCCACCGCAGGCATTGCCAAGATGATCCGAAAGTTGGGAGATGATCAGGTCAGGTTTAATTTGGCGTTGTCTCTGCACGCAGCCAACGACAAAAAACGGGATGAAATCATGCCGATTAATGAAAGTAATTCTTTAAAGGTGTTAATAGAGGCCTTGAACTATTTTTATAAAGCAACCAAAAACCCAATCACATTTGAATACATCCTTTTTGCCAATTTTAATGATGGTATTGAAGATGCAGATGATTTGATCAAGATTTGTCGTCAAGTTCCTTCGAAAGTAAACATCATCGAATATAACCCGATTGAGTTTGCAAGTTTCGCAAAACCGGATGAAGAAAAAACCAATGCTTTCATGAAGTATCTTGAATTGAATCGGGTCAATGCCCGCTTGCGTAGAAGTCGGGGCAAAGATATTGACGCAGCCTGTGGGCAATTGGCGAATGTGAATCATCAAACATCCGGATTAAAGTAACATCCATGAAACAAACGAAAAAAGTTTCCACAACCCCTAAAAAGGCATCTACTGATCGGGAGAAGGTCGGCGTCAAAAGTGAAACGAAACAGAAAAAAACGAATACTTTTAGCAAAGAGCGAAAAGTAAATACACGCGATGGGGAGAAGTCAAAGCCAAATTCTAAAACACCTCGATTACCGGAACGTTCCGTACTTCCTAAATCGGAAGCAGTCTCAAGCCAAAGCCCGGATGAGAAAATGCCCCTCAATAAATTCATTGCTCATTGTGGAATTTGTTCAAGAAGAGATGCGGTGGAGCTGATCAAAAAAGGTCTGGTCAAAGTAAATGGTCTCGTACAAACCGAACCAGGAACAAAAGTGAGCGAAACGGATCTGATTGTTTATGAAGAGAAACAAATTCATCGTCAAACGGAACTGGTATATTATTTGCTCAACAAACCCAAGGACTTTATAACTACCACCGATGATCCGGAAGGCAGGAAAACGGTGTTTAATCTTTTGCCGCCTGATTCAGCACATCGTATTTTTCCGGTAGGTAGGTTAGACCGAAATACAACTGGTTTATTATTGCTTACCAATGATGGTGATCTCGCCCAGAAACTTGCTCATCCAAAAAATAAAATCAAAAAAGTTTACCAAGTTGTTTTAGATAAAGCCCTTACAAAAAAAGATTTTGAACGAATTGCCCTTGGGGTAACGCTCGAAGACGGAGCCGCTTATGTGGATCAGATTGCGTATACAGATCCGAAAAGCAAAAATGAAATTGGGCTTGAAATTCACATTGGTCGAAATCGGATTGTTCGACGAATTTTTGAGCATCTCGGGTATCAGGTAAAACATCTGGATCGGGTGATGTATGCAGGTTTAACCAAGAAGAATTTGCAAAGAGGAAAATGGCGGGCATTAACGCCACAGGAGATTATTTTTCTTAAACACTTTAGATAACTGCACGCATCATGGCCATAGAACTAATTTACGAAAATGATTCGTATGTATTTGTCAATAAACCATCCGGGATGCTCAGTATTCCAGACAGGCATCAGGTGAATTTGCCATCTGTACAAGGGCAATTAAAAAAACGATACCCTGAAATATTCACTGTACATCGCTTGGATAAGGATACCAGTGGGTTGATTTGTTTTGCAAAAAATGCAGAAAGCCATCAATACTTATCGGGCTTGTTTGAAAAAAGAGGGGTCACTAAAATTTATTATGCTATTGTACATGGTACCCCTGCATTGTCGAAAGGGATGATCGACAAACCTATCGCTGAACATCCGGTGCAGAAAGGAAAAATGATTGTACATGCCAAGTTGGGTAAACCCAGTCAGACCGAATATGAGCTTATCGAACAATTTGGAATGTTTTCCTTGATCAAGTGTACGCTTCATACAGGTCGAACACATCAAATCAGGGTGCACATGGCAGATTTGGGTCATCCAGTCATTTGTGATCCTTTATATGGGGATGGCGCAGACATATTTTTATCCCATTTAAAAAAGAAATTCAAATTGTCAAAACTCGAAGATGAAGAGCGACCACTTATGCATCGTTTGGCTTTGCATGCCGGAATATTGGGTTTCACAGAATTCAATGGAAATCAATTAACGATCGAGGCGCCTCTAACCAAGGATATGAATGCGATGTTAAATCAATGTCGCAAGTGGTTGCACTAACATTCGAAAGATTATTTTCGTATGAGTGTTATCAGTGGAATCTTTCGATGATATACTGAACCTTGAATAATAAACCCTCCTGAAATGAAAAAAATCCTTCACATCTTAGTACTTATAGTTCTGGCTAGTCCCTTGATGGCCCAATCTTATCGCATCGATCAAACGGAGAGCAATAAGCGAGCTCCTTTGCAAAGTGGGGCATTGGGGAAGAATATTATCTCCTTGATGCCTATGCAAATTATGGCAATGAATTTGGACGATGATGGTCCGGATTTTACAGTAGGACTGAGTTATGAGCGCATCTTTAACAATGAATTGATCTCATTCAGATTGCCACTTTCCATATCCTTGACAAAACCGAATTACTATTATTTAATGCCCACCCTGAAACTTTATCCGAAGAAACAGGGCATTGTAAAATTCGCCGTAGGGCCTCAGTTTTTGTTTGCATATGGCAATGATGAGTATGTTCGATATGTGAATTCACCTTCTGGTGGTTATTCGCAAACCGTTGAAGATGTTCGCAAACAATTTGGATTCTTGATTAACAATAATGTGAATTTTACTTTTTCCAGAAATGTTTATCTGGCATTGGATTATAGCCTCGGGATTAAGTACTACGACAATTTTCCGAACGAGTATAACTCATTTTCACCTTTTGGAAGTGAATCAAATATCGCGCCTGTTTTCCAATTAAATTTTAATATGGGTGTGCGCTTCTAGGGCGAGCATATTCGAATAGGTTCGATAAAATATCTCTGCGTTCATATGTGTCAGAAATTTTGAAGCTTTTAAAGGCATTTGAAGGATATGAAGTACTTTGGACAAAAAATACAAAATGTCTTTTCAATTGTATTATCATCATTTGGTTGATATTGAAGGAAAACGAATTTATCCTGCAGAAATAAAAGTAGAAGAGGGCAAGATTGTTGAAGTTCAAGAAACCAATTTGCCGTGCACGAATTATGTGTTGCCGGGATTTGTAGATGCCCATGTTCATATCGAAAGCTCCATGCTTTTGCCGGTTGAATTTGCACGTGCAGCGGTTCAATTCGGAACGGTTGCTACCATCAGTGATCCCCATGAAATAGCAAATGTTTGTGGAATAAACGGGGTGCTTTATATGTTAGACAACGCAGCACGAACACCATTTAAATTTCATTTTGGCGCCCCATCTTGTGTACCCGCCACCCAATTCGAAACTGCAGGTGCAGCAATCGGCCCTAGGGAAGTAAACGAACTTTTGTGTCGGCCGGATATTTATTACCTCTCAGAAATGATGAATTATCCCGGAGTACTTATGAAGGATGAAGAGGTGATGCAGAAAATTGAATTCGCAAAGAAAGCAGGAAAACCGATCGATGGTCATGCTCCCGGTCTGATGGGCGAAGATGCCCTTCGTTATATATCCGCCGGAATTACGACCGATCATGAATGTTTCACGAAAGAGGAGGCCTTGGGTAAATTAAAAGCGGGGATGAAAATTCTGATTCGGGAGGGTAGTGCAGCGCGAAATTTTGATGCCCTGATTGATTTATTGCATGAATATGAAAATGAAATAATGTTTTGTTGTGATGATAAACATCCGGATGAATTGGTATTACATCACATCAACCAACACGTTATTCGGGCGGTGGCACGGGGTATAGATGTGTTTAAAGTTTTGAAAGCGGCCTGTGTGAATCCTGTAAAGCATTACAAAATGCGTTCAGGGTTATTACATTCGGGTGATCCGGCAGATTTTATCGTGGTCAAAGATTTGAAAAATTTTGAAGTGATTCAAACAATCATTGATGGTCTTACCGTATTTGATCAGGGGAAAGTACAATTGCCTAGTATCATTCATCACCCAATCAATCAATTTGGAATTACTTCTTTTGATGCTGATACGCTTCAGGTCCACGCAAAGGAAGGCCTTCATCAAATACATGTGATCGAGGCTTTAGATGGGCAACTGATTACCAATGATTTGCTCCTTCCTCCTTGTGTTAAAGAAGGGTTGATTGTTTCGGATACGGAAAATGATATTTTGAAAATGGTTGTTGTAAATCGTTATCATGAAGCGCCCACTGCAAAAACATTTGTGAAGAATTTTCAACTGAAAACAGGCGCTATTGCCAGTACAGTTGCGCATGATAGTCATAATATTATTGCAGTTGGTGTTGAAGATCAATACATAGCAAAGGCTATTGATTTGATGGTCAAACATCAAGGAGGTATTGCCGTTTGCAGTGAAGGACAGGAATTGATTTTACCATTGCCGGTCGCTGGTCTGATGAGTTTACAAACTGCTGATGAGGTTGCCAGGGCATATACCCAATTGCATGAGGCGGCTTGTCATTTAGGTTCAACTTTAAGAGCGCCATTCATGACTTTATCCTTTATGGCTCTTTTGGTGATTCCGGAATTGAAATTAAGTGATAAGGGTTTGTTTAGTTCAAAAATATTTAACTTTACTCCTCTTCAATTTGAATAACATTGATTAAAATGATGCGATACATTTTATTTCTTTTTTTTACTTTGTTCTTGCAGGATTACAATGGCTGGTCGCAATTACCCGAAACAAATATTTATCTTTTTGAGGTACAGCGAAATCCACGCGGCATGACATTGAGTGCGCCCCGAATAATCGGATCTAAAAAAGGATATAATAACCAACCCTGGTTTCTACCGGATGGCAGCGGAATGTTTTATGTACGCTCCATGGACACGGTGAATACGGAAATTTTTTATTACGATTTTAAAAAGAAAAAGAGCAAACGAATCACTAAAACTAAAGAAGCTGAGTATTCGCCCAAACTCACGCCTGACATGGAACGTATTTCCTGCGTGCGGGTGGAAAAAGACAGAACGACGCAGCATTTCTTTTCTTATAACAAAAAGGGGAAACAAGCTTTTCTCATGCAACCCGGTTTGACAAGTATCGGATATTACGATTGGGTAAATATGAATGAATGGATTTCTTTTGAACTCCCTGAGCCCTTTTATCTGGTGCGCCATAAAGTGAGTCCTGCTGTAACTGATACCTTGGTAAATCGGGTGGGCAGATCGTTTTATTATTTGAGAAGCAAAAATGTATTGGTTTTTGTCGATAAATCTGATTCTTTAAATGGGCGTATTCGTATGTTAGATAAACAGCATTTAAAATCGCCAACACCATCGGAGCCAGAGCGATATCCTGTTTTAAGTGATGTACTCCCCGGCGAAGAAGATTTTTGTTTTATGCAGGATGGGAGTATTTTAATGTTTCATGATGGTGCGATTTATAAAAAGCGAAATCCTTTTAAATTAAAGGATAGTAAGTGGGAACTTTTATGGGATATGAAGCCTTGGGGTATAAATAAAGGCTATCGAATATCATTATCTCCTGATAATACCCGTTTAGCTTTAGTGGTGTATTCCGGCGAAAAACCTTAATTTTAAATATCCATTTTTAAATCATCTAAGAGGAGCTATGAACAAAACAGCAAGAGGCTTAACATTTTTGTGCTTTCCCCTATGTGGTTTAATGTTCATTTTTTTAATGGCTTGTCAGAAAAAAGTAGATCCTGCTTTTACTGAAACAAGTTTTCCAGATGAAATTGAAGAGATTATTCTGAATAAATGTGCCACTTCCGGTTGTCATAACGATAAAAGTTTTGTGAATGCAGCCAATTTAAATTTAAGTTCCTGGCAGACTTTATTTGAAGGTTCTGTGAATGGAGCCGTGGTAATACCTTTTGCACCTGAACATTCGTCTTTTCTTCAATTTATCAATACTTATGAGGATTTGGGGATTATTGCAGAACCTACGATGCCCGTCAATGGTACTCCGCTTACCCGCGATGAAGTGATGCTCATGAAGCAATGGGTCATTCAGGGCTGTCCAAACAAAAAAGGTGAGGTTGCTTTTGAATCGAATCCTGAAACCCGAGCCAAAGCATATATTTCTAATCAGGGTTGTGATTTGGTCAGTGTCGTTGATGCCCAAACCGGTTTGGTGATGCGCACGGTGAAAGTAGGAGCGGATGACTCGCAAATTGAATTGCCCCATTGTTTGCGCACAGCGCCGGATGGTAAGTATTGGTATGTGTGTTTTGCCAATGGTACAGTTGTTCAAAAGTTTGAAACCAATGGCGATAAATTGGTTGCTCAGGTAAACATTGGCGCGGGTGCTTGGAATATTATCAAAATTGCTCCGGATAGTAAGACGGCTTTTGTTTCGGATTTATCAGCCAATGGCAAGTTTGCAATCATCGATTTGGATAAAATGATTTTAAAATCGGTCCTCTCAGGTTCTGGCCTGTTTACTTTCCCACATGGCATGGAAACCAGTGCAGACGGAGATACTCTGTATGCAACTGCGCAATATGGCAATCTGATTTATCGTATAATACCGGCGGTACCGCAAGTGGATCAAATTGTTTTGGCAAAAGGTCAGGCGCCATCTACCAATCCGCAATTATTGGATCCTCATGAAATTTTAAGCTGGACAGAAAAGAAGTTACATTTTATAACCTGTCAGGCCAGTAATGAAGTCAAGGTATTAAGGGCCGGTGTCGATACCGTTATGTATACGATCCCGGTTGGGACCTATCCCCTGGAAATGAGTTTGTCTAAAAAGCGCAATTTATTATTTGTGGTATGTCAGGAGGAGGGAAATCCGATTTTTCCATTTTTTAAAGGTTCTCTACATGTGATAGACCTCAATACTATGACCGTTGTGCGTAAGGTTTACGAAAAATTTTATCAACCGCATGGTGTGGCTGTTGACGATGATTTGGATATCCTGTATGTTTCCAGTCGAAATGCAGATCCAACCGGGCCGGCTCCACATCATATCTCTTCCTGTGCTGGCCGTAATGGATTCTATCATATTATAGATTTGAATACCTGGCAACTGAAAAGGCCACCTGCCGAAATTTCGGTAGACCCTTATAGCCTGGATATCCGTTAACAATATACCATCATGAACTGCTACACAGGAGGATAAAGTTTTCCTTTATCTTTGCCGGGCATGAGTAAAAAAGGAAAAATATTGGTTGCTATGAGTGGCGGTATTGACAGTACTGTGGCGGCCCTCATGCTTCATGATCAAGGTTATGAAGTGATAGGGATTACCATGAAAACCTGGGATTACGCAGATTCTGGAAATAATAAAAAGGAAACCGGATGTTGCAACTTGGATAGTTTTAATGATGCCAGACAAGCTGCCGTCGAACATGGTTTTGCACATTATGTGCTGGATATCCGATCAGAATTTGGGGATGCGGTTATCGAAAATTTTGTGGAAGAATATCTGGCCGGCCGTACACCGAATCCCTGTGTGATGTGTAATACCCATATCAAATGGAACGCATTGTTGAAAAGAGCAGATGCATTGGATTGTGAATTTATTGCTACCGGTCATTATGTGAATGTCCGACAACATGAGAACAGGTTCGTGATATCGAAAGGCAAAGATGAAAGCAAAGATCAAAGTTATGTTCTTTGGGGTTTAAATCAGGCTTGTCTGTCGCGCAGTATATATCCTTTGGGCCAATATCATAAAACTGAAATTCGACAGATGGCTATGGATTATGGCTATCCCGAACTAGCCAAAAAAAGTGAGAGTTACGAAATCTGTTTTGTTCCGGATAATGATTACAGAAATTTCCTGAAAAAGAAAGTGAGCGGTCTCGAGGAAGAAGTGAATGGCGGAGATTTTATTCTCAGCGATGGAACAAAAATTGGTAAACACAAAGGATATCCTTTTTATACGATCGGGCAACGCAAAGGATTGGATATGGCTTTCGGAAAACCGATGTATGTCACCGAAATTCGCCCGGAAAGTAATACCGTTGTGCTGGGGGATGAATCAGACTTAGAACGTCACAGCATGCAGGTATCCAGGATTAATATGATCAAATACGACTTCATCCCAACAAACATGGAAGCTGAGGTGAAAATCAGGTATAAATCATCACCGGTTCCTGCACGTTTGCAACAACAACATACGGATGTGGATGTAGCGTTTTTGCAAGCGGTGAAAGGAATCGCACCGGGGCAGTCGGCCGTATTTTATGAGGGTGATGATGTGATTGCCGGAGGAATTATCAGATAAATGGATATTGGGCATCAACAAAAAGTCATATTCTTACGTCTGAATATTCAAGGGGATAATGTAATTTTAAAAAATCATGAAATTGAATCGTTCAAACAGATTCCTGATCATATTGCTCTCCGTAGTTTTTATGACTGCATGTAAGAGGCAGGTGATTCCGGCAGATGAAATTGATTTAGGCAAAGAATATATGAAATTAGCCGTAGGCCATTCAATTGAATATGCAGTGGACTCCATTATTTTTGACGATTTCAATCAAAAAACAGATACCTTTCAATTAGAATTCAGAGATGAAGTAGCTTCAACATTTGAAGATAATGAGGGAAGAATCTCCTATGTAATCAATCGATTTTATCGTCAGGATTCCACCTATCAATGGGAGTCATTTTACGCCTATTATGCTACCGCCACTTCCGACCGGATTGAGGTCATAGACCGCAACCTCCGTTTTATCAAATTGGTTTTTCCGGTTAAATTAAATACCCGTTGGTATGGCAATTCGTATTTGCCAACTGCCTTAAATCCTGAATTGCAATGGATGGATCAATGGGATTATAAATATGCTTCGATTAACGAACCTTATTCAACCGGATTTATGGTTTTTCCATCTACACTCACCGTGAATCAGGCCGATTATGTAGAGGGCAATCCGGCAGATGCAAACGCATTTAGTGCACAGGGTTTTTCACAAGAAGTTTATGCCAAAAATGTGGGATTGATTTACAAAAAACTTACCAGATGGGTTTATCAGCCCAGTGTAGTGAAATATAGAAAAGGGTTTACTTTAATCATGAAAGCAAAAAAACACTCCTAGAACATGAAAAGAATAATCAGCCTCTTCATCCTTCTGATGATATTGCAAACAGCCTTACCTCTGGATTCTCAAGCAGCTCCCGCATATGCATTTCGCGTCAAATTTAAAGACAAGAATGGCACCTTATCTTTTGCAGATTCCTTATCGTTTTTATCACCTAAAGCTATGCAGCGCCGAAATAAACAAGGAATTATGCTGGATAGTTCTGATTTGCCAGTGGTACAATGGTATATTGATACGGCCATGCAGACAGCCAACGCCGTTAAGTTACATAATGTATCCAAGTGGTTCAATCAAATCGTGCTCATCACATTTGATTCAAGCAAAGTGGCTCAGCTTTCTGCCTTGCCGATGGTAGCGTCCGTTAAATTAGTGGCACGATATCCGAATGGAAACTTCAAGACGGAAACTTCTTTTAACAAAACACCGGAAGTAAACCCTGTGCAAAATAAAACCACCGGAAATTCCGCCCATTATGGTTTATCCTTTCAACAAATTGATTTGATTCAATCTGATTGCTTACATGATCTTGGATTTTTAGGGGAAGGCATGGATATTGCTGTATTTGATGTTAATTTTCGGTATACCAATACCTGTGCTGCCTTTGATTCTCTAAACGCAGATGGTCGAATTAAGGATACGAAGAATTTTGTGAAGGATACCTCCTTTGTTTATTCGGTGGGCATCCCTAACGACCATGGCATGAATGTTCTTAGTTGTATGGCGGCAAATCAACCTTCCGTATATGTGGGTTCTGCGCCTAAGGCCAATTACTTTTTATATATCACCGAAGATATTTCTACCGAACAATTGATCGAAGAAGACAATTGGTTGTCTGCCGCCGAGCGCTCAGACAGTATCGGTGTGGATCTGATTAATTCTTCGTTGGGTTACAATATTTTTGATCAGCCACATACACCGTATACCTATGCGAATATGGATGGAAATACAAGTCTCATTGTGAAAGCGGCTAATAAGGCTGTTTCTAAAGGTATTTTTGTCGTGCAAGCACAAGGTAATGAAGGGGCAGGGGCCTGGATTTATATGTTAACACCAGCGGATGGCGACAGCGTTTATAGTGTAGGTTCAGTGGATGGTTCGGGCGCATGGGGACAAAGTGGTTATGGACCAACTTATCATGGTGTGATTAAACCGGATGGTGTTTGTATTGGAAAGGGAGTAGTGCTCATTGGCGGAAATTGTCAAACAGGAACCACGAATGGGTCTTCATTTGCGAGTCCGACCATGTGTGGTGCCATCGCCTGTTTATGGCAGGCACATCCTGAAATGACCGTTTGGGAATTGAGAGAATTATTACGCAAATCAAGCAGTTTATATGCCAATCCAAACAATACACTTGGTTATGGCATTCCGGATTTTTGTAAGGCGCATCAAATTGTATTGGGAAATACAGATTACACAAAGACTGAACATTCTTTCGTTGTATTTCCAAACCCCGTAAACGATAACTTCTTCATTCGTAATTTATCGGATAACGCACCCTTCCAATATCAGATTTTCGATGCATCCGGACGCAGGGTTTATCAGTCAACGCTGATTAAGACCTGGCAAGAAGAGTGTCAGAGTATGAAAGCATTGCCAAGCGGTAATTATTCATTGATGATTGTAACCGGTAGTAAAGTTCAAACTATTCAACTTCAAAAACTATAAGGAAGCTTGAATTTTATGGATCGCATCCTGATATTCATGTAACCAATTTTTTAAATTTTCCTGAAACGATGGATTGTTCAGATTGGTTTCGAAATCGCCACTCTGCATGACTTTCTCCAAAAGTATATCTTGTGCATGCTGACTGCGAATGGCTTCACAATAGGAGGTATGTGAGAATGAAACCATTTCGTAAACTGAGTTGAAAATTTCAGGAAATAATTTGCCCAATTCTTTCTCAATAAATTTCCGACGCAAGAACTCAGGATCAGCTACTTTATCGCGCATCTCCACAAAGTTTTGTAATGCCAGATCTGCTACTGCATCGCCATTTATTTTGCGTTTGTGCTGATATTTTTTTAGCAGATCGTGCCAATCCGGATTTTCTGTTTCATCGAGTAATTCGGCTAAAATTCTGCAGTCTTCAAATCCGGCATTCATACCTTGACCATAAAAAGGTACGATCGCATGAGCAGCATCTCCAATCAACATATTTTTGTCTTCATGTATCCAAGGAAAACAACGCACGGTTACAAGGGAAGATGTAGGATTTTGGAAAAAATCAGTTTCCAGATTAGGAATTAAACTTAAAGTGTCCGGAAAATGGGTTTTAAAAAAGTGATTTACATCTGCGGGCGTTTTTAACTGCTCAAAAGATTCATCGCCTTCAAAAGGAAGAAAAAGGGTACAAGTAAAACTATGATCCGTATTGGGTAATGCGATGAGCATAAAATTTCTGCGCGGCCAAATATGCAGCGCTTCTTTTTTAATGCTGAAATCACCATTTTTATCCGGTGGAATGACTAGTTCTTTATAACCATGTCCTATATAATTTTGTGAATAGTTGTACCGGTCCTTTTTGACGTATGCGTTTCGTAATGCCGAAAAGGCGCCATCCGCACCAATCAATAAATCGTGGTTGGCATAGGTTTGCTTTTCTTCTTTGGATTCGATATCAAATTGTATTTCATTCGTGTCGATATCCACCTGATGCACCCGATGATTGAAATGAATTTTAGCACCACAAGATTCCGCGAGCGACATGAGTTTTTTATTTAATTCACCTCTACTGACAGAATAGATGGCTTCATTGTTTTTGCCGTAAGCCTGAAAAATGGTTTCACCGTTTGCCTGATGTAATTCGCGACCATACATGGGGATCGCTATACTGCGAATATCTTCTTCCAGACCAGCTTTTTGCAGTCCGGCCCATCCACGCATACTCATCGCCAAATTGATCGATTTTCCAGCCGACATACTGGCCAGGCGCATATCACTCCGACGTTCAAAAATTTGTACGGTGTATCCTCTTTTCTGAAATAAGACAGCCAGCAGAGAGCCAACTAAACCAGCACCTAAAATTGAAACTTGTTGTTTATTCTTCATCCTTCGCTTATAAACAACGAAAATAAAGCGTTCATCCCATAAAATGGAGATTCCGCTAATGTGTTCTTTCGATGGTATATTTTACGAGGTTGGTTAAATGCATTTTGGCGGGGCTCTCCGGATAAGTTTCCAGCAACGCAAATGCTTCGTCGATAAATTCTTTCATTTTTGTTTCTGCATAATGAATGCCGCCATTTTGCACAACAGTTTCAATGATATAATTTAGTTCGTTTTTGTTTTTGGAAGGCTTTTTGAATATTGAAATAATGCGCTGTTTGGTGGAGGAATCACAACGTTGTAACGTGTAAATGAGCGGAAGCGTCATTTTTTTCTCCTTGATATCATTTCCGGTTGGTTTGCCCACATCTGCCTTGCCGTAATCAAATAAATCATCACGTATTTGGAACGCAATGCCGACTTTTTCGCCAAATTTTCGCATAATTCCAGACTTGTTTACATCGGAAGAGGCGGCAAATGTCCCTGCAGCAAAAGCTGAGGAAATCAAGGAGGCGGTTTTGCAACGGATAATATCAAAGTAAATTTCTTCTGTAATGTCGAGTTTTCGGGCTTTTTCGGCTTGTAACAATTCGCCTTCGGCCATATCTTTAACGGCTTCGGCTAAAATTTCAAGAATTTCGAAGTCCTTGTTCCCTAAGGACAAGAGCAGGCCTTTCGAAAGCAGATAATCACCCACCAAAACGGCAATTTTATTTTTCCAAAGCGCATTAATGGAGAAAAAGCCCCGGCGCTGATTAGAATCATCCACTACATCATCGTGCACGAGTGTAGCAGTATGTAGTAATTCGATTAAAGATGCGGCCCGAAAAACCTTTTCATTGATTTCACCATTCATTTTGGCTGCAAGCAGAACAAACATTGGGCGAAGCTGTTTCCCTTTCGTTCGGACTACATATTGCATGATTTTGTCCAAAAGAGCCACTTTACTCTTTACCGCAATTTTGAAATTCTCTTCAAATAGTTTCAGGTCATCCTTGAGAAAAGATTTAATCTCATTCATGGCTCAAATACAATGATACTCTTGATTTTATAATTTGAAAAGAAATTGTAAATAATTCTTTTTAAAAGGATTTGTTTAAACATTTGCGCCATAAAATTTTAACAAAACCTTAATTTATGTTAAGCAAAAACTATTTAGTTATGTTGTTAGCGCTCTTCGCGGGTGTAAGCAATGTTATGGCCCAAGAAGAGGAAAGTTCCGGATCTGCTGGAATTTACCGGGGTGCAGGTTATGATGTGACCGATACATCGTTAATTCCAGAAAGAAGAATGGAACAACAACGTGATTTCTTAACAAATCAATACGACTTCCCTTCAAAACCACGTAATCAGTGGGAAATTGGGGTGAGTTTCGGTGCTTTCAACGTTTCTGGTGACGTTCGTTCAAAAAACCTGTTTACTGCCAAAAATCCTGGCCAAACTTTAGGTTTCGGCGTTCATTTACGTAAAGCTTGGGGTTATATCATCTCAACTCGTTTGCAGTATATTCATGGAACTGCTTCTGGTTTTAACTGGCAGCCTTCAACCGGATACTGGGGACATGGTGATAATCCTTGGATGAACACTGCATATGGTACTGGTAGTGTTGGAAATCCAAATTCAACAGCAAGACCTGTATTTTACAACTACAAAACCAATGTGGATGAATTATCATTCCAGTTAGTAGCTGCTTTAAACAACGTAAAATTCCACAAAGCTCGTAACAAAGCAAGTTTATATGCTTTAGCAGGTATTGGTGGAAGTTTGTATGATACGTGGGTTGATGCCTTAAACGCAGCAGGCAAACAGTATGATTTTAATAAAATCATCAATAAGTCATATGAAAACGAAAAACCAAGTTGGTATAATAATTATCGTACACGTAAAGCAAAAAATACAGATTTGAAAAACCTGTTTGATGGTAAATATGAATCTCGTGCTGAGCGTCATGATAATCGACCTTGGTTTGGTAGAGAAAGAACGTATCGTACAATCCTGACTGCTGGTTTAGGTATTCAGTTTAAGTTAGGTCGTCGTGTATCTTTATCCATTGAAGACAAATGGTCTTATACCAATGATGACTTAGTAGATGGTCAACGTTGGCAAGAATGGCCTCAACCAGGTTATGGTGGATCGGCTATGACACGTGATTTCGATACTTGGAATTATTTGTCACTTGGTTTGAACATTCACTTAGGCGGACGTTCTGTTGAACCATTGTGGTGGATGAATCCATTGGATTATGGTTATACCGAAATGAAACGTCCTCGTCCAAGTGGAAATTGTGATATGGATACTGACGGTGATGGTGTTTCTGATTGTTTCGATCGTTGTCCTGATACTCCAGCTGGTGTAGCAGTAGATACTCATGGTTGTCCTGTAGATACAGACGGTGATGGTGTACCTGATTTCAAAGACAAACAATTAATCACTCCTACAGAATGTCAACCATCTGATGCTGACGGTATCGGTACATGTCCTGATCCTGAATGCTGCAAAAATGGACCTGCTCCAGTTGCATGTGGAAATATTTCTGGCGGAAGCGTTATGTTTAGCAGCGGAGCAACTCGTTTAAGTCCTAATGCAATGTCTCAATTGTCTCAATTGGCAAGTTCTATGAGAAGTAACCCAACTTGTAAAGTAGTTGTAATGGGTAACGGTAGCTCAAGCAAAATGGATCAGCAGCGTTCATGGGATCGCGTAAATTCTGTGATTAACTACATGGTGGATAATCAAGGAATTGATCGTGATCGTTTCATTTTCCAATACGGACAAAATGGTAATCCTAATACGGTTGATTATCGTTCTGCTGGCGAAGGAGAAGAAGGTCCATCAAACATTCCTCCTCCATTCCCTAATTTAAGAAGAAATTAATCTTAAAATAAGTTTTGTTAGAAGGCCGGTTCATTTTTGAGCCGGCTTTTTAATTTTTGTTACATCGGATTGGTTATTCAATTTATCGGGATTTTGAAGTGTCCCAAAAAGTATATTTCAACTTAGCTCCGACTATTTTTTTTCATTAAATCAAATGACTCTGATTAACTTGCTTGAAGTCGAAGCGCAAAATTTACATTCAAGAATAAACCATAATTATTGGCAATCTCCTTACGAAGATTTACCTTTGAGCCCTTCCAAATTTTTGAAGTTGTTGGTTGAAACGGACATCTTTAGAATTTTTTATGCGGGCGTGGCGAAATTGGTAGACGTACCAGACTTAGGATCTGGCGCCGTGAGGCATGGGGGTTCGAGTCCCTCCGCCCGCACAAGTATTAAAAGAGAAACAAAAGGAGAAAGACAAAGCACATGGGTCTTTCTCTTTTTTTATCGGTTTTTCACATCAACATAAATTTTCAGTATTAAATTGTTGCAAGTGCACGAACGTAAGCGCTCAAAAGTCCAATTTAGGATTATGTAACGGCGCAGGCGTCGAAAGAGAAACAAAAGGAGAAGGTGAAAGCACCTAACATAGGTCATTCTCATTTTTTTTATTCTATGATCAATGGTAATTCAAAGGCCTTATGACCATTAGTTTGATTAAAACTGCTAAAATTGGCTTTTAATTCGTACCTTCGCCCGCTCAAAAAAAGAACAAATGGCAGTTGTAACGCAGGAAAATATTGGTTTATACCACGAAAAAATAAGTATCAGTTTGTCGAAAGAAGATTATATGCCTTCTGTCGATAAAGCGATTAAACAATACAGTAAAAATGCGAGCATCCCGGGATTCCGAAAGGGCATGGTGCCGCAAGGTTTGATTCGTAAAATGTATGGTCAATCTGTTTTTGCTGATGAAGTGATGCGCGTGGCAGGAACCAAGTTGGAAGAGCATTTAATCGAAAATAAGGCGGAGATTTTTGCACGTCCTTTACCGGTTGCCAGTCAGGATAAATTGGAATTTGATATCAATACACCTAAAGATTTTGTTTTTGAATTTGAGATTGGAACGAAACCAGTTTTTAATATCCCAATCATTGAACAAAAACAAACCGTTGATTTATATAAGGTGATTGTTACACATGAAATGCTGGATCAGGAAGTTGATAACATGTTGTACAAGGCCGGTGAAATGACCGATCCGGAAGAAGTAACTGAAGAAGACAATGTGTTAAATGTAACATTCACGAATGCAAGTCAAGAAGGAGAATCAACAGAAGAGCCCAAGGACAACTCCTTATTAGTGAAGTACTTTACACCAGAAATGCAAGCCAAATTAATGGGTGCTAAATCAGGAGATCAGTTTGAGATCATTTTAAAATCTGCTTTTAACGATAAGGTTTTACTAGCCATCATGAAAGATTTGGGATTGAATCCCCAGGATGAAAATCAGCAAGCTCAACCCTATCAAATGAACATTACAAAAGTTGGTTTGGTTAAAAAAGCGCCTTTAACGCAAGAAACGTTTGATAAAATTTTTCCAGGAAGAGGTTTGGAGGATGAACAGTCCTTTCGGGATGCAGTCACTGCGGAAATTCAAAAATATTGGGATGATCAGGCAAAGATCAGATTACACAACGAACTTTTTGAAAGACTGGTACATGAAACGCCGATTGAATTACCCGTTCCCTTCTTGAAAAGATGGTTAAGTGTTGGTGGTGAAACTTACAAATCACCTGAACAAGTTGAAAAAGAATTTGGTGGTTTTGAACATTCATTAAGATGGCAGTTGATTACTGATCGAATTATTGAAGAAAACCAAATTCAAGTTGAAGAAGAAGATCTTGAAATGGCGGCCAGGATGCAAATCATGAGTTATTTCGGACAATATGGCAACATGCCTTCTATGGATGCCGATTGGATGGAACCCTTTGTGAAAAAACAACTGGCTGATCAAAAGTTCAGAGATGAGCTATATGGCAAGATCATGACGGACAAGGTGTTTTACACTTTGGAAAATTCATTAACCATTGCTGAACATGATTTGAGTTTGGATGAATTCATCAATAAACCGATGCCTCACCATCATCATTAGTTCAAATGCATAAATAAATTGTTAAAGCACCTATTTGGTGCTTTTTTTTTATGTTTTATAGATTTGTAATTTGTTGATAAAAAGGTGTTTACATATTTTATCATACGTATGTATAAATCAATGATAATTTAATCCCAGTAGGGATGTTGTAGGCTTCAGTAATTTGCCTGCAGGATACGTTTTATCAACGAATGATCAAGGTGGAAGTGATGCTATGGACTCTGATGCTGATCCATTGACTGCCAAAACACCGGTTATCAATTTGTCTGCTGGTGAGAATGATATGACTTGGGATGCAGGAATCAACAATCCTGCTGCACCAATTGGTGCTTTAGGAAATTATGTTTGGTACGATCAGGATAAAGATGGATTACAAGATCCAAATGAAACCGGTGTTCCAGGTGTTATGGTAACATTGTATGATGGTGCTAGTACAATACTGGCTACAACTTCTACCAATGCACAAGGCTATTACATCTTCAACAACTTAGCTGCCGGAAACTATCAGGTTGGATTTTCCAATCTTCCTCCGGGATATCGTCTGACTATTACTGATGAAGGTTCAAATGACGCCGTTGACAGTGATCCGAATGGAGGAACTGGGTTATCATCTATCGTGGTTTTAGGAACTGCAGATGTGAATTTAACTTTAGATGCAGGTATCGTAGAAGCAGGTGGACGAAACGGAACAGCCTCATTAGGTGACATCGTTTGGTTAGATGCGAATCAGGATGGTATTCAGGATGTGAACGAACAAGGTGTTTCTGGTGTTACAGTTACTTTGTTTGAATCAGATGGAACTACTGTGATTTCAACAACCACAACCGATGCTTTAGGTAATTATATCTTTACCGGATTGAATGCAGGGAATTATGTAGTTGGATTTAGCAATATTCCGGCAGGTCATACATTCACAAATGCCAATCAAGGTTCTGATGATGCCTTAGATGCCGATGCTGACGCTACCAGTGGTGGTAAAACTGGAGTCATTTCTTTGGCTACCGGTGAGGAGAATTTAAGTATCGATGCAGGGGTTTATCCGGCTCCTGGTTTAGCCAGCTTGGGTAACTATGTTTGGAATGATTTAAATATTGATGGTGTGCAGGATGCTGCTGAACCGGGTGTTCCGGGAGTTACAGTAACCTTGTACAGCACAGCAGGTACTCCATTGGCTGTTACTACTACAGATGCGAATGGTTTCTATCAGTTTACTGGTTTGAATCCTGATACCTATTATGTAGAGTTTACCAATTTACCTGCTGGTTTTGAATTTACCGACATTAATGCCGGTGGTGATGATGCATTGGATAGCGATGCAGATCCTATTACCGGTTCATCTCCTTGGGTGACTTTAATTGCTGGTCAAAACTATCCTGATTTGGATGCCGGTATCTTCACAGAAAAAGCAGGATTGGGTAATTATGTTTGGAATGACCTGAACAACGATGGCATTCAAGATGCGAACGAACCAGGTATTCCAGGTATCACCGTTACTTTATATGCTGCAGATGGGGTAACACCAATATCTTCAACCATTACCAATGCAAATGGCGGCTACACTTTTGTAAACCTCGAACCAGGTACTTATGTAGTAGGCTTTAGCGGTTTACCTGCTGGTTCTAATTTTAGCAGTCCTGATCAAGGTAGTGATGATGCTTTAGATAGTGATGCAAATCCTGCCACAGGTAAAACACCTTCAGTGACATTAAGCGCAGGCGACTTCAATCCAACCCTGGATGCAGGAATTCATATTCCACAAGGTGCTGGTTTGGGTAACTATGTTTGGTTTGATGCTGATCGTGATGGATCACAAGATCCGACTGAACCAGGTGTTCCAGGTGTAACTGTTACACTCTATAATGCTTCAAGTACACCAATACGTTCAGCGATCACTGATCAAAATGGTTTCTACTCCTTCCCGAATCTTGCGCCAGGATCTTACATGGTAGGATTCAGTACCTTACCTCCAAATCGTGGATTTACTATCCCGGATGCTGGTGGTGATGACGCAACGGATAGTGATGTGAGTACCAACATTGTGCTTGGTGCAGGAGATATTCCATTGTCTGGTAATATTCCATTTGTAACCCTGGTTGCAGGTGAATACAATCCTACATTGGATGCCGGTTTGGTTGTTCAATTACCAACTTCAGTAACAATGTTACAAGCAAATGCCATCTTACAAGGGAATGTCACTAAAGTGAGTTGGATTACGACCGATGAAAAGGATGTGAACAATTTCACCATTCAACGTAGTACAGATGCCAGCAACTATCAAACAGTTGCCGTGAAAAATGCGAAAGGAAATACCAACGGACAAACAACTTACTCTATTTTAGATAATGTTGTTGAATTGATGGAATTACCTGTGATTTATTATCGCGTGATCGCCAATGATATCGATGGTCAACAAAGTATGTCAAATGTCGTTTCTGTTCGTCCTCTTCAAGGAGATGATGCCGTTCAGATTTATCCAACGCCATTTACAAACGAATTCACCATCGCTTATCCTTCAGCTGATGATGGTATCTTAAGTGTTACCCTGACCGATGTTCTTGGAAACATCATCACGAAGAAAACAAAAGAAATCGTTTCAGGCACCAATACAATCATGATTGATCAATTAAATAGCCTTGCAAAAGGAACTTATTTTGTGAAGATCGTGAATGAAACATCTGGTGAGCAATACATCAAAAAACTGTTGAAAAAATAAGACAGTTTGAATAGATATTAAAAGCCGTCCTCATTCGAGGGCGGCTTTTTACTTGGGGGCTCCTGAATAACGCTCAAAATAAGTGGTGATGGGCATTCAAGGGAAATTCCATAGTCGTTTATGCATACTTTTTGAAGGCTTATTTCCAAAAAGTGTGCACTTGAAATACATCATTCTCGCTACCCAGAAATACTGCATCTTCTGCGTTGCGG
>JBMOFV010000044.1:0-24455 GCA_049318705.1 Chitinophagaceae bacterium
ATGAATGTGTCATCGGAAATATACTGCGATTTGCCCGCAACGCAGAAGATGCAGTATTTCTGTGTAGCGAGAATTATATATTTTAAGTGAACACTTTTCGGAAATACGCCTTCAAAAGTGTGCACGAAGGCGTCCTAAATTTCACTTAAATGAGCATTAACACTGATTTTGAGCGATATTCAGTAGCCCCTATTTAATTTCGAAGTCATCATTCCGCAATGTTTGCTGCAAACGAATTTTAATTCTGAAAAACAATCCCAGGTCCGTACAAAGGTCTCCATAACCACCCATCCTTTTGTTTAACTCGGTTGCTTTAAAAATCTTACATTTACCACCTAAATTTTTAATCATGGGCGCACTCAGTTTACCTGTCATTCTAGGCATTTTAACATTGTTAATCTTAATTGCAGGAATTTTTACGGTACAGCAAGGAACCATTGCAGTAATTACGATGTTCGGGAAATACCGCCGTATTCAATATCCGGGATTGAACTTCAAAATTCCCCTCATCGAAAAAATTTACCGCCGTATTTCTATTCAAAATCGTTCCGTTGAATTACAATTTCAGGCCATCACGAAAGATCAGGCCAATGTTAATTTCAAAGCCATGTTATTGTATGCTGTACTGAATCAGGAAGAAGAAAGTATCAAAAATGTGGCCTTCAAATTTTTAGACGAACGCAATCTCATGCAAGCGCTTATTCGCACGATTGAAGGCAGTATTCGTGCTTTTGTAGCCACCAAGAATCAATCAGAAATCCTGGGTTTGCGTGGAGAAATTATTTCACATGTAAAAGATCAAATCGACGTTCAACTAGAGTCATGGGGCTATCATTTACTCGACTTACAAATCAATGATATTTCTTTCGATGAAGAAATCATGAAATCCATGGCCAAGGTAGTTAGCAGTAATAACCTCAAAGCCGCCGCTGAAAATGAAGGTCAGGCATTATTGATTACTAAAACCAAAGCCGCCGAAGCCGAAGGTAATTTTATTAAAATTTCTGCCGAAGCTGAAAAACAAGCCGCACAATTGCGTGGACAAGGTGTTGCTCTTTTTAGAGAAGAAGTAGCTAAAGGGATGGCAACAGCCGCCAAAGAAATGGAAGATGCCAAATTGGATGCTTCCTTTATTTTATTTTCTATGTGGACTGAATCCATTAAACATTTTGCTGAAAATGGACAGGGCAATACCATCTTCCTCGATGGTTCTGTAGATAAGATGCAACGCACGATGCATGAATTGATGAGTATTACAAACGTTGGTGAAAAGAAATAATCAGCCATGCGTTTTAGTGATGTCATTGGCCAGAATGAGCTGAAAAAAAATATCATTCAGCTGGTTCAAAAAGGTCATCTCCCTCATGCCATGTTGTTGTTAGGCCATGAAGGCAGCTCAGCCCTCCCTCTGGCCTTAGCTACTGCGCAGTATATCATGTGCAGCAATAAATCGGAATTGGATTCCTGCGGTAATTGCAAATCCTGTTCGAAGGTGCATAGTTTACAACATCCGGATTTTCATTTGAGTTTCCCTGCAGGCCCGGTTGAAAAACCAAATACAGCGCCTTCAGAACAGTATTTACCTAGTTTCCGTGAGTTTACGCTAACCAATCCTTATGGAAATGATTCCGACTGGTTTGAAAAAATCAAACTGAGCGGAAAAGGGAATATCAGTGCGCTTGAATGCCGCTCAATCATCCCACGATTACAGCTTCGAAGTTTTGAAGCTGAATACAAAATCATGCTGATTTGGTATCCTGAATACATGGGCGAACAGGGCAATATCCTGCTTAAACTCATTGAAGAACCGAGTGATAAAACCATCATTTTGCTGGTTGCCGAAAACAGTGAGCAACTGCTGGCGACCATCTTATCCCGTACCCAATTGTTTGAATTACATCGAACCGAAGATCAGGAACTGGCTGCATTTCTGGAAAAACAGAATATTGAACCTGAAAAAGCACGGCATTTCAGCAAATTGGCCGAAGGCAATATCCGCAAAGCCCTACAAATGACCGGGGAACAAGAGGACGATTCATTACTTCGTTTAAGAAATTGGCTGAATGCCTTATACGGCAACCGGGGCATCGAATTATCGGATTGGTGCACGGATACCAGTGCGCTGAGCAAGGAAAACCAGACTGCCTTCTGGACATACGTCTTACAGATGCTGGAACATTATCTGCGCTTTAAAATATTTGGCCCCCAAGGCATCGAATTCCTTGAAGCCGAGCAAAAATTAATTGAAACCCTCCTGAAACAAGGATTATCGGAACAAAGCATTGAAAAAATCAGCGAAAAAGTGACCGAATGTATCTACTTAATCGGACGAAACGCGAATGCAAAAATCGTCTACCATTCCTTATCTTTACACATTCAGGAATGGATACTGGCCGATAAAAGCCGGCAGGTATCATTGGTACAATAAAAAAAAGTAGCGGCACATGGGTTGCGGACATTGCGGAACAAAAAAAGACGGTACATTGCCTAAAGGTTGTAAAGATCATGGATCATGCAGTTCAGGTGGATGTAACCGATTAAATACACATGATTGGCTCAGCCTCATCCCGGTGGCTGAATTTTCGAAGCCTTTCCCCTTTATCGAAGTGAGTTTTAACCACGGAAGCAGAAAAGATTATTTCAAAACACTTAATCCCCTCAGTTTTGAGAAAGGTGATTTTGTTTGTGTAGAAAGTTCTGCTGGGATGGATATCGGTGTGGTAAGTCTGACCGGTGAACTGGTTAAACTTCAGATGAAGAAAAAAGGGGTCAATGAAAAAAGTGAAGATATTCGTCGGGTTATGCGAAAAAGCACCGATGAGGAAGTCGCCAAAATGGACGAATTCAAAAAGGGTGAAAAAGAACTCATGATTCAATCCAGGGTCATTGCTCGTGAATTAAAACTCGACATGAAAATTGCCGAAGTGGAAATTCAGGCAGATGGCAAAAAGGCGACTTTCTTTTACACCGCTGAAGATCGGGTTGATTTTCGAGAATTAATCAGACGCTATGCGGCAGATTTTAAGATAAAGATTGAAATGCGTCAAATTGGTATCCGACAAGAGGCCGCCAAAGTTGGTGGCATCGGTAGTTGTGGTCGTGAATTGTGTTGCAGCACCTGGCTCAACGATTTTAAATCCGTGAGCACCACGGCAGCTCGTTACCAGAATCTCTCCATCAACCAAACCAAATTATCCGGTCAATGCGGAAGATTAAAATGTTGTTTAAATTACGAACTAGACACTTATATGGATGCATTAAGGGTGTTTCCAGACCATGCAGATCGTATTAAAACCACTCAAGGTGTTGCTTATCTCCAAAAGAAAGATATTTTTAAAAATCTGATGTGGTACAGCTTCGAAAAAAGTAATACCCTTTATCCGTTGAGTATCGAGCGTGTGAAAGAAATTATTGAACTCAACAAAAAGAATGTTTTTCCGGACGAGTTGCAAGCCGTGGAAGTTGTTAAAAAAACAGCCATCGCCGAGAAAACAGATTTTGTGGATGTCGTTGGGCAATTTAGTTTGAAGTCTTTGGAAAGAGCCGGCAAAAAGAAAAAACAAAAAGAAAAAGAGAAACGTGCGACTCAAACGCCGGGCGGAGATATAAATAAGGATACTGCCCCAAAAACGCCGGGTAATCATCAAAATCCAAACAAACAAGGATTTAAAGGCCCTCAGAAAAACCAAAAACCTCAAGCTAAGAACGAACAAAGACCGAATCAAAAATCAGAACAGAAACCAGTACCCAAACCGGAACAAAAAAACAACCCCAAACCGGAGCAAAAAGGCAATAACCCACAAGGATCAAAACCTAAAAGCAATGCTCCCTTTAAAGGACAGGCCCCGAAGAAACCAGCGCCGCCAAAACCGGATAATAATGCCTCTTAGTTTTTAAAGGGAAATTTTTTTTGAATTCTTCTTGCACTTTTAGGCTTTATTTAGTTAGTCAAGATGGCCTAAAGGCTTCATTTTGAGAGGTTGAAGAGAAACAAAGTTTGGATGGCTTTCAATTAATCTTTTGAAACCCTTCTCAACTCTGTATAAATCCAGTTCGCTATCACTTTTCTCATTTTGATATTGGAAGAATAAACTGAAAAACATTTTTCTTCACATTCGTCAAACGAAGGTTTCTTATTAATTTTGGATATTAAAAGGTCATTTATGAACATTTGTAATTCTTAAAATAATTCAAACAATAACACAAACAATAAACTAAACCTTTATGAAAATAATTTACACCTTCATTCTCTTACTGAGCATATCTCTTAGCGCGCATGCCCAATCTTATACCTCCTATTTCACCGGCGATACTGCCGATGTAAATCCCAGTCCTTCCAGTGGAATTTGTTTGATGGGTGGTGCCACAGAAGATGACAGCGCCATGAAGTGGTTCTTGAATAAGGCCAATGGAGGTGATGTTGTCGTGATACGTGTAACGGGTTCCGACGGTTACAATAATTATATGTATTCACAATTGGGGGTCAATATCAATTCTGTCGAAACATTGGTGATCCCATCCGTTGCAGCTGCCAACGATCCTTACGTCAGAAAACAATTGCGGAATGCTGAGGCTGTTTGGATTGCCGGTGGAAATCAGGCCAACTATATTAATTTTTGGAATAACACCTCCGTTGATACTGCACTCAATGATTTGATTAACGTCAAACAGGGGGTAATTGGTGGCACAAGTGCTGGAATGGCCGTGCAGGGTCAAGCCTATTACAGTGCCCTCAATAATTCGGTAACAAGCGCTGCAACCCTTGCGAACCCTTATAATTCAGATGTTACGATTGGTTACAATGATTTTTTAGATAACCCGAAAATGAAAGGTATTATCACCGATACCCATTTTGATAACCCTGATCGCAAAGGTCGTTTTGCAGGGTTCATCGCACGCTGCGTTAAGGACTACAACAAACATTTTATTGGAATTGCCTGTGATGAATACACGGCAGTTTGTATTGGTTCAGATATGCTTGCCCGTGTGTATGGTGGACACCCAACCTACGACGACAATGCGTATTTCGTTGTGCCGGATTCTTGTATCAATGGTGGTATGTACCCACCGGAAACTTGTATCAGCGGGCAGCCATTGACCTGGAATCATAACAACCAGGCCATTCGGGTTTATGCCGTGAAAGGCACGCCCAATGGGAGTAATCATTTTGATATGAATACCAAAAAAACCGGCGTCGGTGGAACCTGGAAAAACTGGTATGTCACCAATGGCACTTTCACTGAAGGTAGCCTCCCCACACCACCCTGTGCTCCAAATGCTTTATTGGAAAACGAAAATGAATATTTCGTAAAACTTTCTCCCAACCCCGCCGGGGATCTGATTCTTATACAGGTTCAATCGCAAAAAACAAATCATACATACAGTATCCTTGATTATTTGGGAAGAACGATTGCAACGAATATTTTTCAGGGTTCTACTTGTCGAGTCGATTTATCTTTCCTGAATGAAGGTCTTTACTTCATGCAGGTTGATGGACAAATTCTAAAAATGATTAAATCAAAATGATGTTTCTAAATAAATTAAAACCAATCTTTTTATTGGGCTTATTCGCTATTCTGTTAACCCATGCTTGTAAGAAAAAAGAGAACTGCGATGCGATTACAACAGTCGCCCCCGAAGCGGAAGTAACGACACTCCGAAATCATTTAACGACCTTTGGCATTTCAGCCACCGAAGATTATCGTGGATTTTTTTATGTCATCTCGAATCCGGGGGGAGACGAAAAACCAACCGTATGTGATGATGTGAAAGTGAACTATGTAGGTCGTTTGCTGAATGGCAATGTTTTTGATCAGGGAAACGGAGTGAGCTTTGGTTTAGATGGATTAATTGTTGGCTGGCAGGAAGGAATCCCCCTGATTGGTGCCGGCGGAAAAATCAAATTGTATCTGCCCCCTTCTTTGGCCTATGGAAGTAATGCCAATGGTAGTATACCCGCTAATTCTTCGCTCATATTTGATATCGATTTATTGGGTTTTTAAACTTCAATAGATGGGTATTCGGATTCAAACGGTATTAGAAAAATTTGGAAAGAACGGCGAAAAAACCGGCTGGACTTATATTCTTTTACCTGCCGAATTAGCCCGGAAAGTATATCATCAAGATAAAAAATCGTTTCGGATTAAAGGACAAATAGATGATTTGCCTTTTAGTGGTCAAGCTACATTACCCATGGGGGACGGAGATTACATCCTGACCGTAAAGTCGCCCTGGCTAAAAAAACTTCGGAAAAAAGCGGGTGATGCTGTTCTGCTCATCATGGAGTTAGATCTTCAACCCTACGTGCTAAATCCAATGATGATGGAATGTTTAGAAGATGACCCGATGGCTCTGCAGCAGTTCGTTAGTTTTACCAAAAGTCATCAAAACTATTTTAGTAAATGGGTAGATACTGCCAAAACAGAATCTACACAAGCGAAACGAATTGCTGCTATACTTAAGGCCATGCACCTCAAACAAGATTATAGTACCATGATCAGAAGTCAGAAAAAGGAATCTTTACATCTTTAAGTCTCCATCAAAATTCCTTCACATATCTTTGAATCTTATGTTCCTCGATGCCAGATTCCGAAAAATTGTTGGATGCATTCTCTTGCTATTGATTAGCCATTTAGCCGGCTACACACAAAATATTTCAGCAGATGGAGCCAACTCCAATCGAAGTTTTTTTCGACCCGCTGATCGTTTATCCAAGCCCCGGCTTCTGGCAGTTTCAGGAGGGCAAGCTGCCATTTGGGTATCCTCCATGATTGCTTTAAACAAAGCCTGGTATGCGAATTACCCCCGCTCTTCTTTTCAATTTTTTGATGACTCGGGCGAATGGCAACAAGTGGATAAAGTTGGTCATGCATGGAGCGCCTATTGGGGTGCACAATTCAGTTCATCCTTATTTCGATGGAGCGGCGTGCCCCGAAAAAAAGCAGCCTTATATGGCGCAGGAATGGGCATTGCCTATTTAAGTGTGATTGAAATTCTGGATGGATACAGCGCCCAATGGGGATTTAGTGTGGGCGATATGCTGGCCAATACCTCCGGATCTCTGCTTTATGCTGCGCAGGAATGGGCCTGGTTTGAACAACGTATTCAGTTTAAATTTTCTTCGCATATCAATCGGTATGATGATCCTGTTTTACTACGCAAGGTGAATCAACTGTATGGGGCTTCCTACCCCGAACGAATCTTAAAAGACTACAATGGTCAAACCTATTGGTTGAGTTTAAATCTTAAATCTTTTGCGCGTTCCAGTAAATTACCGGCCTGGTTAAACATTGCAGTCGGGTATGGTGGAACCGGCATGTTCGGGGGATACAACAATTTCTGGACCGATAAGGAAACGGGAATTTTCTACGATCGCAGGGATGTCGAACGGATCAGACAATTTTATGTTTCACCGGATATTGATTTAAGTAAAATAAAAATAAAAGGCAAGACACCAGCATTATTTCGTGCATTAAATGGACTCAAATTAAAATTTCCTTTGCCCGCTTTGGAATGGAATACTTCCGGACAATGGCGTTTTCATCCTATCTTTTTTTAGGCATTGCGACTTTAACAAAAGTTATTGTTGCAGTAAGATAAGCAGTCCAGGTGGCCAATAAAAACGGGATGAATAAATTGATACTGATGAGTAAAATATATTGCCCTTTGAGCCCGAAAAGATGGGCCATTCGTGTTGCCAAAATATGATGATTGGGAATATCTCGTAACAAGATCATCGTCAGCCATGAAAGAGCAATGGCTATGCCCGGAAGAAAACATTTTGAACGAGGTATCTGAAAAAAAGCCACCCATATAATGACAAGTGGAACAAATATCCACCATTGTGTAAATAAACTGAAGAGAAAATTCAATGCACCCAAACCCAATATCATTAAAACATGCTTCATGGTTATTATTTAAAATCTTTGGGTTGCATAAATTGAATTTTAAAGTAGCGGCCTTGCGCCCAATCAGACAATTTGTTGAGGTAATAAGGGCTCCCGGGATTCCCGCTCTGTCCGCTGTGATACATTGAATACGCTTCGATGGGTTGGCTGAAATGAACAATCATTCGCCATGAAGGACCATCCTGATGGGAAGCCGCAGTCACGATACCATGACCACCTCCAATGGGAATTGCTGTTTCACCAAACGCCGGAATTTTGCTCAAATGCGTGGCGGTAGTATTTTTAAACTGATACCATTTTTTATCCTTTAGTGTATCGGCCGTATGACACATTTCCCGAAAGGATTTGACACATAAAGATTGAATATCCTCTTTTTCCGGGGTATGTTTTAAATCGAATAAAGGAAATGAAGAATGCCTTTTCATCAATTCCATGGTGGTTCTTTCGTTGGGATAGACCAACTGACTTTTGTATTTCCCAAAATCATCATCATAAATTAAAGCTTCTAAATAACTGAACCACAAACTAAAATAAATGGGTGTAACACTATCAGGATGGGTGATATAATTCCATTGTTGTAATTGACGGCGATAAACTTCCTGTTGCGGGTTGCATTTAAAAAATTGGACTTGCTGCAGCATAAACGGTAAAATATCAGCCGCATTCTGATGATAGAGATCGGTTTGAAAGCGCATCATATCCTGAACGGAAAACTTTTTATTTGCACCGAGTAATTTCGTGAGTCGTTTCGCTCTTTCTTCGGTAAATATGCCACTGTAATATTCCGGATAGGTTTTATCGGTATTGATTTGATTCGCGCTCATCACGAAGCCCCTTTGCGGATTTCGTTCGTGCGGATTATCAGCCATGGGCAATAAATTCCAATGGAGGTTTCCGCTTTCCTGCACGAATCGACCTTGTGGCGATGTCCGGTGAATAAATTGTCCCTGACTCCACATAGCTATATCGCCGGATGCCGCTGCAAAAACAATGTTTTGATGCGGGCATTCAAAGGATTGAATCGCCTCAACATATTGATGATAATTTTTGGCCTGATTTAAACCCAATAATGCGAGCAGTTCATTGCTACCACGATGGGCCATCCATTTCATCAAAAACGATCGCCCCTCGTATCCTTCCTTGGGAAAAGCGGCATCATAAATGAGTATCCCCTCTGAAGCATAATACACGGTATCCAGAAATGGTTTTCCCCCTTTTATACAAATGGTATCCACCTGAGCCCTGAGTGGAATTTCTGTGTGATCCAATCGGCATGCAATTTTCGACGCATTGAGTTGAACTTCAAAAAAATCCTTGACATCGCGATAGCCATTGGTAAAACCCCAGGCGATACTGTCATTAAAACCAATCACTACAGCCGGTGCACCGGGGAGAGAAACACCATAGACATTCATTTCCGGGCAAATGATTTGATTCTCGTACCAGATTGCAGGAAGGTTCAAAGGCAAATGCGGATCGTTACAAAGAATCGGAAAACCACTTTGTGTGCGTGATCCGCTTATGGCCCAATTATTACTCCCAATGGCGGGTTGATGGGCAGTTTGAGGTTGATGGATGGGCTGAGGTAAAGAAGTTGAATGTGGATCCGCCTTTGACACCACTTGAGCATTTGGCTTTTGAAAGGAAGAAGAAATAACCGGATACTCCTCTTGTAAGTGAAGTGGAAATAAATCATCGAAATAATCAGGAAAACATTGACGGGCGACACTCAATTCAAAATCCTGGGTATGTCCGGAAAGTTTATCGGCCATGAACTTCAGCATTAAACCCGTTTTGAGTGGTGTCCATGGTTCCGGGTTGAACGACATGAGTTGGTATTCGAGTGGAAGAGGATGATCGTCCAATTCCTGAATAAATTGGTTCACGCCTTGCGTATAGGATTGAATAACAGGGGCCGTCCTGTCATTTTGCAACATGGCCCTGGTGGAATTTGCAGCGGCGAAAACCATGCCTTTGCGGCGCATATTGCGATCGATATCGAGGGTTTTGATGCCTGCTACTTCGCTCAGACGGCCGGAAGCCAGCCGGGTGGTTATATCCATTTGCCATAAACGGTTTTTGGCGTGCAAATAACCTTGGATAAAAATGGCATCCGACAAATGTTGGGCATAAATATGCGGGGTAAATTGCGCATCATATTTTACCCGAACGGCTTGTTTTAATGCAGGAAAATGATAAGATTCATCTGCCAAAGAAGGTGCATCTGCCGACTGCCAGAACCCTTGAAAAGGACTAATTAACTTACCCATGGAAGGAGTATCGCCCCATGAAAAATGTAGGAACACGAGTGATGACAGCAATAAAATTCCTGAAAAAAAACGGATCAGCATGCGTATAAAAATGTGAAGTTAAATTGTTTCATACGCATTGTAATACCTTGTTCAAGGAAAAAAATCCGGGGGCTGATGGTGTTTTGAATGGGATTAAATGCGAGCATTTTTTAATGGGCAATGGATGGCAACAAATTATACTAAAGTGAATTGGTAGATAGACCAATTCATACTTTAGTTTATACCGATAGGATAGTTGTTTAGACCAAATTTATTGGTCTATTACAAATATCACATCGGTATTACCTCGCATCAAGTTCGGATCTATTGGTTTGTGAGGACACAAAACAAGGAACTGCCCACTCCGCATCCGCCGCGGCGGACTCATTCTCTTCCTCCTTCTCATTCTGTACCCCCCGGGTATGGCAACAAATTACCTCGCATCGAGTTCGGGTCTATTGGTTTGTGAAGACACAAACCAAGGAATAGGTTTGTGAGGACACAAACCAAGGAACCACCCACTCCGCATCCGCCGCGGCGGACTCATTCTCATTCTCCTCCTCATTCTCATTCTGTAACCGCCAGGGATGGCAGCAAATTACCCCACAGCGACGCAGGAGCGAGGAGTAATGCGTACAGCCCGGTGCCGCCGGAGATCTATGCTCTATTTAAAAAAGCAAACCTTCCAAGGCGGCAGGCCCCGAAAAATAAACCATCTACGAAAACTACCGACCCTTATTTAAAGGCATTCAAACCTGTAACATCCATACCCGTAATGAGCAAATGAATATCATGCGTGCCTTCGTAGGTGATGACGCTTTCGAGGTTCATCATGTGACGCATGATAGAATATTCGCCGGTAATACCCATACCACCATGCATTTGACGGGCTTCGCGGGCAATTTGTAATGCGATTTCGCAACTGTTCCGTTTGGCCATACTAATTTGAGCAGGAGTAGCGCGACCTTCGTTCATGAGAACGCCCAAACGCCAAACCAATAGTTGGGCTTTGGTGATTTCGGTTATCATTTCGGCCAGTTTTTTTTGCTGTAACTGAAAACCTGCAATGGGTTTATTAAACTGTGAACGCTCTTTGGTATAACGCAAAGCCGAATCGTAACAATCCATAGCGGCACCCAAAGCGCCCCAGGCGATACCATATCGTGCTTTACTTAAACAACCCAGTGGACCTTTTAGTCCTTTGATATCGGGGAAAATATTTTGTTTGGGAACACGCACATTGTCAAATACCAATTCACCGGTACAACTGGCTCTTAAACTCCATTTACTATGAATTTCGGGGGTGCTGAAACCTTCCATGCCACGCTCCACGATGAGTCCGCGAATTTCGCCGGCTTCATCCTTGGCCCAAACTACTGCTACATCGGCAAAAGGTGAATTACTAATCCACATTTTTGAACCATTCAGGATCACATGATCGCCATCGTCTTTGATATTGGTGATCATACTTCCCGGATCACTTCCGCTGTTGGGTTCGGTGAGTCCAAAACAACCTAACCATTCACCGCTGGCCAATTTGGGTAAATATTTATTTCGTTGTTCTTCGCTGCCATAAGCGTAGATCGGATACATCACCAAACTACCTTGCACGCTGGCTGTGCTTCGCATACCGGAATCGCAACGCTCGATTTCCTGCATCATAATTCCATAGCTGATATAATCGAGTCCGCCTCCGCCATATTGTTGGGGAACGGTAGGACCAAACACCCCTAATTCGCCCATTTGGGGAACAAGATGTTTAGGAAATTCACAATTTTGTGCCCAGGTTTCGATATGCGGGCTAACCTCTTTTTTGATCCAGGTGCGCACCATATCGCGGATTAGTTTTTGTTCATCGCTCAATAATTCATCCAGTAAATAATAATCCGGGTGTTGATATAAGTCTTGTACCATCTTTATATTTTTTGCAAATATAGTGTTTGACCTATGAAATCTGCGCCTCAAACGCAGACTGTATATTTTGCCCATTGTTTTGACCATGAATTGTTTATAATCAAGGCTTTCGGTGTAAATTGCAGGTGCGGTAAACCCTATGTTTATCGATTGGATATAAAAAAATGATTACCCATCTTAAAACCAGCACAGATGAACAAAAAAAACCTTTTAAGCCTTGTATTATTCGCTTTTGCAGCAAAAGCCAATGCCCAATTATACTCGAGCGGAAATAATGTGATTGCCGGCAGTAGTGTCGGAATTGGTACCTCTACCCCCAGTTTGAGTAGTAAACTACATATTTACGGAACGGGTTCAGTTGATTTACTGCGATTGGATAACCCCAATGCCAGCACGGGTATTTCGCGTTTTACCTTTAACAATGACCAGGTAAATAATTACGCCACCTTCACAAAATACGGCAGTACCGTACCGGGTGGATACCCGGGAGTAACGACGAGTTTTCCGTATGCCAACTTATTTGCATTTGGAAATAATAATGGCCCATTTTTGAATGTATCATCGGGCAATGTGGGATTAGCCATTTTTAAAGGCGGAACCACCAGACTGAAACTATTCATCAATTACAGCAGCGAAAATTTAGGATTGGGTGGGAATAGTAACCCAGCAACAAATGTTCATATCAACAGTGCAGTGAGTGGTGATACATTAAAAATTACCAATTCCACGACGGGCCACAATGCTTCAGATGGGTTGGATATTCGCACGACGGGCAATGCTGCAAGTATTGTGAATCGGGAGAATAGCACTTTATCGTTTGGGACCAATAATACCAGCCGTATGAGTATTGCCGCCGATGGAAAAATAACCATTGGAAGCACCACCACACCGGGCACGTATAAACTTTATGTAGAAAGCGGCATACTGACCGAAAAAGTAAAAGTAGCATTGAAGAGTGGAGCCAACTGGGCCGATTATGTATTTAGTCCGGATTATACTTTGAGGCCCTTAAACGAAGTGGCAGAATATATTCAAACGCATCGCCATTTGCCCGGTGTACCATCGGCGGATGAAGTGGTTGCAGAAGGATTAGACCTGGGTGCTATGGATGCCAAGCTGCTTGAAAAAATTGAAGAGTTGACTTTGTACATGATACAGTTGCAACAACGTGTAGCGGAATTGGAAAAAGCGAACACCACCCTGACCCAGCAATTAAAAACCAAATAAGCCGGTATGAAAAAAATATTTATACTCAGCCTTTGGTGCTGGCTTTCGTTGCAATTACAGGCCCGCGAAGGATACATTTTTCAGCAGATTAGTCAATATCCGATTGAATCGTTTGAGACCCTGGATGTATTTGTACCAAAATCAAAAACCAATTACCCCGAAATAAATAGATTGCTGAAACGGTATGATGTGATGGCACTGAATGATGAAGTGCTACAACAAATACGAAGCAGTAGCATGAATTTATTGCGTGTACCCATACAAATCAATGGTCAAACAAAACAGTTGTTATTGATGCGTAACCGACAAATAGAAAACGATATCCAATATACCTATCAAGTGCAAGCCCGTGAAAGAATTCCATTTGAATATAGCGGTGGTGATTTTTTTCACGGCATCATCGAAGGCGAAAGTCATTCGTTGGTATCCCTGAGTTTCTTTGAAGAGGAAATTGCCGGTATGATTTGTATGCCGGATGGAAACTATACTTTAGGCCGAACCATACTTCTGGATCCACATTGCAAGGAAATGATTTTGTATAGTGATATGGCGCTGAACGACCCCTACCCTTCGAGTTGTGGTACCGAATTACTTCCTGAAAGAATACGCCCCGAATCGATGATGTCGAACGTACCCGTAGAAACCATTACCGTAAATTGTGTGAAGTTTTATTTGGAATGCGATCAGAAAGTGTATACAGATTTTGGGAGTAATCTCACCAATGCAACCAACTATGCAACCGGTTTATTCAACAATGTTTCTACCTTGTACCTGAATGATTCTGTATCAACTGCTATTGCCCAAATCAATATCTGGACAGTAGCCGATCCGTATATCAACGATAATACCACCTTGGATGCACTCAATACGTTTAGTGCCGAAATGGATGCCAATGGATTTAATGGAGACCTGGCACATCTGCTCTCCCGACGTTCATTAGGAGGCGGTATAGCCTGGTTGGATGTGCTTTGCGACATTGACTATTACCGATGTGCTGTTTCGGCCAGTTTAAGTATGACCATCACGCCCTTGCCGACCTATTCCTGGAACTCTGAAGTGATTACCCATGAGATGGGACATAATATTGCGTCGCGACACACGCATGCCTGTGCATGGAATGGCAATAATACCCGCATTGATAATTGTGGCGGCAATGCCGGATACACGGAAGGAAGTTGCAATTCCAATCCTCCCAATCCGGTAAAAGGAACCATCATGAGTTATTGTCATTTGGTAGGAGGAGTAGGAATAGATTTAGCCTTGGGTTTCGGCCCTCAACCCGGTGCGTTGATTCGTAGTAAAGTAAATGCTGCAGGCTGTTTAACGAACTGCCCAACTTGTCCGGGTAATGTAAGTATTACCGGCAATTATTCTACCGCTTTGACAGAATCCAGTTCGGCCATAACAAGTACCGGACAAACCACGATTGTATCAACGGCGACCGTAAAATTAGATGCCGATCCAAATTCGGGATATATTTTGCTGAGTGCGGCGAATACGAGTTCATTTGTATTATCAGCCCCTTCCACGACGAGTGCCTATTTTATCGCGCAGGCCTATGATGGTTGCAACCTGGGATCACCTTCCCGACCTGCTTCAGAATCGGAACAGGAAGAACTAATCAGTCATGCGCAAAGCGATTGGAAAGTTTATCCGAATCCCAGCCAGGGAATGGTGTATATCGAACACCCCATTGAACAAGAAAGCGATTTAAATATTCAACTACTCAGTATGGACGGAAAAGTGATTTATCAGGAAATGGTTTCCAACTATCAGGGACATCATGCCTTACAGTTGAACAAATTACCTTTAGGAGTCTATCTCTTGCGATTACAATCGGAGAACGAAACGGTAAATATTCCGATTCGATTACAAAATTAGGATAGACCTTATCCTGACGATTCAGGGCCGTTTTAAACCAGAACATTGGATTTAAAACGGCCTTTTTTATTGCTTTTCTGATTTATTCAGAAACCCCTATTTAAACAAATTGTACGCAAGTTGTATAAAAGCAAAAATGAGTCCCAATTTCTTGCTTAACTTTGCCAAAAATTTGACCATGAGTAACGGACATTTCCATTTTCCCCAGCCAAAAAACGAAACCGTATTACAGTTTGCCCCCGGTAGCAAAGAAAAAGAACTGCTTAAAAAGGCATTGGCCAGTGCCAAGAAAAAGAAACTGGACATTCCCATGTATATCGGAAGCGAAGAAGTTCGGACTGGTAAAAAATTTGACATTCGCCCACCCCATGAAACAAAACATGTATTGGGGCATTTTCATCAGGGAGAAGAAAAACACGTAAAAGAAGCGATTAACGCCGCCCTGAAAGCACAGGAAAAATGGTCGCAAATGCCTTGGGTACAGCGTGCCTCTATCTTTTTAAAAGCTGCGGATTTATTGGCCACCAAATATCGATATGATATGTTGGCCGCCACGATGCTTGGACAAAGTAAAAATCCTTTTCAGGCTGAAATAGACAGCACATGTGAACTCATTGACTTTTTGCGGTTTAATGTACATTTTCTGAATGACATCTATCAACAACAACCTATCTCCGGTGAGGGTATGTATAACCGCGTAGAATACCGTCCGCTGGAAGGATTTGTTCTCGCTGTAACGCCTTTTAATTTTACAGCGATTGGCGGGAACCTGCCTACATCTGCCGCCATGTGTGGGAATGTAGTTGTTTGGAAACCTGCCAATACACAAATTTATTCGGCCAATTTATTCATGCAAATTTTGCGCGAAGCGGGCTTGCCGGATGGCGTGATTAACCTGGTTTATGTAAGCGGACCTACCGTGGGTAAAGTTTGTTTTTCGCACCGTGATTTTGCAGGTGTACATTTTACAGGAAGTACGGGCGTATTTCAGGAAATGTGGAAGCAAATCGGAAACAATATTGCCCAATATAGAACATATCCTCGCATTGTTGGCGAAACGGGCGGCAAAGATTTTGTATTAGCTCATCCGAGTGCACAGGCCGATGCAGTAGTAGCTGCTTTGGCAAGAGGCGCTTTTGAATATCAGGGACAAAAATGTTCAGCAGCCTCCAGGGCTTATCTACCAGATAATTTGGCCAACGAAATCAAGAAAAAATTGGTTGCTGAAGTGAAGACCATGAAAATGGGAAGCACTGAAAATTTTAGCAATTTTGTGAACGCCGTGATTGATGAAAAAGCATTTAATACCATTAAAAAATATATTGATGGGGCTAAAAAAGATAAGCGTTGTAAAATTTTGGTAGGCGGCAAATGTGATTCATCGAAAGGTTGGTTTATTGAACCAACAATTATCGAAACCGCCGACCCGAAATACACCACCATGTGTGAGGAAATATTCGGGCCTGTGTTGACCATTTATACGTACCCTGAAAAAGACTTCGACAAAGTATGTGAATTGGTTGATTCAACTTCCGATTATGCCTTAACCGGCGCTGTGTTCAGTCAGGATCGTTACGCGCTCGAAAAAGCGATGCGAAAACTGACCCATGCCGCGGGTAATTTTTATATCAACGACAAGCCTACCGGAGCGGTGGTTGGCCAGCAGCCATTTGGTGGTGGACGAGCGAGCGGTACCAACGACAAAGCCGGATCGATGTTGAATTTATACCGATGGTTAAGCGCCCGCACGATTAAGGAAACCTTTAATCCACCTGTGGATTATCGATATCCGTTTTTATCGCAGTCATAAAAGGTAAACATGTTAGGCATACGATAAAGAATGCCTCTACATTTTTGGTTAAAAAGCAAAAACTGACTTACTTTTGCGCGACTGGTTCCGTAGTTCAATTGGATAGAATATCAGATTTCGGCTCTGAGGGTTGAGGGTTCGAATCCTTCCGGGATCACAGAATAGAAAGAGAATGAAAATGAGAAACAGGATGAAAGTTTCGAGTTAGCATTCTCTTTTTTTATTCATTCTCATTTTCCTACTCCTACTCATTCTGGATCGTAAGCTTCATTTCTAGATAGGGCTCACTGATTAACGCTCAAAATGAGTGGTGGTGGTCATTCAAGCAAAATTTTATATTCTTTCATGCACACCTTTTTATGGCATATTTCCAAAAAGCGTTCACAAGAGATTCAGAATCTTTCGCTACTCAGAAATAATGCATCCTCTGCGTTGCGGGCAACTCGAAGTATATCAATACAGCTTCATTACCCGCGCCTTGAATCTAAAGCATTTCTGAGTTATTCAGCAGCCCCTATTTAAAAATATTCTACCTACTAAAAATGCGGAAATATTCACGAAAGGCAAACAGTTTATTTCTTTTTGCACCAGTGGTTTCTTCTAATATTTTTAATCGTACAAAATCGTCTAAAAGATTATGGTGAAATGCATTTTATAGTTGCTGATAACCTATACTTGGCAAAGGAGAAATTCAATAAATATTTAAAACAATGTGAAGCTAAAAATGTTGAAAATATTATTTTTGATACTCATGGTGGAGGTTCAGCTTTAATTTATATTGATAACATTGACGGTACCTTTGAACTAGGTAAGAACTTCATTGGAAATGAACATTTGTTAAATTATAAGAAGATTAAGGGCAAGATTAAACAAAATATCTTATCACTAAAAATTATGATTGAAGGCGTAAAAGATTATGGAAATGTAATACTACTAGGCTGTACAGTTTGTAAAGGCGAGGAGGGGAGAGTTTTTAGCCGGGCGATACATAAGTTGAACTATCGTACAAACACTTTTGTAAGCGAAGCATTTAATACAGGAAGTGTTGATGAAAATAGTGGTGAAAGACCTTGGTATGTATATTCGGGGTATTTTCAACCCACAATAGACTGGGATAAGGGTGCGAGTATTTTAAATTCGCAAGGAACAGGATTTGAATTTCATCAGAATCAAAAAGGAGAAGGCTTTAAATTATTTACTGCCTTTAAAGGTGAGTTTGTTAATATAGAAAATAAAACACCGAGTGAATTTGGCAACTTATTTATTGATGGTGAATATGCAAGATTTAAATATTAAACATGTCTTATCGGTTGTGGTTTTTACATTTTACATTTCAAGTTGTACAAACTACCAAAGTGAAAAGAATTATGTTTTTCAAATTAATGATTCTTTAAGAACATATAAAAAGTATGATAGCCTTTGGAATGATTTTGGTGAATCCACAAATCATTCAAATAATAAATTTCTTAAATTAAGAGATTCAATTTTTAATATTGTTGAGAAAAATTCAATTGAAATAAGGGATTCTATTATACTTAGAACTATTGAAATACATAATGGGCCATGCCCAGTATTAAGATGGGTTCCAATGGATGGAAGAAGATATATTCGCATTCCTAAATTTAATGGTGGACCTGACTCAATAAAATCTTTCTTTCAACAAAATTTTAGAAAAGAAATTTTCAAAGAAGTTAGAGACAAGAGAATAATTAGAAATTTTACTTGTAATTTTTCCGTAATTCAAAGGCCTGAAAAAATTGTAATCACTACTAATGAAAAAGACTCTTTGCTTGTTTATCCTTACCTACAGGAACTTATTAGAATAGTACATATTTTACCGTGTTGGAATGTTGACAATTTCATTCTTGCAGAGAGTAAAGATTCACTTATCGATAACCTATCGGTTAGAAAGCAGTTCGTTTCATTTGATATTATTCTAAATAAAAATCATCAAAATATTAATGTAGAAAACTTTCTAATTTCTGATAAAAACGAAAATTAATTTGTGGTGGCAATACCAATAACCAGCCAAAAAGAGAAATAAAATAAAATAGAAATAATAATTGTTGCTATCATATACAGAATACAACTTAAGTACTTCTTTGTATAAAAAAGCAAAAAAATGTATATTACAAAAGTTGTGAGGGCATAAAATACCAACAATTTCACAAGAATATCAAACGTATCTATTGAAATAATTTTAGTAATGTAAAATCCAAAAATAGAAATGTAACTAATTAAATAAATTAAAAAAGCTAGTAACTTAATTTTATATTTACTAATTAATGTTTTCATAAACATTGGTTGTATTACAAATCTTCAAAAAATTTATCACCCATATTCCATAGCTTCTTTCTAATTAGCAATTCAATAATATATTTTTTTTGTTTCTTTGTAACCATCCCATAAAAGGCACAAGGGTCAATTTCACTATTCTCTTTATCCAAAACAGTTTTGCAGCCAAATCGTTTTATAACAAGGTTTTTTGTATAAGAAGAAATAGTTGCAGATTGCATTAAAACACCTTGATTATAAAAGTCAAACTGGATATCATATTCCATTGGACCAGAATGGTTGAATGATGGTTTCTTAATTATTTTAATGAACTCCTTTATTTCCGAATTAGTCAAATTTCTACTTTTTATTTTGCCTACACTATCGGCTAATTCTTCAAATTGTAAATTACCAATTGAATCCCTCTTATTTATATTTGGCAACTGAGTCATTTTGTCTCTATAATAAACTGTACTTACAATAATGCTATCGGCACTATTTAAAAAAAATGTTATCTTTTTCGTTTGGCAATAAGTAGTATTAAAAATTGTACAGCTTAATAAAATTATTACAATGAGTATAGTATTCTTCATTTCTTATTATGGTTGTAAAAGTGTAACTGTTACTTTATCATAAAGTCCGTATTTTAGCTCACCAATTTTAACTCCTAAATATGTGCTATAAAAGGGTACATTCATTTCTGTATCTTTGGATATTCTGAAATATTCAGGTTGCCCAAACGAGGCATAAGTTGCAGGGAGCGAATACTGAACTGTTATATCAACTTTTACAGCTAATTTAGCGGCGAAATTTTCACAATAACTACTAGAGAAAATTGTTTTAATATCAGAGAATATTAGCTCTATTTTTCCATTGCCTAAGTCAGTATATAAAGTTGGAGGAATAAAAGATGAAACTGGGTCATAATTTCCTCCTCCATGTGGTTTAGGTATCCTTAAATCATCTATAACAAACTCATCTGTGTCACTAGTTCCGCCATTCTTTTTATACTTAGAGTTTTTCATAATTGCTTTTAGTAAATAATTAAAAGGTGGGTGACTTTGACAACCGAAGATTTTAAATTTACCATCAGTTTTAAAGGCATTTTTAAAATGCGTAAAATTAAAGATTGAAGGTGAGATATCTGAAATTCTCATATCTATATCAATAGGATCACTTGCATTTGAATTTACAAGGATTGGACCTTCCCAATAAGCATGGGAAAAGATACTTGCTTCAACCAATGTATTTGAATCGTTCTCTCCTATTTTCACAATAATGTCATAGATAGTATTTTTGGTAATATAATTTGATTTTCCTAGTGGATCAAAATGGTGACCTGAAGGATAATTTGCCTTATAAATTGCATCGTACCTTTCTATTTTATCTTGCTTACCATCAATAATCGTTCGTATTGTGCCTTTATTCAAATCAATTATTATAAGAGCACTGCTTTTCTTATTCTTTATCTTAGCTTTATAGTTATTAAGTTGATTAATAAAGGAGTTTCCGGTTTCGTAATTTATTGCAGCAACTAAAATGTATTTATCAAGTCCGGTAATTTCACTTGTAACATCCCAATCAGGTGAATAATCATTCCCAAGTACAGCATCATTACTATTAAAAATGGCATAATTTTCCGTTACAGTCGATTCGTTGACACCACTATCCGTTACTAAATTAACATTATTCTCATTATTCATAACAAAGCTATTTTTTTACGAAATCACTTGCGTTTGAGGAGTTGAACAACAGTTGCCGAATATTTTCTTGTACTCATCAGGACGTTGTATTGGGGCAGCTATTTGTTCTATACTTGCAATTTTTTGTGCCATTTTCAATTTTAGTAGGTTCTGCATAAAAATAGTTATTTATCTAATAATTTCATTCAAAAGATATTGGAAATACTTTTGATTCTGATATCATGATAATAGCATAATTTTTAAAGTATTTTATTTGATATGATAAAATAATCTTTCCTTTTAAACTGCCTGATTTAATTTCATTAATATTGTTAATGTTATTGTTCGCCGTATTAATTCTGCCAACAGAAAAAAAGACATTACCTTGTTTGTAATAGCTAAATAATATTTTTTGTTTTGCTTGTATTTTTAATTCTGGGATGCTTCTACTAATTAAACTAACTATATTATAAGGTGCTTCCATTACCCCAAGTATGACTATACTATCCTTTTGAAAGATACTATTTTTATTCATAGTGTCTGAACTAATCTGAGCGTTTATCTCTAATGATAGAAACGCTATAAATAAAAGACAAATAATTTCTTTATTATGTTTAATATTCACGAGTAAATCTTCTTTTGATATTAGGAACAGTTGCAGTTTCAATTTCAACTATTAATTTCTTAGCTTTTACTAACTTTTCTATTGCTAAATCTACATCTCCTGAAATGCCTGATAAAAGTTGTATAGTTTCTTTAAAATCCTCAAATCTACCAACTATTTCAACACACCCTGCAGAACCAGCTCCATAATCTGATAATGAAGCAGGACCTTCATGAATATAGAATGTACCACTTAATACAATAGCCCCATTGCTAGTCGCGGGCATATTGTGTATACTATAATCCTTTATATACTTACTAACAACTATTGTTCTTTTAGCTGATAAACCTGCATTAACCCAACCTTTTGTTTTATAATGAGGGTCAGGGCTAGTTGGATTATTCCAATATGGCATAAATCTTGGTGCCATGAATTCATAGGATTGGTTTGTATTCGTATCGTCTAAACCTTCTACTAATATTCTGTAAACATCTACTTCATATAATTCTGTTAAACCATTACCATTAAAATCGTCATGAGGATATGAACGTGCCTCATATCGACCTACTATATCATTAGAAATAATAATCTTTACTTTACGAATGGCTGAATGCCCTCCACTACCACTTTGAGGATCTGGGTCATCTCTATCAGTAACCAAGTCTTCTGTAACTAAATCTTGCAAAACTTTGTTAGCCATATTCAAAATACTTTATGAAATCACTTGCGTTTGAGGAGTAGAACAGCAGTTGCCGAATATTTTCTTGTATTCATCAGCACGTTGTATTGGGTCAGCTATTTGTTCTATACTTGCAATTTTTTGTACCATTTCAAGGTTTGATAAATGAGCATTGATAGAAGCAGAATCTTGAAGTTTCTGATTGTAGCAATCTAATGCCTCTCCTTGTCCTAATAAGGCATCGGCCACTAAAGAGGATGTTCTTATTACTCTATGTACTGTGCTCAATATAATACCGTTTACAGTTTTACCTTTGTATGTCTGCTCCATATCCTTAAAAGTTCCAGGAATTGCAGGGTTAGGTATTTTTCTTTTTCTTACATAACTTGTTGTTACATGAGGAGCAGCAGGGTTAATACAGTTACCATTATCTTCTGATACTAATTCTATAAATTGTTGTTTAGTTCCTTGATAATCTATTACATTACATAAATAAGAGTAAATTTTATTTGCTTCGGCTTGCACACTTGCATCATCTATTAATACTTCCGATAGCATTTTTTCTAACCCTGCTAAATCACAACTTTTTGTATGGTCAGGGTAACCATTTGTATAACTAAAAGTTACATTATCCAAATAGGTGATAGTAAAATACTCTTGAAGTAATTGACGAAAAACAAAGTTTAAAACTCGGCTTTTGTTGTAGTTTTCTAAATATCGTTTTATTGTTTCTTCATCTTCCGATATAGAAGAACTTGTACTTTCTGTATTTACATCTATTTGACGCAAAGTATCAGCTTTAGCTACATGCTTTGTAATGGCACTATCTAAATCACGAACCATATTTTGTGAAGCAGAGTTAGCCGAATGACCTTTAGTGCCTCCTCCACCGCCTTGTACGCCAAGATTAAATACTCCTACTGAAATGCCTAAGTTACCTCCGATATTCCAATTACTTTCTTTTGTGTCTGTAACTGAACTGCCTTTAGTTACTGTATTTTCATGTTCTACTGTATTCTGTAAATCTTCGGCAGCTGATGTTGAAAAACTGTCTAATACATGTTCTGTTTGTTTCTTAGTAGTTTCATTTCTCATGTAATGACGAATACTAATCTCCATCTTTTCACCCGGCAAAAGGCTAAATGTTTTTATGGTTTGTCCTGCTCCGTAGTCTCCTAAATAGCTACAAACTTTATAATGCAACACCATTGTAAGCTGAGGGTTAGGCACTACTGGCTTCTTAATATATCTAATATCTCTAATGCCTGAAAAACGAATATATGGAACTGGCATGTAGCCATGTTTAATTCTCACAGACAAATAGTCTTTATCTACTCTTAATGAGTAGGGTCTAACTAAAGGTCGCTCCTCAACATTCATTACTTCACCATCTGCCATCTTCATCATGCGAGCCGATGATGGGTTAGCATAAGCAATAGAACTTGCATTAAGATGACCTGCATCTTCTAAGAGGCTTTGTCTTGGAACTGCGTTCACTTTAGCGTCTAAATCAAAACGTACTTCTTCTAGCGTTTTTTCAGCATATACATCCCAAAAACTATTGGCTGGAGCTTCTAATTCAGAAGGTTTAAATAAACGTCTTTCTACATTTAGATTAATCATACCAGTGGCATTATAACATGTAGCTTGAGGTAAATTATAATTTAGGATGGATGCACTGCCACCTTCTTCTAGTTTAATAAAGGGGTCTTTGGGTACACAAGATTCTTGGCTAATAGCATCTTTTAATTCTTGTAGTGCTTGTAATGGATTCTCAATCATGACAAATTATTTTTCTAGTAAAAATCAACGAAATTATTTCTGAATTATTTCAATAACTATGTTAATTTTTTTTGGTATTTAGTATCTAGTGAAAAAGGATGATGACATGAGGATGACATAACCTTAATTAAATACTCACAAATCGAAAATCGACTCGACCCGAAAATACCTCGAAATCTTTAATCATAATCTATTTCCTCCTTTTCCTCCCATGCTCATAAGCCTCATTTCTATACACATTACTATTATTCATCTCATCAGCTAGTAGTAGTATTTTGAGCAGTTTAGATAGCTCATCTATAAGCAAAGAGTTGGAGAATCCGTGTATGTGGTTCACAGAATAGAAAGAGAATGAAAATAAGAAACAGGATGAAAGTTTCGAGTTAGCATTCTCTTTTTTTATT
>JBMOFV010000045.1:0-22808 GCA_049318705.1 Chitinophagaceae bacterium
ATCAAATTCTCTTGAGGAGAATTCATTATTTTAAGAACTTCGACTCGGTTACCAAAGGGGCGATAAATACTGTGTGTTCTCTACAAACAAAACTACAGATTTAAAGTTTCCTCCTACGAGAACCATTAAAAATGGAGTGCAAATGTAGGAATATTTATTTAAGTACCAAATCATTTGCATAAAGTATTTTTGCCACCCATGTCTATTGATTTTCAACAAAAATGTGTACTCATTACCGGTGCTGCGTCTGGTATTGGAAAGGCCCTTTGCTTGCAATTACTGTCTTTGGGCGCCAAAGTTTGTGTATGCGGACGGGATTTTCAAAAACTGGAATTACTACAAGCTGAGGCTGGATCTGAGAATCTTTGGATACTTAAAGCAGATGTTTCTAAAGAAGAAGATTGCAGGCAGTTTGTCGAATATGGTCTCAAAATGATGGGAAGTATTGATGTGCTCATCAATAATGCAGGGATCAGTATGCGTGCGCTTTTCCAGGACCTGGATCTGGAGGTACTGCGCCGTTCAATGGATATTAACTTTTGGGGGACCGTCTATTGCTGTAAATACGCCCTCCCTGCTTTACAACAAAGTAAAGGTGTAATCGTTGGCATTTCTTCGATAGCCGGTTACAAAGGCTTACCATGCAGAACCGGGTACTCTGCCTCCAAATTTGCCATGCAGGGTTTTCTGGAATCACTTCGGATTGAGATGTTGCAAGATGGCGTACATGTGATGTGGGTTTCACCCGGTTTTGTCGCTTCCAATATTCGGAATACTGCTCTGAGTGCAGATGGTCAAGCACAAAGTGAAACACCCCTGGATGAAAAAAAACTCATGAGTGCAGAGGTCTGCGCAGAACATATTTTAAAGGCCATTTACCAGCGTAAACGAACCCTCATCATGACTTTTCAAGGTAAACTCACTGTTTGGATGAACAAGTGGTTTCCATCATTTGTAGATCGTCAGGTACTTAAACATTTTTTAAACGAAGCAGACTCTCCCCTGAAAAAGAAATAAGCATATGCTCAATCGCGAACAATTCCCGGAAATCAAATCGGCCATCGATTTTGAATTTCATTTACAAAATATTCAAACCACTATTCTTCCGAATGGTATTCCATTGTATTCCATCAATGATGGTGTACAAGAGGTTTTGCAGTTCGAAATGGTTTTTAAAGCCGGACTTTGGCATGAAACTCAAAAAGGGGCGGCACAAGCCACAGCGGCCTTGTTTAAAAGTGGAACTTCATCTAAGAGTTCTTTTCAAATCAATGAGGCCTTCGAACAATATGGTGTCTCCGTGAAAGCAGGGGCCGGTAATGATTGGGCTTCCATTACGGTGAGTTGTTTGAGCAAACATTTACAGCGCATTCTCCCTTTATTGGCAGAGTTATTACAGGATACGGTTTTCCCACAACAGGAATTGGATATTCATATTCAAAATTCACTGCAGCGTTTAAGCATCCAACTGCGTAAGGGCGATTTCGTGGCAAATCGATTAATTGATGAGGCCCTTTTTGGTCAGGAACATCCGTATGGACAGTACATGCAGGCAGAAGAAATTTCGGCGTTGCAACAGCAGCATCTTGACCATCATCTAAAAAGTTTTTACAATGCGGGTAATGTGAAGTTTTTTCTGGCCGGAAAATATGCGCCAGATGTATTGGATGCAATTTCCCGCATGCTTGGCGAAAACCACTGGAATAGTTCAACACCTGTTCTTGATGCGACCTATCCTTTAAAGGCCGCTGCAGAAAAGAAATGGCGGGTTGTGAATGATGCCCAGTCCGTACAAGGCGCCATTCGTATTGCATCTGATTTTCCGCTCAAAACCCACCCTGATTTCAGTCCGATGATTGTTCTGAATACCTTGTTTGGCGGATATTTTGGCTCTCGTTTAATGAGCAATATCCGCGAGGAAAAGGGCTACACGTATGGCATACATTCTTATTTATACAATCACCTCCACGCTGGTGCAATCATGATATCCACTGAAGCGGGGAAAGATGTGGCAGAAGCAACTGTTCACGAAGTTTATCATGAAATGCAGTTGTTGCGCGATGAAGTGGTATCAGAGGATGAATTGATGCTCGTCAAAAACTACCTTTTAGGAAGTATTTTGGGTGATTTAGATGGTAGTTTTCAAATTATTCAACGTTGGAAAAATCTCATTTTGAATGGGTTTACCGAAGAACGGTTTTACAAGAATATTCAGATATACAAACACATCACTGCAGAAGAATTACAGGTGCTTGCCCGAAAGTATTACCAACCTGAACGTTTCTACGAATTAATTGTGACTTGATTTCTCGATATATTGTGATTGAATCATCGAATCCAATTGATTCACTTTTTGTTCTAATTGATGGATTCTTATTTGTTCCCTCGTTTCTCTTTTTGAATCAGCATTTTTTTCCAGTTTCCATTTTTGCCAGCCAATATAAATTCCGGGTGCAATCATCAGTCCTATAAAAATGCCCCATAACCATGCAGCACTTTTATGAAGGGATAAATGAGCATTGGGCTTTGCTCTGAAACCTGTGATGCGTGCCAAAAAAAAGGTAGCCAATCCGATAAAAAGGCTATTGATGGTATAAAAATACAGACCACCAATAAACTCTATCCAAATACCATGAGCGAGCCCGAAGCCGGCTGTACAAAGTGGGGGCATACAAGCAGTGGCAACAGCTACTCCGGCCATCACTTTAACACCATCTCTTTTCATAATACCTACAAAGCCCGCCATGCCTCCAAAAAAGGCAATCAGGATGTCAAAAATGCTGGCTTTTGAGAAGGCCAGTAAAGCATCTGTATTGTTATCGAATGGGCTGATTAAAAAAAATAGAGTGGATGCTGCCAAACTGATTCCGGTCATCCATAAAAAATTGCGTATCGCACTGTTGCGCATCAAACGGTCACGGGTAGCAAGTGCAAACGCATAACCGGTAACCGGACCCATAAGGGGTGAAATGAGCATCGCCCCAATAATGGCCGAAAGGGAATTGGTATTCAGACCGATGCAGGCAATGACCATCGCAAACCCCATGATCCAAAAATTGTAGCCGGATAAATTGACCCCTTCCCATATTTCACGGATGGTGGCTATTTCGTCTTCCTCTCGATTTAAACGGATTTTGGAACGTACAATCTGGTTTAATCGCTTAAGGCTCCACATGTTGACTGTACTTGATTTTTTAAATACTTCCCGTTCTTCCGCCATCCACACAAATACTCTGACCGGTTATATATGCTGCCGCTGGCGTGGCTAAAAAGGTTGCCATGGCTGCAATTTCTTCGGCCTGACCGAAGCGACGCATCGGGATTTCGTGTAACATCTCCTCGCTCACGGTTTCTGCGCTGACCTGATTTTTAGCCGCTTTGCCCTGAATGATATTACTGAGTCTTGCCGTGGAAGTAGCGCCCGGCAAAACATTATTGACCGTTATTCCATCCGCCGCAACTTCATTGGCCAGGGTTTTTGACCAAGCTGCTACAGCGGCTCGTGTGGTATTACTCACACCTAAGTTGGGCAACGGAATTTTTACGCTGGTAGAAATAATATTGATGATTCTTCCATATTGAGCCGTTTTCATCCCACTCAAAACCGCTTGCGCCAATTCATGATTATTGAGCAGATGTAATTGGATGGCAGATACAAATTCAGCCGTTTGAGCATCTTTAATTTTACCGGCAGGTGGCCCTCCGGTGTTGTTGATTAAAACATGAATGGCCCCTTCTTGCAAAATAGGGCGAATGGCTTGTAAAGCTGCGCCAGGTATGGAAAAGTCTGCTATGGCATAGCTATGACCGTGTTCAGGATGCGGGAGGCACGCAACGGCTTCTTGTAAGGATTGTTCATTGCGGGCGATGAGAATACAAGTAGCCCCCAATAAGGCCAGTTCTTTGGCAATCGCTAAACCGATGCCCTGTGTACTGCCACATACCAATGCTTTTTTGCCAAGTAGTGATAAATTCATGATATTTTATTTAACCCAAATTACGCTATAGAATTTTAGAAACGAAAATTTTATCGCGTTATTTGGGGTTACCCCGATTTAGTATTTGTTGTGAGCCTTTTGCAAAAAGGCTGATATACAAATACTTAATCGTTTGGGCATTTCTAATGCCGAATCTGGGTTTAATACGAATACAAAAAATGAAGGCCCTCATGAACCTTCAGTTTTTAAGTTTCAAACTCAAAAGTAATAAACGAAACATTACCGTTCGCCATTACATATCACTCATCGGTTTGCTTTTTTTCTTCATGTTTACTTTAAATTTATCGGAATCGAAATTAAATCCGAATCCGAGCGTAAAGATGCGTGCATCTGTGTTGGCATAAGCCAGATTGGCGGTATTGAAGAAATTATTGAGATAATAGTTGCCGGTGATGCTGATTGCTTGGAACCTTGCTCCAAAAAATACGGAGGGAAAAAAACGTGCAACTCGATCACTAAAAAATTCATGATTTTTGGTCTTGGTATCGTTAATAAAAGTTTTCCATTTGTAATTGATCGCCAATCCTAAGTCAGCACCTGCTTTCAACATCAGTTTGCGTTTCATGGCATATGCCTTAATACCAACCGGAACCCCGAGCGTATAAACACGATGTTTAAAACGCATGCTGTCATTCGGTTTCAGAATGAGTCCGATATTGCGCAAATGAATACCGGTGAAGGGTGAAAACGATTCAGAAACTTTGTAATTAAAATCGAGTCCGGTATTAAAATAGTATGAGAAACGCGGTACCGTTTTGGCTTTGATATTGAATGATGAAACTTGGGCAAATTGTAACAATGAACCTTCAATACCTGATTCAATCTGAAACCGTTTGTTTTTAGGAGCCGGAGATTCTGTTTGTGCCTGAACTTGTATCAATGAAAGGAGGCAAAATGCGAGGGTAAATATTTTTTTGTTCATATTCATGAATTTGCTGCTAAGATAAGTCCTGCGCCCGGAATCCGGCATTTTGAACATCAATATTTGATAGATGGGCTTAAGAGGTTTCAGGTGGTCGACAAATGATGGATTCCTCCGATTTGCGCTGCAATGGAGTGGAAACTTTAACCGCTTCATGCGCTTATCATGGATTATATTACTTTTGCGCTTTAATTTTTTGAATCATGTTACAGTTGCAGGTGTTACGTACACAAAAAGAGTTGGTTTTGGCAGGCTTAAAAAAGAAGCATTTCCATGATTTGGGTTTGCCCGATCAAATCATTGGCATTGATGAAGAAAGAAGAAAGGTCCAAAGTGAAAATGATGACATCCTCTCCAAAATCAACGCTGCATCTAAAGAGATTGGTAAATTGATGGCACAAGGACAAAAGGATGAAGCCGAAGCCCTGAAAACCCAGGTTCCGGCATGGAAGGAAGCCAGCAAATTGCTTGGGGATCAATTGAGTGAATTGGAAAACAAACAACACGATTTACTGGTTCAATTGCCCAATTTGCCCAATGATCTGGTTCCGGAAGGAAAAACACCTGAAGAAAATACTATCGTCAAAGGTGGAGATACCATGCCAGATTTGGGTGAAGACGCTAAACCCCATTGGGAACTTTGTGCACAATACGGCTTAATAGATTTTGAATTGGGTACAAAAATCACGGGCGCCGGTTTTCCGGTATACATGGGCAAGGGCGCACGATTGCAACGGGCTCTCATCAATTATTTTATCGATTTTAATACAGCTGCAGGATTTAAGGAATGCCAGCCACCGCTTATGGTGAACACTGATTCGGCTTATGGAACCGGTCAGCTGCCCGATAAGGAAGGTCAGATGTATCATGCCACCGTGGACGACTTTTACCTGATTCCTACAGCAGAGGTGCCGGTAACAAATTTTTACCGCGATGAGATTGTCAAAGAATCCGATTTGCCTATTCGTTTAACGGCTTATACGCCTTGTTTTCGGCGTGAGGCTGGCAGTTACGGAAAGGATGTGCGAGGGCTCAATCGTTTGCATCAGTTCGATAAAGTAGAAATTGTTCAATTTGCACATCCCGATCAATCCTATGCCGTTCTTGATGAAATGGTGGCTCATGTTGAGCGATTGGTTCAAAGCCTCGGTTTACCTTACCGTATTTTACGATTATGTGGCGGCGACATGAGTTTTGCATCTGCTCTCACTTACGATTTTGAAGTGTATAGTGCGGCCCAAAAAAGATGGCTTGAAGTGAGTTCAGTCTCCAATTTTGAAACCTTCCAAACCAACCGGATGAAGTTTCGGTTTAAAAATGCGGAGGGCAAAACCCAGTTGGTACATTCCCTCAATGGGTCTTCGTTGGCATTGCCGCGTATTGTAGCTTGTTTACTCGAAAATAATCAAAGTCCCGAAGGGATCGTGGTGCCGGAAGTCTTGCGGTCTTATATGGGCATGGATATCATCCATTAAAAGAGGAGGAGCATGCTCAATAAACGCATCTATTTGCCCGTTAGCTACAACCTAAAAGAGACCCGACTATGAAAATACATTTGTCAATATTTACAATGACCGCTTTGACATTTATATTTGGGCTGACAAGTTGCACTTCAATTTTTACCGGACTTTATGGAATAAAAAAAACTAAGACGGTTGACGAAAAATCAATTATTCGTTATTCTAAAAAATAGAATATGCTTGGCTGATGTGTCGGAAGGAAAATTTCGTCAGACGTCGGATGAAATCACAGACCGAAGCGTCAGTGCAAATTTGGTCTTGTCTTTTTGCACGAGACCAAATCTGGGTATAATGTCTGGTTGGTATTCACGACGAATAGAAATTTTCGAAGGGAAAGGAGTGTTGCTCGAGGATATGAATTTTCAGAAGTTTAACAGAACACTATTTGAATTCAGAACCAAGACCTACTACTTTTGTTCCCGATGCGGATTTCTTTGCTGATATTATTTCTCATTCAACAAATCTTTTCATGGGGCGTCTTTACGGATACCCAAAAGGATTTGAATGATTTTCGCAGTCATTATGTATCCAAAACAACCTTTAAAGGTTGGAATACGTTTGACGTCAGCAACACTGAATTGGAGGAGGAATGCGATGATGAGCAGGATGGACAATCCAATGATTTTTTACTGGCGCGCTATGCGTGGGCTTCATCCTCAGCGTATCCAAAGTATACATTCTGGCAAAATGTATTTCACAAAGATTCTTATTCGATCCTTTTTATACAGGATATTCCTTCTTATTTGTTCTCCCGAAATATTAGAATTTGATTTTTGGCAATAGGGTGCTGCATGCATCCGATGTTCCCTGTTCTCACTAGCTTGAACGGGGTGTCATTTGCATTTATTTCTTTATTGTTTAAATCAAATTATTTATGGAGTTCAATCAAAAATCCATACCCGAAGATGGGTTGAAAGGATTTAAAAATCACTACACATCAGATGCATTATCCGGGTTTATTGTCTTTATATTAGCCTTGCCCTTGAGCTTAGGCATTGCCAAAGCTTCCGAATTTCCTCCACTCATGGGGCTTATAACAGCGATCATTGGGGGAATGCTTGTGAGTTTTTTCGCAGGTTCCAGATTGACTATTAAAGGGCCTGCCGCTGGTTTGATCGTCATTGTAATGGGTTCAGTTGCAGATTTTGGCGGTGCTGAGCAAGGTTGGCATTACACCTTAGGGGCCATTTTTGTAGCCGCTTTGATTCAAGTTTTATTTGGCCTATTGAAATGGGGCAAACTTGTAGATGTTTTTCCTTTATCTGCCGTTCATGGCATGCTGGCGGCGATAGGTATAATCATTATTTTAAAACAAATACCCGTACTACTGGATATAGATCCGGTAATGTCTAAAGGTAAATCTCCTTTTGAACTGATGGCGGCTGTGCCGGATTTCCTGATGCATTTAGATAAAAAAGCAACATTCATTGGTATTGTGAGCCTGATCATCATGTTATTCTGGAACAAAGTAAAAATTCCTGTTTTAAGGAAAATCCCGGCTTCCTTAGTCGTGCTTGCTGTTGCAATTCCTGCTGAATTACTGATGGACTTTCAACATACGGAACCAACTTATGCGTTGGTGCATATTGGCAACTTAATACAAAATGTAAAAATCAATATTGATTTCAACGGCATACACCATTTTGGACTTTTTTCTAAATATGTGTTGATGTTCGCTCTGGTTGGATCCTTGGAATCGCTGTTGACCGTAAAGGCAATTGACATGATGGATCCTTATAAACGCAAATCCAATCCTAATCGCGATTTAATTGCTATTGGTGTCGGTAATCTGATTGCTTCTGTCTTGGGTGGTTTGCCCATGATTAGTGAAGTGGCACGTAGTTCTGCCAATGTAACGAATGGTGCAAAAACACGATGGTCAAATTTTTTTCATGGCTTTTTTATTCTCTTATTCGTCATTGTCGCGGTAAATCTCATCGAATTGATTCCGAACACTGCTTTGGCGGCCATGTTGATTTCGGTGGGTATCAAACTTGCTCATCCAAAGGAGTTTGTTCATGTGTTCAGAATAGGTAAAGAGCAGCTACTCATATTTCTAATCACGATATTTTTTACGCTCTACGAAGATTTGTTGATAGGCATTGGAGCAGGAATGTTCACGAAGCTAATCATTCATTTAATTCATGGAGCGCCCTTCAGCGCTTTATTCAAAGCACCGGTATTGGTTTCTTTTAATCAGGGAGAATATCTGGTTGAAGTTCAAAAGGCCGCGATTTTCTCGAACTATATGGGGCTGAAATCCAAATTGGAGGCTATACCACAAGGAATGGCCGTTACGGTTGATTTTAGTAATACCAAACTGGTTGATCATTCTGTATTGGAAAATTTACATCATTTTGCCGATGGCTATATTACTGATGGAGGTCGTTTCGAGGTCATAGGTATTGAAGACCATCAGCCTCTTTCTAATCATAAACATTCAGCAAGAAAAAAACAAGCATGATGAAGAAGTTATTTAGTAGTCTGTTCATTCTCACGCTGGTTTTGCCAGTTAGCTCGAGTCCGAACATTCATCAACGAACAAACAATCCCAATGCATGGTTTATGTATTTTGGTGATCATTCCTTCAATAGTCATTGGGGAATACATTTGGAAGCACAGTTTCGTAGATATCAGATGGGGCTGCATCCACAGCAATTATTGTTAAGAACCGGAATAAACTATCATTTCAATAAAATGGCTTTTATCACGGCCGGTTATTGTTTTGTTGAAACCTATCCTTATGGAGCTTTCCCGGTTAAAACAGCCTATCCGGAACATAGAATTTGGGAGCAGTTTCAATTAAAATCCCAATTAGGCAGATTCGAATGGGTGAATCGTCTCCGACTGGAGCAGCGATTTTCAAATCTACCTGTGTTGAATACGAACTCCTCCACCTATGAACCAGGTTCAGCGGTTTACACAAACCGCTTTCGTATCCTGAATCGTATTTCAATTCCATTCAAGGGAAATGTCATTGCTGACAAGTCCTTGTATGTTTCAGTGTACGATGAAATTTTGCTAAATTTTGGGAAGAACGTAGCAATGAATTTTTTGGATCAAAACAGGGCTTATTTGGCTTTGGGATACCGGATTCCTAAATTGGGACGTTTAGAGTTTGGATATCTTGAGCAGACTGTCTACAAGCCGGATGGGATGCGCATCGAAAATAACCGAACCCTGCAAGTTGGACTTATATCGAACATAGAATTTAAATTCAAGAAACCATGAATATGTCCAATATGATTCATATTATTTTAAGTACAAGTTGTGTTTACATTTTTATTCTTATTGCGCTGAGGGTTTTAGGAAAAAGTGAATTGGCACAACTATCAATGACCGACTTGATTTTTGTACTCTTAATAAGCAATGCGGTTCAAAATGCGATGGTTGGTTCCGATAGTTCTTTATTAGGAGGCTTAGGCGCTGCAGCTACGCTTTTTGTCATGAATTATATTTTTAAGTTGCTAAAATTTCAATTCCCGGCAATTAAACGACTTGTTGAAGGTGCTCCTGTCTTACTTGTACATCATGGTAAAATCATTACAGAAAACTGTCGAAAAAACTTTATCACTAAAATGGATTTGATGCAAGCAATCAGGGAACACGGCGGTAAAAATTTGAGTGATATTGATATCATGATTCTGGAAATGGATGGCAATCTGAGTGTTGTTTCCAATGATTTCAAACACCATAGCATTCGAAGAATAAAAAAAAGAAAGTTAGAATAAATATCAAGAAATGAAAGACAATCACACAATGCATTTTAATTTGCAAAATATACTTCATGATATCCAACATTATCTACCCAGTCAACTCACCTTAAAGGATTTTATTCACCATAATAGTTTGCATGCCTTTCAAGATGAGAAATTTTATGAAGGGATATTCAGGGCTTCAAAAATTTTCGGGTTTAAGGTAACCCTTCAATTAGGAGATTATCGCGAACTCTTTAAATTAGGACGCATTAAAGAGTCCGTCATAGAAAGAATAATTGAAGAACGAAAAGGATCGGAATTATTGAAGCAATGGTCGGAAAAGGTGTTATATGGTACATACGATGAAAACCTCACATCAAGAGTGGGTTTGTTTCGCTGTGATTGGAAGAGGGTATATAAAATTGATTTGGATTCTTTGGTTCATCCATTACTGTATCGCATTCTTTCTGCTTACCTCGATCAGGGAATCAGTATTTGGAAGTTTCCTGTGGGAGAAGGAGGTTTCCTGGACTCATTGAGGCAACTTGAACGAAAGAGTAAGATTAGTTTTTTTAAAACCCAAAAGGTCAGAAATCTCTTTTTGGATCAATCACTTCGAACGGAATATCTTTTAGAAAGAATGGTTGGAAAGGAAGCTTATTTCGAACAATATTTATATGACCTCGCATTCAGCCATCCCGGTTGGAGTGGAATGGTGGCAACGCTCAGCAATAACCCACAGGCTCTTTTGCTCCCCAGGCCTATCAATTTAGAAGAGTTGATTCACCTCGAGTTGCTGATGGAATGGGATATGTTGGATGATGAGTTAGGCGAGAAATGGAAGCCACTTGCTGAAACTGCTCTTTCTTCACCGATTCAAATACTCGGCGAAACGCCTTTAACTGAGTTGGATGAAGTGCTTAAAATTTGGCAGGATGCCTTTGAATGGAGTTATTACGATAATGTCATTCTAGGCATAAAACAGAATCATTTGCGTCGACCTTCTTTAAAGGAAAATTTACTCACTGCAGAGGAGGAGCGTTTTCAGGCAATTTTCTGTATTGATGACAGAGAATGTTCGCTAAGGCGGCATCTGGAAGGCCTGGCACCGCATGTTTCGACCTATGGAGCCCCCGGATTTTTTGGAGTTGAATTTTATTATCAAAAACAAGGTGCAAATTTTTTAGATAAACTTTGCCCTGCTCCCGTAACTCCAAAACATTTAATTAAAGAGTCAGACACGGCTATTGTGGATGAGCAGGAAGTTTTACTTTCAAAAAACACGTATCAGTTAATCAAAGGGCTATTTTCTACCTGGTACTTGGGTATGCCCGCCATGTATAAATTATTTGAAACGGTTTTCAGGCCGCAACCAAACGCCTTGGTTGTCAATGCATTCGCGCAATCAAATCGGAATGGAAAACTGAGTGTCGAAAATTCGAATCTAAATCATATTGAAAATGGCCTTCAAATTGGTTTTACGATCGATGAAATGACACAAAGGGTGGGTGCCTTTCTGCGTAACATAGGATTAGTGAATCAGTTTGGAAAGAATATTTATGTTGTTGCACACGGGAGTAGCACGGTGAACAATCCCCATCATGGGGCTTATGAATGTGGCGCGTGTAGCGGACGTCCTGGCTTGGTGAATGCTCGTGTTTTTGCTGCTATGGCCAATCATCCCGAAGTGAGAAGGCGATTACGTCAAGAGGGATTGTTTATTCCTGACGATTCACACTTCATCCCGGCATTACACGATACAACCAGTGATCAGATATCTTATTATGAAGATTTCGCTTTACCTGAACCAAATCTCAATTTGCATCATAAAGTTAAAATATGGTTTGAAAATGCCCTGGATTTAAATGCAAAAGAAAGATCAAGAAGATTTGCGACATTGTCTCAAAAAGGAGGTGTTCGGGAAATCCGAAATGCGATACGTGAAAGGTCCTTTTCCATGTTTGAACCTCGTCCGGAATTAGGACATGGTACCAATTCCATAGCTGTGGTTGGAAGGCGGGAATTGTCCAGAGGAATTTTTTTAGACCGAAGAGCCTTTCTGCAATCTTATGATTACCAAACCGATCCGGAGGGGAAATATTTAATTCAAGTACTTTCTCCAATCAGTGTGGTATGTGGAGGAATCAATTTGGAGTATTATTTCAGCAGGGTGGATAATATGAAACTGGGTTGTGGTACAAAGTTGCCACATCATGTTATGGGATTGATTGGTGTAACCAATAGCAGCGATGGCGATTTACGCCCTGGTTTGTCGTGGCAAATGATAGAACCACACGACCCAATTAGATTGTTGATCATTGTTGAACAATACCCTGAGGTTGTAGATCGGGTGATACGATCCAATGAGTCTTTGTTTGAATGGTATAAAAATGAATGGATACATATGGCTTGTATCAAACCGGACTCCGGTGATATCTTTTATTTCAGAAATGGAGCTTTTGTTCTTCACCACACGGAGCCCAAGGATATCGAAGCTGTACGAAATGTTCATCCACTTTTCGAGGATGCTCCAAGAATGATGACCAATCATATCACACATGCCACTTTTGAAAATTTACCTGTTTATCAAATCGAAATTTAAGTTCTATGAAATACCTGATCATTTTGCTTTTTGTGATTCCCTTTATGGGATTTTTAAAGAGTCTTTTTTATTCAAATCATCGTGAAAATCTGATCTCGCTCACTACAAGGGCAACTGCGGCGGTACAAGTGATTCTTTCTTTGACCGCATTTTTAACATGGGTTTTATACAACAGAACAGATTACAGAGTCCCATTGCTGGAAGTTTACAAAACCATGGAATTTAATTTCGGACTTGATTTGTTTTATGATTTATACACTGGTCTGTATTTGTTGATTGGGGCCATGATTTTTTTAGTCATCAGTAAATTCAGCAGAACATATATGCATCGGGAGAGTGGATACAAACGATTTCATAATCATCTTTTATTGTTTTTTGCGGGGTTTAATTTGTTATTACTATCCGGGAATTTTGAGACCCTATTTTTGGGATGGGAAATAGTCGGGATCACTTCTTTTCTCATGATTGCTTTTTATCGTGAACGTTATTTGCCTGTGAGAAATGCCATGAAGGTTCTTTCTTTTTACCGAATTGGTGATGTGGCTTTGTTGGGTGCGATTTGGTTTAGCCATCATTTGTTCCATATTCAATCTGATTTTTCTTTACTGAATGTACCCGATGCTCTCCATCAGGCCATGCACGCTCATCCAGTTCAGTCATTCATTATTGCATTGCTTTTTATTTTGGCAGCAGCTGTAAAATCTGCCCAATTTCCATTCTCATCCTGGCTTCCGAGGGCGATGGAGGGGCCGACAACTTCAACAGCTGCTTTTTACGGATCATTATCTCTTCATCTGGGAATTTTTTTGTTGCTGCGGACTTCTGTCATTTGGATGCATGTACCGCTTGCAAGGTGTCTGATTGTAATAATAGGAATTACAACTGCTTTAATCGGTCATTGGATAGGCTCAGTTCAATCAAGTGCTAAAACGCAGATTGCCTACGCGTCCATCAGTCAAATTGGGATTATTTTTGTTGAACTCGGATTCGGACTTCATATATTGGCAGTACTGCATGTTGCGGCACACGCTTTTCTGCGAACATATCAACTTTTGTCTTCACCCTCAACCATGGGTTATCAGCTTCGCCAACAAATTTTTGGAGATAATACAAATTCGCGGAAATTTCTTTTTTTCATACCCGAGCGATACAAATCCACCTTCTATATTTTGTCATTGAAAGAATGGAACCTTGATTATTGGTGGTATCGTTTCGTTTGGAGGCCTTTTAAAAAATTAGGTAAATCCTTCCATTTTTTACGAAATCCTTTAGCGGAAGGGCTTTTTGTGATTTTGGTTATCCTTGCGGTGGTGATATATATCATCCATCCGATTCAATCTATTCAACGTCTGGAATTTATTTCATGGATTTATGCCATCGTAGCTTTGATTTTGGTTCTCATTGCATGGACAGAAAGACGTTCGGCCATGAGAGCTTGGATTTATATTACGATGTGTCAGATCTTTTTTATGCTTTCGGTGATTGAACAACACACCTTTGATTTAACTCAAATTGCAATCTATTTAAGTGGAACGCTTGGGGCATTTATTGGCGGTAGTTGGAGCCTATCTCAAGTACGAATGCGGGAAAATAATATTGACCTGAATGGCTTTCATGGCCATATTTATGAACATCCCCGTTATGCACTCTTGTTTTTGGTTTCAGCATTGACCATGTCAGGATTTCCAATTTCTCCTACGTTTTTAGGTTTTGACATTATGTTTTCTGACATCGAAATGAATCATCGGTTACTTTTATTAATGAGCTGTTTGACGTTTGTCCTCATCGAAATAGCCGTCTTGCGAATCTATGCCAGGGTATTTTTAGGCCAACATGTCAAGACATATCACGAAGTGGCATTCAGGAGTACTTGATTAAAGCGGAATGAATATCTCATTATTTTGTTTTTAGCATCAAAAACATGAAAGCGAGTAAAACTCATCATCATCAATTTAGCTTCGTGAAATCTATGCCCATTGTTTTCGAAATGGGGCAAATTGTGGAAGGATGAATCCTTCCTTTCTCTTTGTCATAAAAAGAGTAAGTCTTTCATTTATTGAATGTATAAAACACTATTTATTCAAATACTGCCAATTGCGTTTTTTTCCTTCACAAATCCATTCAATGCCAAGTGCAATTCTTTTTTCACGGGTTTCTGTTCTCTTGGCGCCTTGTATCCAGTCAATATATTCTTTTTGTGCAGCAAGCGTAAATTGTTGAAAATTCTTAAGGGCTAATTTGTTTTTAGATAACTGTTTCGAAAAGTCATCCGGCAACTGCAAAGCTTCTGGTTGTTTTTGCAAATCTTCTTTTAGCATGACAATACCGGCATCATTGAGTTGCATAGCCTTTCCAATCCATCGTATGAGGTCCTTGTCCGAAGGTAAATCCTGTAATGAGGTGATGCGGCCTAAATGCCCCATTCCGTTTTTGGCAGATTGCGGCATCAAACTTTTTTCTTCCATCAAGGCAGCCTTCCAAAATCCAAACGAACAATGCGCTTTAAATGCAGCCATCCAACACATCATCTTACCGTGATAATCGAAATGCGGCATCCCCCATTTAATTTTTTCTTCTACATTCGGACAAGCATGATGCACCAAAGCACGCAGATGATTTAAAACAGGTTGTGCAAAAGGAGCTGCCTTCAAAATATACGCATCTATTTGCGCATTTGTTTGAGGTCCCTTATTTGATTTCAATGACTTCGGCATCTTCAATTTCCGGTTCGGATTTTCGAGATAAGTTCTCTGGGTTTTTAGTCTGACTATTCTGTAAAAACCAGGCAATGGTAAAGGTCGGAATGATATCGGTAAAAGGCAAAATTTCCTCCAAAAACGAAAAACCACCTCCCAGTAAACCGCCCACACCGCCAAATAACTTCAAAAACAAATAGGCCGAAAGGGGTGCCCAAATCACATCTCCCCATTCTGTGAGTCCGGGAACAAAATAGGTCGCCATGCCGATGAGGTCAAGCAGAATACAAATGAGCAGGTTTGGGCGGCGGGTAAATAAGCCCGCAAACATTTTTTCCATGTTTTTAAGGATACAATTTTAATTCCAAATTAAAATTCTCTGCTATTCTGTCAGGGTAAAATGACGAAGGGTTTAACCCAAATTTTGTAGTTGGGTATTGCCAACTACAAAAACGAATAAGAAAATCAAATACTTCGGCTAATTGGCCTCAGTATGATTTTCTATATCGGGGTTACCGAGCAAAGCCTTTAAAGGCTTTGTTTACAGTAGCTTCGTACCTTGCTACTGCAAATTCTCGGTTTAATGCGCTTCCAGCCAGTTTGTTCCGGAACCGACTTCTGCCAAAACAGGTACATCGTGCGGCAAAGGCATGGCATTTTGCATACATTGTATGATAAGCGATTTCATTTCAGTTTCCTCTTCACGAACTACATCAAATACCAGTTCATCATGTACCTGCAAAACCATTTTACTTTTTAATGTGGATTCTTTCAAAGCCGCATGAATCTGAATCATGGCCAGCTTGATCATATCAGCCGCAGAGCCTTGAATCGGGCTGTTGATGGCGTTTCGTTCGGCAAATCCCCGCACGGTAAAATTTTGCGAGCTAATATCACGTAGCCATCTTTTGCGGCCTTGCAAAGTTTGCACATAACCATGTTCGCGGGCATAGGCTATCGTATCGTCCATGTATTGTTGAATCCCTGAAAATTCTTTTTTGTAATTGTCAATGATCTCTTTGGCTTCCGTTCGTGAAATAGATAAATTTTCTGCCAAACCAAAAGCCCCTTGTCCATAAATGATTCCAAAGTTTACGCTTTTGGCTTTATACCGCTGCTCCTTGGTAACGTCGTGTTCATCTACACCAAATACTTTGGCTGCGGTAGCTGTGTGAATATCCAGCCCTTTGCGGAATGCTTCACACATATTCGGATCTCCGCTAATGGCTGCCACAATGCGCAGTTCTATTTGTGAATAGTCGGCACTCATCAGGATATGGTTTTCGTCGCGGGCAATGAATGCCTTTCGGATTTCACGTCCCCGTTCGGTACGAATAGGAATGTTTTGTAAGTTTGGATTGATGCTACTCAAACGGCCGGTGACGGCAATGGTTTGCCCAAAAGTGGTATGTACCCGTCCACTGCGAGGCTGTATCAATTCAGGCAAAGTATCTACATAGGTATTTTTGAGTTTGGTATATTCCCGAAACGATAAAATCTCATCGCAAATGGCATGTTCGCGGGCCAGTTTAGCCAACACATCTTCACCGGTGGCATATTGTCCGGTTTTGGTTTTTTTGGCCTTCGGGTCAAGTTGTAATTTTTCAAAAAGCACCTCACCCAGTTGTTTTGGAGAGGCCAGGTTAAAACGTACACCTGCTTGGCGGTAAACACGTTCTTCACTTTCACGGGCCAATATTTCCAACTCTTTACTATATGCGTGCAGGAAGTCGGTATCAATCCGTATGCCTTCATACTCCATATCCAACAACACTTTTATCAGGGGGGTGTCCACTTTCCGAAAAACTGTTTCAACATCATTTTCCTGTAGGAGCGGTAAAAATTTTTCCTTGAGTTGCAGCGTGATATCGGCATCTTCGCCGGCGTATTCTTTAATCTTTTCTATTTCCACATCCCGCATATTCCCCTGGTTTTTTCCTTTTTTACCAATAAGGTTTTCGATGCTAACGGGGCTATAATGTAAAAATTTCTCGCTCAACAAATCCATGCTTCTTTTGCCATCAGGTTCAAAACAATAATGAGCCAACATCGTATCAAATAATTCACCTTTGATTTCGAATCCGTAATTTTTTAATACCAGTAAATCAAATTTGGTGTTTTGTCCAATCCAGGTGAGTGACGGATTTTGAAACAGCGCATCAAAAGGTTGAATCATTGCCAAAGTTGCATCGCGGTCTGCAGGTAATGGCATGTACCAGGCTTCGGACGCTTTGATGGAAAAACTCATTCCGACCAATTCACAGCGATTGGCATCCAGTCCGGTGGTTTCAGTATCAAAACAAATTTCTCCGCCCTGATCGCTGTGCACGGTTAGGATATCTAACAGTTGTTTTCGAAGCACATCGTTGTCGGCCAAAAAATATTGATGGGGGGTATTCTCAATGGTTTTATTCTCAACGATTTCAAAGTTACTCTCTGTACCAGCGGAATGTTGTGGAACAGCAGGGCTTGTTTTAGATTCTACCACATTGCCAAACAAATCTTTTTGTTGTTCGGTTTTACTGCCTACCTGAAATGCTTCTCCCAAAATCCGTTTGCCAATGGTTCGGAATTCCAGTTCATTAAAAACCTCGGTGAGGATATCTTCTTTCCATCCACCCAAAGCAAAATCACCTTCATGAAACTCACAAGGCACATCCAGAATAATAGTCGCGAGTTTTTTACTCATGATGGCATCGGCTTTTCCATTACGCACTTTTTCACCAATCGAGCCTTTAATGTCATCCGCATGGTCGAGAATATTTTCGAGGCTACCATATTCTTTGAGCAATTTGGCAGCGGTTTTTTCACCTACCCCCTTAATACCCGGAATATTGTCAACAGCATCTCCCATCAATCCTAACATATCAATCACCTGGCCCACATGTTCAATATCCCATTTGGCACAAACTTCGGCGGGGCCCAGTACTTCGGCTTTGCTAAAACCACTCGCCGGTTTGTAAATAAATACCTGATCATTCACCAATTGCCCATAGTCCTTATCGCTGGTTACCATATACACCTGGTATCCCGAATCAGCGGCTTTTACACTCAGGGCGCCAATAATATCATCCGCTTCATAGCCCGGCACTTCAATAATGGGGATATTAAATCCTTGCAACATTTTTTTGATATCGGGCACAGCCAATAAAATATCCTCAGGGGTTTCCTGGCGATTAGCTTTATACTCGGCAAAATCGGTATGGCGCTCCGTTTTTTCTTTGGTATCAAAACACACAGCGAGGTGAGAAGGTTTCTGGTTATTGATCAAATCCATGAGGGTATTCAAAAACCCAAACTGGGCATTGGTATTTTTACCGGTACTGGTCATACGCGGACTCTTCACCAAAGCATAGTAAGCCCGAAAAATCAAAGCAAAAGCATCCAGCAGAAAAACTTTTTTTTCCATGCGGGTAAAAATAACAGAATGTATTGGAATGCCGGACTGAAATTTGGGCAGGAACAAGGCGGGTATGTTGTTGGGGCCTCACACCTGCTCTCGGCTCTATCTCCCTCCCGCCAAATGCAATTGCGGCAGGGAGGATGCCGCCTCCATCAGGCCTGAAAAATATGATTTGCGTCATGAAGAACGTTTATATGGGGTCGTCTGAATAACTCAGAAATGCTGTAGATTCAAGGCGCGGGTAATGAAGCTGTATTGTTATACTGCGATTTGCCCGCAACGCAGAAGATGCAGTGTTTCTGAGTAGCGAAAGATTCTGAATCTCAGGTGAACGCTTTTTGGCAATATGCCTTAAAAGAACGTGCACGAACGATTATAAAATTTCGCTTGAACAACCAGTATCACTCATGTTGAGCGTTATTCAGTGACCCTATGTGGGTGCAACATCCTATTTAAATGAAAAGGAATGAGGAATGGAGAGGGGTTATTAAAACGCAGTAACAGGGCTGTTTTACGCTGCACATCACGAACTTACAAGCGACAGATATTGATTAATTTAATGTGTTTAAGATTATAAATTGCTCAGATATAGCTAAGAAAAACAAAACCTTATTTTTTCGTGAAGAAATTATGAAGTAATTTGCTAATTCAAATTATCTCATAAATAACAACTAAACCCCCTTAGTCTGAACTATGCATTAAAAAACCATTCAGGGAGGCATGCCCGCAAGTAGAACATGCCAAAGCCAAATTTTAAATCTTAAAAAACAAATTCATCATGACATTAAATTTCAAAAATAGACATCGCCTGCTTGCCACGCTGGCAGTGCTGGCATGTATACTGCTAAGCACTTTAAATATAACCGCGCAAGTGGCGAATTATTCATTTAGTCAAAGCACAGGTAGTTATACCCCATTAAGTGGTTCACGAACAATTGTAGGTACCGCTGTTGCCTCAGCTACAGCAGACCCGGGGTTAATGGATGACAGGATCTTCACTTTACCAACAGGAACAATACCTTTTACGTTTAATTTTAATGGTACCGGTTACACGGAGCTAAATATTAACACGAATGGGTATATCACTTTCGGATCCACATTGCCTACAACATCCGATAGAAACGGATTAACGAACACAACTGCATGGAATGCCAGTATTGTTGCAGTCGGACGTGATTTGTCGGCAAATACCAACGCTTCTAATTTGGGCGAAATCAGTTACGAAGTTGTAGGAACTGCACCTAATAGAACTTTTGTTGTTCAGTGGTCAAAATTTCGTCGATTTTCTTCATCTGCGATCTTCACTGAAAATTTTAATTTTCAGATTCGTTTAAATGAAGCAAATGGTGTTGCTGCTTTGCAAACAGTCGATGTGGTTTATGGAGCTTGTCTGAGTACAAGTACTTCTACGGCTGCTGGTTCTCAAACCTTGGTTGGATTGCGTGGAACTTCCACTTCTGATTTCAGAAACAGAACCACTACAACTAGCTGGGCTTCTTCTACTGCAGGTGCTACAAACACGACATCTATCTCAATGCGGCACAATACCACAGTGAGCCCGGCTTCAGGATTAACTTTTACCTGGACTCCACCAAACCCATGTACCGGTACGCCAACACCAGGTAATACGTTGTCTTCGCCTACAACAGTTTGTGCCGGCGCTTTGGTTTCATTGAGTTTGCAAAATGCAACCACTGGAACCGGTGTTTCTTATCAATGGCAAAGTTCACCAAATGGGTCAACATGGACCAATTTTGGTACCAACTCTGCCACACAAACTGCAACGGTCAGTGCTGCAACGTATTATCAGTGCATCGTAACTTGTTCTTCAGGTCCATCTAGCGGCACTTCTACACCCGTGTTAGTAAACTTGAACACAGCTGCATTTCCTGAAAATTTTTCTTCTGCAACATTCCCTCCAAACTGCTTTAGTGAAACAGATGTAGTTTCCAATTTCTTATTACGTGATGTAACAAATGCCTATGGCGCATCTGGGACAGGTTCTGCAGTTTGGAATTTTTTTAGTGCCTCTAATGGTACAGTTCTGACTTTAACCAGTCCAACATTAGGTACTCCTATTGGAGCCAATACCCAGTTGATTTTTGATGTAGCAGGTGCTACATACACTGGTGGTGAAATTGATCATGTTTATGTGGAAGAATCCAGCGATGGAGGTACCAACTGGAGCACATTGGCTGATTTGACCAATCAAGTGGGTGGTGCTTTAAATACTTTAGGTGCGACTACTGCTTCCAGTTTTACACCAACATCTGCACAATGGGCTACTTTGACATTTAATGTTTCGGCTGGTGCTAATCGCTTCCGTTTACGTGGTGTTTCAAACTTTGGAAATAGAGTATTTGTAGATAACATGCAATTATTCGTACTTCCTCCTTGTACAGACCCGCCAACAGCTGGAACTGCCAATTCAAATATTGCGCAATTCTGTAATACTTCTCTAGCAAATGTCACATTGTCTTTAACTGGTAATTCCCTAGGTGCTGGCCAAACTTATCAATGGCAATCATCACCGGATAATATCAACTGGACAGATATCAGTGGTGCTACCACCTTAACTTACACGGTAACAGGGGTAAGTGCATCTACTTATTTCCAATGTAATGTTACTTGTGGAGCTTCTACGGTGCCTTCTGCCTCTGTATTTGTTGAAGCTGTTGCTCCTCCGACTGCTGGCACTGTAAGTGGTCCTGCTTCGGGTTATGCTGCACAAGCCCAGACTTATTCTACAACGGGTTCTACTGGCTCTTTACAGTGGTATGCCCGTTTACAACCTGCTACAACCTGGTCATTGGTTTCAGGTGCTACATCTGCTACCCAAAACATTTTTTATGCCGCTCCCGGTACATATGATGTCATGGTAGTAGCTTCAGTAAATGGATGTACCAATGATACGGCTGCATTTGTATCAACCCTCATCACGATTCAAAACGATAATGTATGTGATGCAGTTGCTTTGAATTATGGTGCCAATGGTCCATTCAGCAATGTAGGCGCAACTACTGAAGCTGGTGAGCCAACTCCTCCTGCTATTAGTTGTACTGTGCAAAATGGATGGTGTGGAGGCCAAACAATCAGCAATACCATTTGGTTCTCTTTTGTAGCACCGGCTTCAGGTAAAATTGCTATTCGTACATTGGCTCCATTGTGGGATAACCAATTGGCGGTATATAGTGCCGACGATTGCGGAGCTATCCTTGCCGGTAGTGGCATTCTTTTAGCAGCGAATGATGATTCAGCAAGTTCTCCTTTCCATTCTTATATCGCTCCATTGTGTGTAACACCTGGGGCCACTTATTATGTTCAATTGGATGGATTTGCCACTACTACTTTTGGAAACATTAATATCGAATTAATCGATGCCGGTAACACAGCACCGGTAGTATCCGGATGTCCAACTAACATCACCGTACAAACAGATTGTGATGCCGCTACGGCTTCTGCTACATGGTCTGAGCCATCTGTAACAGATGATTGTGGTACACCAAGTGCAGTGGCTTCTCACAACCCTGGTGATAGCTTCCCTATCGGAACTACGACGGTTACTTATACTTATGATGATGGTTTTAACGCACCGGTTACTTGTTCATTCGATGTGGTTGTAGAAGCTCGTACTTCTTCTACCGGTTCTGAATCACAAACAGCTTGTGACAATTATACCTGGGCTACGAACGGTCAGAATTATACGATGAGTGGTGCTTATACGCATACTTTGGTGGGTGCAAATGCACAAGGTTGCGATTCGACAGTTACATTAAACCTGACCATCAATTACAGCAACACCGGTAGCAGCAACCACACTGCATGTGATGCAACAACAGTAGGTGGTCAGAATTACACAGCAAGCGGTTCACATACGGTAACGTATACAAACGCTGCTAATTGTGATTCAGTTCATACTTACAATGTAACCATCAATTACAGCAACATAGGTAGCAGCAACCACACTGC
>JBMOFV010000046.1:0-22466 GCA_049318705.1 Chitinophagaceae bacterium
CTTCATTACCCGCGCCTTGAATCTACAGCATTTCTGAGTTATTCAGGAACCCCTACTTGATAAAATCTGATGAATTGAATGATCTCACTCTCTGCGATTTAGCATAACTTTGAGTAGTAAAGATGAAGTTTTCTACATTGCCCAATCTTAACTACGGACGATTGGAATGTGTTCAGGAAATTTGTTGGTTTGTTTGACCTTGTGCTTTTGTTCTTCAGATTTATCCAGAGCAAGAGCGGAAGGTTTCAATCCGGTTATTCTGGCACTGGTATGTAAATTATTCATCAAGATCATTCAATTAAATTAAAGAACCTATGTTATTCGGAAAAGAAACTAAATTACCGGAGAATGCTACTGAACAATTGGCGGAATCCAATCAGCTTTTAGATTTGATTACACCTGTTGTTCAAAAGGTAGATTCCAACCATGCCCTGTATCTCCTGGTTAAGAGTTGGGATTATCTGGTTGAATATTTGATGTATGTGCTGGCTGCACTTTGTTTCGGATTTATTTTTATCATGCATACGGTATTCCCATTTCACATCATGGATGAAATTCTGCATCGGGATATTTTTAAAAATGCATTATCCAATGAAGGTGATTTTAAAACTTTTAACCTGGCCATCAAAGGGCTGGTGGCTTTAATTTCAATTTTGTTCATTGTGATCGGATGGGGGAAACGAAGAACCCGGCAACATCGGCAAATGCTTCGTGAAACTTCTCAAACTTTGAAAAAAATTCAAACTCAGTTCTCGGAAAAACAAAAAACGCTTCAACAATTAACCGGACAATCAACCACTCCTGCCGCTTTACACCGGGTAGAGCCTAAACCATTTACAGACCTTCCATCAACGCAATAAATCCGGACGCCTTTCTTCTGTACGTTTTAGCGCTTCTTCTTGTCGCCACTCTTCAATATTTTTAAAGTGGCCGCTTAACAGAATATCCGGAACTTTTATTCCACGCCATTCAGCAGGCCTTGTATAAACCGGGGGGGCAAGAAGTCCATCCTGATGTGAGTCGGTCAATGCAGATGTTTCATCATTTAATACACCGGGTATTAAACGTCCGATACAGTCTACAAGCACCGCCGCGCCTAGTTCTCCACCACTCATGACATAATCGCCTATAGATATTTCTTCGGTAACATACACATCCCGAATACGCTGATCAATACCTTTATAATGCCCACAAATCATCATCAGATTTTCACACAATGAAAGGCGGTTACAGGTTTGCTGATTCAACGTTTTTCCATCCGGGGTTAAATAGATAATTTGATCATAGGTACGTTCTGTTTTTAAGCTTTCGATGGCCTTCTCTAAAGGTTCGCACATCATCACCATTCCGGCACCACCACCAAATTGCGTATCGTCTACTTGCCCATATTTGTTGATTGCAAACTCACGCAGTTGATGAACATGTATTTCTAGCAGGCCTTTTTCCTGTGCCCTTTTCATCATCGAATGTTTGAAAGGACTTTCAAGGAGTTCAGGCATCACGGTAATAATATCTATTCGCATACATCCTTTTTATAAATCCAATAATCCTGTTGGAATTTCCATCTTTAATATCTTCTGCTCTTCATTCTTATTTAAGACCAAATTTTCATTTAACGGAATCGTCACTATTTTCTGTTCAAAGGATACCTCTGCCAGAAATATAGCGCCATGACTCAATATATCCTGAATAGGACCGATTGGTTTTTCATCCTGATCCATGACCAGATACCCTAAAACATCTTTCCAATTGTGCGTTTTTGCCAATGGCAGATTTTTTGTGTTGATGATATAACAGTCTTTATTGAGTAAATCACGCGCTTCTTCTCTTGATTGTATTTCTTCGAAATGAACCAGCCATTCTCCTTCAGCAGTATCCCGAATTTGATCAATAAAAAATGGGATACGACTACCAGGTAATAATTCGATCAATAACGCATCGCCTACTTGCAGTGCTGCCTTTTTGGTGATCTGATGCGCAATTACCAAATCGCCACGAACTCCATGAACGGATTTAATACTGGCGACTTGAATCATTTGCATCTGTTTCGATTTAAATTTAAATCTTCCTTGCATGGGAAGAAACAAAGAGAAGATTAATCCAGCAGTAAGGCTTGTTTAAAATATTCTAAGGTCACTTTTAAGCCCTCGGCCCGATCCACTTTCGGTTCCCAATTTAAAATATTTTTGGCTTTGCTGATATCGGGTTGGCGTTGTTTAGGGTCATCTTGCGGAAGTGGCTGATAAATTATTTTGCTATTCGTTCCTGTTAAACGTTGTATTTCTTCTGCAAAATCCTTTAAGGAAATTTCATTCGGATTTCCAATATTTACCGGAAGGGCATAATCGCTCAGCAACAATCGGTAAATACCTTCAATCAAATCATCCACAAAACAAAAGGAACGGGTTTGACTACCATCTCCAAAAACCGTAATATCTTCTCCTCGCAAAGCCTGACTCATAAATGCAGGTAAGGCACGTCCATCATCCAGTCGCATTCTCGGACCATAAGTATTAAAGATCCGAACAATACGCGTTTCCAGTCCATGAAAATTATGATAGGCCATCGTGATCGCTTCCTGAAAACGTTTGGCTTCATCATAAACGCCCCTAGGACCAATCGGGTTCACATTGCCCCAGTACTCTTCGTTTTGTGGATGAACCAGCGGATCTCCGTATACTTCAGAAGTTGAGGCGATCAACATACGGGCATTTTTTTGTTTTGCCAATCCAAGTAAATTATGCGTTCCCAACGAACCTACTTTTAAAGTTTGAATGGGCATCTTCAAATAATCGATGGGGCTTGCGGGAGATGCAAAATGAAGAATATAATGCAGGTCGCCAGGTACAAAAACGAACTTGCTCACATCATGATGATGGTATTCAAAATTCGGATGTTTGAAAAGATGTTCAATGTTTTTGAGATTCCCGGTAATCAGGTTGTCCATAGCAATCACGTGATAACCTTCTTTGATAAACCGATCGCATAAATGGGATCCTAAAAATCCGGCTCCACCTGTAGTTAAAACTCTTTTCATATTTATCGATTAATGTTGGTTCGCTTGAATCGTTTGGCGTCCAATCGAATTGTAATAATAACCCAGTTCTTTCATTTCTGTTGGTTCAAATAAATTCCTGCCATCAAATATGACTTTGGATTTTAAACGTTTCGTCATTTCTTCAAAATCAGGTGTGCGGAAAATACTCCATTCTGTACAAATTGCCAGTGCGTCACTGTCCTGCAAAGCATCATAAGCGTTGTCAGAAAAATGAATTTTGTCGCAGATGGATGCATGGTTCTGTTCAAAATGCAATTTGGTATTTTTCATGCCTTCCGGATCATAACAATGCACCTCGGCACCAGCTTCCACCAATTTTGGAATGATATACAATGCCGGTGCTTCGCGAATATCATCGGTGTTTGGTTTAAATGCCAATCCCCAAATGCTGATTTTTTTTCCGGCCAATGAACCGAAGTATGACAATATTTTATCTGCTAAAATTAGTTTTTGTGCATCATTCACTTGTATAACCGATTGAAGCAAGGAGTATGGATATTGATGTTGTTGAGATGTTTGCACCAGCGCTTGAACATCCTTCGGGAAACAACTTCCACCATATCCGATTCCTGGAAATAAAAATCGTTTCCCAATTCGATTATCACTTCCCATACCAACCCGAACCGTTTCAACATCTGCGCCAACTCTTTCACACAGATTCGCCAATTCATTCATGAAGGTGATGCGCATGGCGAGATAGGAGTTAGCCGCATATTTGGTAATCTCCGCACTTCGTTCGTCCATGAAGTAAATCGGATTTCCCTGGCGTACAAAAGGCGCGTACAATTGCTGCATCAATTTTTTGGCGCGATCCGAACTACATCCAACCACAACCCGGTCGGGTTTCATAAAATCATCAACGGCCACACCTTCACGCAAAAATTCCGGATTACTCACCACATCAAACTCGCCGTTGTAATTTTCCTGAATGGCCTGATGCACTTTTTCAGCGGTGCCAACCGGTACGGTACTCTTATTGATAATCACTTTATATTGAGGATTATCTTTCAGTATAATACCAATTTCCTTTGCTACGCCGAGCACATAACTCAGATCCGCACTTCCATCTTCGCCCGGCGGGGTGGGAAGGGCCAGGAAAATTAATTCGGATTTGAGTAAAGCATCTTTTAAATCTGTCGTAAAATGGAGACGCCCTTCTTTTAAATTACGCTGAAATAGGACTTCCAGGCCAGGCTCGTAAATCACAATTTCTCCCTGCTTAAGCCGATTTACTTTTTCGACATTAATATCTACACAAATGACCTGATTGCCTGATTCGGCAAAACAAGTTCCCGAAACGAGTCCGACATATCCGGTACCAACGACTGCAATTTTCATTTTAATATATATTATACGTTTAAGGCCGCCTCTGTTTTTTGGACAGCTAATTCGTTCACAATGCTCAGAAAGTTTTCAGCAATATAGTTTAATTCATCTTCCTGCATTTCGGTATGAATAGGAAGAGAAATCACCTGTGCTGTTAGTTCGTCCGTATTTTTCATTTCCAAATTACCCATATCAAATGCTTCAAACATTTTTTGCCGATGCGCCGGAATTGGATAATAAATCATACTGGGAATCCCCTTTTCTTCCAGTTTCTTTTTAACCTGATCTCTGTTGACACCATTTAATTTTACAGTATATTGATGATAAACATGATAAGCACTGGAAGCCTCAAAAGGGATTTCAATATTTGGATGATCTGTGAAAGCCTGATTATAAAAAGTGGCTACCGAACGACGGGCTTCACAATAGGTATCGAGGTGTTTTAACTTCACCAATAAAATGGCAGCCTGCATCGTGTCCAATCTTGAATTACATCCAACCATTTCATGTACATACTTCTGTCGCTGACCATGGTTGGCAACCATACGGATTTTTTCAGCAAGGGCATCATCGTTGGTATACAATGCACCACCATCGCCGTAACATCCCAAATTTTTCGAAGGGAAAAATGAGGTTGAACCGATATCTCCAATCGTCCCATTCGCACGACGGATTCCATCTTGTCCGGTATAATATCCGCCAATTCCCTGGGCATTATCTTCAATCACAAAAAGCTGATGTTTTTTGGCTATAGCCATAATCGCATCCATATTGGCGGCCTGACCATACAAATGCACCGGAACAATGGCTTTGGTTTGCGGGGTGATCATCGCTTCGAGCGATGCAGGGTCCAAGGTGAAGGTTTTAGGATCAACTTCGCAGAATACGGGTTTGAGTCCTAATAAACCAACTACTTCAACAGTAGCTATATAGGTAAACGAGGGTGTAATGACTTCATCGCCGGGTTTCAGGCCTAAAGCCATCATGGCAATTTGTAAAGCATCCGTTCCATTGGCACACGGAATGACATGTTTTACCTGCAAATAGTTTTCCAGCGCATTTGCAAATTGTTTTACCTGCGGGCCATTGATGAATGCTGTTGTATCAATCACCTGTTGTATGGCTTGATCAACTTCATCCTTGATTTTTAGATATTGCCTTTTCAGGTCTACCATTTGTAAATTTGTCATACGTATGAATAAATTGGGCGCAAATATAACTAAATCAGTACATGAATTATTGTATATTCAAGGCTTTACTGCAACTTTACATTTGTAATAAAAAGGTATGCCAATAAAATCAGGAGTTATTTTTTTATGGTTGATGATTTTGATGCCCGGCTTGTCAATTGCACAAGATCAGGAACCAGCTATGCCCAGCGGCGAGGATGTTTCAACGGGGATTGATAAAATCTGGAATCTGGACGTGTTAGGCAGTGTGGATTTTCCGGGAGGCGATTTGGCGAAACGATTTGGAATCAGTTATCGAATCGGTGCAGGGGTTAAAATTAAAACGAAAAAGAACTGGATATTCGGTGCGAAATTTGATTTTATAACCGGAAATAAAATGCGCGATGATAGTTTGATGATTAATCTGAAAACCAATCAAGGGGGCGTCATCAGCCAAAATGGCGACCTATTAAATGTCGGGTTATTTCAAAGGGGCTATATGGTAGGGTTACAATTTGGAAAAGTTTTTCCGGTTTTGGCCATTAATCCAAATTCAGGGCTCACCACCATTTTGTCGATGGGCTTCATGCAATATAAAATCAATATTTTCGACCGTGACAATGCTTTTCCACAATTGCGTGATGAATATAAAAAAGGGTATGACCGTTTGACGAATGGATTATATATCGAAGATTTTTTAGGGTATATGTACCATGCAAAAAATAAATTGATAAACTTTCATGCCGGATTAAATTTTGTTTGGGGATTTACACAAGGAAGACGTGACTATCTCTACGACCTTGCCCGCCCCGATTCAGGTGGAAGAAATGATCTCATGGTTGGGTTTAAATTTGGATGGACTGTTCCCATTTACCGTAAAGATGCTGAAGAAACTTACTATTGAGTTTTCACGAACCCTGTATCATATCGGGATTGGGCTGTTCGACTTTGCTTTTAGAATTTACGCGGCCTTTTCCGGCAAAGCAGCAAAAATCCTGACAGGCAGAAGGAATCAGAAAGCTGATTTGCAGCAAATGTTTGTGGCGGATGAAAGGCCCGTGTTATTTCATTGCGCATCAGTTGGTGAATTTGAGCAAGCTGTGCCGGTGATTCAATGGATGATAGAAAAACATTCACTTCCATTTTTAGTCAGTTTTTATTCTTCTTCAGGATATGAGTATGCAGCTCGTTTGTTTCCGGATTGGAAACGCTGTTATTTACCGGCAGACCGGGTTACGAATGTCGGTGAATTTTTAGAAACAATACAGCCTCGTTGTGTATTGGTCATTAAATATGAATTCTGGTTAAATTTTTTGTTTGAACTTCAAGACAGAAAAATTCCGGTGTTGTTGATAAGCGGTATTTTTAGGCCTGAACAGATTTTTTTTCGGCTTTATGGAGGCTTATTCAGAAAGGCTTTATTAGGATTTAGTCACCTGTTTGTTCAAGACCAACGAAGTGTGGATTTGCTACAAAAATTAGGCGCCAAATCGGTTTCCCTTGCAGGCGATACCCGTCTCGACCGTGTACTTGCACTGAGCAAGGCACCTTTTCAGAATGTGATTCTGGAACAATTTATCAATGCGCAACCTCTTTTTATTGCAGGAAGTGTATGGCCTCAGGATGTCGAAGTCATTCAATCTATTCTGGTTCATCTCCCGAAAAATTTTAAAGTGCTGATTGTACCGCATGAACCAAGCCATTTTGATGCCGGTTGGATACAGGAACCCTGGGTGAAATATTCGGCGTTTGTTGATGGGGGTGAGCGGGTAATGCTGTTGGATCAGATGGGAATGCTTTCGCGACTGTATCGTTTTGGCCATTTTGCATATATCGGAGGTGGTTTCGGCCGAGGACTTCACAACACCCTTGAACCGGTTATTTACCGGATGCCCGTAGTTATTGGCCCATCCTATCAAAAATTTCAGGAGGCGGTTTATTTTGTGGAGCAGGGGATTGCATTTTCGGTCAATGGGCCCGAAAAAATTGAAGAGATTCTCCGAAAATGCCTTGATTCAGGGGATGAACGAAAAGCCATTTTATCGAAAATTGATCATTTTGTGCAATCAGGTACTAACGTCATGGCCAAAATGGAAGTCTTTCTAAATGGTTATTTGCAAGTAAAAAGCGAAGATAAGTGACGGCATATTTTCGGGTTTTGAACGGAATGACTATATTAGCGAATTAAAACAGGGCATTTGGATCAGATCATGAAATCTTTACGCATTTTTATACTCGGTGTGGCAGGCTTGTTGGGCGCTCATAACGGTTTTTCTCAGCTCATTTACGGTGGTCCGGACACCCTGTGCATCGATAATTATATTCAATTACAAACCACCGTTACCAACGCTTCATCCTATTATTGGGGATTTTGTTCTGCTTATCTGAACAATGTTCCTACAGGTAGTAGTATCGTCGCCGGAACCGGTTTAGATGCACCTTCTGCAACTGCTATGGCTAAAGATGGCAATAATTACCATGTTTTTGTCGTGAATACCGCCAATCCGCGTAATCTGATTCGTTATGATTTCGGAACACTATTGGGAAATGTACCTATAGCCATGAATTTGGGTGATTTTGGTTCCACACTGCCTGTCAATGCCAAAGGATTTGAGCTGGTCAATACCGGAGGAAATTGGTTTGGTTTTATCACAGGCGGCGTTACCGGATTAAACTCTCAACTCGTCAGACTTGATTTCGGGGCCTCTTTATCGAATGTGCCAACAGTCACGAACCTCGGCAATATGGGCGGATTGCTCATCAACCCGCAAGATCTCTACGTTTTTTCCGAAGCGGGTAATTGGTATGCATTTACCAATAATGGCTTTACCGGAAATTTATTACGGATCAACTTTGGTCCAACGCTTACCGGCGCACCCACATTAACCAATCTGGGTAATCCGGGCGGTTTAGCCTTTCCAACAGGAATGTGGCCTGTGTTTGATGGAACCAATTGGCATTTATTTTTAGTAAATAGAATTGGATCAACAATCAGCCGATTAGATTTCGGGACGTCTTTATTAGGCCCCTTTGTAGAAACAAATTTAGGCGGTTTTGCAGGTGCTTTGAATGGTCCACGCGATATCGTTGTGATTCGTGATTGCGGAAATTATTATGCCTATGTCACGAATGAAACAGACAATACACTCACTGAGTTGACTTTTGCGGGTAATATTCTTGCTGCGCCCACTGCAACCAATTTAGGTAATTTTGCAGGCTTTAACGGACCACGTTATTTGACTCGTATGTTGCGCGATCGGGATAATGTGTTTTGTTTTACAGCCAATAACCTCGATAACTCTTTGTCTCGCTTAACTTTTAATAGTTGCACCGCATCTTCCATTCCAAGCTCAACCTTGCAAACTCCTCCGCCGATTACCTATACACAACCCGGTTTGTACAATGTGTATTTCGTTTCGGACGAAGGCCTTCCAACGATGCAGGTAGATTGTAAACAAATCCGGGTTCTTGCCAAACCAATCATTGAAATCAACAACGATACTTTGATTTGTCAGCGGGATACGATTTTATTGGTTGCCAATGGCCCGAATTTATATAGCGCATTATGGTCACCGGTATACAATACCATTCCTCCTTATGATACAACTTCCATTCGGGTTCATCCTCTGGAAGATTATCGTTATAATGTACATCTTGAATTTACGCAAGGTGGTGGATGTGCCTATGATACCAGTGTACTTATTCGGGTTAGTAAAGTGTTTGCAGATGCAGGTCCGGATCGTTTTGTCGCAGATGGCGCCTATACTATTTTAGGTGGACCACGCATGTCTATGGGGCAGGAATATTCTTATGTATGGACACCGCCAACTTATTTAAGTTCTATTGTCAAACCTAATCCGACCAGCCGTCCATTGGATGTCATGGCTTATTATGTTACCGTTACCAATGATTCGACAGGATGTTTCCATTCTGATAGTGTTTGGGTAAGAACGGAATGTACGGAAATCCATTTGCCCAATGCATTTAATCCGGTGAGTGATGTAGCCGTTAACCGCAACTTTGGCCTGTTAAATAACAACGTCGTTAAACTGGAATATTTTAAAATTTTTAATCGATGGGGCCAGGTAGTTTTTGAAACGACTGATACTGGTAAAAAATGGGATGGTACACAAAATAATATCGAACTGCCTCCCGATAATTATGTTTGGATCATCGATGGTTATTGTGTGAACGGAAAAAGAATTAAGAAACAGGGCACTGTTTTATTGACCCGTTAGCCTTTTTATTTCGAGTGTATTTTGGAAACTTAATAGTCTTCCAATACCATGATTTCGGTTTTTCTGAACCAATGTTTTTCGTCGTTGTAAATGAGCATGTTTAAATCTGGCATGAGCAATTTGCAGGCTATGCCGTGTCGTTCAAAAGACTCCATTAAAAACTGATTTTGTTGCATGGCTTTCATCAAACCCTCGATATAAGTTGTATCCGTATCGCTATCACCGGAGTAATAATAAGAGCGTATCCAAATCGAAACAAATGCACTGTCGGCTGACCATTGGGGCCATTGTTTGAATATACTGTCTAGTAACATTCGACTGCTATCTGTTAATGTTTGATTGAGACTATCATGCCAAATGCTGGCCTGAAACAAAGTGTCCTTTAAGCCGGGCTCGCGCAAACGAATTTCCTGTTGCAGGATACGCGGGAGGCTGTCGTGGAGGAAAATCTTTTTATAATAGGGGCGATAGCCTTCTTCCAAAACAGATATTAAACAACTTGTTCCATTTTGAAGAACCTTAAAATAACTGGCGTCACCTTCATTGCTACTGACAGGATCCAAATGAATATTACCTGACAAGTTTTTAAAATAAATGATCTTATCCTGAAGCTTGGTTTTGCGGAATTTGTCGGTTAAAAATCCATGAATGGCCATCGAAGATTTTGGTTGAATCCCCGGATAAAGTTCAAAGGTATATAAATCCAATCCGCCGCGTGTGTCTTTTCGATCAGAGGCACAATAACCTGATTTTCCCTGCGCATCCACCACAATAGAACCGTCAAACCCTTTTGAATTGATGGGTTGTCCGAGGTTGCGTGCAGTTTTCCAGGCAGTATCCCCCAGCTTATAACTGACAAACAAATCGGAGGAGCCAAATCCCGGATGGCCATCACTTGAAAAATATAGGGTTTGATTGTCGGGATGAATAAAGGGCGCTGTTTCGTTCCCATCCGTATTGATTTGTGGTCCCAGATTCGTTGGTTTGCTCCAATAATTATTTTCAAAGCGCGAAACCCAAATATCCATGCCTCCATAACCACCTTCGCGGTTACTCACGAAGTACAAATCCTTATTATCGCTACTAATACAGGCCTGACCTTCATAAGCCGTGGTATTGATGGTGAATCCAAAATATTGCGGAGAACTCCAGGCCGTATCTTCCTTAAAACTGAAGGCAATATCACAACCACCACTTTCAATGCCATTCGGACTTCGCATATCACAACGGGTGTAAAACAAATATTTTCCATCGGCACTCAGCATGGCCGCACCGTCCGGTAATCCCGTATTGGGCGGGTATCCTAAGTTGACCGCACTGATCCAATTTTGATTGCTATCTCTGGAGCTTACAAAAAAGTCTTCGTTGCCCGCATGATTACGCGTAAAAATGAGGGTTTGTCCATCTAAACTGATCGTTGGCAGGTATTCATTTTCGGAGGAATTGATGTTGGGCCCCAGGTTTTTTAAAAAGACACCTGAGATTGGGGCGGTATTTAAGATTCTGGTGGATTTCAGTTGATTTTGAACTTGTTTATTTAGTTTAGTCTTAGCAGTATCTACATCCGAAACCGACAACCTGTTTTGGAGTTTCAGGGCTAATGCTTCGTCCCCTTTTTTACGCATTAAATTCGCTAAGTGCATGACGGGGCCAAGGGCTTCGTTCGCATTTAAATCGATGGCCTGATTGGCAAAAAGCAAAGCTTGCTCTTTTTCGTCGAGTTGATAATAAATTTCGGCCAGTCGGATACAAGGTTTGATTTGCCGGGGGAATGTTTTTCGAAGTTCCTCTAAACAGCGAATAGCCTTTTCTGTTTTCCCTTTCTTGATCAAATCATCACAGGTATAAAAGGCCGGTTTAAATGCCCGGGTGCTATCCTGAGCCATTAGATTTGGGCTTAAAAAAAGGGCATAACAAAAAAACAGGTATTTGGGGTACCGGCTGTATCGCAAGATGCAACGGAATTGCGACGCTCCCTTCAACTGCAACGCTTTTATCAACAGGTCAAAAATAAAGCAATTTTGAGCAGAATTCAGTGAAATGAATAGGGCTTCTCCGAACCATTCTATATTGTTCAGTCCTATTTCACCCAGCCGCAAAAAAACGATGAATGGGGATTTGGAAATGAAACATTGGTCCGGGAAAAAACAAAAAGACTGATACACCATGGCGAACTTCTTCGGGGCGATCAATTTTAACGCAAAATTCCAAAAAGGCGCTTCAAAGATCATTGCCAGTTAAGCATGAAAGCCTTAACTTCGCGTCACTTTAAAAGTAGGTTTTTAACATCAACCTGCATATCAAATTTTCAAACAAAAACTAAACGATATAACTATGGCATTTGATCTTTCCATGATTCAACAGGTTTATGCTGGTTTCCCTTCTAAAATTGCAGCAGCGCGACAAGCACTCGGAAAACCACTCACTTTGGCCGAGAAAATACTTTATGCGCATTTGGATAAAGGCATGGAATTGAAGAATTATGAAAGGCTCAAAAGTTATGTCGATTTTAATCCTGATCGTGTAGCTATGCAGGATGCGACCGCCCAGATGGCTTTGCTCCAATTTATGCAAGCTGGTCGTCCGTCGGCAGCTGTGCCAAGTACTGTGCATTGCGATCACTTAATTGTTGCCAAAAACGGGAGTCAGGAAGATTTAGAATTTGCCAATCAGGAAAGTAAAGAAGTCTTTGATTTTTTAAGTTCAGTTTCTAATAAATATGGCATTGGGTTCTGGAAACCCGGAGCCGGAATCATCCATCAGATTGTTTTGGAAAACTATGCTTTTCCGGGTGGGATGATGATTGGTACAGATAGCCATACTGTGAATGCCGGTGGATTGGGAATGGTGGCCATTGGAGTTGGTGGTGCCGATGCCTGTGATGTGATGGCCGGATTGCCTTGGGAATTACTGATGCCTAAATTAATTGGTGTTAAACTAACCGGAAAATTAAATGGCTGGACTGCACCGAAAGATATCATTTTAAAATTAGCAGGAATACTTACGGTTAAAGGTGGAACAAATGCCATCGTAGAATATTTTGGAGAAGGTGCTCAAAGTTTGAGCTGTACCGGAAAAGGAACCATTTGTAATATGGGTGCTGAAATTGGTGCAACTACTTCAACCTTTGGTTATGATGATAGCATGGAGCGTTATTTACGCGCAACAGGAAGAGCCGCAGTAGCTGATGCCGCCAATGCCATTCGTGAACATTTAACCGGAGATGCTGAAGTATATGCATCCCCTGAAAAATATTTCGACCAGGTGATTGAAATCGATTTGAGTAGTTTGGAACCGCATTTGAACGGACCTTTTACGCCGGATTTAGCTACACCAATTTCTGCAATGAAGGCGGCCATGGCTGCCAATAACTGGCCGGCTAAAGTGGAAGTGGGCTTGATTGGAAGTTGTACCAATTCCAGTTATGAAGATATTTCTCGCGCAGTAAGTTTAGCCAAACAAGTAAAAGAAAAAGGCTTAACGAGCAAGGCTGAATTCACAATTAGTCCGGGATCAGAACAAATTCGTTATACGATTGAACGGGATGGATTTTTGGAAACTTTTGAAGGAATCGGGGCTAAAGTTTTTGCCAATGCCTGCGGACCATGTATAGGAATGTGGGATCGGATGGGTGCTGAAAAACAAGAAAAAAATACCATTGTGCATTCGTTTAATCGAAATTTTGCCAAACGTGCCGATGGTAATCCGAATACTTATGCCTTTGTGGCCAGTCCGGAAATAGTTACTGCGCTGGCCATTGCCGGGGATCTTGGATTTAATCCATTAACCGATACTTTGACGAATGATAAAGGGGAGCAGGTTAAATTGGATCCGCCAAGTGGGGATGAATTGCCCATGAACGGATTTGCGGTTGAAGATGCCGGATATCAGGCTCCTGCCGAAGATGGCACCGGCGTACAGGTGTTGGTGAGCCCGGATAGCAAGCGATTACAATTATTGGATCCATTTGCAGCATGGGAAGGCACTGATTTAAAAGGATTAAAATTATTGATTAAAGCCAAAGGAAAATGTACGACGGATCATATCAGTATGGCTGGTCCATGGTTGAAATTCCGCGGACATCTGGATAATATCAGTAACAATATGTTGATTGGTGCTGTGAATGCTTTTAATGATAAAACGGATTCAGTAAAAAATCAATTAACCGGAGAATATGGTCCTGTGCCGGCTACGCAGCGCGCTTATAAAGCAGCAGGCATTGGAAGTATTGTGGTAGGTGATGAAAACTATGGTGAGGGTTCATCGCGTGAACATGCTGCCATGGAACCTCGTCATTTGGGTGTTCGTGCGGTATTGGTTAAATCATTTGCACGAATTCACGAAACCAATTTAAAAAAGCAAGGGATGTTGGCCCTGACCTTCGTGGATAAATCAGACTACGATAAAATCCAGGAAGATGATCGTTTCGATATTGAAGGTTTGTTGGCGATGGCACCGGGAAAAAATTTGCAACTGGTTTTAAACCATAGCGATGGAAGCAATGAAACAATCCAGGTACAGCATTCATACAATGCACAACAAATTGAGTGGTTTAAAGCCGGTGGCGCTTTGAATATTATTCGTGCAGGGATCCAATAGTCAGTTTCAGCTTATTGAACACATTCAGGTATGTATGATTAGCTGAATGTTTCATGAAGATAAGATGTTTGTTGTACGCTGTGAAAGTGGGCGAAACATGATAGCCCTGATTGTAGCCAGGTGCCATGCACAGGCGGAAAGCAGGAAGGAGCGCGCCATGAACGTTGAACGATGTGCTACAAATTCCCCAAAATACATTTCAAATAAAAAAGCGCCCAATTGGACGCTTTTTTTGATTAAATACTTTGGGGTTTAAGCCAATGTGATGCTTTTATCGAGATAAACATCCTGAATGGTGTTCAATAATTCCACACCTTCTTTCATTGGTTTTTGGAAAGCTTTACGGCCACTGATTAAACCCATTCCACCAGCGCGTTTGTTCACGACGGCGGTCATCACTGCTTCTGCCATATCGGTTGCCCCTTTACTTTCACCGCCACTGTTGATTAAACCAACACGACCCATATAACAATTGGCCACCTGATAACGGGTGAGGTCAATCGGGTGATCGGTGGTTAGATTTTCGTATACTTTTTTATGTGTTTTTCCGAATTTCAGGGCATTGTAGCCACCATTATTGGAAGGTAATTTTTGTTTGATAATATCCGCCTGAATGGTTACGCCGAGGTGATTGGCTTGTCCGGTTAAATCGGCGGCAGTATGATAATCCATTTCGGCTGTTTTGAAAGCGCCATTACGCAGGTAACACCACAACACGGTGGCCATGCCTAATTCATGCGCATATTCAAAAGCTTTGGCGACTTCCTGAATTTGGCGGGTACTTTCATCGCTACCAAAATAAATAGTGGCACCCACTGCAACAGCACCCATATTCCATGCATCTTTGATGGTTCCGAACATAATTTGATCGAAACGATTTGGGTAAGAAATAAATTCGTTGTGATTGATTTTAACGATGAAAGGGATTTTATGGGCATACTTGCGGGCACAGGCACCTAAGACGCCATACGTGGAAGCGACTGCATTGCAACCACCTTCCAGTGCGAGTTTGACAATATTTTCTGGGTCAAAATAAATAGGGTTTGGCGCAAAAGAGGCTCCGGCACTGTGTTCGATACCCTGGTCAACTGGTAAAATAGAAACGTAACCGGTGTTTTTTAATCGGCCATTTCCGAGCAGGGTTTGAATACTGCGTAATGTTTGTGGATTACGATTGCTGTTAATCCAAACTTCGTCAACGGTTTTTTTAGAAGGAGTATACAAATCATCTTTAGAGATGGTTTGGCATTTGTGGTCGAGATAGTAAGCGGCATCATTGCCGAGGAGATCCAGAATAGTTTGGTTAGCCATGGTGTTAAAAATTGTATTTTGATTAAAAAAAGTGAGCAAAAGTAGTGAATCGGGCTTCAAAAAACGACTTTTTGAAGGGATTTTGCCAATTTTCGTGAATTCTTTGGTTCGGGACTTTTCGGGATTGGTGATTCCTGAAATAAAATGATGAGAAGGACTCTAAGATAAATCAAGGTGGTGGCAGCCCATATCGTAGGGGCGATTGAGTAAGTCCATCAAACGATCGACCTGATGGGGTTGATTTAAAAAGTCGGTTTGGGTGGTATCCAGTATGAGGGTTCGGTAATTATCGCCGGTGATGAGTTGTTCGTAAGCATCCTGTAAACGCAACAAATACTCATCGGGAATGCCCTGTTCATAGCTCCGGTTGCGATGCCGGATATTGGATTTGAGTTTATTTAAGGGTGTATGCAAAAACAAAATCAAATCAGGCTGAGGGAGATTCGGATAAATGATATCGAACAATGTTTCATACAAGTGGTATTCATCAGTAGGTAAATTGACTTTTGCAAACAACTTGCTTTTGATGAACAGGTAATCTGAAATGGTGTACTGACTAAATAAGTCGCGGGTATTTAATACATCCCGTAGTTGTTTGTAACGATCGGCCAGAAAACTAAGTTCGAGTGGGAAGGCAAATCGTTGTTGATCTTCGTAGAATTTAGGCAGAAAAGGGTTGTCGGCAAACTGTTCCAGAATAAGACGTGCCCCGAGTTTTTGTTGTAATAATTGGCTCAGGGTTGTTTTGCCTGCACCAATGTTTCCTTCGACAGTAATAAATTTATAGGGCATCATATAGAACGGAGCGCAAATATAAGGGCTCAGAAAGAATGGACTTTGGAACGATATACACATCCTACTCATGTGAGTCGGTGAAATGTTGAACTTGCAGTGGGTCCTCACATTGTTGAAGGAGGGTTTCGATATCTACACCCAAAACCGGGTGTACAAGATGTGGGGCAATTTCTGCCAAAGGCGTCAAAACAAATCTACGGGTTTGCATACACGGGTGAGGAATTTTAAGCCCGGGTTGTTCAATAATCTGGTTATGATAAAACAAAATGTCGATGTCCAGGGTACGGGAGTCCCATTTTTTTAAACGGGTTCTTCCAGCCGATGATTCAATATTTAAGGCAGTTTGTAATAATTTTTCGGGCGATAATGACGTGTCAACCCATAAAACCTGATTGAGGTAGGGCGGGGCATCTGTTTGGCCCCAGGCAGCCGTTTCGTAGATTGATGAGCTTTGCAGAATGCGACCAATTTGTTGTTCAATGGCCTCACGACCTTGTTTCAAGCATTGAATTCTATTGCCCAGATTGCCACCTATGATTAAAAAAATGCCGTTCATCCCATTTTATACTTCATAAAAAACCGATGCAGTTAATTTTGGCGGCAAAGATGGTTCAGAATTCGGAGAAAAAAAGCCAAGGCACGTTTCCGTTTTTAAAAAATCATCTGAAATAACTCAATCAAAAAACATTCATTCGAATCGTCGTTATGTCGACCAACTAATGGGTGAACAAAAAACAAAAAAATGAAACAATTCTTTAAAATTCTTTTTGCCTGTTTAAGCGCATTGGTGCTCTTTTCACTACTCATATTTATTTCCTTTCTGGGGGCGGTAGCCGGAAGTGCGAAAAGTGATAAGGCCGAGGTGAAAAAGAATTCGGTACTGATGATTGACCTGAACGAAAGCATGAGTGAGCAAGGCAGTGAGAATTCCTTTGGGACTTTTCCCGGGGATCCTACTTCCGCCGTAATGGGCCTGAAAGATGTATTGCGTTCACTGGAAGCAGCCAAAAAGGATGATAAAATTCAAGGGGTTTTCATCAAATTAGGCGCCTCCATGAATGGATGGGCATCTTTGAAAGCAGTTCGGGAGGCGTTAAAATCGTTTAAAACCTCCAAAAAATTTGTATATGCTTTTGGTGATATCGCCGATCAAAAAACCTATTATGTGGCAACCGCAGCCGACAAGATTTTTTTGAACCCCAAGGGGATGATGGAATTTGTTGGACTGAGTATTAATGGCATGTTTTTTAAAGGCGCATTGGATAAATTAGATATCCAAACAGAGGCTTTTCATTGCGGAAAATTTAAAGGGGCCTATGAGCCATACGCACTGGAAAAATTCAGCGAACCGAACCGATATCAGTTGGGTGAAATGTTGAAAGATTTGTATGCTGATTTTTTGATGGGTGTTGCCGAAAAATCGGGAAAAGATACTGCAACCTTGTCGGCACTGGCATACAATGGCGTTATTCGATTCCCATCGGATGCGGTTAAAAACCAATTGATTGATGGGGTACTGTTTTCGGATTCGGTAGAAAACATGATCAAATCAAAATTAGGCCTGAAAGAAACGGATAAAATCAGTTGGGTAACTCCGGACGATTATGCCACTTCTATTCCTGAAAAGAAATCCGATAAAAAAATTGCCATCCTTTATGCTGACGGGACTATATATGATGGAGAAGGTAATGAAGATATTTACTCAAAAACATTGACGAGAACCATCCGTAAAATTGCCAAAGATGATGATATCAAAGCCGTTGTATTACGCATAAACTCTCCGGGCGGTAGTGCATTGGCCAGTGAAAATATTTATCATGAATTAATGAATTTAAAACGCAAGAAGCCGATTGTTGTTTCGATGGGGAACTATGCAGCCAGTGGGGGTTATTATATGGCTTGTGCGGGTGATAGTGTTTTTGCCGAAACGAATACCATTACCGGTTCCATTGGGGTAGTGGGGGTGATGTTCAATATCACCAATATGATGAAAAATAAATTGGGTGTAACGACCGATCAGGTAAAAACAGGGCCTTTTGCTGATTTCCCAAATATGACGCGCCCTATGACCGATGGTGAACGTCAGTGGATACAAAATTATTTAGACAGTACCTATGTGTTATTTAAATCGCGGGTAGCCGAGGCGAGGAAATTGCCTATGGATACCGTAGAAAATCTGGCTCAGGGTCATGTATATAGCGGAACTGTGGCCAAAAAACTCAAGTTGGTGGATGGTATTGGCGATATACAGCGGGCATTGCGTTCGGCAGCTAAACTGGCCAAAATGGATGAATATGCACTCGTAGACTATCCTGAAAAAATTGATCCAATTGAGGAATTTATTTCTTCATTTTCAGGTAAAAAACGTGAAGAAGCGGCTGTTCGGCGATTATTGGGCGATGAATATATCATTTATCAGCAAATTCAAAAGATACGCAGTCGGCAAAATCAAATTCAAACTATCATGCCATTTGTGATTGAGATTCGTTAGAACTGACAAAAGTCAATGGGACTTAGGAGAAAAAAATGAGTAAGTTAGGTTTTTGATTCTACTTTTACCCTTCAAATAAAAGTGGAAGGATGAATCAAGATATACAATTGAGTCGGCAAGAGGTGATGCTGTTTTTGGAAAAGGAGGTTGAACAAAGTGCAGGTCAATATCTAAGTTCAGTAGAAACCAACTGGCAACCAGGTGATTTGTTGCCACAATCTGATGCGCCGGATTTTTTTGATGAAATCAGGGTGATTCAGGAACAGGCTGAAAATTTGAATTATGATTTATTGGCTGTTTTAATTGGTGATACCATTACAGAAGAAGCCCTGCCAACCTATGAAACCTGGTTAGGCGGCCTGAAGGGCGTGCGTGAGAATACCCAAGGTGGATGGATGAAATGGATCAGATCCTGGACTGCTGAAGAAAACAGACACGGGGATGTGTTGAACCGATATTTGTATCTGTGCGGCCGTATTAATATGTCGAAATTTGAAGCATCCACCCAATACCTGATTTCGGATGGGTTTAACCTTCAAACAGATAATGACCCTTACCGAACATTTGTATATACGAGTTTTCAGGAAATGGCGACCAATATTTCGCATCGCAGGGTAGCCACTTTGGCAAAAAAATCGGGCAATACCATTTTATCTAAAATATGCGGAATTGTAGCGGCTGATGAAGCCCGTCACGCAAATGCATACAAGTTTTTTGTTCAACGGATTTTCGGGTTGGATGTGAATGAAATGATTTTGGCTTTTGAAGATATGATGCGTAAAAAAATTGTGATGCCCGCACAAGCTTTGAGAGAGTTGGGCGAACAAGTGAATACATTTGCCAACTTTTCGGATGCGGCTCAGCGTTTAGGCGTTTATACAGCTACAGATTATACGGATATTTTATCGCATTTACTAGAATATTGGGATATTGGTAATTTGCGAAATCTCAAAGAAAATGGTGAAAGAGCGAGAGATTATTTAATGCGTTTACCCGAGCGCTTGAATAAAATTGCAGAGCGAATGATCATTCCGGAACGTGAAATGAAATTCAACTGGATTATCGGATAATCAAGGACATTCCATTGAGATGAGTGGATTGGACTTGAAATAATGCCATAAACCCGGCAGATAGTTGTTTAGGTTCGGTGTGCTTGACTTACCTTTGCGCACTTTAAAACAATCGTATGGCTTTACAAGTTGGGATCGTCGGATTACCGAATGTGGGAAAATCAACCTTATTTAATGCTGTGAGTAATAATGCGAAAGCGCAGGCCAGCAATTATCGTTTTTGTACCATCGATCCGAATGTGGGTCAGGTGGATGTGCCTGATTTTAGAATGGATAAATTGGCAGAATTGGTGCAACCCCAGCGAACCGTTCCAACCACGATTGAGTTTGTCGACATTGCCGGTCTTGTGAAAGGCGCCAGCAAAGGAGAAGGTTTAGGGAATAAATTTTTGGCCAATATCCGGGAGGTGGATGCGATTGTACATGTCGTGCGCTGTTTTGAGGATGAAAATATCTTGCGTGATGAAGGGCCTATCAATCCGGTTGGGGATAAGGATATCATTGATACCGAGTTGCAACTAAAAGATTTAGAAAGTGTGGAGAAAAAAATTCAGCGGGTAGAAAAGATTGCGAAAAACGATCCGAAAGCCAAAGCGGAATTAGAAATTTTAATGGATTGTAAAAAATGCCTGGAAGATGGAAAAAATATCCGTTCCTTGCAATTGGATAAAGATGGGAAAGAGGCGGTATATGATATGTTTTTATTGACCGATAAACCGGTACTTTATGTGTCCAATGTGGATGAAGGAAGTATTCATACCGGGAACAAATTTTCGGATGCTTTAAAGGCGGTTGCTGAATCGGAAGGAAGTGAGGTGATTGTGATGAATAATTCTATTGAGGCACAAATTTCGGAAATGGAACAGGAGGAAGATAAACAAATGTTTTTAGCCGAATACAATTTGAAGGAGCCGGGTTTGAATCGACTGATTCGTTCTGCTTATCAATTACTGGATTTAATCACTTATTTCACGGCTGGAGTGCAAGAGGTACGTGCATGGACAATCCATACAGGATGGAAAGCTCCACAGGCTGCAGGAGTCATCCATACTGATTTTGAAAAGGGATTTATTAAGGCCGAAGTTATTGCATATGCCGACTATGTACAATATGGTTCGGAAGCTGCATGTCGGGAAGTGGGTAAACTGCGTATTGAAGGTAAGGAATATGTGGTCAAAGATGGCGATGTGATGCATTTCCGATTTAATGTTTAATCAGGATTTTGGGTGATGAATTATGAAAATTGTTCAAATGATTGTAAGTTTACCCAACAAATAACCATAGATAAAAAATTAATTACCTTTTGGAGATCATTTTGAGTCAGAAAGTCGATGGTCCCATTAAATAAAAAACAATGAAAAAACTAATTTACACCGCTTTATTCGCCACGAGTAGTTTATTGAGCAATGCACAGGGAAGTTCAGAATTTGGTTTTAATGCCGGATTCAGTTCTTATTTGGGAGATTTAGTCCCACAGGCATATACCTTTAAAGATCCCGGTCTTGCAATGGGTATTCAGGCCAAACACAATATGACCCCGCATATTACCATGAGAGCATTTATGAATGTGATGCGTATCAGTGGGTCGGATGCGAATAGTGGTGTCCAATCTTTAATCAATCGGAATTTAAGTTTTCGCACGAATGTGTTGGAATATGGCGGTGCATTAGAAATTAATGTTCTTCCATTTGATCGTTTTAATCCAAATCGTGATAAGGATAAACGCCATTTTAGTTTTACACCTTATTTTTATGGTGGTGTGAATGTGTTCCATTTTAATCCTAAAACTTATTATAATGGCACATGGGTTTCTTTACAACCATTGAGTACCGAAGGTCAAGGAACATCATTGAGCAATGAAAATGCATACAATTTGACTCAAATCGCGATTCCTTTTGGTTTGGGTTGGAAGTTTCAACCTAATTCACGAATTGTATTTAGTTATGAATTCGGATTACGTAAAACATTCACCGATTACCTGGATGACGTGAGCGGTAACTATGTCGATTTGAATAAATTAAGACAAGAAAAGGGCAACACAGCTTCAGCACTTTCTTATAGAGGGGATGAATTAAGCAATCATGATGGTACTTATCCTGCTGCTGGAATGATGCGCGGTCAATCTGCTAATAAAGATTGGTATACCATCAATACTTTTTCAGTTTGCTTTAAGTTGTACAAATCGGTGAGCAGATATAACCCGATGAATTAATTAATTATTTTTTCAGGTTTTCCTGAAATGATTCATATAAAAAATGCGCTTCCATGGAGGCGCATTTTTTATATAAATTGTGCAATTCTAAAATAGTCAAATCTTTTTAGTGTTTTACCATTATAATACGAATTTGAATTGGTAAATAGGGGCTGCTGGTTAACGTGAAAATAGTTGATTTCATTACATGGAGTAGC
>JBMOFV010000047.1:0-22274 GCA_049318705.1 Chitinophagaceae bacterium
ACTTCGGGTATTGCTTGAATGCTATCAGGCGCTTTCATCATTCCAAGATTTTACTTCACTACCAGCTTCCTCACTTGACTCTCACAACGGAATAGATAAATGCCTTTTGGTAAATTATATACTTCTATTTCATCTTTAGTAGTAGTGAACAACAACTCACCCACTAAATTATACAACTCCTTCTTTTTGCCTTTTTTATTTTTGATATAAATAACACTATTTGTTGGATTCGGGTACACCTCCAACATCTCATCCGCCACGGCAGACACATCTCCTATCTCACTGCTGTTTAAGGGCCAGCATATCCCACTCGCTGCACCCAGATTAAAATCAGGGAGGCCGGGGGGGGTACCAAATGCAAAAAGAGTGGTATCATCTAGTCGGAAACATTTGCGACAAAATCCTGCCCCTGCTCCCTTCGTATCTGGATGATCTATCACGCTCATTTGTTTGAATTGCCCAGCAGTATTACCAATGTAAATTCTGCCATCAGGTCCGTTATGTAAGGAGTTGAAGTTCTGAAAATGTAAGTAAGTTGTATCCGGACCATGCTGAACACGGTACCAGGCCAAACTACTATCGGGCTGATTCCATTCGTATTGGTAAATATTATACCACTTAGAAACATAGATAAATTGATTATTTGGAGAAAAGCAAACACCAGCCACTATACTATCAATTGTTTCTTGTGGTGGAGGATTGGGTATAGTAGTGCTATCATAGGGAATTCTAACGATTTTAGTATTGCTTAGTTCACCCGAACAACGATCAAAATCGGCAATAAAAAGTTCTGATTGATAGCAATGTACCATTGCTAGTTTTTTACCATCTGGACTAAATGCCATCTGACCAAACAAATCCCAGGTTGAATACTTCGGATTGGGGAAGGTCTGAACAAATGGGCCCAATATGGTATCGGGCCTCACCAAAAAACGGTACATTTCATTGGTTCCATAGCGCCCCTGTTTGAGTAACCACCAATCACGCCCGTTATGGTGCCTGCAAGCCTGCATACGAATTTTGTGTAATTCCACATTCTTAAGCAACACCTTATTTTTCTCCAACACCTTACCCAAACCTCCATTGGCATTGATGTCAACTAAATTGTACATCAATAAATCAAATGGGGCCCGGTCACCTAGTTGTGGCGCCCAAATGGCATTATATAGCGAATCACTTACGGTAGCAATAAAAACATAATAGTGGCCCGAACTTCCTTTGGGTAGTATTAAGGAATTTTGTGTATGCATGGCATTGGGAAAAGGATTATGTATATAGGCTTCGGTTGGCACCAGACTATCTCCATTCTCCATAATCACTCCATTACTATCATATAATAACATGCCATTACAAGAAAATAGTAAGCGCCCGGTAGCACTGTCGCAAATATTGCTATGGCCTTGCCAAAAGTAATTCGGAGGGTTGGGATATTTTATATGTATTGGAGGCATTGAAGTGTCAGTAAATATTGCTTCCATTCCTCTTCCTAAACCAAATAGCCATGAGTGGCCACTCCTGTTTTGTGCATTCGTTTTTGTATTCGAAAGAATAACAATTATTAGAAAGAGTTTTAATTGTTTCATTGTTTGGTCAATTTACCGGTTTCACAGTCTCCATTAGTATACTTTATTCGATATTGGTAAAATCCCGGAACAAGTTGATCGAGAGATAATTTAGTCAATTGCAATTTCAATATTACACTTAAAACTTTCTCACCCAGCAAATTATAGATTGTTAATTCAGCAGGTTCATTTCTACCCAATTCAATATTTACCATGGTGTTTATTGGAATGGGATATACACGGGTATGTTCCTTAAAATTTATGCTAGCATTGAGTATAACTTTTGTATTTGAAGGAATTACAACAATATTTTGTGCCGCACTTATTTGTTGAGTGTAGTAATTGTCAATATCCTCAATTTCATTTTCCCCATTTTTATTTTCTGCTTGTAAACAAAGTAACCGATCATCAAAAAGGGCATTGGGTTGCCAAAAACTCCAGACGCGGCGGGCTTTGTAAACAGCTTGTCCGGCCACGAATGGGCATGCGTGGGCCAGTATGGCAATATCATCTTTCAGGCTTTGTTCCAAACTATCTACGGGTGTAGCCGAACTATAAATGAGGGCCTCATTCATTCGTTTTTCATTCAATTCCCATTCTTCTCCACTGCTAATTTGGTTATTGGCTGCTAAGGCTGCCTGATAACGTGTATTAAAATTGCCGGCATCGGTTGTGCTGTCAAATAGAATTTCTATCAAACGATCAGTTTCCCTCAATCTGCCAATATTCAAGTTCTGTCGGGTTGTATAAAAATTGAGTAAGCCAATCTCACTATATCGTGGGGCACTATCAATATCCAGGGTCGTATATACCCGGTACTGATTTATCCAACTCCCTACTTCATCATAATTAATATATTCCACACTATCCGCTACAACATCTTGTATATATTCAACATACTCTGCTTCATCTTCTTCCTGCAAATTCAAGGTTCCACTATTGGGATTTTGACAGTTTTCGGTGAAAAAATTGGTATTTAATCCAACTGCATATTTCGCTGCAACAGTTAACGCTCCGCTTTCGTTAAATATTAAGTACGAACTATTCGTTGAAATTTGATGACCGCTTGGAAAAGTTGATGACCGAAATACTTTGTAATTAGAAGAAGGGTTTATATTCAACGCACCTATCCACTGGAGGTTTCCAACAAATTCATTGGCTGGTTCATTGCCTGTACTGAGGGGATCGCCAATATTTCCTAAAGTGCCATATTGTGTCGCTGAGCCATCTAAGAAATACCAGGGAAACTCATTGCCATTCTGATGGTTAAATTTAACCGCATCTTTTTGGGTTTGATTATTCCCCCATGCATAAAAACCATAGCGAGTACCATTGGCGCTATTGCATTGCCATTTGCAAAACGGACTATTATCTATATACACCCCATAGGCATTGCGTTGTTCATAAATTGAAAAATTGCCAAACCCGGCAGTCACATTATCAATCACTGCAGATTCAAAACAACGTTCAGTCCAATAACCTATCAACGTTCTGATCACATGACTATTTGGCGGCGCGGAGGATGTAGTGAGTAAATGGGTGGTATTCATGCTCATTTCGGATCGCACATCCCCATATTGTTTACGAATACCCACCCCTGTTATGGTGTGCAGGTTGATGGTATTATTATTGATGCGGTGAAGGTAATTACCCGGTAAGGATTGCGTCTGTGCTTGTTGGGTATGAACTCCAACCGGAGGGATAATAGCCACCGGTGCAATTTGTCGCACAACATTTTGTGTTAAATCAATGGAATTAGCGTTGATGAAATCGCTTTTGGGTTGGCCTGCCACCTGTATCCCCATATGCGCATTTTCAATTTTATTATTTTTAATGTCATATTGCCTTGAAAACGGACTATAACACATGATGCCGAGTAATACATCGGGCATGTCCTGATTTTTAACTGATGTGTGTCCTCCTATTGTCACAATACCACGGTCGCATTGAACCATGTTCGGAGTGGGCGTACCCAGGTGATCTATAAACAAACTATTGGTTTGTAATATCGCATTTTGGTTAATATTAAAATTAGCAAAAATGGCTGTACCCTGATCGTCTAAATAGGTATGGTTCACAACTTCTTGTTGTTGCGATGACAAGTTAGTGGGATACAAAGGCGCGTGAATGTTTTCAAATGTATTATCGTATAATCCAATGGTACTGTTGATTGGAGTCGAGTTATTGATAGAGATTCCACATCGTACTCCATCGAAATGATTTCCCGCATTGGTATTGCCTAGATTCAGATGAGCCGCATCCCGAATTAAGATGCCATGCTGAGTGGTTATACTATTGGGTTGAAGTCCGGTAGAGTTGAACTGACAATTTTTAACATAACCAGTATAGCTCGTAGAATTCATATTGGCAAAAATGATACCTGCCTGACCGATTTCATTCCAGGTGGTACCGTTCAGTTCTAATATGGCATCCTGAGAAGCATGGATACCAACAATGGCCCGATTAATACTACCTCCTGTTGAGCTAACCTTATTTTGTATTTGTTGAACTTCAATACCCACCCACCAGTCGCAGGAGGCAGACAGGTTCGTATTGACTAAATTAAAAGTATGCCCACCTTGAACAATGATTTGTGAGAAAGGTGTAAGCCAAAAATCACAAGCATCCAATGTAATATCCGCATCAATTACTAGGGTGCCATCCACATAAAATTTCTTACCCTGTATTACCCCGCCGCTTCCATAATTTGCCAGTAAGGCCGAAGCGTTTAAAGTGCTAACCTGGGTATTAGGTAATAGAATTATGTTGGGCAAAAGCGCAATATTTGAACCGGCATTGGGGTTGCTGTTTGTTGAACAACAATGGTTGCTATTGGGTTGGTATAATGTGATGGAGGTGGTAATAGAACATCCGTTTGCATCGGTGGCAGTGACTAAATAGTTACTAGCAACTAAACCTGTAAATTGCCCATTAGAGGAATTAATAGTATATGCGATCGTTCCTGTTCCTCCACCGGCTGTTACATTGATTGAACCGCTAGATGTGGCAGCACATGATGGGTTTGTGGCTTGTACACTGCTCCATGTTAAGGCAGGTGGATCAGTTAAAGTAATCGTCGTTGTTAAAGTGCAACCATTGGCATCGGTGGCGGTAATTTGATAAGCTCCGGCAGGTAAACTACTGAAATGACCAGGTGAAAACTGATTACCAACACTTGGGCTGATGCTATAATTAATTCCAGGTGTGGTCACTCCCATTTGTATCACAATACTACCCGTGGCTGTATTTACACAATTGGGTTGATTGGCCGATACTAGTTGGAGTGTACGATGATTCAACACGTTAAGAAGTAATTTGCTCACATCATTATCATAGGTCTGTGTAGTTGGATTGTAATTCCAAACGAGACTCCCACCAAAGGTGATAGAACCGGCAGTAAAGACGAATCCCCGTTTCGGTGATGTACATTTTTGAGGTACATAGATAATCTCAGAGTAGTTTAGTCCATTCGGAAAATTGAGTCGGGGTGCGGTAAAGTTATTCGTTGTACCGGTCGCTACAATTTCTACAAAACCATCATAAATCGAAGTCACAGGTTGAGGAGAGGCTGGAGTATTCAAACCCGGTATGTTGGGAGGAGTGGAATTGGTGTACCGCTCACATTCCCACCCGCTGGCTTTACCGCTTCCATCGGCTACAATAAACTGACCTGTATTGTACCCAAAATCACCAATGATGTTATTGCTAATTCCATTTGTTAAAAATGAAATGGCTGGATTCGTTAGGTTCAGATTATAACTTGTAGTTGTATTTACAGTGACATTATTCTCTTTAACAATATTATTGATGATATTATAATGGGTACCGATTAAATCACTTGAACGTTTATAGACCGGAGTTTGGTTCGATCCAAAATTGTAAGTTTCCAGAAAGAAATCGAATCGATCATAAACTGTTGTTACTACGTCTGTGGGGCCGGCAACACCACCTACACCAGGCATATCCGTTAAAGGATATTGTGCATTTAACTGTTCGGTAGCACCTCCTGGTGAATTTGGGTAAGCAATGAGTTTTGGATTAGATGGATCCATTAAGTTTATATCACAGGCTTCAAATACGGCATTACCACCCAAACAAATCAAATGTCCGCCATTCCCGTTGTTTCCAAAAGTCTGAAATTCCTGAACTTTATCATACATAGCTCCAGTCCAATATTCCGGATGGGTACCCATAATCAGGAAATCGTATTGATTTAGAAAGTTGTTGGTATTTAAATGAACGTCCATATCGGCAATCACATCCGGATCATAGCCATTGTCTTTCAACCAGGTATAAATCCACAACTCAGCTCGAGTTCTATTGGTAATTTGTGCCATAGGGTTACTGACATTATTTGGACGCATAAAGGAATATGACTGATTGGTATTGTTATCGTATTTTGTGCCACTTTGTGAAGAACCTACATTGTAGTCATTATAGGCCGCCCATGTATTGGTGTTGGCAATTAAGGCGACTTTTTTATTACTTATTGTGGGACCAGATTTTACCAAAAAGGTGACATATTTTTTATTACAGGATTCATCTTCCAAACAAGCTGAATAAAATCCACTTTCCCAGGTTGAAGGAATGGTATAGGTTACTGTATTTGTCCAGCCACAACCCATGGTCACTACATCCAGGTTTGAAGAGGAAATGCTAGGTGTGATGATGATATCGTCTTTAAAGGTTTGTGTTACCGTATTGTCTCTCGATTCGTATTGATAAATTTTCATGACAGGGTTGCCTTCACCGGAATAATAAAATGTAATATCATCTCCAGGATCTGCAGATTGTGGCCAACAGTAACCGTTTAAAGGATTGGTTGTGGTGTTGACTTGAATCAATCCGAAATTCAGTAAACTACTACTTTGATAGACTGAAATATCCAGTAAGCCGTCCCCATTAAAGTCTCCATTTAATATTTCCCAATTGGCTCCGGAGGTCGATACAGGGTTGCCGTAACAACCCGATTGACTCATTTGGGCAGATAACTGGAAAAAGTTTTGTTGATTGTTTGCCGCTACATAGACTGCTCCTAGGGAGTTGACAGATGGTGAAGTTTTTTGAAACAACAACATGTCCGAATAGTTTGTATTGGTTTGCAGATAATCTCCGGCATCCATTTGAAATTCAGAACCTGGTGGCATGGAAAGACCATTTTGCCAAGCTGTAAGAGACACAAATGAACCTCCAAGGTTGTTCAGCATATAAATAGTTCCATCTTCCGGTACATAAATGGCTACATCACTATAATCATCACCGGTAAATTGATTTGGAATGAGTTTCCAATTGCCTGTTCCGCAATTAGAACCTAGATTGCTAAAATCCCATATTTGCGCATTGGAAGCCATGGGGTCAAAAACTTTTATGTCATTGATATCGTAGTTTGTATTTGTGGTGCAGGCATTACTGAACTTTTCAAAGCTCAAAATTTGCTCCATATTGATATCTGAATAATTGAGTTTAAAGAACTGTGCGTTATTGCCATTATTTATCGTATAAAAAGATGTATTCGTGCTTACACCGGAATTTTGAATATATACAATTTCTGTACTTGAACCGGAAATATTCCGTAGGGCATAAAAATCTTTAGGCGCAACGTTATCCATATTAAACAAATGGATATCATAAGCGTTTGATACAATTAGTGAAGTGTTGAAAGTAGTAACGCTCGAAAATGTGGGGCCTAATTTGACATTAATTTCAACGGTGGAAGCGTCATTTCTTACAATGATATCTGCTAAATTATCTCCATCAAAATCCTCAATAGCGATGAGCGTTTCGGTAGCACTCAGGACAAGGGTACTACTGGTGGTAAAACTTAAAGAGCCCGCCCCAACCGCTGTGTTATTTTGTTTCAAGGTAAGGGTTTTGTTCATGGGATTATAAAAGACGATATCTGTTTTACCATCGCCATTTAATTCAGCCTTAAATACATCTTCACCAGTATTTCCGGTTAAAGTAGAATTAAAGTCGACGTGATACAATTGAGCCATTACTGGTGAGCTGAGTGCGATAAAAAGATTGAGCAATAAAAATAATTTCCATTTTCGCCCATTCCGAATAAGAAAATGAAGGTGTTTCATAAAATATGTTTTAGGAAATTTACGCACATTTTTTGAAAAGAAGAAGTTCCACCAAAAATCTTCGACAGATCCAACCCAGATTTTGTCTCATCTCTTTGGACGGGGAGCTGCAACATTTGGGTTCGATGTTGTTTTTTGCAAATACCAATCTCCCAACAAGACAAGCCCCGGGCCAGGGATGGCAGCAAGCTACCCCCGCCCGACGTAGGAGGGCGGTGTAGCGCGAACAGCCCGATGACGCCGCTCAGGAAATGTATTAAATAATAGTAGGAATGAATAGCGGCGGCAGGCACCCTAAAAATTTATAATTGCTGCATAAAAATGTCAACACTATCCATCATGTGTTGAATTTGTGTATCATTCAGTCCATGATGACAAGCTATCAACATACCGCCACGCATCACTTTATCGGCCTCCGGATATCCGTCCTTACGACCTTTGTGAGCGCAATTTTTGAAACCGGGTTGTCGGAGAATATTCCCTGTGAACACAGTGCGGGTTTGAATATTTCGTTTTTCAAGAAAGATCTGTAAGTCTCTGCGAATAAACGGCGCTGTATCGCGAATTGTTACAGCAAAAGCCAACCACGCTGTACGGGAATCCGGTAATTGATTGGGGAGGATGAAGAACTCTTCATATTTCTCAAAAAACTGGCGTAATCGATGATAATGCTGGGTACGCAAATCAATATTGGATTGTAATTTACTCAATTGCACCAAGCCGAATGCGGCACCCATTTCGGATGGCTCAATATTATAGCCGGGTTCTTCAAATACAAATTTTGCATCGTAAGGAATGCCTTCGATTTCGACATTAAAACGGTTTTCAATTTTTTCGCTTTCAACAAACAACGAAGAGGAGCGGCCCCAGCTGCGGAGAAGCTTGCCTCTGTTCATATAAGCCTCGCTGTTCACACAAAGCATTCCACCATTTCCTGCGCAATTAATAATATGGCTACCATAAAAACTGGTGGTGCTCATATCGGTGAATCGACCACTGCTTTTGCCATTTATTTCGGCGCCGAGGGTATCGGCACTATCCTCTAAAACAAACAACTGATGTTTATCGGCGATTTCGCGCAACACTTTCCAGTCGGGTAAATTTCCAATCAGGTTAGGGATGATCATGGCCTTGGTTTTTGGCGTAATCATTTCCTCTACTTTATTGACATCCACATTATAAGTGCCTTCTTCCACATCCAAAAATGCAGGAACCCAAGATTTCTTTATTAACGGCGCAACTGTGGTCGAGAAAGTGAGTGCGGGCGTGAGTATTTCTGTTCCCGGTTCATAATTTAATAAATCGGCTGCCAGATATAAAGCGCTGGAACCGGAGTTTACCCCAATGCCATATTTTTTATCGTAAAGCGCTGCCACTTTTGATTCCAATTCACGCACATGGGTGCTCATTTGGGTGGTGGTACGCAACACATGCACAACCGCATCAATTTCTTCCTGACCATGAACTGTGGTACCATAAGGCACATAAGGAAACTCACTCATTGTAAATAATTATGGCGCAAATGTATTCGTTGAAATTTAAACTGGGTATAGTTTTTTACTAAGATTAATATAAAGAAGATGGAAATTGGCCCAGAGGTCATTTTGTAATCAACCGAATGTAGGATTGTGGTAACAACTTCGGCAACGGGGTTCATACACATCGGTTTCGCCCAGCAGCAAAGTGCCCTCATGGGATGATTTGCGAAAACTAAAGTTGGCAATGTCGCCACAAACCACACAAATAGCATGCAGTTTGGTAATATAATCGGCCATCGCTAAAACATGGGGCATGGGTCCAAAAGGGCGGCCTAAAAAGTCCATATCCAGGCCAGCTACAATCACCCGTATTCCCCGCGATGCCAGTGCTTCTGCAACGGTTGGCATTTCATCATCAAAAAATTGTGCTTCATCAATACCCACCACATCAACCTCCTGAGCGAGCAGTAGCATTTGTTGAGAATTTTCGATGGGTGTGCTTTTTATCCGGGTTTCGTTATGCGATACAATGTCAACCGCATCATATCTGGTATCGACACCGGGCTTAAAAATTTCGACTTTCAGATGGGCGATCTGGGCTCTTTTCAGCCTGCGGATGAGTTCTTCGGTCTTGCCGCTGAACATCGAACCGCAAACGACTTCAATCCAGCCTTTTTTGGTATTTCGGATATTGGGTTCGATAAACATTGGTATTCCAGCCTCTTTGCAATATTTTTGAGGATTACGAAATTAACTGCCTGATGAAATCGAAACTATTATTTTTATTTCTTTTTTTATGCACATCCCGAATTTTGGCCAAAGAAGGTATGTGGTTACCGTTTTTGCTGGAACGTTTGAATGAAAAAGAGATGCAGGGCATGGGCATGAAAATCAAGGCCAAAGACATTTACGATATCAATGCAGGAAGCCTCAAAGATGCGGTGGTGATTTTTGGTGGTGGTTGTACCGGCGAAGTAATATCCGAACAAGGACTGGTTTTAACCAACCACCACTGCGGGTACGGAACGGTGCAAGGCTTGAGCAGTGTAGGGCAGAACTACCTGAGCAACGGTTTTTTTGCACCAAATCAGCAGGGAGAATTGCCTTGTCCGGGTTTATCCGTCACCTTTATTATTCGCATTGAAGATGTGACACCCGGGGTAAAAGCCGGTTTAACTGATGACATGGCCGATTCCGTACGAACTAAAAAAATCAATGAAAATATTCTGGCCATTGAAAAACAATACAAGAGTTCAACCGGATATGATGCTTCCATTAAATCATTTTATGCCGACAATACCTATTATTTATTTCTGACCGAAAAATATACAGATATCCGCCTGGTGGCATTTCCCCCCAATGGAATTGGTAAATTTGGCGGGGATACAGATAACTGGGCCTGGCCAAGACATACAGGCGATTTTGGGGTGTTTCGTATTTATGCATCACCCGATAATAAACCGGCAGCCTATTCGGCAGCGAATCGCCCTTTTAAGCCAAGAAGGTCACTTAAAATTAATATTTCAGGGGTTAAAGAAAAAGACTTTACCCTGGTTTATGGTTTTCCCGGAAGAACCCAGGAATATTTAACGGCTTCGGGTGTACAGGAAGTGATGGAAGTTTTAGATCCGATACGCATAAAACTTCGTCATAAACGCCTGGACATTATGGGCTCTGCCATGAGTAACGACGAAAGTATTTTTATTAAGTATGCCGCAAAACAAGCCAGTATTGCCAATTATTATAAAAAGTGGAAAGGTGAATTAAAAGGTTTGCAGGTCAATGATGCTATCCAAAAAAAGAAATTGTTTGAAAAAGATTTTCGGGCTTGGGTGAGTGCGAATCAGAATCGGAATAAATATACCGGAATCATTGATAGTCTGGATTTGAGTTATAAAAATCATCGCGAATCAATTCGTTTGAGTGAGTATTTGCTCGAAGCAATCTGGGCATCTGAACTGGTTAAAAAGGGGAGTGTTTTTAATGGCATTCTGAAATCCCTGGATACAATGAAAACACTGGATAGTTTGGTGGTATATGAAAGGGATATGGCCGGGTTTTATAAAGGCATGGATTTAACGACCGACTATCAAATTACGCGTAGTTTGTGGCAGGTGTATCAAAATGATATTGGCGATAGTAACTGGGTTTCAGCTTCACAAATTGACCGAATCTATCAGTATTCTGTTTTATCCAATCCGGACTTATTCAATGAATTTATTCGACTCAGAGACAAAGAAAAAATCATGAAATTGATCGGACAAGATCCGGTATATATCACCTTCACGTATTTTGATGCGCTGCAGAAAGCAAACAATGGTTTTTTAAAAGGGCGCTTGCAAAAAATGAATCGCTTTTATTCGACCTACATGGAAGCACTTCAGATATATTATGCGGAAAAGAAAAAACCATTCTATCCGGATGCAAATAGTACCATGCGGGTGACCTACGGTAAAGTAGAAGGACTGAAACCGCAGGATGGTATGCGCTATGAATTTATGACGACCCTGGATGGCGCTATCCGAAAGGCCGACCCGAATGCAGAAGAATTTAATTTGCCGGAAAAATTAAAACGATTACATGCGAGCAAAGATTACGGCCAGTATGCGATTCAGCAAAATGGTCAGTACACGGTTCCATTGGCCTTTTTGGCGAGCAATCATACAACCGGCGGAAATAGCGGAAGTCCGGTGCTGAATGCGAAAGGCGAACTCATCGGAACGAATTTCGATCGGATTTGGGAAGGTACCATGAGCGATATTTTATTTGATCCGAACTTGTGCAGAAATATCACCCTGGATATTCGATACACCTTGTTTATTATTGAAAAATTCGGGAATGCCAAATGGATTGTTGACGAAATGAAATTGGTAAAAAACCTGTAAGGCAGATGGAATTTCTAAAATAGTTCAAACTATTTAAGAATTTAATACGAATTCAACACTCAGTCACGACTCAAGAAAACCCCATCTAACTTTAGTCCTTAGCGAAAACTAATATCATTATAGCAAGGCCATTTTCGGCCTTTGCTCTTGAGGCGTTAAGAAAAATTTGAAATCGGGCGTAGCCTGCTTCCGGCTGTTCGAAGCCGAAGCCAAAGCGAAGGCAAGTTTCGGAAGTAGGCCGCTTGATGAGAATTTTTTAGCTGAAGGAGCAACAGCCTTGAATTTTTGGCTCCACCTTTTGTTTCAAGACAAAAGGTTGGAAACCAAATTAATAAGAATGTCGGACTCGGGAAGCATAGTTTGATTTTAGCCACTGAGAATTACAATCGAATACAAAAAAATATATAGTCAAATTATTTAGAACGTGTTAATGTAAGTTAGAGAGATAGGTCAATAAACCAATTCCTACATTCATTTATGCCGATGAAAATGATGTGTAGTAAAATAAGTCTATCGCCGAAATTGAACGACTACAAATTTATAATCGGCCTTATACAAGAGTTATGAGGCCAAAAGAATTTCAAGTATCGGATATATGCGAGATTCTGGAGGCCTTACTTAATTCGGGGGTCAATCATTTTATACAATAAATCCACTAGGGTATTTACTACAATAAAAATAAGAGCGGTGAATAATACCGCGCCCATAACGACCGGGAAATCGAATTTATTGAGGGCATCGACCGTGATTTTACCCAGGCCTTTCCAGCCAAAAATATATTCGATAAAGAAGGAACCGGCTAATAATTCGGCAAACCAACCGGAAATAGAAGTGATTACGGGATTGAGGGCATTGCGCAAGGCATGACGCCAAATCACTGCTTTTTTACTCAATCCTTTTGCTACTGCGGTGCGTATAAAATCCTGTTGCATCACATCCAACATCGAACTTCTGGTGATTTGTACAATGATGGCCAATGGGCGAATACTCAAGGTAAGTACCGGTAAAATTAAACTCTTGAGTACGAGTTTTTTTCCTTCATAGGGATCATAGTCCCACATGGGCGATATGATGCTCAATCCGGTCCAGTCAGACCATAGAAAACCAAACAAGTATGCGATGAAAATGCCCGCAAAGAAAGAGGGTGCTGAAATGCCCAATACACTGCTGAAAATGATCGAACTATCCATCCAGGTATGTTGTTTTAAAGCCGCAACTGTGCCTAAAAAAATACCCAGAATGCTGGCAAAAAAGATCGATAAACAAGCGAGTATCAAGGTCCCGGGAAATGCCTCCCAAAGCATACTGCTCACGGCCTTTTTGGTTTGATAGGAACGACGTAAAAATGGGGGTTTTATGACCAAGGCTTCTGATTCACCCCATTCCAGCAACTTGGTATAACGATATTTCTCCTGTGCTTTTAGGCTGTCGCCATGCACGGCAATCGGTGATAAATCGTTGAGGTAAAGTGTAAATTGCCGGGGTAGCGGTTGGTCCAAATACAGCTCTTTCCGAATATTCTCCAATGATTTGGCATCACTTCTTTGCCCCATCGTCAGCCTGGCAGGGTCGGCAGGCAGAATCACAAAAAATAAAAAAAATACAATCACGACTACGCCCAGTAAAACGAGCAAACCATTGAGTATTTTTTTTAAAAGAAAGGGGAGCACAAGATTTTTGCGCTAATATACAATGAACGCCGTTTAATTCTGCACAGCGCTGGAATCAGGAATAACATTCTCCGGCATCACCGTCATAAAAAGAGGGTTTTTGTTTTGGGAATAATCCAATTTCAGTGAGGCTAAATCGGGATAATTGGCATAGCTCCATTTACCTTTAATCGTGCCAGTTTGTAATAACATGATACCCGGGTTACTGCGCATTGCTGTTTTACAAACCGTTGCATCGATGGTATAGAATGATAAATCCAACTGATGCTTTTTACTAAAGGCACTGGTTTCAATATCGTTGGAGGCACTGATTGCGATAACGGGCACATTGGATTTTTTGGCGTCTTCTATGAGTTTTTGTAATGCCGAAATGTTTTCGGTATGCGCTTCTTTGACATCTTTGATGAAGACCACAAAAACATAACCGGGGTAAGTTAAAATGGTTTGTGTTTGATCGTTTCCGTCAAAGTCACCAATTGCAAAATCTTTGATGGGTGGCTCATTGAGTGCAGGACTCACTTCAGTGCTTTTGCTGTCGACAAATTTCCAGGTGGTATCCTGCCAAGGGAAGTTTTGGGTATTAAAATCTTTTTTTACCCCATCCTTTTCATAAGTCAGTATTGTTTCAAATTTAGCAGGTACATAATCCTTACCGGGCGTCATTTCTTTTAGAATATTATTACCAACCCGATAAGCCAGACAATCCTTAAAAGGCAGATGTTTTAAAACATACCATTGCATCCAAAAACTCAAAATCAATGAAACAACCATGACTGCAGTGGCCGCAGCATTTCCAAAAGACTGTTTAATACGTTTTCTAAATAGAACCAAAATGAGCAGCAAGGCAAGTAGAATCAGGTCTTTCATGAACGATTCGTTGGCTTGCAATTTGATACAATCTCCAAAACATCCACACTCTTTAATATTGCCGCTAAATAAGGCATACCCTGTGAGGAAGGTGAAGAAAATGGTGAGCAATAAAATCAAATATGCAAATAACTTAAAACGATATCCAATGATGAGAGCGACACCTGCTACAATTTCAAAGGCAATCATTAAAATAGAAAATAACAGGGAATAATTATTCAGCCAATGCATTAACGATGGTGCATAACCTTCTTTGGCCCAAACCTCAAAGAATTCGCCCATTTTATAGGCAAGACCAGAAGGGTCGTTGGCTTTGATTAAACCTGAAAAAATAAACAAGACACCCACAAAAATGCGGATTATGGTCAGAGTGATATTGAGGGCTTTATTTTCTTTCATAATGTTTAAAATAATTGAATGGATGAATGATGAACAAATATAGTCGGACCATTTGTAGCAAGCATAGAAAGAGGACGTTTTTTTATTTTATTAGGATAGTGTAATTTTTTGTTATTGAATCAATTTGCGTTCTTTGCAGGCAAATGAAAGATATCATCATTGCCATCGATGGATTTTCCTCAACCGGAAAGAGTACACTTGCCAAACAGCTGGCTCAACGATTGGGATATACTTATATAGATAGTGGTGCCATGTATCGGGCGATAACCCTTTATTTTATCAGACACAATATTGTTTTACACAATCAGGAGGAAGTTTTATTGGCGCTTAAACGTATTGAATTACATTTCGATGAAAATGGGATTTGTTTGAATAATGAACCGGTTGATGCCGCAATTCGTACCATGGAAGTTTCAGGGAAGGTGAGTGAAGTATCTGCGATTGAGGCTGTTCGGAAATTTGCTGTAGCTCAACAACAAAAAATGGGGGTTCATAAAAAAATGGTGATGGATGGCCGGGATATTGGTACGGTTGTATTTCCAGATGCAGCGTTAAAAATCTATCTCACTGCAGATCCGGAAGTCAGGACGCAGCGACGATATGATGAATTGAAAATTAAATCTCCTGAAATTTCACGTCAGGAAGTGCAGGCAAATTTGGCACACCGCGACCATTTAGATTCGACTCGTGCCTTCGATCCCTTGCGCAAAGCAGATGATGCCCGGGAATTGAATAATTCCGGATTAAGTATGCAGGAGCAATTAGATATTGCAGAAGAATGGGCATTACAGTTAATCCAACAATCCTGATAAATTTATTCAAATTGCGCAATCAGTTCGGACATAGGTCGACTATGCGCATAAAAGCCTTGTAATTTTTGAATCACTTTTTCAACAATGGCATCCGGACAAGAAGCCCCGGAACTGATCAGAATGCGTGTTTTAGCTGATTGGGGTAAAAAGTCTTTCGTATTTTTTTCCTGATTTTGATGAAAATCATAGTGTCGGATAGAACCATCCGCGCTTATATTATCCTGATTTTCGATGTAATAAGTGGGTAGTTTTTTTTCGCAGAGTTCAACCAGGTGTGAGGTATTGGAACTATTGTATCCTCCAATAACAATGGCCAAATCTGCATCCGTTGAAAGCATCCCCTGTACAGCACTTTGATTATCGTTGGTGGCATAACATAAAGTATCCCTTGTATCGGCAAAATGATTTTCCGTTTCTCCAAATTGCTGAATGATCACACCTTTTAAATAGTCGGCAATGCCTTGTGTTTCACTTGCAAGCATGGTGGTTTGATTGACCACACCGATAAATTGTAAATGTAATTCAGGATTAAAACCTGCTGAGTATTGGCCTTCAAAGTCGATAAAAAATGAAGCAGAAGATTTTTTTCGCGTGATATATTCGGCGAGCAATTGAGCTTCCTGCATATCGCGTATCACCAACGCCGGAGCATGCACACTACTATGTGAGAAAGTTGCACGGGTTTCTTCATGGTCGGGTTTGCCATGAATGATGATGGTATGGCCTTTGGTTCCAATCTGTTCGGAACGGTTCCAGACCTTTTCAACAAAGGGGCAGGTCGTATTATATTTCAGGGGATCAATGCCAATTTGACGAAGTTTTTGTTCGGTTTCAAGGGTGGTCCCAAAAGCGGGTATAATCACAATGTCATCCGCATTTAAATTTTCCCAGGGAGTCAAAATCCGGCCTTTGGTATCCATGATAAACGACACACCATTTTTTTGCAAATCAGCATTGACCTGGGGGTTGTGGATCATTTCGCTTAAAAGGAAGATTCTTTTTCCCGGATTTTCATCTACCGTTCTAAATGCGATTTCAATAGCATTTTCTACTCCATAACAGAATCCAAAATGTCGGGCCAGAAAAATTTCCAAAGGGCCAAAATCTAATCTGGTCGGGGTAAAATCTTTTTTCATCTTATCCGCATTTTTGCGAGCTGATTTGATGGCTGAAATAAGCGGACTGCGATAAAAGTCTGGGATTTGGAAACTTTTCATGTGGGAACGTGGTTCTGATCAGTGTTTTCTTTGATGGATATGCCCGATTCGGTAAAAGAAATACTTTTTTTTCTTCGGCAAAAGTAAAGATTCCAAAGGTCAATCAATGCTATTTATGGCTTCATTCCATCACTTTGTCGTAATTTTGTGACTTATCAAATTGTTACTAAGGACAATTTATTCATTATCAACGAAACGAAATTATACATGAAAAAAACGCTTCTTTTTCTTTGCCTGACCTACTCAGGTATCAATCTATTGTTTGCACAAGATCAGAACGGTATTCAAGCCGGGGGTGCCAAACGAATGAATATACAGGGTACTTATTTGGGTTTTGCAATTCCTAAATCAGATGATATTGAACTTTTGCCAATGATGACGCCTGTGGTTTCGAAAAATGAATCCAAGGATGAATCAGCGTTGAAATTGCTGAAAGAGGAAAAAATGAAAGAAAAAGAAGCGGCTATTCAGGCAGGACTGGATGAAGAATCCACAAACGCGCAGAAAACTCGTGGGCTGGATCCAACTTTGATTGTAGGATACAATGCGTTGGGTAATCAGGGAACTCCATCGGATAATTCATGTGCCGTTAATAAAAGCGGACAATTGATTGCAGTCGTCAATAGCAGTATACGAACATATAATACCAACACAGGTGCGGGTATTGGTTCTATTGTAGGCTTACAAAACTTTTTTTCATCCATTTCAAATGGTTCCTTACTGACAACCAATACCTGCGACCCGAAGGTGATTTTTGACCCTCAGGCCGATCGTTTTATTGTATTTGCTCAAACTTGTGCAGGAAATTCATCTTCATCACAACTGCTGTTAGCTTTTTCTAAAACAGCCAATCCATCTGATGGATTTTATTTCTATCAATTTAGTGGTAATCAAAGCGCGGCTATAGGCACCAATGTGTGGTTTGATTATCCAAAAATTGGGGTTTCAAATCATGATGTGTTTGTAACGGGAAATCTTTTTACAAACAATTATGATTATGAACAGAGTGTGATTTATCAAATTGATAAAACAAAATGTTATGCAGGTCAATCACTTGCGGCAGCCGATGCATCCTTGTGGTATAATATTGCCAATAGTCCATTTACGATGGTTCCGATGACAAACGGTCAAGGTGGTGGATATGGAAATAATATGTTCCTCGTGAGTACGGATCAAACCCTTTTTGGAACGAATTTGGCTATTTATGAAATTACAAATGCCGTTCAAAACAATCCCCAAATCATTGACCAATATGTTACTATCCCGAGTGCACCATCACCGGCTGATGGAATTCAACAAGGCACAAATGTAGATTTGCAGATTGGAGATAACCGTGGTATGGATGGGTTTTACTTAAATGGAACTATCCACTATGTGTTTCACAGCGATGCCGGAAGTGGTTATTCAGGTGTAAACTATTCAAGGTTGAAAAAGAATGGTTCCAATTGGCAATTACAAAATAATAAAGTCATAAAAATTACCGGAAAAGATTGCGCATTTCCTTCCATAGCTTCAATGGGATGGACCAATACCGATCAATCAGCTTTGATTCATTTCTTATGCTCTAGTAATAGTGATTTTCCGGGTATGAGAGCCGTATTTGTCAACGACAATTTTCAGGAATCAAATCCGATCATGGTAAAGGCCGGTACAGGTTATGCCAGCGTAATTCCGCAAAACGGTGTAACCCGATGGGGAGATTATTCAGGTGCTTCGCGTGAATTAAATGCTTCGGTTCCTACCGTTTGGGTATTTGGAATGTACGGCAATACCAACAATACCTGGACCAATCATTTTGCAAAAATTAGTACCGGAGCATGGCCTACGGATGTGGAAGATGTACAAGAAAACACGGAATCAAAGGTTCAAGTATTCCCGAACCCTATTGAAGATGTTTATAGCATTCAATTAGATTTGCCAGAAAGTGGTAAAATTGAAATTGATTTGTTTGATATGAATGGGCGCTTCGTCCGTCATGTGTATGCTTCTCAAATTTCGAAGGGAAATAACTTGTTCAGTTTTAACAAAGGGCCGCTGGCTAACGGACAATATGTTTTACAATTTAAATTAAACAACCAGCCATTTAAGAATGAGAAAATTTCTGTTACTGGTCGTTAGTCTCTTGAGTGTTTTATTTGTTTTTCAAATGGACGCCTCAGACAAAAAGAAAAAGAAACGTAAACGAAAAGCAAAGCCTAAAACGGAGCAGGTGGCAACGAATTCAGATTCAATGCGAGTTGTGCGCGCACCGGGTGTTAAAAATCAACACGAATATGACTCTTTGAAAGCCGCCAAAAATGCGGAAAAGAAGGCAACGCTCAACGAAAATAAATAGTCAAATATGTCAGAAGTTATGCAAATACCGGTTCGATTAACCGAAGGAGCCATTAGCGAATTGAAAAGACTCCTTCAAACGGATGCAACTAAACCTTACTTAAGGGTAGGGGTGAAAGGTGGTGGTTGTAGCGGAATGACCTATGTGTTGGAATATGATGAAAAGGAGGAAGCGGATCGTGAGTATATACTTGAAGGGATTCCGGTGATCATGAATCCATCCCATGAAATCTATCTATTTGGTGTTGAAGTTGATTTTGAAGGAGGACTAAATTCGCGTGGGTTTACCTTCAAAAATCCGAACGCTTCATCCACATGTGGTTGTGGAACCAGTTTCGCTGTATAAAGCTAAAAGTTTTACACCCTTCGTAAGGAATTTCTTTATTCTGAAAGATATTATTTTTTAGAATTTGGGAGACCTTGAAGTTACTAGTCTTTAAACGCAATAAATTCTGATTACAGCGCTAGCCTATTTCAGTTTCTACTCAAGAAGTAATTCATTCACCCGGATAGGTATATGACCTAAAATGAGCGAGTAATTCCATTTTTATTATTTTCTTTCATACAAGTATTATTTTTTTAATGGTCGTGCATGGCAAGTAGGCGTTATAGTTCATGGGTTTTTAAATGGTTTTAAAAGACCAAATACTTCAATTGTTTCTTTCAAATTTTGAGAAAAATCAAGTTCCTGTCTGGTCTTGTTATGATGCACAATCAACCTGAGGTCGCCAGGGATTCAATGAACTACCTTAATGCCTAAAAATAAGCGCATAAAAAAACTCCCCGAAGGGAGTCTTTTACATATAATCTTTATAATTATTTGGTACCTGTAAATGTACAAGTGTTAGAAGTCATAGAGTTCGTTACTGTGTAAGTAATTGTGATTGTATTACCTGTAATTGTACCAGAACCTACTGCTGTTACGCCAGAAGCTACTGTTTGAGAAGGAATGGTGAATGCATTTCCAGAAGCAGAAGCAATAGCAGTCAGATTGTCGTTATACAAATTCTGGATATTAAATTTGGTATCATCGCTGTTTGCAGTGCAAGTGATTGAGTAGTTGTCAGATCCTACTGTACAAGTTTCAGCACCTGTGAATACACCTAAAAATTTAGTACGAGACAGGGTTTCACAATTTGTACCTTCATATCCTGTAGGACAAGCACAAAGACCATCTGTACATGTACCACCGTTTTGACAAACGACATCTTTACAAGCATCAGGATCGCAAGAAGTGAAAATAGTTGTTGAGAATGCGCCAATCGTTAAGAAAGAGGCTAAGAGAATCGATTTCAGGTTTTTCATGTTTATTTCTTTTAATGATGACAAAGGTTCATTATATCTTTCTACAATACAAAAATATTGATTTGGTTTACAACTTATTTACAAACTTGATGCTAATGCATACGATCACCCCGTATTTCCATATTTTCTAAAATTTCTTTTTCGATCAAAAGCCATTCTTTCCACCTTTTTTTTACCTTTTCATGGGGTAAATAGGTTTTTGCCAGGTCTAAAAACAAACGATAATGCCCCGCTTCGGAAATCATAAATTTTCGGTAGAAATTACGAAGATATTCGTCCTCCAATTCTTCACTCATTAGCCTGAAACGCTCACAGCTCCTGGCCTCAATCAAGGCAAAGACGAGCAATTGGTCGAGCAAACGATCATCCGGGTGCCCGCCTTTCTGCATATAGTTCATCAATTCATTCACATACAGGTCCTTGCGTTGTTTGCCCAGACTCAATTTTCGTTTATTTAATTCCGAAAGAACCATTCTGAAATGTCCCCATTCTTCGGTAACAATGGGCGCAAGTTCTTCAACCAAGCGCTGATGGTGGGGGTATCTCTGAATTAAACTAATACAGTTGCTGGCTGCTTTTTGTTCACAATAGGCATGATCGGTCAGAATATCCTGTAAGGACATCTCCGCCAGGTTGACCCATCTTGGATCAGTGGGTAATTTTAATCCTAAGATTGTATTTTGTTGATCAGACATTGCGTCTGCAATTTTACCAATTTCTCTGCAAAAACCACCAAATTCATGGATTATCTGACCAAATACTCAATTTTCGTGAGATGATATTCTAGAAATCATATCTTAGCCAAAGTTGATTCAGCTTGAAGCGATACTTACAAATATCAGGATACATCGGTATTTTAATGGTCTGTCTGTTGACAGGCTACACACAAGGTTTTCAGCCTGAGAAAATTTATGTTCGAAATATTCAACTCAAAGAAGGTTTATCGCAGGTGGTTGTCACCGATATGGCGCAAGATGCCAAAGGTTTTATATGGATTTCCACTTTTGACGGCCTCAACCGTTTCGATGGAAATTACATGAAGGTATTCCGGCATAACCCGGAAGATCCCCGTTCTTTACCTTCTTCTAAAATTCATAAACTACATGCCGGAAATGGTCGTTTCCTCTATTTACTAAGCAGTGATGGGTTTTATATTTTTGATACTCGCCAGAATCAGACTATTTATCCTTCAGTTCTTAAAAAATATAAATTATCTTGGGTACTTGAAGAAAGTGAAAGCAAAGTCTGGTTTCACATAAACGGCAAAGGATTGTTGCGATACAATTCCTTGACGGAAGAGGTGCTTGAATATTTTACACCTTTGATTCCTAAAGAAACAGATTTACTGGATATACTCTCATTCGGAAACAAATTATTCAGTGTTTTTTCTAACGGCGATGTTTTGGAATTGGATGACAATACCGGTAAATTTCAATTGTTTAAATTTCCAATTCCGGAAAGTGTATTTACCACTGCGACTTTCGACAAATATCATCAAATTATTTTAGGATCTATTTCCGGGGAATTGTATCAATTTCAACCCACTAACCATCAATTTCAACAATCCCCCTTATTGGCCTTGAATCAAAAGTTGGTTGCGGTGAATTCTATTCAATACGATTCCCGAAAAAATATTCTTCTATTGAGTTCATATGGTCA
>JBMOFV010000048.1:0-21725 GCA_049318705.1 Chitinophagaceae bacterium
CGATACCCACCGCCCAGCCATCCACACGGGCATAACCGCAAACGATGGTTTTGCCATAATCTTTTTTAAACTGATCGAATTCGGAGTTATCCACCAGGCGTTCTATCACCTCAACCACATCGTAGGCTTTATTGTTTTCGGGTGAAACAATACCATAAATCTCCTTCATATCCTTTGCAGGGGCCAAAGGTTTTACGCGGTCAAAACCGGCATTGGCCGGAGAACCCAGTTTATCGATAATCCTTTTCACCTGATCCAGACATTCCTTTTCGGTTTTGAATTTATAATCGGCAATGCCCGAAATTTCGGTATGCGTTTTGGCTCCACCCAGCGTTTGTATATCAACATCTTCACCAATGGCTGCTTTTGCCAGATAGGGTCCTGCCAAAAAAATCGAACCGTTCTCTTCCACCATGAGGGTTTCGTCGCTCATAATTGGCAGATAAGCTCCACCGGCTACACATGAACCCATTACAGCGGCAATTTGCGTAATGCCCATTCCACTCATGCGGGCGTTATTTCGGAATATGCGTCCAAAATGTTCTTTATCCGGAAAAATTTCGTCCTGCATGGGCAAGTACACCCCGGCGCTATCTACTAAGTAAATGATAGGCAATCGGTTCTCCATCGACATCTCCTGCAAGCGTAAGTTTTTCTTGCCTGTAATGGGAAACCAGGCACCTGCCTTCACCGTTTGGTCGTTGGCCACTATAATACATTGCCGACCTTTAACGTAACCAATTCCGGCAACGGTACCGCCAGCGGGGCAGCCACCATGTTCTTTATACATTTCGTAACCGGTAAAGGCTCCAATTTCGATAAACGAAGATTTGGGATCTATCAAATAGGCAATACGCTCACGGGCTGTCATTTTCCCTTTTTCGTGTTGTTTGGCAATCGATTTTTCGCCTCCGCCTTTTTCAATGATGGCGAGCTTTTTTTTCATATCGCTCACCGCCAGTTTCATCCCATCCTCATTTTTATTGAATTCCAGATTCATTTTTTTCGACATAGTACTATTTTACCACGCAAAGAAAGCGAAAATCTGCCATATTTTGGGGCTCCTGATTAACGCCGAAGATGCAGTATTTCTGAATAGCGAAAGAATCTGCATCTCAAGTGAACGCTTCTTGGCAATATGCCTTAAAAACGTGTGCATTAACTTTTATAAAATTTCGCTTGAATGACCATCACCACTCATTTTGAGCGTTATTCAGGAGCCCCTATTTAATCACCTTTTTCATGTAAACAGCACCTAAGTTATTTTTGAGTTGAATCAAATAAATACCCGAAGCGTATCCCGACATGTCAATCTCAATATGTTGACTCCCAGGTTCAACCGTTTGTTGTGCCAAGATTTGACCGCCAATATCGCGAAGCTCTATGAAACGCAAATTCGAACCCTGCCATTCGATATTCAATTGCTCCTGAACCGGATTGGGGTAGATACGGTATTCCGGTTCATACTTCATATCGTCAATTGCATTAGGCCAGCATGGTGTTAGTGGGCCTAATGCAAAATCGGGCATACAAGGCGGGAAGCCAAAATAACCTAAACTGGCCTCACTACGCAGGCATTTACGGCAAAAATTACAAGTGCTATATAATCCATTGGGATTGCCAATAACGCTCATACTTTTGTAATAACCGTGATAATTACCTACATATAATTTCCCATCCGGAGCAACCACTGCCGTTTTATACCCTTGAAAGGCTGCATCTGTGGTGTCCGGTCCGCTCACCGTGTACCAGGTGGAATCGGATATCCGGAATTGCAGAATATGACTGTATTTAATCACATAAATCAATTGACCGTTTGGCGAAAGGCATAAGCCAGTGATGCTGGAGTCAATCCCACTATTAAAAGGCAAGTTTGGCGCCACTGCGCGTTTCATTGAACTCAACATACCGGTACAACGATCAAAATCGCCGTAAAAAAATTCTCCGCCAAATTTGTTACTCACAGTAGCAAAATGTTCGCCCGTGGCATCAAAACTGCTTTGCCCATGCAATTCCCCAAATATTTTTAAATAGGGCGGAAAATCTATGGTATGTTGTAGCAGAATTGTGTCGTGGCTTACAAAAAAAACATAAGCCTTATTACTATCTAGTGCCATTTTTACCAACCACCAATCTTTCCCATTGGCATGGCGGCAGGCCATCATTTGGCTTTGGCTCAATTTGACCTGCTTAATTAGAGGCACTCTTTTTTCAATAACTTTACCTGCACCACCGTTGGCCCTCATGTCGATGCGGTGATACCATAATTCATCAAAGTAGACATTGCCATTCACCCAATTGGTATTAAAATTACTATCCGAAGGTACTGGATTAAATACGTAGTATTGGTCAGAATCAACAGGGAGAATAATTGATGATTGAGAAACCGCAGAAACTGAACCATAACCCACGTAGTAGGCTTCAGGCACCAGGGTATCTCCTTGTTCAATTAAATTACCTACCGCATTAAATAAACGCATGCCATTGCATAAAATCAACAACTGCCCATTGCTGTCACAAATATTGCTTTTCCCTTGCGCCATCAAAGGAATGCTATAATTCAGGGAAGTATCTAATTGTGTGACTGTGGTATTAAAATCCAATACGTTCTGTAAATGTCCAATGACCCATTGGTTACCATGTTTGGTTTGTGAATGGACTTGTGTAAATATACCCAACAGTAATAACAGAAGTTTACTACTGTTTAATGATTTTTTCATAACCAATGTATCGATTGTTAGAAACAAACTGCAAAATATAAATACCGGATGCAAAACTGCTGAGGTCGATGGATTTAATTTGATATCCAGATTCGAAAGGAATATCAAGGAGCATATTTCCTGTTAAATCAACAAGTTGTACCAAACCAAAAGAATCTCCACTGAGGTTCCATTCTATTTGTAAGTTGTTCGCTACAGGGTTGGGATAAATTGAATATGGACTAGAATATGTAATTTTATTTAAATCAATTTCAGGCTCAGATTCATTCGATTTTTCTAAAAAGCCACTTAAACAAATGGAACGTATATCAATCATGGCTTCTGGGTGAATACTTTGATAAAGTGCACGCGCTTTATAAACTGCTGAACCTTTTATAAATGGACAGGAATAGGACATGTTTTCAAGTATGTTTGAGTCTTTAACAAAGATACTTGAACTTTCCTCAAGTCATCACTTTAATCAATTGCCATTGACTTTTTGTAATTCCATTTCGCCTCAACTGAAGCCCATCAAACAGGATATCGTTCTTAAACACCCGCCAATACCTCCGCCAAATGCATCACTTTTAAAGGTATGCCTGCTTTGCGGATATAAGCATCCATGTGCATCAGGCAAGAAATATCTGTCGATATCATATATTCGGCGCCCGTTTCCAGTGCACTATTCACTTTGGTTTGCGCCATTCCAATGGAAATGGGTTCATATTTAACAGCAAAGGTGCCACCAAACCCACAACAGGTTTCACATTCTTTCATTTCGCGCAACTCCAAACCTTTTACTTTCGACAACAATTGACGCGGACCGGCCTTAATACCACATTCCCGCAAGGCCCCGCAAGCATCATGGTAGGTTGCTACTCCATTTAAAGTGGCTCCAAAATCATCTTTTTTTACTACATCAATTAAAAACTCACTCAAGTCATAAATGCGTTTGGTTATTTGACGGGCATCATTGTGGCAAGATGTATTATTAAACATTTCTTCGAAACTCCCCCGCACATAGCCTACACATGAACCACTTGGCGCAACGATATAATCGGTACCTGCAAAGTCGGCAATAAATTTTTCACTCACTTTTCGGGCATCCTGTAAGAACCCCGCATTATAAGCTGGTTGTCCGCAACAAGTTTGATTGGCATTATAACTGACTGTACATCCGGCCATTTCCAATAAACGAGCTGTATGCATCCCAATCTCAGGATAAAGTTGGTCCACAAAACAAGGAATAAATAACTGAACGTTCATGGAAGGAGAAATTAAGAATGAAGGAGTGAATTAAAGTGAATCATTTTGAGTGCTGCAATGGCGGCTTCCTGCCCTTTATGTCCATGCATCCCTCCCAAGCGATCATAAGCCTGCTGTTCATTATTCACCGTTAATACCCCAAAAATACTGGGTATATCTATTTCGGTATTTAATCGGGTGATGCCTTCTGTTACGGATTGACAAACATAATCGAAATGAGGTGTTTCGCCCCGAATCACACAACCAAATGCGATCATGGCCTGAGGCTTTAAATGCAGGGCAGCCTGACGCAAAGCGAATGGAATTTCAACAGCACCGGGTACCTTAAAGGTTTTCACGGTAATGCTGGGGAATAAGGAGAAAATTTGTTGTGCCCCTTTCAGTAATTCTAAAATGATGGCATCATTCCATTCGGTATAAACGACAACAACCTGCGAGTCGGGTACTTGCAGGTTGTTGATATTTAATAAGGTTCCGTGTTCGGAGGGTGTTGACATATTTAAGGATTATATTCTCCTAAACGAGCCAGATTTTTGATGGCATTTTGTGCCTGACCTGTGCCCGGAAATTTATTGTATAAGTCTTTATAAATTTTTATGGCTTCAGCAGCGTTATTTTTCATTTCATAAGCCATGGCTGCTCTTTCCAAATAGATCGGTGAAACCAAAATATTTTCATCATCGTCACCTGCCTCCAAATAGGCTTTGATGGCATCATCCACTTTCTTTTGTTCCATATAGGCATCACCCAATGATCCTTTCGCAATTTTTGCAACCAGGGTTCCTTTACCATCAAACTCCTTCAGGTGTTTTTCTGCTTTCGCGAAATCACCTTTTTTCAGGAAACAAACACCGGCATAATAATGGGCCAGATTTCCGGCAGGTGTACCACCATACTTGTCAATGATCTTTAAAAAACCCGGATTGTTACCATCTCCGTTCAAAGCCCAATTGATTGAGTCCATTCCGAAATAAGTCTGTGCTCTGAAAATGGCATCATTTGATTTATCAATATTGGGTTGCTGATAAAATTTGGTATATGCAAAATAACCCACCACGACGGCCAAAATCCCGATCAATACATTATTCACCATTTTGCTGTTGGACTGATACCAACTTTCCACACCTTTTAATTTCTCCTCTGCCGTTGGCAAATCATCTACAATGACAGCGCCTTCAACCTTGCGGGGTGCGGTATATAATTCTTGTTTAGCCATTTTTTATATATATAATTATTTAATGCGTTTGTTGGAAACGCGCACAAAAGTAAATAAAAATTATTGATAAAGGTAGCGATTCATGAAAAAAATGAAAATCCATTCTTTCGTTAAGAGACTTATTCATTGATCCAAATCTCTAATAGGCGTAAAATCAATCGTAGTCAAATAAAAGCTTCTGCATTCTTTTCAATGAAAGCTTTAATCCTAGATTTTGTCTCGTCTTTTGGACGAGAAGCTACAAAATCTGCCCGAAGGGCCGAAACAAGCCATTTTATGGCTTTTCGGGATTAACCCTGACAAAATTTCAAGGAAAATTTCGTCAGCCGAAGGCAAATTTTGTATCGTTCTAAAGTCGATACAAAATTTGGGTTAATTTTGACGGTATGCCGAACCCGAATTTAAATGCTGATACGCCTGATCTCAATCCCGAAAAGGAATTTGAAAATAGTATACGGCCAGGTAGTATGGACGATTTTGCGGGTCAGGCCGACCTGATTGTGAATTTGCGCATTTTTATTCAGGCTGCCAATCAACGTGGAGAAGCCCTCGATCATGTGCTTTTTCATGGCCCACCCGGATTGGGTAAAACAACCCTTTCACGAATTGTAGCCAATGAACTGGGCGTCAATATAAAAGAAACCAGTGGACCGGTTATCGATAAGCCGGCCGATTTAGCCGGACTCCTCACCAGTCTTGAAGCCCGGGATGTTTTATTTATCGATGAAATTCATCGCCTTAGCACAGTCGTTGAAGAATACCTCTATGCGGCCATGGAAGATTATAAAATCGATATCATGATTGATAGTGGCCCCAACGCAAGATCTATTCAAATTGCTTTGAGTCCATTTACATTGGTTGGTGCTACCACCCGCTCAGGTTTACTCACCGCTCCCCTCTTATCTCGTTTTGGGATCAAATCACGATTAGAATATTACCCCCTCGAAACGCTCGAAAAAATTGTATTGCGTAGTGCCCATCTTTTAGGTGTAAAAATCACCTCTGATGCTTGTCGCGAAGTAGCAGGACGAAGTCGGGGAACGCCACGTATTGCAAATGGGCTCCTTCGAAGAATGCGTGATTTTGCGCAAATTTTAGGGAATGGCGTCATCGATCTTGGCATTGCCGAACATGGCCTGAAAGCATTAAAAGTAGATGCACATGGTTTGGATGAAATGGACAATAAAATTTTATTGACCCTTATTGATAAATTTAAAGGTGGCCCTGTTGGCATCAATAATATAGCAACGGCGGTAGGTGAAGAAAGCGGTACCATTGAAGAAGTATATGAACCATTTTTAATTCAGGAAGGTTATATGGTGCGAACTCCACGCGGAAGAGAAGCTACCGAAAAAGCTTACAAACACCTCAATCGATTGTTTCAGCAGAAAGGGATACCTGGATCATTATTTTAGAACCCGGAGTTCTATCGAATCACGGATATTTTTTGTACCGTTTGACCTGATTTCAACAAGTAAATACCCGGCGCCAGACATTACATAGAAACATTAATCCCAAATTACGCGATCGGATTGGATGAACGAAAATTCATGAGTTTTAGTCCGACTTATCCCGATTTAGGATTTGTCGAAGTATTTGATTTTTTGATTCGTTTTTGCAGTTGACTGTACCCAACTTCAAAATTTAGGTGCAATTACCTCAAACAAAAAAACCGGAAATTCATCCGGCTTTTCTGATCGATCGAAGATTGGGTTTTAAGGATTCCGAGTAGTCATTTTATACTCAAACAAATGAGTGTGAATGATACAAATCGTGATCTTGATTCATTTATCGACAAACTTTGTAAACATCTTCTTCGTAACTTTTTCCTATCGGTATTTCGATCGATTTACCCTCATTGTAGATAAAAATATGTTTGTTTCTGATGGCGTTAATTTTACTGGTAGGGATGATATAAGAACGATGAACCCTCACAAATTCAGAGGCGGGCAATCGATCGTTCAGTGTTTTTAAGGTCATACGCGCAACCACCGGTTTTTGATCCTGTAGATGGAACTTCACGTAATCGTTCAATCCTTCCACATAAATGATATCGGTATAGTTAATTTTAATCAGGCTATAATCGGCCCGGATATAGATAAAATTTTGTTTGGGGGTTTCGGTTTGTTTGGAGTACAGAAAAAATTCATGCGCTTTGGCTACGGCTTGTTGGAAACGCTCGAAAGTAAAAGGTTTGACCAAATAATCTATAGCATTTAGGTTAAACCCTTCAACGGCATACTCACTAAATGCGGTTGTAAAGATCACCATCACATCTTTTTCCAGATTTCGGTAAAAGTCAATACCTGAAATCGAGGGCATATGAATATCCAAAAAAATAAGATCAACCGGAAAATTATTGATGTACTTAATGGCATCATTGGGCTTGGAAAATGTTTTTTCAAGAGATACCATTCCACTTTCTGCGCAAAAAGATTCAATAACTTTAAGGGCCAGTGGTTCGTCGTCTATGGCAATTGCTTTAATCATGATAATTCTAATTTAAGGGTTACAGAAAAAGTATGTTGTTTGTTTTCGATTTTTAATTCATGTTTGTCGGGATAGGCTAATTTCAGTTGTTTCTGACCATTATCAATGCCATATCCGCTTCGTGATTCTTCATCAATGATATGATCCACCTTCAGATTAAACACATTGAGATAAAGATTGTTTTCGGTGATACTGATTTGTATATCAATTTGAGAAGTTTCCTCCGGATTCACGCCATGCTTGAAAGCATTCTCAATAAACGGGATTAATATCAAGGGGGCAATCACTTTATTTTTGGTTTCTCCATTTACCATATAATTGATATTGGCGGTATTGCCCAGGCGAATTTTTTGCAACTCGATATAACTATTGATATAATTAATTTCCTTTTCCAGCGAAGCATATTTCTGCGAGGTATCACTGAATAAATAACGCATCAAACCGGATAATCGTACAATGGCCTCCGGTGTTTTATTGGATCGTTCAATAGAAAGGGCATAAATACTATTCAGGGTATTGAATAAAAAATGTGGATTAATTTGGGCTTTCAGATAAGATAACTCTGATTGGTTTTTTTCAATTTGTAATTGTTGCCTTTTGTAATTGATGGATAAAGTCATAGACCCGAAAAAGACCGCAAAAAAGAGGATTAACAAATGTCGGATTTCAAATAAATACAACTTAATCTCATCGCTGGTAGTACTGTTGGTTTGTGAATGAGAATGGGAAGAATGACCATGATAAGCTGATTGAGTTGGAATCATGAGAGCAGGTAAAATAGCAATCAGTATAAAACACAGCAGTGCAATGGAATAATAAACTGTATATTTTTTTTGGTAAAATAGCGGGATAAAAAAATAGAAGTTGGCATAAAAGAAAAATACCAACATGATATTGGTCACCAGGCCTTTTAAGGCAAATGGGTTTTCAAACAAGGAAGATGATTCTCCCGGATGTGGTGCGATATAGATGGGCGAAAGCAAAAAGAGTCCGCAAACCGCCACATGAACGAATATTGTAATAAACTGTCTCATAATTCTGAGATAAAACTAATACCCCAATCAGGCATTTCCTAATTTTTGGGATTTGACAAACCAATCAAGAGATAAATAAAATTTTAACGTTCTTTTACCGCAGGAAAATGCCCTTTAGTGTCTACTATTCAAAGCGCTTGCGACTAAATGAATTAAAATGCCTGCAAAAATCAATTCCAAAATATACGAAATAAAGAATACCTCCTTTCACCCTGATTCAAATCATTCGTACCAGCATCACCATGTCTCCTGCTCTTTTCTTCTGATTAAAATGACCTATTTAAAAAAACATTTAGTCAGAATCCCTTTATTCAGGACTTATAAGATAGGTCGACCTTCAGAATTTTAATGGAATTTGATGCATTACATACAATAGCCGTATTTTTAAACGTTCACATTCAAACCATCCGTTGATTCGACATTTTTATATTCTGATAATGATGAGCTTTTGCATTTTCGGCAAAGTGTATGGTCAATTTGAATCATTGAACAATCAAATGAATTTTAAAATTGTAAATCCTGTTGATAGTCTGCAAATCGATTCTCTGAGTATCCTACCCAATTCGTTTTATATCGATGAAGTCGACAGCAATGATTATTACTTTCGATGGTCGGATGCCACCCTTTTCTGGAAAAATAGACCTGCATCTGATAGTGTGACGATTCATTATCAAAGACTGCCATTTGCCCTTTCAACGCGTGTTTTTCATAAAGATATCAAACGCCTGGATCGACAAATTGCCATTCAACCTTTTTATTATGATGCCATCGAAGCTGCTAAAGAAAGCAAAACCATCATTGATTTTGGAAATGTCGATTACTCCGGCACTTTTGGGCGGGCACTCTCATTTGGCAATAATCAGGATGTCGTTTTAAACTCCCAGTTCAATCTTCAGCTCGAAGGTGATTTAGGTGATTCTATTCGTTTGATAGGCGCGATTACGGATAATACCATCCCCTTTCAACCTGAAGGAAATACTCAACAAATTCAGGAATTTGATCGGGTATTTTTGCAATTGCAACGTAAAAGAACCGTACTTACTGCAGGCGACCACGATATCAAAAGACCGGAATCTTATTTTATGAATTTTTATAAAAGGGTTCAGGGTGCTATGGTTTCCGGGCAGTTGCTGGATAAAAAATGGGGACAAATCCGAAGTACATTCAGTGCTTCACTGGCCAAAGGTAAATTTGTTAGAAATGTATTAACGCCACTTGAAGGCAATCAAGGCCCGTATAAACTTACCGGCCCAAATGGTGAACAATTTTTTATTGTATTAGCAGGTACTGAAAGGGTTTATATCGATGGTATTCAAATGAAACGAGGCGAAGACCAGGATTATATCATTGACTATAATACCGCTGAAGTTGTATTTATGCCGCGTCGCATCATTACCAAAGATTTACGACTTGTTGTAGAATTTGAATTCGCAGATAGGAATTTTCTCAATTCATTGTTTTACTCCAGCACAGACATCCAAATCCGGGAAAAATTGAAACTTGGAATCCATATTTATTCTAACCAGGATGCCAAAAATCAAAACCTCCAGCAAAGTTTGGATTCCAGTCAAAAACAGTTTCTGGCCAATATTGGCGATAGCATTCAACAGGCACTTTATCCGAGTGCAAGATTTCAGGATACCTTTAGCAATAATCTTATTTTGTACCGAAAAACAGACTCTTTGGTGAATGGTACAACTTTTCCTGCAGTGTATGTTTTTTCTGTAGACCCCGATAGCGCAAAATGGCAATTGGCTTTTTCATTTGTTGGCCCGGGAAACGGCCATTACGTTCAAAGTATCTCCAATGCCAACGGGCGAGTATATGCCTGGAAAGCGCCAATCAATGGTGTCAAACAAGGTGATTATGAGCCTATTTCCGTGCTGGTAACACCGAAAAAACAACAAATGATGAGCGCATTGCTTCAATATCAGATTGATACCAATAATCATTTGGGGCTGGAAGGAACTTTAAGCCAGTTCGATCCCAATACATTTTCTAAAATTCATAATCAATATCATACCGGTTTTGCAGGACGAATCAGATACAATCATAAAAAGGTATGGTCTGCTAAACGTAAAATTGATTTTGCCTCTCAAGTTTTGTACGAATTTGTTCAGGACCGTTTTAAACCACTGGAACGATTTAGAAATGTAGAATTTGCGCGCGATTGGAACTCCGGTTTACAGGCACCTCCGGCCAATGAACATTTGGCCCAATTGAGTGCTACTGTGCGTAAATCAGATTTATTACAAGTTGATTACAAATTTTCAACTTTTATTCGTGAAAAACAATTTCAAGGCTATCAACAATTTTTATCTGCCTCAGGTAATTCGCATCAATTCCGGTACTTGATTAAATCTGATTATACGACCCATGTTTCGGAACAAACCAAAGGATCATTTTTGCGCCCCTGGATTGAATTGGAAAAACTTTTTCCTAAAATGGCTGACCTTTTAATTGGTACCAGATTTTTTGTTGAACATAATCCTCTTCGGGATAAACAAAGTGATACCTTATTAAATAGCTCTTTTTCATTTGATGCACTCAGTCTTTATATCAAAAACAACCCATCCGGCGAAAAACATTTCTCCGCAGAATATACCCTCCGACATGACCGCGCCACGAAGGATAATTCATTTCGACAGAGTACACTAGGGCATACTTATTCATTGAATGGTCATTTTCGCTTTCTAAAAAATCAGGAACTTCGAATAACATCTGCTTACAGGCAACTCATCATTACCGACAGTAGCATCACCAATTTGAAGCCTGATGAAAGTTTATTGGGCCGGTTGGAATATCAGGGAAATATTTTAAATGGATTTCTTACCACCAATATCTTGTATGAAATGGGTTCAGGCCAGGAACCGAAACGAGAATTCACTTATGTGGAAGTACCTGCCGGACAAGGGCTGTACGTTTGGCGGGATTACAACAATGACCAACTTAAACAACTCAATGAATTTGAAATTGCGTTATTCCCTGATGAAAAAAGATACATCAAGGTTTTTACACCTACCAACCAATACGTCAAAGCAAAATATGCCCTGTATAATCAAAGCATCAGTATACAACCCGCCCAACTCTGGAAAAGCACCAAACTCAAAGGAATACGAAAAGCAATCAGTATGTTGTATTTACAAAGTGCATTGCAACTGAATAATCGTTTCATCGGTGAAAAGGGATTGCGGCAATACAATCCATTTCTAAATCGATTCGAGGACAGTGTATTGATTAACAATGCCTCCAATTGGGTAAACTCCATTCTTATCAATCGATTCAGTAACAAATGGGGGCTCGATTATATTTATACCTTGGCTTCCGGTAAAACCCTGCTTAATTATGGTATTGATGCCCGACAAAATAAAGATCATCAATTGCGCAGTCGATATAACCCACATCGGAGTGTGACCCTGAGTATGAATTATAGAAGCGGGTTACGAATTTTTCGAACTCAATTTTTGGAAACAAGAAATTATGAGATTTTGAACGAAGCCTATGAGCCCGGCATTTCCTTACTTCTTAACCGAAATCAGTTACGAACTGGATTCAATTACAAGTATGAACAACGGCAAAACAAACCACAATTTGGAAATGAAAAAGCCTATTTGCATCATCTTTCGGGCGAAATGAGATATAATATTCTGAGCTCCGGATCTATTAGCCTCAAAATGACCTATGCCAGTATTCGATTTAACGGAAATAGTAATTCGGCGATAGGATATACCATGTTGGATGGATTACTCAATGGTCGAAATTGGTTATGGAGTGCAGGTTTAGACAAACGCGTTTCCAAAAATATTGAAATGAGTCTGGAATATGAAGGTAGAAGACCAGCAGGAAGTAATGTCATCCATACTGGAAGAGCCAGTCTTCGGGCCATTTTTTAAATAAAACCCTTTATATTTGAATTACACATGCCGGTTTTTCAATTTGAATACGAAGAGTTTCAAACTCAGGATGAATTGAGTCCATCCTTTCAGGAGTTGCTTACTGCTGCTCGGAATGCCTGTCAGCATGCCCATGCACCCTATTCTCATTTTTATGTTGGAAGTGCAGTTCAAATGAAAAATGGTCATATTGTCACTGGTTTTAACATCGAAAACGCTTCATATCCAGTTGGAATCTGCGCCGAACGCACCGCTTTGGCTTCAGCAATTGCTCAATTTCCGGAAGATCAAATTGAGGCCATCGCCATTAGTTATCAAAGTGAAGTTCATCCTTCTGACAGTCCGGCTTTTCCCTGTGGCATGTGCCGACAGTTTATTTCGGAATGTGAAGATCGCAATCAGGAGGCCTTTCCTTTGATCCTTGCGGGGAAAATTGGCCCCGTGGTTGTCGTAAAAACCATCAAAAATCTACTCCCATTTTATTTTGGCGGAAAGGACCTCTCTGAATAATGCTGCCTAGAAGTATGCGGTTTCATTCGGAATTTCGTGGATAGATTTTTGATGTTGAAAGAATTTATAGTAGATTTGCCCGGAAAATCATATTAATAACTACGTCCAACACGGGGAGAATCTTTTCCTGAATCTAATCGTTTGGATCAACCCAAAACAACAAAACAAAAATAAAAAACATGAAAAAGATTCTATTCTTCCTGTTGACCTTGTTTGCCTTTCAACAGGCAAGTCAGGCTCAATCATGCGGCGTTCCAACCGGCATCACGGCCTCTCCGGTGGGTGATTTCACCGCAACCATTTCCTGGTCGCCAGTAAGCGGTGCTGTATGGTACAGCATTCGTTTACGTTTATCGGCCGGTCCGGGTTCATGGACTACAAGTAGCTCATCTACTCCATCTAAAGTCCTTATCGGTTTAACGCCGGGTACACAATACGATGTGGAAGTTCAAACACACTGCACTGGCAGCTCAAGTGCCTATAGTGCGACGAATACTTTTACCACCACAAACACTTGTGTATTTCCAGTCAATCTGAACATCACTTCGATTACGAGTAATTCAGCCACTGCAAACTGGGATCCGGTTGGTGCAGCATCCTATTATCAAATCCGATATCGGGAAGCTGTTGGACCAGGTGCATGGATTTCTGGAACCTCTGGTACTACGTCCAAGGGGTTAGCCAGTTTGGCACAAGGAACACAATATGATGTACAAGTGCGTACCGTTTGTTCAGGAGGTAATTCACCTTGGAGTATTCCGGTTCAGTTTACAACCGCTTGCGGGAATATTCAGGTCAGAAATATTGTTTCATCTTATAGCAAAACCCTGAATCATGCAGATGGTACAACCAGAATGTACGAAGATTCTGCGAACAAATGTGCCTTATTAGCTCGAATCGTAGATACGCCTGCCAATAATGTATTGGGTAATACAACTGTGTCGTCTGATTTAAATAGCACGGTACAAACCGGTGTTCATCCTTTTTATACTTATGGCCGTCGTGATTTTACAATTACTAGCGGTAGTAATGGTTCAGGTGGGTTAAAATTATATTTCTCACAAGCTGACTTCAACGATTACAATGCCAACAATGCAACATTCCTGGATTTGCCAGCTAGTGGAAATAACGCAGATCCTGCCAAATTTAATATGCGTATCGCAAAAGTAAGCGGACCAAGTACAACCATTTATGATTCTGTTTTAACCTGGAACAGTGTTGCAGGACATTGGGAAGCTGATATGGATGTGAATGCATTGGATGGTACTTATTATTTCTACACTATGAGCGATTGTATTGGGGTGAATGTGAGTGGATTAACAGTAAGCAGTATTACTGGTAGTTCAATGACCGCTACCTGGAGTCCGGTGGTAAGTCCTGCATTCGGTTGGTATTCTTTACGTATTGAAAATGTTACAGATAACCCGGGCGTATGGATTGATTTAGGAACTGCCAACAACAATGCTACCAGCAAGAACATCGTTGGCCTGACGCCAAATAAAAACTATAATTTACAAATTCGTCGTCATTGTTCTGCTCAGTCAGAAGGTGCTTGGAGTACTTCTCAAAATTTCTCAACACCGAATACTTGTTTTACGCCAACAGGTATAAACATGACGAATGTGACTGCAAGTGGTGCTCGTATCAACTGGACAAGCGTACCTGGCATTCAGGGTTACTCAACACGTTATCGTGTTGCATCTCCGGTTGGAAGTTGGGTGAATGGAACGGCTTCTGCCAGTGCAACCTTTAAAAATATCGTTGGCCTGACACCAAGTAAAACCTATGATGTTCAAGTAGCTGTTAACTGTGCTGGTTATCAGAGTCCTTTTTCGAGCATCATACAATTCACCACGCCTGCTAGCAAACCAAGTGGTAATGAAATCATGTTAGATGAAGAAAATCAAGTGATGATTTATCCGAATCCTGCTAAGGAAAGTGTAAACCTGAATATTCAACAAAGTATTGCTGGAAACATTCAAATTATTTTATCTGATTTGAGCGGTAAAGAAATCAGTCGTAGTCAACATTTGGTTGAAGCAGGAAATACGGTTATTCCAATGAATATCTCTTCTTTAGCCAGCGGTGTTTATATGATTCAATTGAGTTCCGATAACGGCATGAAATATGTTTCTAAATTGACTAAAGAATAAACGAAACCCTTAATTTATAAACCGCCTCCGAAATGGGGCGGTTTTTTTTTGCTGGAACCCACTCAATTCAATGTGTACTTATTTTTTTGATGTTAAATTTGGAGTCAATGATTGAGCATAGCAATTTCTTATCTAAACATTGAATCATCCTTTAGATTTTTACCCCGTGGATATAAACTCCTTAATTTCGAATCTCACCAATCCCACCCTATTATTTTTTTTATTGGGAATTATAGCGGCCTTATTAAAAAGCGATCTTGAAATACCGCCTTCTTCATCTAAATTCATTTCCTTATACCTGCTTTTTGCTATTGGATTTAAAGGTGGACAGGAATTATCACATAGTGCCTGGAACAACGAGATCTTGTTATCCATCATATTTGGATTGTTGATAGCTTCATTGATTCCCCTTTACTGTTTTTGGATATTAAAACAACGTATGACGGTGAGTGATGCCGGTGCGGTAGCTGCAACCTATGGATCGGTGAGTGCTGTAACCTTTGTAGCTGGTATTGCATTTTTGGAAGTACAACAGCTTCATTTTGGAGGGCATATGGTGGCAGTTATGGCGCTGATGGAGGCTCCGGCTATCATAGTCGGGGTCATGCTCATTCACCATTTTGAAAAAAACGGAACTCAAAAGCCTATGGGTGAAATAGTGAAACACAGCTTTACAAATGGCAGTGTCTTACTTATTTTAGGCAGTTTATTGATAGGATTAATTGCAGATTCGAAACAAGCAGAAGGCATTAAACCATTTACGACGGATATTTTTAAAGGGTTTTTATCAATTTTCCTTTTGGAAATGGGCATGGTAACGGCCAAACGTTTTGGCGCCTTTAAAAAATACGGACTCTTCCTTTCAGTTTTTGCACTCGTGATTCCGGCAATCAATGGAAGTTTGGTTGCTTTTTTGAGTCAATGGGTCAGCGCTGATGCAGGGAATAGATTCATTTTTGCGATTCTGGCAGCGAGCGCATCTTACATTGCCGTTCCTGCGGCCATGAAACTCGCCGCTCCAAAAGCTGATCCGGGGTTGTATATTCCGATGGCTTTGGGTTTAACTTTCCCATTCAATATTACAATGGGTATGCCTTTGTATTTTTATATTGTTCAGCATAGTTAGTACCCATGTAAATAAAAAAGGGGCCCAAAAAGGCCCCCATATTAAAATAACGTAAAAAATTACTTTTTCTTGGCGTAACGTTTGTTGAACTTATCAATACGACCTGCAGTATCTACCAATACATTTTTACCGGTATAAAACGGATGTGAAGTATTAGAAATCTCTAATTTAATCACCGGATACTCATTTCCATCTTCCCAAACAACTGTATCGTTGGAGTAAGCGGTAGAGCGTGATAAAAACATGTGGTCGTTACTCATGTCTTTGAATACGACAAATCTGAACTTTTCTGGGTGAATACCTTTTTTCATGTGTATCTGTTTTGAGGCATGATTGCTGACCATGCCGGTTTTTAAGACCGCGAAGTTAAGCAGAACCTTCTTGTTTACCAATTATTTTAGTCGTTTTGTATAAAAACCTTGCAAGAACGGGCACCAATTCCATTTTTCGGGCTAATTCTCCCTTTGGGTTTAGCTTTTCATGTTGATATATTGTAGGGGAATATTAAATTCTGATGTTCTACAAAGGGCAATAACATCCTGTAAATCATCGATTTTTTTACCCGTAACACGAATAATATCGTCCATTATGGCCGCCTGAACTTTTAATCCCGAATCTTTAATTGCTTTCACGATTTTTTTCGCTTCATCCTGAGCAATGCCATTTTTAACCGGAACGGTTTTCTTCACAATTTTACCGGATGGAGTCACTTCTTTCGATAAATCAAAACTTTTGCCTTCTACCCCCTGTCGCATGGATCGGGAAACCAGAACATCCAGAATTTGTTCCATTTTCATATCACTATCCGCTTCAAGGGCAATGGAAAAATCCTTTTTATTCAGTTCAATCACAACATGTGACCCCTTAAAATCAAAGCGGTTACCAATTTCCTTTTTTACAGTATTCACTGCATTATCAAGGGTTTGAAGATCTACTTTACTGCTAATGTCAAATGAAGGCATGGAAATACAATTTTAAAATGGAAGGCAAAATTATCGAAAAACCCTGTTTAAACAAACCTAATGCTCAATCATACACCTTTTGCCAAACATTCTTTCACAAACATGTCGACATTCCCAAACAAAAACTCCGGATAAAGTGCAGAAAATTTTTCCTTCAACAAGCCACCCCGAAGCGGTCGCTTAGCCGGCTGATTCAAGGATTCCGTGCTTAAACATTCCAGTTGATAGGTTACATCAGGGAAGTACTTCAGAACGTGTAAGGCCAATTCTACCCGATTCATCCAATCGGTGGAGGCAATATGAAAAATACCTTGATGCTTGTCTCTTAAAAGCATAAGCATCGCCCTGGCCACATCCCAGGCATTAACCGGTGTGGCGTACTGATCTTTTGGCAGTTTTAGCTGGAGTGTTTGTCCATCCCGGCACTGAGTAATAATACGGGATACAAAATTTTTATTCCGGACTTCATGCCCATATACATTGGTCACCCTTAAAACCAAACTATCCGGCAAGTTTTGTAAAACCTCTTGTTCGGCTTGTAACTTATGTTGGGCATAAATACTTAACGTATTTACCTGATCTTCCTCCGAATACGGACCACTTTTACCATCAAAAACATAGTCTGTGGATATATATACTAACTTGGCTTTCAATTCTTTAGAGATATCTATTAAAGTTCTTGTTGATTTAACGGTCTGGTCAAAACTTTCACTTTCATGGGTCTCACAATAATCCACATGTGTCAGTGCTCCACAGTGCACAATCACATCCGGGGCAAATGTCTTCAAGTCAAAATTTCGGGAATCATGAATATCCAGGGTATTAAAATAAACAGTATCCTCAACGGGGTAACTAAAATAAGAACCTACGGCCTCCTCCCCTTCTTCTTTAAAATGTTTTAAACAATTACTGCCAATGAGGCCGGAAGCACCGGAAATAAATATTTTCATGCTGCTGAAATTAAAAAGGTGATTGAAATTGGTGAATGCTTGGAAATGACAAATCTCGTTCTGATAGTATAGGATTCTCGACCGGCCAGTTAATTCCCGCATCCCGATACAAAATCCCCGTATCCGATGCGGCATCATAGACTCCATCTACGAAATAAAAAGTTTGGGATTCTTCTTCCAGCGACAAAAAACCATGGGCAAATCCACGCGGGATATACATGGCCAGATGATTCTCAGCCGATAATTCCTGCATCACATGCTGCCCATATGTTGCACTATCGGTTCGAAGGTCCAGGGCTACATCTAAAATGGCCCCTTTTGAACAAAATACAATTTTCGCATGATCAAAAGGTGGCTTATGGAAATGTAGCCCCCGAATGACATCCTTTTTTGAGATTGAATAAAAACTTTCTCTGAGTTCAAATTGAATTCCCTGTTCCATGAGAGAATCCCAATGAAATGTTTTGGTGAATGCCCCCCTATGGTCCATACTATTAAACTGATCAATAATTTTGACCGCAGGAATATTGCTTGAGTGAATTTTAACTGACATCATAATCAATCGTGTTCTGCATCTTGAATTTCGTCATCGAAAAATGATTTAATTTGTTTCAGGCAACGGGTGCTGGCATCCTCATCTTCCAAGTACCATTGAATACTGGCGCCTATAGCTTCACGAGCATTCATCCGGGGTTTCCAATCAAGTTTATCTTTAATTTTTTGATTATCCAGCATTAATAAGGCGGCTTCATGCGGTGCATCAGGGTTTTGCTCAATGCGCAAACGGCCTTTACCTGCAACAGCAATGGCTTCTTTGGCTAAGTCCTCAACCGTCCATACATCCGATTTATCCGGACCAATATTAAAAGCTTCATTCCATTTATCCGGCTCCTTAAACATATGCATGGCTAAATCGAGGTAGATTGCCAAAGGTTCCAAAACATGCTGCCATGGTCTTGTAGACTTAGGATTCCGCAAAACAATTTCTTCATTATTTTCCAGGGAACGAATGATATCGGGTATAATTCGGTTATCGGCATAATCGCCTCCGCCAATCACATTTCCTGCCCGCACCGAAACAATCGATTTTCTATGAGCAGCCATATTTGAATGATGAAAAAATGAATGACGGTAAGATGAAATAATCAATTCACATGCAGCTTTACTGGCAGAATATGGATCAAATCCACCCAGCGGATCGTTTTCAGAGAAATTTTTGCCGGTATCGTTGTTTTCGTAAACCTTATCAGTGGTTACCATAACTGCCACACAGGGCTGGTTATATTTCTTTAAAACCTCTAAAACATGAGCGGTTCCCATGGTATTGACTTCGAAAGTGTACAAAGGATCCTGATAAGATTTCAGAACGAGCGGCTGGGCGGCTAAATGAAATAGAAAATCAGGTTTAGCTTCATCGAATGCAGCTTTTAACTGATCGATATTCCGAATATCTTTAAAATGACTTTTAACGCAGAGGCTGTCTCCATCAATTTGGCAATATAAATCGTGCGCTTTCTCTGGAGGCAAGGCATATCCCGTCACTTCTGCACCGCAATAAGCCAGAATTTGTAATAACCAACTGCCTTTAAAGCCGGTGTGACCAGTAAGAAATACCCTTTTGCCAGCAAAAACTTGCCGGATTTGATGAATAGTTACCATTTTTTCCAAAGCGGGTTAAATTGCCACATATGCTCCAATTCTTCTTTATCGCGCATGGTATCCATACATTTCCAAAATCCCCTGTGCCTGTAACCAACAATTTGTTGCTGTTGGGCTAAATCAAACATGGGTTGTCGTTCCCACATCACTTCATCCAATCCTTCATCGGTGAGGAAATTACTAATCTCAGGTTGAAGGATAAAAAATCCCCCATTGATCCATGTACCACTGTCGGCCGGCTTTTCTTCAAACTGTTTTACCAAACCATCTTCTTCCATTTGAACCACACCAAATCGACTACTCGGCTGAATGGTAGTCATGGTACAAATTTTACCGTGAGATTGATGAAATTGAAGTAATTCGTCTAAATCAACATCACATACTCCATCGCCGTAGGTGAGCATAAATGGTTCATTCCGGGTATAGGGTAAAACCCTTTTTAAACGTCCGGCTGTCATGGTATTTAAACCTGTATCAATCATGGTTACCTTGAAAGGTTCAGCATGTTTTTGATGAACTTCAATGGCATTATGGGCAAGATCAACTGTAAGATCTGCATTTAATTGGTAATAATTCAGGAAATACTCTTTGATTACACTGGCTTTATATCCGCAGCAAATGATAAAATCATTATGGCCGTATGTTGCATATATTTTCATGATATGCCAGAGAATGGGTTTGTTGCCGATTTCAATCATCGGTTTTGGCTTCAGGTGGCTCTCCTCAGAAATTCGGGTTCCCAGCCCCCCTGCAAAAATGACTACTTTCATTGGTATTTTATTTTTCCTTGCTGCGAATCAAATATTTGTTCTTGCATATCAGGAGGGACAAAATTAATAGAATGTTCCATACATGTCTTCAAGAATTCCTGCAAAATAATCATAAATCATCAGGTTTAGTCATCTGCTATGTCCGGCTAACTCGAATTCAAAATAGAAAGCGTGAGGGAATACAATGAGATCAAATAATAAAGAGGGTCAACGGCATTTCAGTGACAAAAATTCATGAAAAATGTTTTTGAATATCGTATGCTTTAGTAAAATATCTGTATGTTTACAACATGAGAGCTATCATTGTCGATGATGAAGTGACCAGCTCAGAGGTATTGGAAAAGCTAATCACACACTACTTGCCGCAACTTGAAATTGTGGCTATTTGTTCAAAACCTACTGAAGCATTAAAACAAATACAGGCCCTTCAACCTGATTTGTTGTTTCTGGATATTGAAATGCCGGAAATGAATGGTTTTGAATTGTTGGAAAAAGTACCTCATATTAGTTTTGATATCATTTTTACAACCGCACATAGTCAATATGGAATTAAAGCCATTCAATTCAGCGCAATCGACTATTTATTAAAACCGATAGATACAGATGAATTGACGGCTGCTTATGAACGCGTGGTTGAGCATCGAAAGTTTTCATCTCCTTTTGAGAAAATCAAATTACTTCTTGAAAACATCCAGTTGTTTAATAACAATAATCCTTTTGCGCGAATCGCTCTACCAACGATGGAGGGCTTAAAATTTATTTTTGCCACGGATATTGTTCGGTGTATGTCCACCAATAATTACACGTATATCTTCTTGAATAACGGAGAAAAAATTTTGGTGAGTAAAACCCTGAAAGAAATGGAGCATATGTTGTCTACACCGGCTTTTTGCCGGGTACATAATTCCCATCTCATCAATCTCAAATATGTCAGTAAACTGCTCAAAGGCGATTCCAACGTGATTATCATGAGCGATAATGCAGAGGTAGAAGTGAG
>JBMOFV010000049.1:0-21319 GCA_049318705.1 Chitinophagaceae bacterium
TGCCCGAATGGCGAATGGATTCGTAAATCGGGGAATGTGCTGTTGGTGAGGTAGGTTTATTATCGAAGGGCCAACAATTTATCCTTGCATGGCGATTAACTCAAGTTAGCTGTATTCAAACTCACCCAATGCCGATTGTACAAGTAAAGATTTTTGATCGGCAGCTTCAACACGACCAATTATTTGTGCATCGATCTGATAAGTTTGGGCGATGTCTATTAAAGATTGGGCCGTTTCGTGGTCAGTGAATATATCTAAACGATTCCCCATATTAAAAACCTGGTACATCTCACGGGGCGCTGTTCCAACCGCTTCGCGTATCCATTCGAAAATAAATGGGGGCTCAAACAATTGATCTTTGATGATCCGTAAACCGGATGGGATATATTTTAAGCATTTGGTTTGCCCGCCACCGGTATTATGAATAATGCCGCGAATAGATGAGCGATGTTTCGCTAAAATATCCCTGACCACCGGAGCAAAGGTTCGGGTTGGTGACAGGAGTAATTTGCCAACACGCATGCCATTGGGTGCGGTATCGCTTAAACGATGTTTACCCACATATAAAATCGACTCATCGAGTTGCTGATCGTAACTCTCTTTAAATTGTAAATAGTGTTTGTTTAATAAATCATGTCGGGCACTGGTGAGGCCATTACATCCGATGCCGCTGTTGTATTCATTTTCATAACTGCTTTGTCCGTATGAAGCAAAACCCACTATCACATCGCCGGGTTTGGGTTGAACATGTACAACCTGCGACCGAAGCAGTCGCGCCATAGCGGTATATCCCACATCAATGGTTTTTACCAAATCACCCACGTCTGCTGTTTCGCCACCGGCATGATGAATACGAATGCCCCATTGGGCCCATTCCTGTATGAGTTGATCGCAACCTTGAATCACCGCACTCAGCACCTCACCGGGAATGAGATTCTTGTTGCGGGCGATGGTAGATGAGAGTAAAAAATCGTTGGTGGCGCCACTGCAAATCATGTCGTCAATATTCATCACCATGGCATCCTGAGCAATGCCTTTCCAGACACTTAAATCGCCGGTTTCTTTCCAGTACAAATAAGCGATGATGGATTTGGTGCCGGCTGTATCGGCATGCATGATGCAACAATGATCTTCACTACCACTCAAATGATCAGGAAGAATTTTACAAAAAACATCGGTGTATAAACCTTTGTCTAAATTTTTGATGGCAGCATGCACATCCTCTTTTTGTGCGGATACCCCGCGACGGGCATATAGTTCACTCATGATTCAGGCTGTAAAGTTGCAAAACTCCCAGCGAAATTCAAGGAAAAATATAAAGTGCAGGCTCCAATGAAGCAAATTGCTGGCGTCATTCAATGAAAGTATGTTGTGCAAAGAAATCAGTACCTAATACCCGGGGAAGAGTTGATTCACGAATGAACGAAATCCTATAGATTATAACTTTGTAAAATGTGTGGTCCAAACTGTATGGTCATGTTTTAGATGTAATTTTCCCATTTTACATTTGACAGATAACCCCATCACCGACATGTGTTACCGTACCAAACTCACAGCCACTATTTCGCAGATTGAAGAAAAATTTGAAGGTCGCCTCGAACCGGTCCCGGAGTTGTTTAATCCTGGCCTGGAGTTGAATGGTTTTGCCATGCCACATACTCCCGTGCTTTGTGCCGACGACATATCCCATTTAAAAATCATTCAGTGGGGGTATGAAGTGCATTGGCAAACAGCACCTTTGCTGAATGCGCAATTCGAAACCGCTCAGGATAAGATGAGTTTTAAACCTTATTTGCAGCAACGATGTTTGATTGCTGCTGATGGCTTTTACGAATGGAAATGGCTCGATGAAAAGGGTAAAAAAAAGGAAAAATATTTATTGCAACTACCCGATGAATCCGTGTTTTTTTTGTGTGGTCAATATCGCGATAGTACCGATACCAAAACCGGTGAAATCCATCGTTCATACATCATTTATACTTTGTCGGCCGAAGGGGTGATGCGTGACATTCATAACAGCAAAATGCGTATGCCTTATGCAATCAGGGATGTAGAAGCGGGTATCAAATACCTGAAAGGAGAAAACCCCAATCCGTTTATTGCATGGCAGCCTATAAAAGTCTCCTGATAAAAAGTGTATTCACCAAAAGATGATTTATTCTGATGCGTCACTGCGAAACTGCTTTTTTAAGTCGCTCAAATCCAGATAAGGGAATTGTGATTCAAGGCTGATACAACGATTCAGTTGATGCTGCTTGAAAGCTTGATGGGCTTCGCTGCGAATATCTTTGGCCTGATGTTTTGCAGCCCGGTTCAGTTGTTCCATTTCCTCCATCAACGTATAGTCGGCTGCATCGATACAAGCTAATTTAAATCGTTCCCATACATATTGAGTGGCCTCATAATTTGGATGTACTTTATCCGCATCATAAAAGCGGTAGTCTCTCAGTTCATCCGTTACAATTTCGTAGGCCGGAAAATAATAAACCTCCTTCAATTGATGCACAGCTTCAATCAGGCGGGCTTTACTGCGATTGTTTTCAATCACCCCATCCCGCACATGCCTCACCGGACTGATGGTGAAATAAATTTGAATGTGGGGATTGAAGGTTTTTAATGCCTTACACATTTCTTCGAGGGCTTTGCGGATTACTTCCACCTCGAGTAAATCCTTGCGAAACCAATCATGGGGTGCCCGGTGATTATTACTTACATAAATGCCTTCCAACAAATGAAAATAAGCAAATGCAGAGCCGAGGGTAAAGATGGCACAGCGGGCTTGTTTTAAAAATGCATGATGGTGGAGGATTTGTTGATTCATCAAATGCAAAGCCTCATCCCTTTCCAAGGCCGAGAAATCGGAATGATGGAACCAACTATGCCAATATTCGTACAATTGAAAGAGCTCCTCCTGGCAATATTGTTTTTGAAGGATGATGTCTTGAACCGAACGGCAGATGCTGAGCGGATTAAATACTACGCCATGGGTGTTTTGGGCTACCCGAAATCCAGCCTGGCTTAAATAACGCCCCATATGGGTGGTAAAACAAGATCCATTGAGATAAATAGCCTCTGAATGACGAATTTTCGTTTCGACGTCGGGAAAGGAAAAAGGCAGGCACCATTGCATGGGTCAAAGATAGGCCGAGGATAGAATGGTCAACCCATTAAGGGGATGGAAATTCCTTCAATGATACGCGAACAATTTTTTGACAATTTGATGACATTGGGAAAATAATGTGTGGAGAATAATTCTTTTTTCTGAAAGAACCAAAAGTGTTTATACCTAAAAGTGCAATTGCCGGAATGCTTGATTTCAGGCACTTTTAGAAAAAAAACATGATTTTTATCAACTTATTCCACATCGAAAAAATGCACTGGATTTTTTTTCCATTCTGTGTATAATTTTCAGATTTCAGGCACTACCTTTGCGCAATTCTGAATTTAACACAAAATTATATATAACTGATGTTAAGTTATCTACCCCGCATGGCGAAAGACTGCAAAGGATTTATACTGCTTTTCATATTTATCACGCTTCAGGCGCTGAACGTGAGTGCTGCTCCTGACGGAAAAGCGTTGTTTCAGGCCAATTGTGCCTCCTGTCACAATCCCTATAAAGACGCCACCGGTCCGAAGTTGAATGGCGTGGACGGCAGGGTTCCCAGCAAGGAATGGCTTTACAAATGGATTAAAAATTCTGCTTCACTTATAGAAAGCGGCGATAAATACGCGGTTGAGATCTACAATAAGTGGAACAAAACGGCGATGACATCTTTCCCGAATCTTAGCAATGAAGATATCGATGCCATCATCACTTATGTCAATCTGCCTCCTCCAACCGCACCAAAAGCAGAAGGTCCTGCCGCAGGAGCTCCACAAAGCTCTGATAATACCCTCTTGTATGTGATTTTGACAATCATTTTGCTGATTGCGGTATTTATCCTCACTCAAGTGAATAAAGTATTGAGTCGCTCGGCAAATGCCCAAAAGGGATTGCCTTCACCGAAAGATGTTCCATTCCTTCGGAATAAGGTAGTAATTGCCCTCATTGCGATTATCCTGATTGTAGGTTTTGGTATTTGGCTGACAAAAGGTTCCGAATTTGGACGTCAAAAAAATTACATGCCTAAACAACCTATTTTCTATTCACACAAGGTGCATGCCGGTATCAACCAAATTAACTGTCTCTATTGCCATGCCGGTGCCGAAAAGAGCCGTCACGCCATGATTCCTTCTACCAACGTTTGTATGAACTGTCACAAACAAATCAACGAATATACCGGTGCAGAAACACATCCTTTGGTTGATTTGGAAGGCAACAAAGTTGATGGGAATAAGGAAATCAAAAAATTATATGAGTATGCCGGTTGGGATGCTGATAAAAAGGATTACAAACGCGATGCATCCGGAAATATTCTGGCCAAGCCGGTGGAATGGGTAAAAATCCACAACTTGCCGGATCATGTTTACTTCAATCACTCTCTGCACGTGGTATCGGGTAAAATTGCCTGTCAGCGTTGTCATGGAAATATTGAAGAAATGGATGAGGTGTATCAGTTCGCTGATTTGAGTATGGGATGGTGTGTGAACTGTCACCGTGAAACCAAAGTTCAATTTGCTGACAATAATTATTATTCCATTTTCCAGAAATATCATCAGGAAATCAAAGAAGGTAAACGAACCGATGTTAAAGTGAGTGATATTGGGGGATTGGAATGTCAACGTTGTCACTACTAATCTCTATTTTCTTAAAATCATAGTATTCCGAAATAAGAATCCTGAATCCGAAATTATATGAGCAAAAAACAATATTGGCAAGGACTTGAAGAGTTGAACCAGACTCCTGCGTTTAAAGCGAAGGAAGCGAATGAGTTCCAGGAAGATCTTCCTTTTGGTGATGTGGATCAGCTCGCCAAAGCGCCAACTTCAAGAAGAGATTTCCTGAAGTATCTGGGTTTCAGTACTGCTGCTGCTACATTGGCCGCCAGTTGTGAGATGCCGGTTCGTAAGGCCATTCCTTATGCCATCAAGCCTGAAAATGTTACACCCGGGGTGCCTTTAATGTACGCTTCTACCTATGTAGATGGCGGTGAGGCCGTTCCGGTTTTGGTGCGTACCCGTGAAGGTCGTCCGATAAAAATTGAAGGAAACGCTGATAGCAAACTGACGGAAGGTGCCACCACTGCCCGTATTCAGGGATCTGTGTTGAATTTATATGATGCAGCCCGTGCCAAATTTCCAACCATTGATGGCAAGGAAGTGAGCTGGGAAGGTATTGATAATGCCGTAGCGCAGGCGCTTGCAGCCATCGGTTCACAGCCACTTTATCTCGTTACATCAACGATGAATAGTGAATCAACCTTATCTGCTGTTGCTCAATTTGTTCAAAAATATCCGAACACCAAACACGTTCAATACGACGCGGTTTCATACAGCGGTATTTTGGATGCCAATCAAAATTCTTTCGGTCAGCGGGCTATTCCTGCTTATCGTTTCGATAATGCCAAAGTTATTGTAAGCATCGGTGCCGATTTTGTAGGTACCTGGATTTCGCCTGAAATTTTTGCCAAACAATATGGTAAAACCCGAAAAATCAGTGCCAAAAACCCGGTAATGGGTAAACATTATCAGGTAGAAGGAATGATGAGTTTGACCGGTGGTAGCGCAGATGAGCGTTATACCTGTAAACCTTCGCAGTATGGAGCCGTTGCGGCAGCCTTGCTCGCTGAAATCAATGGCGGAAGCGCTTCTAGCCTGAACGCCGGAATGAGTGCTGCCGTTAAAAAAATGGCCGCCGATTTAAAAGCACAGCAAGGAGCAGCATTAGTGGTTTGCGGAAGCAATGACGCAGCTATCCAAACTGTCGTCAATGCCATTAATAATGCATTAGGTGCTTATGGTTCAACCATCACTTTTGCAACAACCAATCAAACGAAAAAAGGAAATGATCATGAAATGGCTCAATTTGCCGAAGCGCTGAAAGGCGGACAAGTCGGTGGAGTGATGTTCTTTGATTGTAATCCGGTATATGATCATCCAATGGGTGAAACTTTGGGAAAAGCCCTAGGAGGATTAAAACTATCATTGGCTTTGAATGATCGTATGGACGAAACGGCGTCTAAATGTAAAATCACCGCGCCGGTGAATCATTGGCTGGAAAGTTGGGGAGATGCATCCTCGCATAGCGGCTATACTTCCCTGATGCAGCCAAGCATCGCACCTTTATTTAAAACCCGTGGACTGGATGAATCATTGCTGAAATGGGCAGGTAATCCGGTTTCACAATATGAATACGTAAAAAATTATTGGATTGGCAAATTAGGAAGTCAAACAGCCTTTGATGAAGCCATTCAAAAAGGAATTCTGGAGCCTGAAACCATGCCAATGGCCGCTGCTTCGTTCTCCGTAAATGTAGCGGATGCACTGTCGCAAATTGCTGCCGCTAAATCCAGTGCTGAAGGTGCTCCGGAATTAATCATTTATGAAAAAGTAGGAATCGGACGAGGTGCTGCATGGAGTAATAATCCATGGTTACAGGAAATGCCTGATCCGATCACTAAATGTACTTGGGATAATTATGTAATCATGTCACCGAACCGTGCTAAAAAAATGGGTGCGGAACTGACAGATTTGAACGAAGTAGACCGCGATAAAAAGGTATTCTCCATCAAAACAAACGGTAAAGAAGTCAAATTACCGGTTTTGGTTGTTCCTGGTGTACACGATGATGTGATTGCTGTAGCCCTTGGTTATGGTCGTAGTAAAACAGTGGGTAAAGCAGCTGCCGATTTAGGGGTGAATGTCTATCCTTTGATGGGGCAGGATGCAACCGGGAATCTGAGTTTTTATGCCTCTGCCGTAGATTTAAAAAATACCGGCGAAACTTATCAGTTGGCAATCACTCAAACCCATCATAGTTATCAGAATGATCGCCCGATTATTCATGAATATTCTTTAAACGAATTTAAAAAAGACCCGAATCAACTTTACAACAAACGTAAAGATGCTTTGGGCCATTATACCTCTCCGGATGGTGTGGTTCATCATGGTGGTCATGGTGAAGCCGGCCACGATGCGCACGGCGCTAAAGATGCACATGCTGCAAAGGATGCACATGGTGATGCGCACGCTGACCCGCACGCAGCCGCAGCACATGCGACTAAAACGGAGGAAGACTGGCAGGAAGCTTACCGCAAGAATGGTACATTGTATCCGAATTTTGAATCCCACGGGATGAAATGGGGGATGAGTATTGACCTCAACAGTTGTGTTGGTTGCGGTTCTTGCACCATTGCTTGTCAGGCTGAGAATAATGTTTCCGTGGTAGGTAAAAATCAGGTTTTGCTGGTGCATGATATGCATTGGATTCGTATCGACCGATATTTTGCCGGTGATCCGAGCAAACCGGATTCTATTCAAACCTTGTTTCAACCGATGCTTTGTCAGCATTGCGATAACGCACCTTGCGAAAATGTATGTCCGGTAAATGCCACCAACCATAGTTCGGAAGGGATGAACCAAATGGCTTATAATCGTTGTATTGGTACACGTTATTGCGCCAACAACTGTCCATATAAGGTACGTCGCTTTAACTGGCGCGACTGGAATGAAGCAGATTGTTTTGATGACAACGTTTACACCGATGGCCGACGTGACGATATCAACGACGATATCACGCGTATGGTATTGAATCCGGATGTAACAGTTCGTAGTCGTGGTGTAATGGAAAAATGTAGTTTCTGTGTGCAGCGATTACAAGGGGCTAAAGCCACTGCTAAAAAACAAGGTCGTTTGATGAAAGATGGTGAAGCGAAAGTAGCTTGTCAACAGGCTTGTCCTACAGATGCGATCGTTTTCGGGAATGTCAATGACCGCGAGAGTGCCATCTTTAAATTAAGATATGAAGATCAGAAGGAGCGTGTATTCCATGTTTTGGAAGAGATTCATACTTTACCGAATATCAATTATTTGTCAAAAATCAGAAACGCATCAGAAGTGATGAGTCGCGACCCAGAGGAAGCATCACACGGATCTGAAAAAGCACACGCCTAAATCATCAATAAAGTAAACACCCCGGGTGTTCAAAAATAAAAGAAGATATGCATTTAAAGTACGAATCGGTTATCAGAGAAGCCTTAGTGGACGGTAAGAAGGATTATCATCAGGTGACGGAAGATATATGCGCACCTATTGAAAACAAGCCCACAAAGCTTTGGAAAATTGGTTTCTTTCTTTCAGCCTCATTGCTCCTTTTTGGGGTATTTAGTGTGGGTTGGGAAGTTTATTGGGGAACAGGGGTATGGAACCTGAACCGTACCATTGGATGGGGTTGGGATATCACCAACTTCGTATGGTGGGTAGGTATTGGTCACGCCGGAACCCTCATTTCTGCGATCCTCTTGTTATTCCGCCAGGGTTGGAGAACCGGTGTAAACCGCGCTGCGGAAGCGATGACGATTTTTGCGGTAATGTGTGCCGGTCAGTTTCCGATTTGGCACATGGGTCGTGTTTGGGATGCCTTTTTCGTTTTACCTTATGGAAATACACGTGGACCACTTTGGCCGAACTTCGTTTCTCCTTTGTTATGGGACGTATTCGCGATCTCAACTTACTTTACCGTATCATTATTGTTCTGGTATTCGGGCTTGATTCCTGATTTCGCAACAATCCGCGACCGTGCAAAAACTAAATTCCGCAAGGCTGCTTACGGAATGGCTTCATTTGGCTGGGCAGGAAGCGCTAAACATTGGCAACGTCATGAAATGTTATCATTGGTATTGGCTGGTTTGAGTACACCACTCGTACTTTCTGTACATACGATTGTATCTTTTGACTTCGCAACCTCGGTGATTCCGGGATGGCATACCACCATCTTCCCCCCTTATTTCGTTGCCGGTGCGGTATTCTCAGGATTTGCGATGGTACAAACCTTATTGGTGATTACACGTAAGGTATTAAAACTGGAAGATTATATCACGATCGGCCATATCGAAGCCATGAATAAAGTAATCGTACTGACCGGTTCCATTGTGGGTGTGGCCTATTTAACCGAGTTGTTCATTGCCTATTATAGTGGCGTACTTTGGGAGCAGGAAGCTTTCCGTTTACGTGTAATGGGACCATATTGGTGGGCTTATTGGGCGATGATGACCTGTAACGTGGTTTCTCCGCAGTTATTCTGGTTCAAAAAACTTCGCCGGAATATTTGGTTTACGTTCTTCATGAGTATTATCGTAAACATCGGGATGTGGTTTGAGCGTTTCGTAATCATCATGTCTCTCCATCGCGATTATTTACCAAGTAGCTGGAGTTATTATACGCCATCATGGACTGAGGTTGGTTTCTATCTGGGTTCCTTTGGATTATTCTTCACCTGTTACTTCTTATTTGCCAAATACTTCCCGGTTATTGCCATCGCGGAAATCAAGTTTATCTTAAAAACCAGTGGTGACCGATATAAACCGGAAATGCAAAAAATTGAAGAGCAATCGACCGAAGAATTTGCCGAGGAACAATCGCATCATCATTAATAGCCTTGTGATTAAGAAGAATTGAACATTAAAAACGAACAACAAATAACATGAGTGTAAAAAAATTTGCAGTAGCTGTATACGATGACGAAGCGGTCTTGTTTCCCGCCGTCAAAAAAGTTCGTAGCGCAGGTTATAAGATTCATGATGTATATACCCCTTTTGCAGTCCATGGTTTGGATGTCGCTTTAGGCGAAAAAGAAAGTGATTTGCACGTAGCGGGCTTCATTTATGGAATAACCGGTACAGCAACGGCCCTTGGTTTTATGGGTTGGATCTTTACAACCGACTGGCCACAGAACTTTGGCGGTAAACCTACTTTTCCTTTGCCGGCGTTCATTCCTATTGTGTTTGAGTTGACAGTACTTTTCGCTGCGGTGGGAATGGTATTGACCTTTTGTTACCTCAATCAAATCATGCCGGGCGTAAAAAAACATATCTTTCATCCGCGTCAAACGGACGATAAATTCGTGATGGCCATTGAGGTGACCGATGAGAATGCTGCCAGTACAGAAGCATTTTTGAAATCAACCGGTGCAGAAGAAACTAAAGTTGAAATGGCCGAGGCAGACTGGTGGTATGGCCGATTCGATCAAAAAGAAGAATATGAAATTAAACAACAACTTGCCTAATCATATGAATCAGTTTAAAAAATGGTCACTGGGATTAGCGGTTCTTGCCGCAGTGGGAATGGTATCTTGTAGTGAATATAACCGAAACCCGGGTAAAACGTATGCACCGGATATGGTGTATTCAGTAGCACGTGATTTTTACCATGGCACCGAAAAAATCACTGAAAGAGGCGGTAAGTATAACAAGATGCCTGTTCCGGGAACAGTTGCCCGCGAGCAAGCCCTTCCGGATCATATTGCCGAAAGTGATACCACTGCAGCCAATGCAAACACTTGTAAATTCACTTTAAACGATGCGGATTTAGAAGAAGGCAAACGTTTATACATGATTTATTGCGGTATTTGTCATGGAACTGCTCTTGACGGTAACGGCCCGCTTTACTCCAGTGGAAAATTTGCGGCTATGCCGGCGAATTTAAAAAGTGGCGAAAAGTACTTGGCTATGACGCAGGGTAGAATTTATCATGGCATCGTTTATGGTAAAAATAGCATGGGAGCATATGCCAGTCAGTTAGATACCCGTCAACGTTGGCAGGTAGTGGCCTATATTAAAAAAGTACAAAGTGAAAATGGTGGAGCGCCATTTACGATGATCAGTGGTTCGGCAAGTAGCCCTGCAAGTAAGGACTCATTGGCCAAGCCCGCCGAAGCAACTGCAACAAAAGCTGCTGATGAAAAACCAGCACAGCACTAAAACATTTCAAAATAGTATCTATAAAAATTCATAGTAATGTTAAATCAAGAGTTTAAAATACCGGCTAAATTAAAGACGACGAGTTTGGTACTTTTGGTCATTGGCCTCATTACCCTGGGCGCCGGTGTCGCAACCCTGCTTTTTTCAAACGAAGTGGTGTCACAAACAAGATTCTGGGCTGTATTGTTACAAAACAGCATTTTCTTTTTGTTGATCTCTCTCGCCAGTGTATTTATCCTAAGTGCTACTTCCCTGGCACAGGCCGGATGGATTGTTTCATTCCGTCGGATTCCGGAGGCCATCGGTAGCATCGTTTGGGTGCTGGGCATCATCGCAGGAGCCATCATTCTAACCTTGATCTGGACCGATAATTATCATATTTACCATTGGTTGGAAAAAGGAAATATTCCTCATAATTCCCTCAATACCTTAAAGAATTTCTTTTTAAGTAAACCATTCTTCAGTATTTGGACGGTAGTGGTGATTGCCTTGTGGGGATGGTTAGGCGTGAAGCTCCGTAATTTGTCGGTTCAGCAGGATAGCGAACCAAAAGGATCTACAAAAACGTATTGGATCAACTTTAAATACTCTGCCGGATTTGTATTTGTTTTTGCTCTAACCCTGGCTTCTACGATCCCTTGGCTGTGGATTATGAGTATTGATTCTCATTGGTTTTCGACCATGTTCAGTTGGTACACCTTTGCTTCCTCCTTTGTGAGTGGTATGAGTATGATTATGCTATGGATTTTATATACCAAACGCCATGGCTACTTGGATATCGTGAGCGATGAGCATATTCACGATGTGGGTAAATTTATGTTTGCCTTCAGTATCTTTTGGACTTATCTCTGGTTCTCTCAGTTCATGTTGATTTGGTATGCGAATATTCCTGAGGAAACCATTTATTTCAAGATTCGTATGCACGGACCTTACAAATTCTTCTATTGGTTAAATATTATTTTAAATTTTGTTTGCCCGATTTTGATTTTGATGCCACGCCCAAACAAACGCAATTATTTTGTGGTTGTATTGGTAGCCGTATTAATCATTTTCGGTCACTGGATTGATTTCTATCAAATGATTATGCCGGGTACCGTTGGTGCGGATTGGCAAATGGGCTGGTTCGAAATTGGTATCCTTTGTGGTTTTGTTGGATTGGTGATTTGGCTTGTTGCAAACAAACTGACTAAAGCACCAATGGTTCCTCAAAATCATCCATTCCTTAAAGAAACTATCATTCATATAAGCTAAAAAAGAAACAGATATGTCAGGATTTTTGATAATACTCCTCGTTGCGGCGATTTATGTGGTTTTATATCAGGTATCACGTAGTAGTGAGTTGATCGCCTCTATTCAAGGAGAAGAAAAGTTTGATAAAAAGCGGAATAAGATACTGGCATGGTCGATGCTGGTGGTTTTTGCAGCCTTCATGATCGGCATCGTGGCCTGTCATAATTATATGATGCCATTGATGGGGCCTGAAGCAGCATCCGATTATGGAGTGGAGTATGATTCCATGTTTGTTGTGACTTTGGTCATCACAGGGATTGTATTTTTTGTAACGCAGGCTTTATTGTTTTGGTTCGCTTACAAATATCAGCGTCAGGAAAACAGAAAAGCTTTCTTTTTCTCTCATAGCAACAAGCTTGAAATCATTTGGACCACCGTTCCGGCTGTTGCAATGGCGGTATTGGTGGCTATCGGTTTAAAAAACTGGTTTACGGTTACTTCTGAAGCGCCAAAAAACAAAATGCAAATTGAAATTGTTGGTAAACAGTTTAACTGGATATCTCGTTACCCGGGAAAAGATGGGGTTTTAGGAAAGAAAAAATATACTTTAATCAATGATAAGGATAATGTATTGGGTCAGGATTGGACAGATAAAACCAATTTAGATGATATCGTTATCCCTACCGGCGAAATCCGTTTGGTGAAAGGTAAACCCGTTGAGCTTATTATTGGTTCACGTGATGTGATTCATGATGTGGGCTTGAGTCATTTCCGGGTTAAAATGGATGCGGTGCCTGGTATCACAACCACGATTTGGTTTACACCCATCATCACCACCACCGAAATGAAACAAAAAACAGGAAATGAAAATTTTGTGTATGAATTGTCTTGCGATCAAATGTGTGGAAAGGGTCACTACTCCATGCGTGCTATCGTAATTGTTGAAACACAAGAAGAACATGATGCCTGGTTGGCAAAACAACAGTCATATTATGCCCAAAACCATCCGGAAACTGTGCCTGCTGCCAATCCTGGCGCGGAAGCAACACAGCCGGTTGTCGATTCTTCAAAAAAAATAACAATGAAATAATCTGAAAGATATGAGTAACGAAGCAACTCTGCATCAAGAGATACATACCCATCACCACGATCATGCACATCATGATCACGACTACGGACACAGTCATGGACATCATGAACACAAACAACATTTTATTACGAAATATGTGTTCAGCATGGATCATAAGATCATTTCCCGACAGTTTTTGATTACCGGAATTTTCTGGGCCATTGCCGGAGGATTGATGTCTGTCTTTTTCCGTTTACAACTCGGATTCCCAGAAGATACCTTTCCGATTTTGGAAAAGTTTTTAGGCGATTGGGCAAGAGGCGGAAAGATGGATCCTGAAATGTATTACGGCCTTGTAACCATTCACGGTACAGTACTCGTGTTTTTTGTATTGACCGGAGGTTTGAGTGGAACGTTTAGTAATTTATTGATTCCATTACAGATTGGTGCTCGTGATATGGCCTCTCCATTTTTGAACATGTTGTCGTATTGGTTCTTTGCCGGAGCAAGCGTTATCATGTTCAGTTCATTATTCATTAATACCGGTCCGGCATCCGGCGGTTGGACCACTTACCCTCCATTAAGTGCCCTGAAAGAAGCTTCGATGGGTTCTGGTTTAGGTATGGATTTGTGGTTGGTCAGTATGGCATTATTCATTGTATCTTCTTTGTTGGGAGGTTTAAATTATATCGTAACGATATTGAATATGCGTACAAAAGGCATGAGTATGACGAGAATGCCGTTGACAATCTGGGCATTTCTTTTTACTGCCATATTAGGCGTATTGTCATTCCCGGTATTGTTATCGGCAGCGGTTTTATTATTGTTTGATCGCCATGCCGGAACAAGTTTCTATTTATCAGAAATTTACATCGCCGGTAAAGCCCTACCCAATGTTGGAGGCTCTGCCATTCTTTATCAACATTTATTCTGGTTCCTTGGGCATCCCGAAGTATATATCATCATGCTTCCAGCGATGGGGATGGCCTCCGAAATTCTATCTACCCATTCCCGCAAACCGATTTTCGGTTATATGGCCATGATCCTTTCATTGATTGGGATTACTGTACTGGCCTTTTTGGTTTGGGCTCACCATATGTTTGTAACAGGGATGAGTCCGATTTTGGGTGGTGTATTTGTATTGTTGACCTTGCTGATTGCAATTCCTTCTGCGGTAAAAGTGTTCAACTGGTTAACAACCATTTGGAAAGGAAATATCCGATTTACCGTACCCATGTTGTTTGCATTAGGTTTTGTTTCTCTCTTTATTTCAGGAGGATTAACCGGTTTGTTCCTTGGAAATTCTGCCTTGGACATTCACCTGCATGATACCTATTTCGTTGTTGCCCACTTTCATATTGTAATGGGTATTTCGGCATTCTTTGGAATGTTTGCCGGAATTTATCATTGGTTCCCGAAAATGTATGGACGATTCATGAATAATACAATGGGCTATATCCATTTCTTCATCACCTTTATTGGTTCATACGTCATTTTCTGGCCCATGCACTACGAAGGTGTTGCGGGTATGCCTCGTCGTTATTATGATTTCAGTAACTGGGAGTCATTTAACCAGTTTGGCGATTTAAATAAAATGATTTCTATAGCTGCCATCATCGTATTTTTTGCACAATTACTGTTTGTATTCAATTACTTTGTCAGTATCTGGAAAGGTAAAAAAGTAACAGATCCAAATCCTTGGCAAGCGAATACATTGGAGTGGACTACACCAATCAATGCCGGACACGGAAACTGGGATGGTGAAATTCCTGAAGTACATCGATGGGCTTATGATTATAAAGACAATGGCGAAGGTGGAGATTTTATCCCCCAAAATGTGCCGCTGAAAGACGATGAAAAACCACATTAATTGATTCTTTTGTTATACACATGAATCCAGACTGTTCCGGTCTGGATTTTTTTATGTACACTTATTTCTCTTTGTTGCCGGTAAGAACGACAATTACCTGTGATAACAAACCTATATTTTGTATTGAATAGAAGGCTTTCGGCAATAATATCCGAAGTTTTGCTTCACACTATGCATGACAATTAGGTCGATTTCAAATGTATCAATCCGGTTTCGCTGCGCAGTATTGATAAGGCCTTCAAAATAGCTATGAATAATTTTGCGACAAAAGTTCATTATCTCTTGAATATATCTCACTTTTGCACTCCTACGATAACCCGTTTAGAAATAAAAAAGGCATTGATTGGCCGGAAGTTCTGTTGAATAGCGATTTCAATTTTAAAATCGTTCGGTAAGTGCTAATCAATATTTTGTTTTCAAAGGGTTTGAAGTGTAAAAATATTCATGAATCTCATCCATAAACTGAAAGACTATCAACAACTCATGAAATTGAATCTGAGTTTGTTAGTGGTTTTTTCAAGTGTGGTTTCTTACCTCATTGTTCCTGAAGGACAACCCACCATTACCAAAACCTTGCTTCTTTTTTTGGGTGGATTATTGGTCACCGGCGCCGCCAATGCGTCAAATGAAATTTGGGAAAAAGATATTGACCAGCTCATGCGACGAACAATGATGCGACCCTTACCTGAAGGTCGAATGGGTAAAATGGAAGCAAGCATTTTTGCCGGATTGACATTGTTCAGTGGTTTATACATTTTGTACACCGTATTTAACCCATTAAGCAGTTTGCTGGCCCTCCTGAGTTATTTGCTCTATGTGTTGGTTTATACCCCCCTTAAAACGCGATCGCCGATTTCAACCATGGTTGGTGCAATCCCCGGTGCTCTGCCTTGTGTCATTGGTTGGGTGTCAGCCACGAACCATTTGGGGAGTTTGGCAGCCTGGACCTTGTTTATCATTCAGTTTTTTTGGCAGTTCCCACACTTTTGGGCGATCGCCTGGGTGGCACATGAAGACTACAAAAGGGCAGGCATGAAAATGTTGCCCCGACACGGAAAGGTCGGATACTTCACCGCTTTTCAATGTGTTTTGTACAGTGCTGTACTCATTCCTTTGAGCATACTACCCAGCATTGCCGGATTGGGTTCATGGATTTCCATCACCGGACTCCTCATCGCGGGTATTTGGTATTTATACAATTCCATCCTGTTTCTGAAAGACAACTCCGATGTGAAAGCACGCAAAGTAATGTTCGCCAGTTTTATTTATTTACCCGTTGCGCTGATTAGTTTATTGCTGGACAGATATTTTTAAAACCCATTGTTTGAAGGACTTTTGGCGAAGATAAATCAGGCTTTACCCGGAGGTATTTTGGTCTAAAATAATCAGGGTAATACCTAACGTTTCAACATATACCTACTTCAACGTTATTTAGTACCCATGTAAATAACGCTCTACATGAGTAGTGACGGTCATTTTAAGTGAAAATTTATACCCATTGATGTACACTTTTTTAAAGCCTATTGCAAAAAAAGCATTCACCAGTGACTCAGAATCTTTCGCTACTCAGAAATACTGCATCTTCTGCGTTGCGGGCAAATCGCAGTATAATATACAGCTTCATAACCCGCGCCTTGAATTTACAGCATTGCTGAGTTATTCAGGAGCCTCCAAATAAGCGATATTTACATGAATATTTGATAATTTAGTTGAAAATTTGTAGTTTTTTGACCAAATGGCAATATTTTTGCTTTAATTCCTTTTGATCTCTTAAACACTGCGTTTATCATAATAATCTTGTGGAGATTTAGAAACCTGAAACTCCAGAAAAAACTTTAAAAATGAAGAAAATCAAAAGATTGCTGCGCTATTTTGCAATGTTGGTTTTGTTGTTTGATCAGTCCACAGCGCAAGTCTCTGTTACCTGTCCGCCAAATATGGATTTTGAGGATGGGAATTATGGATATTGGAAATTTGATACCGGACAATGTTGCCCCATTGTTACAGCTCCTTCCGGACAATTATTTAATCGTCATATGCTCACAAACGGTCCGGGTATTGACCCTACCGGTGGTTTTCCGATAGTGGCGCCCGGTGGGGGCAACTATTCGCTTAAATTGGGCAATAAAATTAGTGGCAAACAAGCCGAAAAGGCTAGTTATTATGTGCACATTCCTCCAACGGTCAGTAATTTCAGTCTGATATTTCGTTATGCGGTGGTGTTTCAGGACCCTGGTTCATCACATACCAATGCACAAAAACCACGTTTCGAAGTAAAGGCTTTTGATTCTGCCACCGGTACGCCAATTCCTTGTTCCCAATTTACTTTTGTGGCCTCATCGGCTTTACCTGGTTTTACCTGTAATGGGGATACATGCTACAGGCCCTGGGCGACAGGGAGTTTAAATCTTTCAGGATGGAATGGAAGTACGGTGGTGGTCAGTTTTGCATCAGGTGATTGTGCCAATGGCGGTCACTTTGGATACGGTTATGTAGATCTCACTTGTTCTTTGTTCGAGACATCCAGCGTAGTTTGTGTGAATACACCAACCATGAGCTTGAATGCTCCCGCAGGATTTCAAACTTATACCTGGTATGATTCTACATTTTCCACCATTTTAGCGACCGGTCAGAATCCGGTTATCCCAACACCCGCAACGAATATGACGTATCAGTTGATACTGGCACCATATCCCGGTTTTGGTTGCAAGGATACCCTCACTTCGCAGATTGTCGTCAGCAATCCGAGTTTTAGTGTCTTGTACGATACCATTTGTGAACCAAATTCTTTTTTGGGTTATAGTAGCACCGGCACCTATGTAGATACTTTGGTCAATAGTCAGGGTTGCGATAGTGTTCGCACTTTACATCTATGGGTTAAGCCCAGAAGTTTCTCTACGCTGAATCAAACCATTTGTGCACCAAATTCTTTTTTGGGTTATTCTGCCACCGGTACATACCTGGATACCTTCATCAATGCCCTTGGTTGCGACAGTATTCGAACATTAAATCTGCTCGTAAATCCTATCACGTATTCAAGTATCCAACAAACGATTTGCCAGGGCGAAAACTTTCTGGGATACACAAGTTCGGGTATTTATATCGACACACTCTTGAATGTAAATGGTTGTGATAGTGTGCGAACTTTACAATTGACGGTAAACCCAACAACTTATTCGACCATCAATCAAAGTATTTGCGAACCGGGAAGTTTTCTGGGATATTCATCCGGTGGTACTTATGTTGATACACTCATCAAGGCGAATGGATGTGATAGTATCCGAACACTCAATTTGATTGTTTGGCCGATTACATACTCAAATATCACACAGGCCATCTGTCAACCATCATCTTTTCTGGGGTATTCACAATCCGGCGTTTATGTGGATACGCTGCTGAATAGTCATGGTTGCGATAGTATACGAACTTTAAATTTAACCGTATGGCCTATAACTTATGATACCGTGGTGCAAAGTATTTGTCAGCCAGGAAGTTTTCAAGGTTATAGCGATTCGGGAACTTATATCGATACGTTCATTAATGCAAATGGATGTGATAGTGTTCGCACTTTGCAGCTCACAGTTTTTCCAATCACTTATGACACCCTCTATCAAACCATTTGTGAACCCAATCAATTTTTAGGATACTCGAGTAGTGGTGTTTATCTGGATACCTTCATCAATGCAAATACCTGTGATTCCGTTCGGGTACTGTACCTCACAGTTAACCCAATAACCTATTCTTTTATCAATCAAAGTATTTGTGAACCGAATCAATTTATGGGTTACCAGAATAGCGGTGTTTATTTGGACACTTTTATCAATGCCAATGGTTGCGATAGTATCCGTACAATCACATTAACGGTTCATCCTATTACGTATTCGGTCGTAAATCAAACCATCTGCGAACCTGATTCTTATTTAGGATATAATTCATCTGGTACCTATATAGATACATTGGTCAGTAGTAATGGATGTGACAGTATACGTACATTGAATCTAATCGTGCAGCCAATCACTTATTCAAACCTGAATCAAACCATTTGTGAACCCAATTCTTATCTGGGTTACAATACTACAGGAACTTATGTCGATACTTTGATGAATGCCAATGGTTGTGACAGTGTACGTACCCTCAATCTATTGGTAAATCCGATTACTTATTTTACTATCAATCAAAGTATTTGTGAGCCCAATAGCTTTTTAGGTTATTCTAACAGTGGCACATACCTCGATACGTTTATCAATGCAAATGGTTGTGATAGTGTTCGAATTCTGAACCTGATTGTTCATCCAATTGAGTACACAAATATCAACCAAAACATTTGTCAGGGCGACGTTTTTCTCGGTTATAATACAACCGGTGTTTATGTCGATAGTTTTTTTAGTATTTATGGCTGTGATAGTATTCGTACCATCTATCTAACCGTAAATCCCATCACGTATTCAAGTATTGCACAAACTATTTGTGAGCCTTATACCTATTTGGGTTATGGGAATACCGGAATTTATATTGATACTTTGATCAATACCAACGGTTGTGACAGTATCCGAACTTTAGATTTGCTTGTCCATCCGATCACCGATACTCAGTTAAATGTGTCCATTTGTGCTCCGGGTTTCTATCTGGGATACAATGCATCAGGGACTTATCTGGATACGTTCATGAACGCCAATGGCTGCGATAGTATTCGAACCCTTAATCTGACTGTTCATCCGTATTATATTAAGGATACTTCCATCAATATTTGTGAAGGCGAATCTTACTTTGTGGGAGGTGCATGGCAAACAGTTGCCGGGGCCTACTGGGATAGTTTAAAAACGACCTTTGGTTGTGATTCTATCACCCGAACTTTTTTATGGTTAAAACCAAAACCGCAACCCGATTTGGGCGCCGATCAATTCTTTTGTAAAGGGGATTCGGTCATGCTTTATCCGGGGCCATTTAAGCAATATGTGTGGTTTAATGGGGAAAGTAATGTTGACCGTCAATCCATCTTTGAATCGGGTATTTACTACGTTCAAGTTAGTAATTTTCCGGGGTGTTACGCCAGTGATACGATTCAGTTGACACAGTATCCCGAAGTGTCAGCAGCAATCAGTTCGCCCGGAAAGGATTTGTGTTTGGGCGACTCCATTATCTTACAAGGTTATGGTGCATCTATTTATAAATGGTATCTCAACGATTATTTAAATACACCCCGTTTTGTGGGTGAACGTTTCGTATATATCGGTTTGCAAGATACCAAAGTCACCCTGATCGCCGAAGATCAGAATGCCTGCAGGGATACTGCGGAGGTGCAACTGCAGTATATTAACTGCTGCGGTAATTTAGCGATGCCCAATGCCTTTAGTCCAAACGGTGACGGCCGTAATGACCTCTTCCGTCCTATCGCCAATGCTCGCTTCCAAAAATATCAATTTCGAGTTTTTGATCGATGGGGAAATCAGGTTTTTGAATCTTCCAATCTCAGCGAAGGTTGGAATGGTCTGATCAAAGGCAGTCCGGCCGATATTGGAAATTATTTTTATTTGTTGCAGTTTCAATGTTTTGGCGATGCCAAGTTGAGAACGGTTAAGGGTGATTTTGTTTTATTGCGATAGGAAATTTTAGCTGGGCTAAAGCGTAAGTCATGTACTTAGGGGATACTGAATAATGCTCAAAATGAGTGATAACTGTCGTTCGGACTAAAATTGATAAGCGTTGATGCGCACTTTTTGAAGTCATATTTCCCAAAAGCGTTCACTAGAGATTCTGAATTTTTCGCTACTCAGAAATACTGCATCTTCTGCGTTGCGGGTAAATCGCAGTATATTCCCGATGACACATGCATTATAGTCCAATTTCGTCCATGACTCATTGTGCGATATTTATGTTGTATCCCGTATGTATAGCTGCACGCCTTCATACCTCAGTAATACCCATAACAAGGTACGGTGTTGATTGCAATTGGGTTGATGTTGTTTTTATCGGGATTTGGGGTGTATCTGGGGCGCTACTTGCGCTTTAATTCCTGGGACCTCATCACCGCGCCATATCAACTACTGTCCGAAGTCGGCAATCGTTTTGTGTCACCTGCTCATCATCCCCGCACCTGGGGCATGACCCTCGTGCTGGGTTTGTTTTTAAATCTGGTTTATTTCACCATCCGTGGTCTGCGGTATCATCGTTCCTGATTTTTTATGCCCCCGTTTATCTGTAGCTTTCCGAATGTCCTGCACCGGGGACCCTCCATATTATACGAATGTGAATTGGTAGATAGACCAATTCTTATCCGCCGCGGCGGAGTAA
>JBMOFV010000050.1:0-17776 GCA_049318705.1 Chitinophagaceae bacterium
AGCCTTTGTAGACGCCGAGTTCAGAAACATCAAAAACCTCATTATCCATGCCGGCGCACAGTTTATGATATATAATCAGGCCATTTATCAACAAAAAGTAAAAGAAAGTTACCCCAATGTAGTGGCCTTCACACCATTTTTGGAGCTTATTTATAAAATCAGCGATAAACGATCAGTGCGAACCGAATTTCAGTACATGCAAACCAAACAAGATTTTGGATCATGGGCTTTTGCCTTGGTGGAATTTAATATTGCACCAAAATGGAGTTTTGCGTTATCAGATATGTACAATACTTCGCCCAATTATAAACATGTGAAGGAAGCACACCATTATCCCAATGTTTTTATCGCACATACTCGCGGTTCACACCGATTCACGGCGCAATACACCAAACAAGTTGAAGGGATTAACTGTACGGGCGGTGTTTGCCGATACGAACCGGCCTTTAGTGGATTCAGAATGGGTGTGATTACAACGTTTTAAAAAATTAAAATACGGCATATGAAAAATAGGTATCTCGCACTCGGAATTGCTGTTACAAGCAGCCTCTTATGGACCAGTTGTAAGGAACAAATACCTTCAGGATTGGTATTACAAAGTACTGCATCGGTAGATACAACTTATATAAGCAGTACCATCGAAACACCGCAGGACAAAGTTTTACTCATTGAAGAACTGACTGGTGCTACATGTACAAATTGTCCGGGCGGAACTAAAATGTTGAAAGAGTTTCAAGATCAAAATCCGGGACGGGTTATTGTTTCTGCTCTGCACTCCGGATTTTTAACAGAACCACCGGGAGGCGCTAAATACGATTTCCGAAATACGGATGCGGATGCCTTAAAATTGTTTTTTAACGAAGGAGATCCGGGTAAACCCAGTGCAACATTTGATCGGGTACAACCATCATCGGGTAACAGTGCCGGTAAATATTTCGTATTAAAAGGACAAACCGGTTCGGATTGGCTGGCCATGGTGCCTGCCCGTTTGAATAAGACCACCCCTGTAAATATTTATATGGAATCGGATTATCTGCCAGCCAGTAATAAGGGACAGGTAAGAATCAAACTGGCATTTACCCAAGATTATGTTGGTAAAATGGCCCTCTCCTTGTTTTTATTGGAGAACGGTCGAATCGATAAACAATCGGATAAAGATTTAGGAGTTATTCCGGATTACCAGTTTAACCATATTTTCCGAAAACTGATCTCTCCAGTGGGAGGAGATTTAGTGCTGGATAGTTTGAATACAAAAGTAAAAGGCCGTGTGTTGGAAAAAACGATCTTGTTTGATATGCAAACCAGCGGTATCAATGGATGGAATCCAGATAGTTGTTTGATTGTGGCGGCTGTTCATCGTACCGGAGATTCCAAGGAGGTTATTCATGCGCAGGAGGTTCATTTAAAAAAATAAGAAAAATTTCTACCCAATAAAGAGATGTCCTAAACATGGGGAAATACCCATCATAGGAATTCTTGTGCCTTTATTTAAACCCAAATTTTGTAGTTTTCATGGACTACGCCATCACACGAGATGAATACCGATTTATGCAAAGACTGCTGGTTGCAGGATAGAAAAATCAACACATAAATTAAGCGAAAATCGTTTCTTTGTAGTGAAAAAAGAACATATCCTATGAAATGGAGAGGACGCGAACAAAGTGAAAATATTGAAGACCGACGAGGCATGAGTGGCCGAAAGGTGGCTATGGGCGGGGGGTTACTATCGATTATCTTATTGGTTATCGGATTATTGATGGGAGGAGACCCCCAACAATTACTCAACAATTTTAATCAGGGAGGCACTCCAACAAATGCTCAATCCGGGGAATATCAGGAAACGGAAGAAGAAAAAAACCTCAAAACCTTTGCTTCTGTCACCTTAGCCGATAATGAAAAAGTGTGGACCGAACTCTTCCGTCAAAATGGAATGCAATACAATAAACCAGTCATGGTTATTTTTAGCGATTATACGGAATCACCTTGTGGTAAGGCAGATGCACGTACAGGCCCGTTTTATTGCCCGGCCGATCAAAAAGTGTATTTATCGCTGGGATTTTTTAATGAATTGACGCAAAAGTTGGGTGCCAACGGGGATTTTGCATTTGCCTATGTAATCGCTCATGAAGTAGGCCATCATATTCAACATTTATTGGGAACGACAACCAAAGTCAGACAGGCCCAGGCTCAGGTGGATGAACGAACTGCGAATCGTTACTCGGTGGGTTTGGAATTGCAGGCCGATTTTTATGCCGGAGTATGGGCACATTATAATGAAAAATGGAATCAGGCCTTGGAAGCGGGTGATGTGGAAGAAGCCATGAGTGCTGCCAATGCTGTAGGAGACGACCGCCTACAAAAAAGAGCGCAAGGTTATGTAGTTCCTGATGCATTTACACATGGTACATCTGAACAACGTATGTTCTGGTTTATGAAAGGATACAAAACCGGCGATTTGAATCAGGGCGATACTTTTAGTCAATTATAATGATGCAAAAACGTTCATTTATTTTTATACTTCTGTTTTTCACGATACTTGGATTATCTTATTATCACTCATTTGCCGGATCCAACGCGGCCTATTTGAAAGGTAAATCGGAGAGTGGACGAACAAAATTTGAATGCACATTACAGGATGTAACAGCGGGTTTAATCAGCGCCCGTTTTGAAATAGACGGTTCATTGATACAATTTGATGAGAATGACGAAGCCAATGTGATTTACGATTTAAACAATCAGGTTTTTTGTATTTATCTGAAAGGAAAAAATAAAATGCTCAATTTTTGGGTTTTACCGAAGAGCATACAGAAACAAAGTGGTGATTGGTTTCGGGGAAGATTTATTTTTCGCGCAAAAGTATATGGCACTGAACCACGCAGCAACAAAGACCTCTTTTCACCGGAAACGGTATTGAATTGCACTTTTGTATATGAAGTGTAATGCCGGAAGGAAAAGCTAACCGCTAATATCCTCCTAATTAGGGGCTCCTGAATAACGCTCAAAATGAGTATTAATGGTCATTTAAGTGAAATTTAGCTCGCCTACGTGCACACCTTATGAAGGCGTATTTCCAAAAAGTATTCACTTGAGATTCAGAATTTTCGCTATTCAGAAATACTGCATCTTCTGCGTTGCGGGCAAATCGCAGTATAACAATACAGCTTCATTACCCGCGCCTTGAATCTACAGCATTTCTGAGTTATTCAGGAACCCCTAAATAATCCACCACCCCACGTATTTGTTTGGCAATTTCTGTATAAGCTACATCCGGATTCTCGAAAGTTGAAACGGGTACAGCACCTGTTGGTAAGGCTTGTAATTTGGCATAAGGCATTTCGCTCCATTCACAGGGCCTTAAAACAATTGGGATTACGCGGGCGGTTCCGGCATCATGACGTTCAATCGCAATTTTCAGTTCTTTGTCCCAGATGTATTGACTATTATTAAAATCAACACTAATGAGGAGTAAAATGATATCAGCTTCTTGAAGTTCATTTAAAATTACCGTATCCCATTCTTGCCCGGCCATAATTTGTCGGTCCTGCCAAACCTGAACTTTTCCACTCCGTTTGAGCATAACGAGGTGTTTGTCCAACTGATTTTTCATCGCCTCATCTTCATGGGCATAGGATAAAAATAAATGCAACTGTTTTGGCATATTAGTCATTTTTGCTTCCAAACCACAATTCAATCAAATGGGGTCGCACCGATTTGATTTCGTGAAAGGAGATACGCATCGGAATACCTTCTTTTTTAAGAATGGCTTGTATCCATATTGCCTGATTTGAGTCTTTCCGGCTAAAATACCTTACTTCAGAAGGAAATTTTATATTCATTTTTTCCATGGGCGGTACCCTGGCAAAGTGTTCTTTACGCAATACTTCGCGTGCTTTTTGAGCGATATGCAGTTGGGCCTCTTCGTATTGGATGTAAATTTTATATAAATCTTTTTGATCAGGGGCAGGAGAAGCAGCTGTTCCGGCACCGGTAGGATATTCTTCAATCAATACCTCCGGAGGAGCCATTGCTGCATCATCTTCATGAATGGGCATGGCGGTAGAACGGGTATCTGCATCCTCCATCCCATCCTCGGCGGGTACATTCTCCGGTAAAATAGCCTGAAGCGCCCGGGCAACAGAGGGGTTCCGTGAACCCAAACTGGCGATGATCGAATCTTTTTCGGCACTGAATTTTAATTCCCGCTCCAGGGTATTATTGATTTGGGTCAAAGAGTCAGTTTGTCGCTGGATCCGATTTTGAAAACGATTTTTTTGATTGTTCCAGCGGTATGCAAAAAGAATAAAACCACAGGCGGTAATCACAAATAAAACCGAAGCCATGGTTGCCCATGCTCTATTTTTTCGTTCATTGGCCATCAACTGCTCTATGATATTCAGGTTGTTTTCGGTATCCATCGGATCAGGCTATTTTAATTTGGGTAGGGAAGAGTACATTTTTCAAAGCGAACAGGGCTGCACAGGCAAACATCAGAAAAGCAAACAAGGCCATACCGATACCCATTTTCCAACTGACATAAAGCAATGCTGCAGAAATACCACCCATCGTGAGAAGAAGTGCAGCGAGAATATAGTAGAACAGATTGGAGCCCCCTTTTTTCAGATGGATACCACTTAGTTCAGGAAAAACCAGGCTTTTCACACGAAGGGCAATGAGGCTGAATATTTTTTCTTTTTCGCCGGGATCATCCAGCGATTCCAGCACCGATTCGCCGTTGGCCGGCAGCATGCTAGACTCAAAGACCTTAAATTGATCTTCAGATTTCCAATCGCAGGGTTGAAGCAAAACAGCTTGTATTTTTTTTTGCGACTGAATCGCTTTTTGTAACCAATCCAGGCATTCCGGATCATTGAGGAGATGAATACTGATGAGCGGGATGGTGATATCGGAATCGTTGATATAATCGGCCAGTTTTTTAGGATCGGCATGACGTTTAAAAACAGCGTCACGGTCTATAACCTCCAACAAACCTTTGCGGGCATATAGTGCAAAATGCGGACTCAGGTCCTTATACAAGGCCATATCCTCAGCTTCGGTTGCATAAACAAAACAAATTTTTTTTGCTGCCATAGGATGTTTAAAGAGACTTGTATTTTAAGTAAGCTTTCTCAAGCTTCACATCATATTTATTGGTTTGATAAGCCGGACCATTGTATTTGCGGGCAAAGGAGGCCCATTGTTTTTTTCGAAGAAGATCCAGGAGTTTATTTTTTAATAAAAACCGTCCAAAAACTTCCAACTGGGCAGCCTCACCGCTACTTAAGAATTCGTAAAATGCCTGGTTATTGGCAAATCCCAGAGATTCGGCATGAAAACCCATGATTTGAAATAAACCATAAGAAGCTGAGCCATAGGCCGCTTCCGTGTTGATTTTCAGGGCTTTTTGTAAACGTTGGTGTTGGTTTTCGCGATAATACTTATTGGGTGAGAAGTAATTTTTATACAGAATGTTTTCGTTACCCTCCACCAAAGTAGCTGGGGAAATGCCTCTGCGCAACAATTCCTTCCAAAAAATATGACCTTCAAAAAGCAGTTTAATTTTACCATTGCTAAAACCCCGTCCATTACTTTCCACTTCATGTACCGCTTTCACAACGGCGGGTTCGAGATCAAACTGGGTCGCAAAAGCTTCAAAATCCGATTCTTTTAAAAAGGCAGCCGGTTGAAGTGTTTTTAACCCATTTTTTTTACTAAACAAATCCGATAACAATACCCATGTTTTTGTTCCGGCCATGCCGTCTTGTTTGAGCTGATTGAGGCGCTGAAATTCCAACACAGATTTTTCGGTTTCTGGTCCGAAACGCCCGTCAATACTGATGGGATAAAGCACATGGCATAACATTTCCTGCAAAAGAGCAACGAATTCACCTTTGCTACCTCGCTTTAAAAGGCTGTCCATTGGGTTGATTTTGCCATAATGATACGGAAAAGAATCAACAAATCACAGCGGAATTATCGAACCTGCCGGATCATCGCTTCCAGTGCTTCGAGGTGGTTGGCAAAAGCTTTTTCACCGGCGGGAGTCACATGATAAGTCGTATTGGTTTTGCGGCCGATAAAGCCTTTTTTGACTTTTATATATTTGGCTTCTTCCAATGACTTCATATGCGAAGCCAGATTTCCATCGGTGACACCCAGTAATTCTTTCAAAAAATTGAAATTCACCTCCTCATTCACCAGCAATGCGCTCATGATACCCAATCGGATACGATGATCAAAGGTTTTATTGAGATGTTCAATGGGATTCATTCGACCGGATAATTAAGCTGCTGAACGTTCGTGATTCCACCACATGATGAATCCATAAATGATATGACAGACCCCAAAACCGAGGGCCCAAAGCAAAAGACCTTGTTTGGGAGCAAACAAATTCAAGATACCGAGCAGGAGTTGGGCATATCCTAAATACCGGATTTCGCCGAGGGTATATTTACTGCCATTGAGGAGTCCGAGGCCATAAAAAATGAGACAGGCAGGTGCAACGAAATCGTAATGCCTCGCCTGGTCCAGACTCAAAACAAAAACAGCTCCGACTGCGATCGGAAGGAAAGTATTCCAAAGTAAACGCCGTGAAACCGGGCTCCAGAAGGGCAGTTGATCCTTTTTACTTTTTAAGAAGGTAAAAAAAACAGCTCCGGCCAAAGCGGCTACAAATACAGAAATGGCAATAGAAAGCAGGGAAACGTATAAATCATTGGGAACTGCATTTCCGCGTATATAATCCGTTTGATAATATGTTTTTATTTTATGATCCGCCATATAGGCGCCAATAAGGGCACAAGTACCAGCTATGATACCACTCCATCCACTCAGGCTGATGAAGCGTGTGCTTTTACTCATCATGAGCCGGATATCCTGCAATTGGGCGAGCGGATCGGGAGAAGAAAGGGGCATAAATTCTACTTTGAAAAACAAAGTTATGCCAAATGAGGCATACATTGACTGGATGAAAAGAAGTACAAGGCCGTTTTAGCCCATAAGTCATTGAAAATAAATGAATAAGGTTTTTACCATTGACTGGTATCCATTTGTCTGCAAACCCCGGAAAGAGGGAGGGGGATGTTTGGTCTTTAAAGTGTCAAAAAAATTTATAAAACAGAAACTTTTAAGTTTTAACTTTACCGACCATACTCTTGGGTATGGAGGATGATTGTTTTGTATCCTCTTCATTAAAAAAAGTGATTATGAAAAAATTCAACAAAGTTTCATGGGGTTTCCTTTTTGCGGTTTGCAGTTTGTTCTCAGCTGAGCTCCAGGCTCAGGTAACCGGAACGAAAAGTATTCCGGGCGATTATGCCACCTTACAGGATGCCATTATTGCCTTAAATACAACAGGTGTGGGCGCCGGTGGTGCAATTATCAATATTGGGGCTCCACAATCCGCTCCAACGGGTGGTTACCAAATTGGGAGTGCCACATTGAATGCCTCCACAAATGCGGCGAATCCATTGGTCATTAATGGTGGAACACATTTGATTACCCCTCAAACAGGAACAGGAGCCGGAACAGCAACAGTTTTACCCGATGCTGTTTTTATAGTTGCCGGAACAGACTATCTCACCCTGAACCAAATAAATATTGCTGAAAACCCTGCCAATATCAATATCACCCAACAAATAGAGTGTGGTATTTTGGTGCGTAGTTTGAACAATGATGATGCTTGCCAAAATCTGAGTATCACCAATTGTACAATTAATCTAAACGGTACAGGTACTATGAGCACAACGGCTGGTATTGTGGAGTGTGGTATATCCGTGCAAACTGTACCTTTTGCAACCGCTATTAGTCCGATATCCACAACCGCAACTGCTCCGACGAGTGCAGGCGGTGTTCCAGCGAATATCACGATTTCCGGTAACACCATTCAAAATTGTTACAATGGAATAGCGGTAATTGGTAACAATGCGGTGGCGGCTAATAATACAACCAATGTGATGATCGGAGGAAATACCCCATCTGAAGGAAATACCATTTCGAACATAGGTGCCAAGGCGCCTGAATGTAATAATACAGTGGTTGCAGCCGGTAGTGGAATTTTTGTTGCGAATCTGAATGGTACACAAATCCGTAGGAATACAATCACAATTGCATCTGTTTTTAATGCCATTTACGGTATTCAATCGGCAGCTGAGGTTGGTAACCGGGTTATTCGCCACAATGTGGTTCAGGGTTCATCCATTGCGACAACAGCTCAATTATTTTATGCGATTTTTAATACCAGCGCACCTCTAATTGTAAATGTGGATAGCAATATTGTACAGAATGTTACGCTCGCGGGAACCGGTCAGTTTTATGGGGTTTATAATAATGGTACTGCGAATGCCACAGGAACCGGAACAACCAATGACAATTTGGTTACAGGGATTACCCGTACAGGCGCAAATGGAAATACCTTTGGAATGTTCGTTTCTACACTCTCCAATTTGGGTGGACGTGAAATCAAGAACAATGTAATTTCGAATTTTACCAATACCACTAGTGGTACAGGTGCTACGAATATTTATGGATTGTATGTGGCAAATACCCAAGCGAGCGTTTCAACAGGGAATGTGATTTCCAACTTGAGTGTGGGCGGTACAGGAACAGGAGCGACCACTATTTTTGGTTTATACACCAATGTGGCAACCAATACCCATATTTTGGACAGCAACCGTATTTCCAATTTGGCTATCAACCACACACCGACAAGCGGTAGTATCGTTTACGGTATTTTTTCAACCAATGCATCCGGAACTGTTACCCATAGCAGAAATAATATTAGTACCCTGAGTATTAACGGAACGGTTGCGACTGCCTCTTCTGTGGAAGGTATCAATCTTACAGGAAGTGCATTGGATAGAACAGTCGTGAATAATTTCATTTCCGGACTCTCAGCACCTGCGATTAGTTTGGATAATGTTATTAAAGGAATCAATGTAACAGCCGGTGTCAATAACAAAATTTATAACAATACCATTTATTTAGGTGGATCCGGTGCGTTGACCTCTACCGGTGCCAATTTTGGGGTATCCGGTATTACATGGAATGGTACCAATGTGGCAACCACCACCAATATTGATTTGCGCAATAATATCATTCATATCAATGTAACCACTACCGGAAACGCTATTTCAGCAGCACTGCGAAATACCAATGCCGGTGTACTGAACACGATACCCCAAACCTATAATAGCAATTCAAACAACAATATTTTTTACGCACCGAATGTCACTAAAACACATTTTTATGCCGAAAGTGCTGTGGGTAGCGGAATCGTTTCGAATTTCTTTAATTTGACCAATGATCCGAATTTTAACACTGCCTGCGGTGTGTTCAAAACTGCAGTATCGCCTCGTGAATCGGGTTCATTCACCGAAAACAATCTGGTTCTTGGCACAGCAGCGGCTACATTTATTCCAAGTGGGGTTACTTTTGCTGAATCCGGCGGACAGGTGATTGCGGCTGTTACCAATGATTATGACGGAATTCCACGTGGAAGTGCATTTGATATGGGAGCGTTGGAGTTTAGTGGGACATCTGTGGATGCCACTGCACCTACCATTACTTATGCATTATTGGCCAATACCCTCTGTTTAACTAACCCATCGATTTCGGCAACCATTACTGATTTGTCTGGAATTAATACTACAGCAGGTAATGTGCCTCGTTTATGGTTCAAAAAATCTACTGAAAACGATGTGCTTCCTGCCAGCAATACATCAGCTGACAATGGATGGAAATTTGTTGAAGCCAGCAATACCTTTTCTCCATTCAATTTCACCATGAATTATAGCCTCTTAAACAGTGCTATTGCTGCGGGGGATGTGATTCAATATTTTGTAGTTGCACAGGATTTATCATTGGGTGTGAATGTGGCCAAATCAAGCGTGAACTTTGCTTCCGGATTTTGCCCGACATCAGTAGCCTTGTCATCTTCAGCATTTCCGGTAACAGCACCTAACAGCTTTACCATTAATACACCACCGGCTACAATTGTGGCGACTACAACACCCGGTGATTTTTGCGTAGGTGGTGCACCTACCCTATCTACTTCAGATAATTCTATCATCAGCGGTTTGGAATATCAATGGCAAAGTAGCCCAACAGGTCAGAATGTTTGGACAAATGTTCCGTTAGGCAACACACTGACATTTGTAGCACCAACAATTAATGTTACCACAGATTACCGATTAGTGGTTTCATGTTTGGGAACTCCATTTGATACATCTGCGGTTGTAACCACTATCGTAAATACACCGACCATTGCAAGTGTTGCGGGATCTACAATTTGTGGACCAAACATCACTTCAGTAAGTGCAACTCCTGATCCGGGTTATTATATCCGTTGGTTTGCCAATGCAGTAGGCGGAGCAGTATTAGCCACCGGCAATACCTATAATACGCCTCTGTTATTTGGTGCAACTACCTATTATGCAGCACCTGCAGCCGGAGCAACTGTTTCGGGTGGACGATTGAACAATACCGCAACTGGTTCTGCTTCTAATGCACTCAATCGTGGAATCGTCTTTACAACCACAGCCGCCTTGCCTATAGATAGCTTAGGATTTCGTTGTACGGGACCTGCAACAACCTTAACAGTTCAGTTATGGAATGCAGCAGGTACTACCCAAATCGGTTCGAATATTAGTGTAAACATCCCAGCCAATTCAGGAACATCAACCGTTCCGGTTCTGGTAACTGTTCCAACCTTAATTAATATACCTGCTGCAGGAACCTATCGACTGGTGGTTTCGGCCTTTACACCGAATGTCATTGCTTTATACAGTGAAACATCCAGTGTTACAGGATATCCGTATGCCGTTGGTCCGAATATGAGTATTACCGGAACAATTGCAAGTTTAACAGGCGCTTCTTCTACAACAGCCTATTACAATTTTTATAAGGTAGTTTCTGGAAGAATTTGTGAAGGATTACGTGTACCGGTTAATGTTCTTTATACAGTTCCACCTGCAGTTACTTTAACGGCTTCAGCAGATAGTGTTTGTTTTTCGCAAACAACTTCTAGTACGATGACCCTGACATCTCCGAATGATCCAAACTATAACTATGTATGGAGTCCGGCTACAGGTTTAAATACAACCACAGGCGCAACAGTTATTTCAAATCCAGCCTCAGCGGTTACTTATACCATTGTCGCTACAGATGCCGGAACAGGTTGTGCATCTATCTTTACCAAAATAATTGGTGTTTACCCTGCTTTTAATATTACTGCGTCGATTTCACCAACTTTGGTTTGTCCTGCGGACTCAGCAAACCTGACCGTGAATGTAACTCCATCGGGTTTTGTACCAAGTACTTATACCTGGACACCTTCGGGTTTTTCTAATCCGAATATTGCAAATCCGAAAGTCAATTCATTGGTGACGAAGACCTTTACGGTAACGGCAACGGAATCACATGGTTGTGCAAGAACAGCAACCACGACATTATCTGTACACCCGTTGATTTCGGGAATACCTTCAGCATCACCGAATAATTTCTGTGAAGGAACGAGCATTTCTACCATTACTTCATCTGTTGATTTTACATGCTTTGGAACGGTGAATAATTTCGCCGGACCTTATGCGCCTTCTAACTGGACATTGCAGAATTCAAATCTTCTTGTCAATGGTTCTGTTACTGTAGGATCAGCGCCGGCAAGTATCAGTTTGGTATCCGGTTTGAATGATGTGGATTCTGGTTCAGTGGGTTACAGCCTGGTTGTAGGTTGTGGTGGTAACGTATCTTTTAACTGGAACTATGCTTTGAATAACAGTGCAATTCCATGGACACTCCGACCAAGATTTAAAATCAACGGCGGACCAGCAACGATTTTCAGTGGCTTCAATATTTTTGGAACCGCACCTCAAAGTGGGTCCCAAACGATTACGGTAAATACCGGTGATTTATTGACCATTGAATTGTGGAGTTATTTAACAGATTTGACCTATCCGGCTACTTTAACGCTTACCAACTTTGTTGCTCCGGCAGCTCCATTAACAGGAACAATTTCGATATGGGATGCACCAACTGGTGGTAACAATTTAGGAACTCCGCCATTAAGTGTAACTCCTACTTCAAGTAATGTTTATTATGCCCAATACACACAAAACATAACAGGTTGTGTGAATCCGATTCGTGTACAAGTGCCATTGACGGTATTTCCAATACCAAACGTAACTGCCAGTGCAAATCCGGGTAATGCGGTATGTATTGGAAACCCTGTTACCCTTCAAGGTGGAGGTGCAGTGAGTTATATCTGGAATGGTAATCCAACCAGCGGTTCGGATACAACCTTAACACCGGCTACTGCTGGTTTATACACAGTCGTGGGTACGGATGCGAACGGATGTTCTGCTTCTTCATCAGTATCTATTAGTCTCAATCCTTTGCCAAGCATTGGAGCAAGTGCATCCCCTTCAAACACAGTTTGCGACGGTTCACCGATTACCTTACAAGGTTCAGGTGGTGTTAACTATATCTGGAATGGTAATCCAACCAATGGTTCAGATACGACTTTAACACCGGCCATTGCGGGAACTTACACTGTTGTAGGCGTGGATGCCAATGGATGTAGTAACAGTGCTTCTGTAAATGTCAATGTGAATCCATTGCCTTCCATCTCTATCGGTGCAAATCCTTCTGCAACGGTTTGTAATGGCAGTCCGGTTACATTAACTGCTTCCGGAGCAAGTACTTATACATGGAATGGAATTCCAACCAGCGGCTCTGATACAACGTTAACACCTGCTGTTGCCGGTGCTTATACAGTAGTGGGTACAGATGCCAATGGATGTTCAGCAGCAACATCAATTTCTGTAGGCATATTCCCGGCACCGAATGTAAATGCAAGTTTAAGTACAGCGAGTACCGTTTGTGCTGGAACTTCAGTCACTCTGCAAGGTTCTGGAGCAATTACGTATACCTGGGATGGAATTCCAACCAGCGGATCCGATACAACCATTACAGCTAGCAACACCGCAGTTTATACAGTAGTTGGTACAGATGCGAATTCATGTACGGCATCTTCCAGTGTTGCTTTAAATGTGAATGCATTACCAATCATCAATGCCCTGCCACCGACGCAAACAGTCTGTAATACACTCACAGCAACTATTGATGCGACAGGTGCCGGTCCTGGCGGATTTTATAGTGTTTCCGGACCTCAGACAATCAGCTTGGGTGTACCGTTTTCAGTGAGTTTTGGTCATGCAGGTATTTATACCATTATTGGTACGGATGGCAATAGCTGTTCAAATACGGCAACCTCAGAATTAATTGTGAGCAATGCCTTAAACGTGACCGCAACGGCATCACCCAATGGAAATCGTTGTTTCCAGAATTCTGTAACCATTACAGGAGGCGGAGCAAGCAACTATACCTTTAACGGAACGCCTTTATCAGGCACCGACACAACCTTTATCACTTTTGTAGGTGGTACCTATACCATTGTAGGAAGTGATGCTTTAGGCTGTTCAAATTCTACTACTGTTACAGTCAGTGTGAATGCACTTTCTGGCATTCTGGCTTTGACTTCAGGAAATAACTCAGTGAGTGGAACAAGCAATGCCGTTCAGGTTCAACCTGATGGTAGCAGTTTAAACTATACGGATGCAAACTGCGATTTGATTGCAGTAATCACCGATGGATTTGGTGGAAGTACATTGGGTAATACCAATGCAACGGTAAATGTAGATGCCAGTATACAGTTAGTGGGCAATCAGCCTTACGTTCGACGCTGGTATGCGATTACACCAAACAATACCAATGCTTCGGCTTTGGTGAAATTGTATATTACACAAAGCGATTTTGATGCGTATAATGTGTATGCAACCGCCAACGGATGGCCATTATTACCAACTTCTGGAAATAATGGAGATCCGAATGTGCCAAATATTCGTGTTACCAAAACAGATGCCAACGGTACAGTGGTGTACACACCGGCTATGTTCTGGAATGGTAATGTGTGGGAAGCAACTTTGAGTATTGCCAGCTTCAGTGAATTCCGATTCCATTCTGCCAACCCGGGTAATGCAGCCTTGCCGGTGATGATTACCACATTCAGCGGACAAAAAATGGAGAACAGTGATTTGTTAAGTTGGTCTACTTCATCTGAAAACAATAATCAGTATTTTGAAGTACAACACAGTACCAATGGAATGGATTTCCAAACTATTGCTAAAGTAAACAGCAAGGCAGAGAATGGCAATAGCCAAACTGCATTGAATTACAAAGCCGTTCATGAAAATCCGGTGCCAGGACATAACTACTATCGTTTAACACAAGTAGATATTGATGGCAAGATTAATGTACACGCCAAAGTATTGGATATCATTTGGGGCAATAATGGAAGTACAGTAAGTATTTATCCGAACCCAGCCAAAGATGTTTTAAATATCGATTTGTTTGCAACTCGTACACAAAATACAAGCATCAAATTAATGGATATGAGTGGCAGATTGGTTAAGCAAATTCAACTGCGCAGCGAAGCCGGAATGAATCAGGTGAAAGTTGATTTGAGAGAATTGGCCGAAGGTATTTACACAGTTCAGGTAATTGCCAATGATGAACTGATTAGTGTAAGTAAAGTACATAAGAATTAACAAACTGAATTGCTGTGTTGAAATTAATCGCAGTGAAGTTGTTCAATTAAAATAAAAAACAAGGGTGGCTAAGTGCTGCCCTTGTTTTTTATTTACAGCTGGAAATACAATTTAATGAATTAAAATAAACATATGAAACAACGCCTTACAGCGCTAAGTATGCTCTTTTTGGTGATGAGTCTTTCCGTCACTGCACAATTTAAACTCATCGGCAAAGGACCGAGTTTTGAAGAACCTGAAAAAGGCTATGATAAATTATTATTGCTTAAAAATGGCAAAACCGCCTATATACATGCCGAATCGAGCGGACTGCGCGTAAAAATTTTTGGTGCTGATTATAAACAAGCCGGCATCGGGCTTATTAACAGTACACAGGGTAAACTGAGCGAATTGAATGTAGACATCTTTGAGTCGGGTGGGAATATTGTAGCCCTGGTAAGTGAATATGAAAAAAATGTACCCATCTTGTATCGCTTTGTGATAGATGGGAATACCGGGCGCAAAATCAGTGAAGATAAAATTGCCCAGATGCAGAAGGAATCTTTAGGTTCGGTTTTTGCCAATGCCTTTGGTGTGCCGGTGGCCGATTTTTTAGTGAGAAAAGATCCTTCTTCCGATCACTATGTTGTTGCGGTGTTTAATACCGGCACTACTGAATCAGATAAGCGCCTCGAATTTATTACCTACGATGGCACCCACAAAGAAATTTCACGTTCATACATGAGCTCGCCCGAAAATAAATTTAAGTATGTCAACCTGTTGGATTTGGCAATTTTACCCAATCAAGAGGTGTTTGCTTTGATTTATGTATACAATACAGAATCCAAAGGAGGCAAGGAGAATGATTTATTGATGGCCGCTTTTAAACCCGGGGATCAGGAAGTGGCCTATACCAATATGAACCTTGATGAAAAGGATTTGGTGACAGATGGCATCATGAAGTATAACCCTGCCATGAAAAAGTTAATTGCCATGACCTGTGTGAAGGAAAAGACCAAGCGAAGGGGAGATACATACAGCACTTACTATAGCTTCCCGATGTATTTTATTGATCCAAGCAACAAAAATATTCAAACCCATGCCGGTTTGTCATTAGATGCTGTTGATAATAAACACCGGGAATTATATGGTTCTAAGGACGGTTATTCGGGAATCTTACAAAACCTCTACATCCATAACGATGGCGGTTATACCGTGATTATGGAAGGATTGAAAACGGTCACCACTCCCAAAACCGTTAATCAGTATTACGGTAGTCTGGCTGTGCTGAATTATGGCATGAATGGTTCTTTAAAATCCAGTGCCCTGATTCCGAAAAGCCATGAGTACAATAACAATTCCTTGAGTGGTGGCGGGGTAAGTTTTGGATGGGGCGCATCAGCGGCAAGAAAAAGTATGAAGAAAACCATTAGTATGTTGTATCACCGCGACCGCGATTGGATGGGCAGCGCGTTAGGCGGAGGAAATCAATACAAATCTTTTGCCTATCTCAGCGCGCCAACTAAAGACTATGTTCTGATTAATGATGTGGATGAAAATGAGGAACTGATTCGAAAAGGAAAACTCAAAAACATTATGGGTGTGAGTTCCTGTGATGGATTTAGTTTCGTGACCAATGGAAATGATGTTTTACCAGCCAGGAGTTATGTGTTCGGAGCTCCGAAAGATAAAGACCATACCATGGCTGTTTTTTCGGTATCAGACTACGATCCTAATTCGAATGTGTATGTTACCCTGCGATTGGAAGTAGATGGGCGGGATAAAAAAGTTCGGGTTGTTTGGTTACAACCGGAGTAAGACCAATATGAATACCTTTATTTCATTTTTCAGAAGGAATCAGACGATTTTCATTTATGGAATTAGTTTGGCCGCTTTGATGTTTCTTCTGCGCTGGTTTGAATTGCGGTTTTTTATCTTCAACCATGCGTACGAATTGTATATAGGCCTGGTAGCCTTATTATTCACCCTGCTGGGTATTTGGCTGGCCCTCAAGCTCGCCAGGCCAAAGGTAGAAAAGGTGATTGTTGAAAAGGAAATCTACTTAAGAGTCACAGAGAACTTCGAGCCTAACCACACTCAAATAGAGTATTTACAATTAAGTAAGCGCGAATTAGAGATATTGCAGCAAATGGCACAAGGGTCCAGTAACCAGGAAATAGCAGACGCCTTGTTCATTTCACTGAGTACGGTCAAATCGCATAATCAAAGCTTGTTTGAAAAACTGGATGTGAAACGAAGATTGCAGGCCATTGAGAAAGCGAGGAGCTTAGGAATTATACCTGCTTAGAACAAGTCGATTAGAGACGATTGCAAAACATCTTGAAGTGACCAAATGACTTTTTAGTTGATTTACAGAGGTTTTGCAACGGTCTCATACTTTGGAATGAAAACGGCAACAGGCCAAAAAAATGGCCGAAAGTATGAATGGTTTTGGATACCGGAACCACAACTTTGGGATCTAAAAAATAAATTATGAAGAAAATTATTCTCACGTACGGACTTATTTCCGGTGTTATTGTTGCCGGTATCATGTTGCTTTCGATGAATTATTTCAGTCATTGTGAAGGCAGTATGGATTTTAATTCCAGCATGGTGGTGGGCTATGCCTCCATGTTGCTTGCCTTTTCGTTGGTGTTTGTTGGGGTAAAACAGTATCGCGATAAATTCAATGCCGGCCAGATCAGTTTTGGGAAGGCGTTTCGCATTGGATTTTTTATTGTACTAGTTGCATCCACGATGTATGTCGTGGCATGGCTCTTCAATTACTATTTGTTGATGCCGGATTTTTTAGAAAAATACTCGGCACACATGTTAGAAGAAATGAAAGCCCAGGGGGCCAGTGCAGAGAAGATTCAGAAAGAAAGCAAGGAGATGGCCTCCTTTGCCAAAATGTATCAGAATCCATTTTTTAATGCATTGATGACCTATCTGGAAATACTCCCAATGGGATTAATCGTTACTTTAATCAGTGCCTTCATTTTGAAGCGGAGGGTGCAGGAATCACTGAATCCATAAAGGATGCTATCGGCATACTGAGAGGTGTTCTTGCAGAGTACATCCAAACTGAAAGGGCGCAGGCAAGTACAAATAGCTGATTGGCCTGTGGGAATTTATTATGCTCAACTAGAACAGAAGGGTATCAGACAGAACATTACTTTTTCTAAACAATAATACCA
>JBMOFV010000051.1:0-17724 GCA_049318705.1 Chitinophagaceae bacterium
TTGGTGGATTCGCTCCTGCTCCGGCCCTTAAATCGCCGAGGCGCAAGCCACTTATTCCTGATGGAACTCCGTTCGCCGCTTGTGTTTTTGTAATTTCAACCAGATTGCCCGGCGCAGTACATTGTGGAAAATCACCAAATCCGACCCGGCCTGAAATAGGTGCCGTGTTGAATGGTGTGAATTGATCGAATACCAAAAAACCTTTCATAGGCACTTTTCTATTGCTAAGAATTGTGGCATTACCTACCTGCACCGGATTGGTACAGTCTCCTCCAAGTTGTACGGTATTTGCGGTGATTTGAAGACCATTATTTGCACTAATAGTTCCCCCAAACGCGTTCGTGAGCACCACATCTCCATTATTATCGACAGTAAGTACTTTGGCATTATTTACTCCATTGGTACCCGCAGGAACAGTTGGTGAACTGGCCAGTAAATTTGTAAAACGCAAACCACTTGCATTGGTCGGCCAATATGGATCCCCAGCTCCAGACGTAATCTCTACCCGGTTATTGGCATTGGCTGCTGTGGTACCAAAACGCCATTTACCATTACTCCCTAATCGACCGCGTTCAGTTCCTGTTATGGCCCATTTGTATTGTGCCGTACCGGGAGAACCTGAACTACCTACTCCGGTAGCATTGTACCAAAAACCTTGAAAATTCGCAATTTGCTCTACTCTGTTATTCGTCGTTTGAGTCAGAAAAGCTTGCCCCATTCTTAGGAAGGTTTGGTTAGAGGTACCAGTAAATAAATCGATGGATGCGAATGATGCCGAGTTGATATGATTCGCAATACTGATGCCATCTCCAGTCCATACCGGTGTACTAAAACCGGTATTGGAAAGCCCGTTATTCGTGGAAGTGGTAAACCGACGTATCCCATTGGTATAGTGATGCACTTCACTGTTCCAAAAGGTACCAAAAATATTTTCAAAACCAGGTGCACCTAAATTCCCCCCTCTGTACCAAGCCAACGAAGCTTGTGTTGCAGTGGGTGCTGCAGGTGGCAAGGGTCCGCCGGTAGGTGCCTGATTGATGGTCAGCTGTGCAAATGCAGCAAAAGGCAGCATCAGGAAAATAGATAAAAGTTTAAGTTTCATAAGCAATGAGTATTAAGGTGAACAATGTTTCCTCAAGATATCACAATTCGAATAACTTCAAATGATTGAATTGATAATGTGCGCCCCTAAATTGATATTATTTAGGTTCAAATTGGTATTTTGTCAGGAAAATGACTTTAAACGCTCCAGAAAGATGTCTTTATTTTTTCGGGCAATATCTACCTGACTTCCATCACTCATTCTCAAAAACAAACCCTTATGGTTGATAAAACGCACCACCTTACTCAAATTGATGATATGGGAATGATGACAGCGATAGAATAAATGGGCATCCAAGTGTTGTTCGTACTCCTTGAGCGATTTGGATACAATATACTTTTCTCCATCCTCTGTAAAGAACTGGGTATAACTACCTGAGGCTTCGAGACGAATAATTTCTCGTTGTTTCAAAAAAATAATCCCATCTCTGACCGGCAACTCCAAAATGGTTTGCTGAACTTCCACCGGCAAACTCAATGATGGTTTCTGCGGCTCTTGTAAGAGGGACATACAATTTTTAAAATCATCCACATCAATGGGTTTCAACAAATAATCAAAAGCCTTTAACTTAATGGCTTTGATGGCAAATTCTTCATGTGCGGTGGTAAATACCAAACGAAAATCCTTAAAACTTAAGCGATCCAGCAATTCAAAACCATTCATGATTGGCATACTGATATCCAGAAAAAGAATATCCGGCCGAAAATCATCCACCATTTGGATACCCTCAAAGGGATCGGTACTGGAACCAATAATTTTGATGCCGCCGGAATACCGCTCAGTCAGTAATCGAAGCGTTTGAATACCGGCTTCTTCATCGTCAATGATTATGGCTCTTAACATGGTTCATGCCAAAATACAACTTGTTTTATCCAAATCAAAATACCCTTATTCATTCAAGGCACTCAATCGGGGAATGATGACTTCAACCCGGGTACCGAGGGCCTCATTTTGCGCGTTTTTCAGATCATGAATTTCCACAAAACAATTCCGATGCAGGGTATGGCTGAGCAATTCAAGTCGTGTACGTACATAGCTCAGGGCCAAACTTTTCTTTTTAAATGTTTGTTCTCTCTGACCGCTTCGTTCGCGCCCGATTCCATTGTCCTCGACGATACAACGAATCCGTTCCTCGTCTAAAATATCAAAAGAAACTTGCAGTCGTTTTTCTCCCGGTTTGGGCAACAAGCCATGCCAAATTGCATTTTCTACAAAAGGCTGAACAAGCAGATGAGGAATAAAAATATCTTCGGGATGAGTGATTCCTTCCAACGACACTTCATAACTGAAACTATTTCCAAAACGCAGCGATTCAATATCCAAATAACGGTTCAAGAGATCCACCTCATCGCGCAGGGAAAGGTTATCATGATGATTGCTTTCCAGCAAACGCCTGATCAGTTTGGAAAATTTGGATAAATATTTTTGTGCAGCTTCATTGTCGTTCTGTAAAATCAGTTGTTGAATAGAGTTGAGTGAGTTAAAAATGAAATGGGGATTCATTTGTGCTTTTAAAGTGCGAATTTCCATTTCATGAAATTTATATTCGAGGTTTAGTTTTTGTTCGGCTACTTTCAACGCTGCCCTTCTGCGATATACCAACAAAAAGGAAATGAGTACAATTCCCATCAGGACTCCCAAAAGTTTTAAAATTTTTTCAATCCAACTATGCCAGCGATTGGGATCGGGTTCTTCAAAAATTTCCCGGATCTCATCCTGATTGAGTACACGGTGATAATAACGTATATCATCCACCATTCCCCGCATAAAACGATGATTCTTCTGACTGGCCGAATAACCCACCACAACAGAATCTGGTGAATAATATTGAATCTCAAAATTTTTCACAGCAGTCCCCTGACAAACACCATCTATAAAAAACGAAATCGATTCCCGATCAAATGAAAAAACATAATGATGCCATTCATTCATTTTTAAAGCCTCGATCGAATTCACACCTGCTTGTTCAGTTGAATCTTTGGAAGTAAAAATCCCCATCCGTTCCGTTCTAAAATCGTAGAGAAAAGTATACGCATCGCAGAAATCGTCGACAGGTGCGTTTTTTGTGAGCAGAATTACATTACTCTCATAGCCCCGGCCTGCAAATACTTTGCGCTCCATATTCACCCACAAAGAAATACTACCGGTGGAAGGTTTAAGTAAATTGGAAGTCCCCAGGTTGAGATAACTATGTGCCGAACCTTCGAGATAGAGGGCGGATTCTTTATTTCCAAAACGATCCCTCACCAATTTCACACCAACAGGTTTTGCAATGATCTGATTTTTTGATTCACGAAAAGTGCCGTCGTTGAATGTCCATTCTGCTATTGGCGGAGGAATTTGTGCTTGAACCACAGGCCCCAAAAGGCTGATTACAATGAAATAGAATAAAAACGAAACCCGCATGGTTGGATGAAATTAAAGGAAGCAAACGAAAATGCTGAGGTTTATTTTTACATCAGATCAACATTCACGAGTATGCCATCTAATTTCCGGACAGTATTCTAGCGAATAGAATCCCCAAACAGCCCGTTAGAACTATAGACGCTTCATGCTATCTTCGCGCGAATGAACCCAGTTACAAACCATGATCCACTATAACCCCAAAGACTGGTTCACCTTTATTTTCCGGATACACAAAGGTGATACGGTACGTAAATTATTTCCATTGATGATTGGCATTGGTTTGTATAGTGCCCTGATTGTTGTTATAGAAAAAGAGTATTTCAAACTACCTGATTCAAGTTATATCAGAAACATTCCAACCCTGCACACTGTATTGGGGGCCATTATTTCGCTTTTATTGGTTTTTCGCACCAATTCCGCATATGACCGTTGGTGGGAAGGTCGAAAACAATGGGGTGAACTGACCAACAATTCGAGAAACCTGGCTATTAAACTACATGCTATTTTAGGCCAAAACCACCCGGAAATTCGCGATTTTTTTAAAAGAGTCATTCCTGCCTACGCTTTTGCCCTAAGAAATCACTTGCTATCTACTAAGCCGGATCGGGAAATGTTTGAGGACGAATTACAAGAACAGTTTGATTTAAAAATCGACGATCGAATTCATATTCCCAATCAAATTGCAGATATGATGATGCGTAAAATCACCCACCTCAATCAGGAGGGCATCATTAGCGATGCACAACTCATCATTTTAAATGAAGAATTGCGCGCCTTTAGCAATATATGTGGTGCCTGTGAACGAATCAAGAATACACCCATCCCCTTTTCCTACAGTGTATTCATTAAAAAATTTATTTTCGGTTATGTAATGACCCTGCCATTTGGATATATGTTCACACTCGGCTATTTATCGATACCTATTATTGTTTTTATTTTTTACGTTTTGGCCAGCCTGGAACTTATTGCCGAAGAGATTGAAGACCCCTTTGGCGGCGATGCCAATGACCTGCCCACCGACACCATGAGCCGAAATATTCATAACAATGTGGAAGAAATTTTGCAGGGTTAAAGCCTGCCTTTCGAGCCAATAGACAGCAGATTAAGTTGGCTAAGCCCAAAATCAGTTTTATATTTACCCCTCAAGTCTGATTGTACCATGAAACAAATGTTGCTTTTAACCGTATTTGCTGTCTTAGTTTTGATATCTTGCCGCCGCCCAGGTGCTCCGGAGCCTTTGATATGTAGCGATAGAAGTGTTTATCAGGTTTTAGATACCATCAAGATGAACAATTGTTCTAAAAATTTTAGTAAACAACGATGGATTTTACCTGATGGATCACCCAGCACCCTGGAGTCTGTGTATTATGTGGCTCAAAATCCTGGAATTTATACTTTTAAATTATATGTAAGCGATGATGATTTTGTGAACGAGTATGAAACCATGTATCAGATTCAGGTGAACCCTTAAGATTTAAATTTCATTTTTTATTCTCTACATTGCCCTCAATAAAATCAATCTTTACGGATACCACGGTGTTTTCCCGGAAGAAAAAATATGGGGCACCTGGTTTGAATTAAATATTCAACTAGGTATTCATCGCCAAGAAGTGAAAACCCTGGATGACACCATTGATTATGCCCGGATGCTGGAAATTTGTAAAACTATTTTTCAAAATTCACAACCTCTCTTGGAAACATTGTTGTTTGAAATGGAGTTAGCGCTTTTAACTGCTTTCCCGGATATCAAATACCTGAATATTTCAATTCGCAAAAAAAATCCACCACTTGGCGGATTGATTGATTCATCGATGGTAGGCCTGGAAAAAAAATATGATTAACAGGATTGTGCAACTCGGTATTTCAAAAAATTAACTTGCCGGCAACAGATAGCACTTACCTTTGCCGCTCATAATCACATAAAACATCAAACCATGCAAGAACTCTTAAATAAACTCATGAATGAAGTCGGTTTATCTGCTGAACAAGCTCAGAAAACCATGACTACGGTTGTTGAATTCGTTAAATCAAAAGTACCTGGCCCATTGGCCGCAAATATTGATGCCATGTTTTCAGGAGCAAAAGGTGAAATGAAAGAAGCTAGCTACGCTGACAAAGCGGAAGATTTTGCAGAAGCCACCAAAGAAAAACTGGAAGACCTTGCCGAGCAAGCCAAAGACAAATTAGGTGATGTAGCTGACAAGGCAGAAGATATGGCGAAAGAAGCTTTGAGTAAAATCAAAGGATTATTTGGCGGAGAAGAAAAAAAATAAACTGGGCGCTGATGAATCCATGAATTGTTGGAAAATATTTTCAGCAATGGTTTCACAACGCTTTATCGAATGATTAAAACCACTTTGTATGAAGTGGTTTTTTATTTTCAAATTAACTTTGATGATTCGTTTTTAGGTTCTTCTCTAAAAAAATATTTTATCCGGCAATCTCCGCATGCAAAACAAAAGCGATAAACAACTCCTTATTCCGGTATTTTTAACCGTTTTTATTGACCTGCTTGGGGCTACTTTGGTATTACCCATACTCGCACCTTTATTTCTGGATTTGCAACATGGCATCTGGCCCATCGATATCCGTTCACTCAGCAACCCTGCAAAAGAAATCCCTTCCATCATCCGGGAGAGAACGATTATTTTCGGATTATTGATTGCGTCGTTTCCTTTGGCTCAATTTTTTGGGGCGCCTTTGCTGGGTGCCTGGGCTGATAAGGCCGGCCGAAAAAAAGTGCTGACCATCTCCTTGATTGGCACCCTCATCGGTTATATCCTTTTTGCTATTGGTGTGCATCAGCATTGGGTCTGGCTTTTGTTTGCCGCACGCATTTTGGATGGTTTTACCGGTGGAAATATTTCTATTGCATTTTCTGCTATCAGCGATGTCAGCACACCCGAAACCAAAACCAAAAATTTTGGTTTAATTGGAATGGCATTCGGCTTAGGATTTATCATTGGGCCATATATCGGCGGCAAACTCTCCGATCCGAATTTGGTGTCATGGTTCAATTTTGAAACGCCTTTTTGGTTTGCAGCCATATTATGTTTGGTAAACATCATTTTGGTACTTCGTTTCTTTTTCGAAACACTAAAAACGCCATCTACCAAACCCATCGATTTATTACAAGGCTTTCGAAATATTGCAGCCGCCGTCAACAAACCTCATCTCAGAAAAATTTTCCTCGTGGTATTTTTAGTCACTTTTGGCTTCAGTATTTTTACCCAGTTTCTGCAAGTATTTTTAATTCAGAAATTTAGTTTTTCGCAATCGGACATTGGCGACTACTTTGCGTTTATAGGTATATGTATTGCCATAACCCAAGGGTTTATTACCCGACTCATCAGCAAACGACTCAAACCGGAAATGGCAGTAAGCATTTTTATGTTCACACTGGCGATTGCCCTGGTGTTGATTTTATTTCCCGGACAATCGATGTATCTCTATTTGCTTTCACCACTGATTGCAGTCAGTCAGGGCGTGATGTCACCTAATTTGCAAACTATCGTATCCAATAGCGGTGGGCCACAGGAACAGGGGGAAATCCTGGGAATGAACCAGTCCGTACAATCACTCGCACAAGGCATACCCCCCATAGTAGCAGGTATCGTGGTTAGTATCAATATGTATTTACCCATCACGCTGGCAGCCGCTTTCACCCTGATGGCCTGGTTCGCATTTTATATTTATCGTCAAAGCAAAAACACTTCAAACTAAACCATATGGCAAAGCAAAACAATATCTTATTATCACAATTGGACACCCGGGCTCCAAAGGGATTGGATAAAGAAAAAACTAAACAGAAAATGCACGCCATGCTCGGGGAAATCAATGGCTTGCAAAATCTGCTCTTTGCAGAAAACAAACATTCCTTGCTGGTAATTATTCAAGGCATGGATGCCTCCGGTAAAGATGGGGTCATTCGAGATATTTTTTCCTATATGAATCCCATGGGCATACAGGTAAAATCCTGGAAGGCCCCTACCGATGAAGAAAAAAGTCATGATTTTTTATGGCGCATTCATCAACATTGTCCGGCAAAAGGCATGATACAAATTCATAATCGTTCGCATTACGAAGACGTATTAATTACCCGTGTTTATGAATGGATCGATGACCGCACTGCAATGGCCCGAATGAAAGCCATCAATCAATTCGAATCTTTGTTGCAAGAACACAATCAAACAACGATACTCAAATTTTATTTGCACATATCGCATGATGAGCAACAGGAACGATTAAAAGAAAGAATGCAGATACCTGAAAAAATGTGGAAATACAATGCCAATGATTTAAAAGAATCCGAAAAATGGGATATCTATATGAAATATTATGAAGATATTTTTAATCAGTGTAATCAGTACCCCTGGCAAATCATTCCGGCAGATCAGAATTGGTATAAAAACTATTTAATTGCAGAGAAATTATTGGCTACGCTAAAATCATTCAAAATGAAATTTCCGGGTTTAAAAAAATAATCCTTTCTTTATGCCTCACTAAAAAAACATACTTATGGGATTTATTAAAGAATTTAAAGAATTTGCCCTCAAGGGTAATTTGGTTGACCTCGCTGTAGCCGTTGTAATTGGCGGTGCATTCGGCAAAGTAGTATCTTCTTTCATCGATGGTATGGTTATGCCGGCTATTGGCATGCTTACCGGTGGAGTAGATTTTAACGACATGAAAAAGGTCTTAAAGGAAGGCGTTGCCGAATCGAAAAACGCAGATGGTTCTGTAATCGCTGCCGTTCCGGAAGTTGCCATTAAATATGGTACTTTTATCACCGTAGCCATTGAATTTTTGGTTGTCGCTTTTGTTGTATTTATGATCATCAAAGCCATGAATACGATGAAGAAAAAACAAGAGGAAGCACCGGCAGGTCCATCTTCTACCGATGCATTGTTGATGGAAATTCGAGATGCCCTGAAGAAATAAAGAAAATGTTAATCATTTCGTTTAAAAATGCCACCAAGATTATTGGTGGTATTTTTGCGTCCGAAAAAAAACACCTCGCGACAAATCCTCCTTCTTTCAAATGCAGATTTGTCCTTTAATTGATTTATTACACATAACCTCACATTTAAAAACACAAACATGAAAAGAATCCTTACACTTCCATTTTTGTTGCTTTGCGCTTTGAGCAGTTCGGCACAAAAGGATAAAGAATCTGACAAAATTCAAGATGACCTGAAAACAAAAGTGGTCGCTAAAAATGAAGGCTGGACCAAAGGCGGACTCGTCAACATTGGTCTGACTCAAGCGATGCTCGAAAACTGGGCAGCCGGTGGCGAACGTATGTCGCTTGCAGTAAATGGGCAATTCAATGGATTTGTCGCCCGTGTAAAAGGCAATAAAGTTTGGGAAAATACCCTCGATTTATTTTATGGTTTAAACTATGTTGAATCCAATGCCTTCAAACCACGAAAATTGGATGATCGTATCGACTTCAGCTCACGATTTGGTATGCAACCTAAAAAATGGACTGTTTCGAAAAGCAAACTGAAACGCAATACCTATCTCTCCGGTTTGTTTCGATTTCAATCGCAATTCACACCGGGATATAATTATTCTAATGCCAACTGGGAATTAAATCCTATTTCGGAATTTATGGCCCCGGGATATTTTACCTTGGCTTTAGGTGCTGAATACCGGGGAGGAGAAAAATTCTCCATCTTTCTCTCTCCTTTGGCCGGAAGATACACAACTGTAAAATCGAAATATACGGTTGCAGGACCTGCTTTTGGCGTTCAGCAAGGTAAAACGAACCGTATGGAATTGGGTGCCTATATGACTGCTCGTTATAAAACCCAACTCACCGAAAACATCCTGTATAATACCCGATTGGATTTATATTCCAACTATTTGGCTAAAAATACCGTAGTGAACGGTATTCCTTACAGCGACAATCCTGGAAATGTAGACATCCTGTGGGATAACTTTTTTGCCATTAAAATCAGCAAATTCATCGGGGCCGGTTTAGGTTTTACCATGTTGTACGACAATGATCAACCCGGACAAAAAAACAAAAATAGTACCGATGCCAACGGAAACCCCACTAAAGTTTATGGACCGCTGGGCTGGACACAATTAAAACAGGTCCTGAATGTAGGGTTTAGCTATAAACTCTAATCGAACACTTTTTTCCTACCAGGCCACCTTCGGGTGGTCTTTTTTTTACCCTCAGCAGCTCAAAAGCGAATCTGATTAAAGATTTTATAGCCTGCACTATTTTTAGACTGAAATGGTTTAAAATACAGATTGCGACTTATCTTCGCTACCTAAACTTAAAGAACGGTGGACGCTTATTTTAGTAAAGAAATCTATATTTACTGGTACGAAATTATGCTCCTTCAGAGGAGGTTTGAAGAAAAAACCGGACAGCTGTACGGCATGCAAAAAATCCGCGGCTTCTGCCATTTGTATATCGGACAAGAAGCTGTTTCTGCCGGCTGTATGAGTGCTATACGCGATGACGACAATATGATTACCGCTTATCGTGATCATGGATTGGCAATCGCTAAAGGCATTTCATCCCGTGAATGTATGGCTGAATTATACGGAAAAGCCACCGGCTGTACCAAAGGCAAGGGCGGTAGTATGCACTTTTTCAGCAAAGAAAAAAAGTTCTTCGGCGGACATGGTATTGTTGGTGGTCAAATTGGTTTGGGAGCAGGTATTGCCTTTGCTGAACAATACAAAGGAACAGATGCAGTCACTTTATGTTTCTTCGGCGATGGTGCTGCCCGTCAGGGTATTTTGCACGAAACCTTTAACATGGCTATGACCTGGAAACTTCCCGTCATTTTTATTTGCGAGAATAATTTTTACGCCATGGGTACCAGTGTAGAAAGAACCAGTAATGTTTTGGACATTTATAAATTTGCCGATGCCTATGATATGCCCGGCGATAGTGTGGACGGTATGAAACCTGAAAATGTGCATTATGCCATTGAGCGTGCGGCACGCAGAGCGCGTGATGGCGAAGGACCAACATTGTTGGAAATTAAAACCTACCGATACAAAGGTCATAGTATGAGTGATCCGGCCAAGTATCGAAGTAAAGAAGAGCTGGAAGAATACAAAGAAAAAGATCCGATTGAGTATGTACTACGTGTCATTCGTGAAAACAATCTTGCCACGGAAGAACAAATCACCGAAATCAACGACAAAGTAAAAATGACGGTTGATGATGCTGTTGAATTTGCCGAAAACTCACCATGGCCGGATGACAATGAACTGTACAAAGATATTTATCTGCAAGCCGACTATCCATTTGTAACGGATTAGTTTCGAATATCTTTCATCATTCCATTTCTTGTTATAAGATACTGTATTCAATCTTATACCTTGTGATGATTTTAACGATATTGCTTAAAAAATCAAGCAAATTATTTCGTCAAGGTTGTCATGTGTTTTGAACTGACATACCTCCAGTACTTTGTGAAAAGAAAAAGCTTGAATATTACCGATTAGACACTGTTGTTACGTTAAATCCTTTCAATGAATCCCGAATGGAATCGATGAAAAATTCAGTCGTTGGCAATATACTCACCAGTTCATAGCGGCTGTAGGTTGGCAGCTGAATGCCCCTTAGTTTGCAAAGCCGACAACAACTGTAAAAATTCCTGCTGAATGCTCTGCCCTTTATCCTGATTATACCATTGTTGAAGCGCCGCTTTTTGTGCTTCTAAAGGCATGGTACTCTCTTTGAGTTCATAAAAATAAGTCTGAGCAGCAGCAGGTCTTGGGCCCCAAACCAATAAATCCTCCGAACTTTCGTTTCGAATAATCAATTTTGGGATGGCTTTGCCTCCATTAGTCAGGTAATGATCTATTTCAGAACCGCTATCACGAAGTTGAATATGCAATTGAATACGTGGATTGACTTCACTCATTTTAAATATAAATGGATTCAGGTGGGCAGCATCTCCACACCAGGGTTCAGTGATCAATATCCATTGCTGAACTTCCTCAATGGCTTGCAATGCTTCAATCAGCGGTGTTTGCAAGGGCACCGTTTTTAACCAACGATTCATGCGGCTTTGATTCAATTTCGTATACTCATAAAAATGAGGATCATCGTAAGGTGCAGTGTTAATGGTATGGGATAATATTTCCTCAAATTGTTGTAGGTATTCTTGCCAGTTCATCGGATTTATTTTACGCAAAGTTACGTCCGGAAATAACAGTCTTGAGTAACTTATGTAACACCCTTCCCCGACCCCATGGTTTGTGTCCTCACAAACCATGTATCCTCACAAACCATGTGTCCTCACAAACCATGTGTCCTCACAAACCATGAAATAATGCAAAACCCAAACTTATTTCCACGCTCTTTGTCATATTCGCTTTTGCTACATGTCGAAGCCAGGATCAAATGCGTTCAAATATTTTGGTTTGTGGGGACACAAACCAAGGAATAACACCCGTCCCCGTCCCCATGGTTTGTGTCCTCACAAACCATGTATCCTCACAAACCATGTGTCCTCACAAACCATGTGTCCTCACAAACCATGAAATAATGCAAAACCCAAACTTATTTCCACGCTCTTTGTCATATTCGCTTTTGCTACATGTCGAAGCCAGGATCAAATGCGTTCAAATATTTTGGTTTGTGGGGACACAAACCAAGGAATAACACCCGTCCCCGTGGTTTGTGTCCTCACAAACCATGTATCCTCACAAACCATGAGGTAATGCAAAACCCAAATTTATTTCCACGCTCTTTGTCATATTCGCTTTTGCTGCATGTCGAAGCCAGGATCAAATGCGTTCAAATATATTGGTTTGTGGGGACACAAACCAAGGAATAGGGTATACCTCCCACTCATTCTCATACTCATTCTCCTCCTCATTCTCATTCTCATTCTGATCTTGCCACTCATTCTCCTCCACATTCTCATTCTCATTCTGTTACCGCTCCGGGCCAGGGATGGTAGCAAATTACCCCACAGCAACGAAGGAGCGAGGAGTAATGCGAACAGCCCGGTGCCGCCGGGTATAGGTTATTGATCATGAAGCATACCCTGTGGCGGCAGGCCCCAAAAAATAATCCTGCTAAACGTACATTCCTTCCATAAGCAGCGCAAGGGCATTTTAAATGTTCGTTGATTCCTCGGTGGTCGATTCACTCAGGGGATTCAATGCCATGATGTATCTTTGCCCACCTTAAATTTCTTGATGCAGATGAAATACGAGTTCGGAGTTATCGAAAAAAAATGGCAGCAAATATGGGCCCAAAATCAGGCATATCGCATTGACAATCATTCGTCGAAGCCCAAATGTTATGTATTGGATATGTTTCCTTATCCGAGCGGTGCCGGACTACATGTGGGTCATCCTTTGGGCTATATTGCCAGCGATATTTATGCCCGCTACAAACGACATAAAGGTTTTCATGTTTTACACCCCATGGGCTTCGATGCCTTTGGTTTACCCGCCGAACAGTACGCCCTCGAAACCGGTCAACACCCCGCGGTAACAACCGAAAAAAATATTCAACGATATAAAGAACAATTAAACAATATTGGCTTTTGTTACGATTGGAGCAGAGAGGTTCGCACCTCCGACCCCAAATACTATCGCTGGACCCAATGGATTTTTTTACAGTTGTTTAATAGCTTCTATAATCCCTACACCCAAAAAGCCGAACCGATTACCCGCATTGCTGAGGTACTGAAAAACCATCCCGATTTTGAACATTGGAACGAAAAATCTGCCTCCGAAAAGGCCGATATATTGATGCAATATCGATTGGCCTATCGCGCTGAGAGTTTGGTAAACTGGTGTGAGGCATTAGGTACCGTACTGGCCAACGATGAAGTGGTGAATGGGGTATCCGAACGAGGCGGGCATCCGGTTGAACGCAAAAAAATGAGTCAGTGGTTCTTACGTATTACCGCTTATGCCGAGCGTTTACTCAGTGGTTTGGACCAGGTGGATTATCCGGAAAGTTTGAAAGAAATGCAGCGCAATTGGATTGGCAAAAGTACCGGAGCCAATATTGAGTTTCAGGTAAAATCCAATGCTGATATTTCAATCAAAGTATTTACTACTCGGCCGGATACCATTTTTGGTGTTTCATTTATGGTGTTGGCACCAGAGCACGATTTGTTACAAGAAATAGTCAGTGTTGAACATAAAAGCGCCATCGAAGAATATCGAAAATATGTTGCTTCCCGCAGTGAACGTGAACGCATGGCCGAAACAAAAACCATTACCGGATGTTTTACAGGTGCTTATGTAAAACACCCGTTTACTGGAGCTGATATTCCGGTTTGGATTTCGGAATATGTATTAGCCGGATATGGAACCGGAGCCATCATGGCTGTTCCCGCAGGCGATGAGCGCGACTATGCCTTTGCCAAACATTTTAATCTGCCCATTCCGAATATTTTTCAGGACGCCGATATCAGCGAAATGGCCTGCACCCGGAAGGATGCCATTTTACAACAGTCTGAATTTCTGGATGGATGTAATTACCAGCAAGCCCTGCCCAAGGTGATTGAACAATTGGAACTAAACAATCAAGGTATCCCCAAAGTGAATTACCGCATGCGTGATGCCGGATTTAGCCGGCAAAGATATTGGGGAGAACCTTTCCCGATTATTTTTGATGCCGAGGGTTGTGCCACTGCTCTGCCCGAAGACGCACTCCCACTTGAACTTCCGCATTTGGAAACCTACAGTGCCGGCCCCGGAGGCAAAGGCCCATTGGCCAATGCCACTTCCTGGACCGAGACGAAATCCGGCACCCGCGAAACGGATACGATGCCGGGCTATGCAGGCAGTTCGTGGTACTACCTCCGTTATATGGACCCACAGAATGATGCCCATTTCTGCGACCCGCAAATCAGTCAATACTGGAATCAGGTGGATGTTTATATCGGTGGAGCTGAGCACGCCGTAGGGCATTTGTTATACTCCCGCATGTGGTGCAAGGTGCTCTGCGATTTGGGATATATCGGTTTTGATGAACCTTACAAAAAGCTCATCAATCAGGGCATGATACAGGGAAACAGCCGCTTGGTTTATCGCATCAAAGGCAGCAATACCTTTGTTTCTGCCGGATTAAAAGATCAGTACGAAACGGATACCCTGTACACCGAATATGCATTTTGTAATGGGTTGGAAATGGATGTGGATCGCTTTAAAACCTGGAAGCCCGAATACCACGATGCTACTTTTATTTTGGAGGAGGGTAAATACATCTGCGGCTCTTTGGTTGAAAAAATGAGTAAACGATTATTCAATGTCGTTAATCCTGACGATATGGTTGCGCAATACGGTGCTGATACCTTCCGGATGTATGAAATGTTTTTGGGACCGATTGAATTGAGCAAACCATGGGATACCAAAGGCATTGAAGGTGTACATCGTTTTCTCAAAAAACTTTGGCGCCTCTTCTCCGATGAAGAAAAAGGTGTGCTGTTGAATGATGATGAGCCCAATCAGGAAGAACTCAAAATATTACACAAGTGTATTAAAAAAATCGATCAGGATACGGCCCAGTTTGCGCTGAATACCGCCGTGAGTCAATTTATGATTACCGTGAATGAACTCAGCGCCTTGCAATGCCATAAACGCGCTGTACTGCAGCCTTTGCTGATTTTACTTTCGCCCTTTGCACCTCATATTTGTGAAGAACTCTGGCAAATGAGTGGTGGGTTGAACAGTATTCTGGATGCACCTTTTCCGAATTTTGAACCGGCTTACCTTGTGGAGCAGGAAATCAATTATCCCGTAGCCATCAATGGTAAAACCCGCACGGAAGTGTTGTTTGCGATGGATGCGACGGAAGATGAAATTAAAAAAGTGATTTTGGAACATGAGGTAGTTCTCAAATGGATGGAAGGAAAACCGCTGCGTAAATTCATTTTGGTGAAGGGCAAGATGATTAATATAGTCGTTTAACTATTTGGGGCCATCCGCTAAATCTCTTCATGAGGCTATTTTCGCGCTATCCGTTTGTAGTCCCGAAGCCCTTGGCATTCGGGAGCTACCACTCCTATCGCGCGGCCATTCAGCTGAATCACAATCATCATCCGGGTGTGAAACCTTTGTGAAACAGACGTTCAAAAAAGGGAATGAACTACCTTCACATTTTATGAAATTTTGGGGCATATTATTGGGCGCTTTTTTAATGGCAACACAAGTGAAGGCCCAAACCTTAATCAGTGGAGAATTGCGCGATCTGGCCAACGATTCCCTGATGGCCGATGTGAATATCCGGAATATACACACCCTACTTGGCATGAGTACCAAAGCGGATGGCCGATTTGAATTGATGGTTAAAAAAGGCGAATTGATTGAATTCAGCAAGCTTGGGTACCAAACCATCCGTATCCGGATTCAAAATGAAAAAGAACCTAATTATTATAAGCTGGTCATGAGCAAAGTGCCTATCCAACTTAGAGAGGTAGATATTCGGGGCAAACCGCTGGATTTTAAAAAAGATAGTATCCGATATCGTGAAACGTACGATTTGGTATTGCGTAAACAAAATCGCTCAGAGGTTGATATGCGCAGCATGCCGTTGGCTATGTTGAGTAAACGAAACCGACAGGAATGGGCGTTCCAGGAAATGTATGCCGAATGGGAAAAAGAAAAATTTATCGATTTCGCGTTTAACGACCGTCTTGTAAAGAGAATTACTTATTTGGATGGGGAAGAGTTAAATGCCTTTATGCTGAGGTATCGCCCTCCTTATGAATTTTTACGTGAGGCCAGTGATTACGAGTTTCTGGATTATATCAAACATTGCTATTATATTTTTACAAAAGAATATCCTGCACAAAAAAAATAGAGAAGGTTTGCACCTTCTCTAAAATGATTATTTTTACACCAAATGGATTCGGATGATGCCAAAATTATTTGCTTCGGTCAGTGACCCATTTGGCAACCTTAGGGCCCAATTCTTTCTGAGAACGGCCACCTACGAAAACACCAATATGTCCGCCAGGAAATGCATACAATTCCTTGTCTTTTGAACCAATTTTCGCGTTCACCGCAATGGTAGATTCATTGGGAATGATATTATCTTCTGTGGCATAAATATTCAGGAAAGGCATGGTAATATTTTTCAAATTCACCAATTGGCCGCCTAATTCGAATTCGCCTTTAATAAGTTTATTATCTCTAAACAAATCCTTGATATATTTCCGATACATTTCACCAGCTAAATCCGGGCAATCGGCCTTCCAGTACTCCATGCGGAGGAAGTTCATGATTTTGCCTTCATCATCGAGTGAATCTAAAACCCCAAAATATTTGGAGATATCCATGCTGGGTTTGAGCATACCAAAACCGGCGTTCAGCATATCAGCCGGAATAACGCCTAAGGAATCCACCATAGCGTCTACATCAATGTATTTGGTCCACTTGTATAACATACATTTGTCGGTGGTAAAATCAAAAGGAGCCACATAAACCGTTAATGTATTTAGTTTTTCCGGAAACAGGGCGGCGTAAATCGTCGAGAATGTTCCACCCTGGCAAATACCCATTTTATTTATTTTCTGAATGCCATGTGATTTTCGGATAAAATCAACGGCTCCATTCATATACCCCAAAATATAGTCTTCCATGGTTAAAAAGCGATCGGCTTTGGATGGATAACCCCAATCCATGATATAAATATCCAGGCCTTCATCCAGAAATTTTTTCATGAGTGAACGGTCAGGTTGCAGGTCTAAAACATCATGTCGGTTCATGATGGCGAATGAAACCAATACCGGAATTTTACATTTGGCCGGTGTAGAACGGTTGTAACGATAAAGTTTTACTTTATCCTGTTGCCAAACAAGTGTTTTAGGGGTTGAACCAACCTCTACTTCATGAATATTTTGAAGGGTTTCGTACCCCTTTTGCAGCTTGGAAATGGTTTTTCCCATTTCTTCAACCATCGTAAATGTATTCATACTGGAATTGAAATTTGAAGTGCAAAAGTACACACAATAGCGCGGAAACGGCAATTTTTATCGTGGTGAATTCGAATAATCCTGATCCCATTTTTGAATTTACGTTGAATGGAGAAACCTACATGATCCATCAAGGGTGTTGCAATTCTGGCACCTCAAACTCTTCAACTACATAGGGGTTCCTGAATAACTCAGAAATGCTGTAGATTCAAGGCGCGGGTATTGAAGCTGTATTATTATACCAATTCCAACGATAAATAGTTCAAAGACTATTTGAGTTGTGAAGTGGTA
>JBMOFV010000052.1:0-17597 GCA_049318705.1 Chitinophagaceae bacterium
ACGGTCACTTGTTTATCCTTTGTTCCTGAGTAGGAGGGTGTTATACTTTTGGGTTTCAAATTCAACTTGTTCTGAATCAATCAGATAGAATTCAACATTTCAAAAGGATTGTTACATCCGTAACCAGTTTAACCTAGAACCTACATCAGATTATTCATCATTTAAACACATATATCATGAAAAAGGGGAGTATTTATTTTTTAACCTTTGTATGGGTCCTATTTAGCCTGGGAACGCAAGCACAAACACTCAAAGGTTCTGACATTAATGGAGAGTTTTCCAACGATTATTCGGGTTATACTGTCGATATGCCCGATGCCGGAACAGTTGCAATTGGTGCCCAGGGGAGTAATGCCTCTGCAGGGCATGTAAGGGTTTGGAGCTGGAATGGCACGAACTGGGTACAAAAGGGACAGGATATCGACGGTGAGGCAGCCAATGATAATTCAGGAATTGCACTAAGTATGCCAGATGCCAACACATTTGCAGTTGGCGCCCCGTTTAATGCAGGCAATGGTTTACAAGCGGGCCATGTTCGGGTTTTTAGCTGGTCGGGTACAGCTTGGATTCAGAAGGGACTGGATATTGAAGGTGAAGCAGCAGATAACTTTTCTGTTTGGTCGGTCAGCATGCCTGATGCGAATACGCTTGCCGTTGGGGCAATCTATAATTCCGACAATGGTCAGTATTCCGGTCAAGTTCGGGTGTTTACATGGAATGGTTCAAGTTGGGTACAGAAAGGGAGTGACCTGAACGGGGAGGCCACTTTTGATTTATTTGGATATACGGTATCCATGCCTGATGTTCATACGATTGCGGTGGGTGCACCCGGGGGTGGAACGTATGCAGGTTATGTAAAGGTGTATCAATGGAACGGCACAGCCTGGATTCAGCAGGGCGCGAAGATTCTTGGAGAAGCATCTATGATCAATCCGGAACAGTCGTCACCATGCCAGATGTGAATACATTGGCTATTGGGGCTCCATTTAATGCAGGTAATGGTACGCAGTCAGGACAGGTAAGGGTGTATCATTGGAATGGGACTGCGTGGATACAAAAAGGGGCTGATATGAATGGCGAAGCCGCTGGAGATGAGTCGGGTACTGCAATCAGTATGCCCAATGCAAATACCATTGCAATTGGTGCACCATACAATGATGGAAATGGCAACAATTCCGGCCACGCCCGCATTTATAAATGGAATGGCACCGCATGGAGTCAACAAGGGGCCGATATCAATGGAGAGGCAACAAATGATTTTTCCGGTGTAGGCGTGTGTATGCCAGATCTGAATACGATTGGTATTGGAGGTGCTTCAAATGAAGGGAATGGATCCAACTCGGGTCATGTAAGGGTTTTTGAATTTTGCACCCCTGTCAATGCGACTCAAACTATTAATTCATGTGTACCTTATACCTGGATTGATGGCAATACTTATTCGACCAATAACAATACCGCGACTTATACCATCACCGGTGGTGCTGCCAATGGTTGCGATAGTATCATTACTTTGAATTTCACCATCGGAACTGCACCTTCGGTACTCGGACTTGGAGTTTCGAATATAGGCGATAATACGGTTGTAGTAAATTGGAATGCCATTCCGGGCGCCAATATGTTTCAGGTGCGTTACCGGCCTGTGGGTGCTGGTAACTGGACCAATGGGGGTACCATCACGGGAAGTAGTAGTTCAAAAACAATGATTGGACTACTCGCTGGTACGAATTACGATTTGGAAGTAAGAGCATATTGTAATCCTTCAACGCCAGGCCCTTGGAGTACTGCGATTAATTTTACGACCACAAATATCTGTAATCCACCCTCCACATTATTTACTACCAACGTAACAACAAACTCAGCTTTATTTAACTGGTCATCTGTGCCATCATCTAACTACTATCAAATTCGTTATCGGACAATTTCCGGACCGGGAGCATGGGTTAACAGCACCGCAAATGGAGCTTTAAGCAGCAAACAATTTTCAGGATTAATTCCGAATACACCCTATGAGTGGCAAGTACGTTCGGTTTGTAATCCTAGCCCATTCTCTACAAGTCCTTGGAGTTCTTTGGAGAGTTTTAGTACAACGTCCAATAAACCGGGTGTCACGCAAGAAGAAACATTAACTGTAGAAAAAATAGAGGTTTATCCGAATCCTGCTCAGGCTGTGTTGAATGTTCAAATTTCTACTGCCGACCGTCAGCAAACCATTCTTAAATTGTATGATCTCAGTGGTCGATTGATCAAACATCTGCAAGCGAATCATGAAGCCGGAGCACAAACAATAAGCCTTCCTATTGAGGAACTAAGCAATGGAATGTACACCCTCATGGTGTTTGGCAATGAAGTGCTGCAACAAACCTTTAAAATCAGTAAACAAAACTAGTTTTCATCTTCTATGAAATTAAACAGGTTGACCTCTCAGGAAGTCAACCTTTTTTTATACGTGGAAAGGCCCCGCCCAAATGACTTTTGCAACGGTCTCAAAATGCTTGTATCAAGCGGTACGAAGATTGAACCAAATTTGAAATCAGAATCGGTATAAATTCCATTACTTTGCACCTTGAAAGAAAAAAATGGAAAACAATACATCTACCATTCACCTCGATGTGGTGCTTGACAGTAACAAAATTCCTGAAACCATTCATTGGCGGGCAGCTGAAGGTGGCGTTTTAAATCCTGCCGAAGCCAAGGCCTTTATGCTGAGTATCTGGGATTTAAAAGAAAATGCCGCTTTGCGGATTGACCTGTGGACCAAAAAAATGATGGTCGATGAAATGAATGATTTCTTTTTCCAAACCATGATGACTATGGCCGATACGTATGAAAGGGCAACCAATCAAAAAGAACTCGCCGATGAAGTGAGAAGTTTTTCCAAATCCTTTAAACAAAAAATGGATGAGGAGATGAAAAAAAATCAATTATAAACGGATTAATCTATAAATATGGCACTCGAACAACAAATCATGAGCGAATTAAAAGCTGCTATGCTCGCAAAGGATGAAGCAGCTTTACGTGGATTAAGAGCAATTAAAGCCGCAATCTTGCTGGCTAAGACTGCTGATGGCAAACAAGGCGAAATCAGCGAGGAAGATGAAGTGAAATTGTTGCAGAAAATGGCTAAGCAGCGGAAGGATTCTTTGGAAATGTTTGTAACCCAGGGTCGTGAAGATCTTGCGGTGAAAGAACGTGAAGAATTACAATTGATAGAAAAATTTCTTCCGGCACAAATGGATGAAGCCTCTTTGAAAGCAGCCCTTCAAGCCATAATTGCCGAATCAGGTGCAAGCTCGGCTGCAGATATGGGAAAGGTGATGGGACTTGCCACCAAACAATTGGCCGGCATGGCTGATGGAAAGGCAATCTCAGCAATGGTTAAATCACTTTTGGCATAGTTTTACCGGATGATCCTGGATGCCATTATCCTGATACTGGGTTTACTGGCTTTTATCAGAGGCTGGAAAAAAGGTCTTTTATGGGCTTTGGGCTCATTGATAGCGGTATTTGCAGGTATCTTTATTTCTTTAAAATTGTCTCACACACTGGCCGATTTTTTATTTAAACATCAGGTGTTGAGTGGGTCCTATACTTTGTTACTATGCTTTGTCGTTTTATTTTTATTGACGATGCTGGCATTTCGAATGTTGGTCGGCCTTGTCGAGTCTATCCTGGATAAAGTCATGCTGGGGTGGGTTAATCATGTCGGCGGCGGATTGTTGTATACTTTTTTTGTGGTATTTGTTTTAAGTACTTTTTTATGGTTAGCCAAAAGTGCTGGTTTATTGCAGGAGAATATTAAAACAGATTCTAAAACCTACGTTTGGATAGAACCCATCGGACCCAAAACCGTGGAGTTGGTATCGGCGTACTTACCTTTTTGTAAAAGTCTATGGGCCGATATTACCGCTTACACTTCAGCGCAAGATGAATCGAAAGAACCTTTGAAGTAGGACCATATGCGCGCTTGAGGATATTGAGTAACCGTAAGTATACTGATGTAAGAATTGGTCTTACATTTGCGCATGCAAATTACGTTCCGGCATTTGGGAAAAATGCCTTATGGTGAAGCATGGGAGTTGCAGGAAAAGTACCTGGCTGATAATCTTGAAATCAAAAAACGAAATCGTGATCGTGAATTGGAACAGCGAAATGATTCTACCGAGCATACGAATAGTTATTTTTTTTTAGTGGAACATCCTCCTGTTTTTACCTTGGGTAAAAGTGGCCACATGGAAAATCTCTTGGTGAATAATCAATATTTAAAAGATCGTGGCATCGAATTTTATAAAACCAACCGGGGAGGAGATATCACTTTTCATGGTCCCGGGCAGATTGTAGGATATCCTATTTTGGACCTCGAAAACCTGAAACCGGATATTGTTTTATACATGCGCAATTTGGAAGAAGTCATCATTCGGGTATTGGAAGAATATGGTCTGAAAGGCGAAAGAAGTCCGGGGGAAACTGGCGTATGGCTGGATCCTGACAAGCCCATGTTCGCCCGAAAACTATGCGCGATGGGTGTTCGTACCAGCCGATGGATTACCATGCACGGTTTCGCGCTGAACGTAAATACAGATCTCAATTATTTTCAAATGATTGTGCCTTGTGGTATTCAAAACAAACAAGTCAGCAGCTTACAAAAGGAGTTGGGCCGTGAGGTGGATATACAGGAGGTTGAGGATAAAATCAAAAAGCACTTCAAAGAAGTTTTTGGACTAGCGTGGACAGAACAGGGTTGATAGGGAGATAATTCGGATAGTACTCATGCTGGGTACTGAATTCTAATCGGTACTTCCTTGCATTCGCATCTTGAATTACATTTGTGGATTAAATCCCGATGTCATGAAAAAAATTCTATTCTTCTTTTTATGGGTCTTTGCGATGAGCACGGCCCAGGCTCAATCGCCATGTAGCTTTACTAAATCCCAAGCGGGCAATACGGTAACTGCGAGTTACATGTGGATTTTACCCCTTATTTATTCGCTCGATAGTGTGTATGTCGACTTTGGAGATGGCACCTTGGTGAAACAATATATGCCGGTACCAACATCCGCAACACATACATATACGGCCCCTGGTACTTACAATTTGTGCTTAACCCGTTATTTATCAATGATTGGCTCAACCACTGCTATTGTTTGTACTTATTGCGATTCCGTATTTATTCCTTCCAGCAGCAGTTGTTTTGTGAATGCGGGCTTCACGTCTTCGGCTTCAGGTTTAAATGTTGGTTTCAACAATACAACCACTTGTAGCATCTGCACCACAATCAGTCATAGTTGGAATTTTGGAGATGGGAGCCCGCTGAGTACAGCACTTTCGCCAAGCCATACCTATAGTGCAGCAGGGACCTATAATGTTTGTCTGATCAGTACGGGGACCAATCCGAATGGAGTAAGTTGCAGCGATACAACTTGCACGACTGTTACCGTCTCCAGTTCTTCCGGCCAGCCTTGTATTGCAAATGCTGCGTTTAGTTCAAGCGTAGTTGGAATGAATGCATCATTTACAAATTCATCAACTTGCATTTCATGTAATTCTACCACCTATGCCTGGAATTTCGGTGATGGTAGTCCTATTAGTACAGCCTTTGCCCCAACCCATACCTATGCAGCTTCGGGTGTTTACAATGTTTGTTTAAAAGTAACTGGTGTAGATACAGCGGGAAACACCTGTATTGATTCGGTTTGTAATACCCTGGCCATTACGGCAATTCCTGGCTGTAATTTGACAGCACTCTTTAACAATACGAATGCCGGCTTGACAGTCAATTTCACCAATGCCACCTCTTGTACAGGTTGTAGTAGTTGGACCTCCAATTGGAATTTTGGAGATGGAAGCCCAAATAGTACGCTCACTTCTCCCAATCATACTTATACCGCTGCCGGCAACTACAATGTCTGTTTATATGTAAATGGGATTGCCTCTGGCGGATTAACCTGTTCCGATACACTATGCAAAAACGTGGTGGTGATTTTAAGTGGTATTAATGATATTCAGGAAAGTCGTTTGGAAGTTTATCCCAACCCGGTGAATGATCAATTACAAATTAAGATGCCTCAAAACGCGCAGCCCATCTCACTGGAAGTCATCGACATGACGGGTAGGAAGGTGATTCAGATTCAACCGATCATGGATCAGTCTTCGCAAGCCGTTTTGAATATGAGCTCGCTGAATGCAGGTTGGTACTGGATAAGATTACAAACAGATCGGGGCATTTTCGGAACCCGGGTTCTGCGCAGTCAGGAATAAATGCGAATAACTGATTTAAAGAAGCCGGGCATCTTGTTCGGCTTTTTTAATTTAAATTTTACCGCTTCTCGGCGAAAAAGTCTGTACAAAATCTGGTTCAAATGTGGGCTTGGTAAAAAAATATTTTTTAAATGAATAAAAATTCATTTATATTTGCGCCCGATGTCCAGACCTAAAAACGAAGAAAAACTTCATGCGATTCACCGGGCGGCGCTTAAGCTACTCGTGCGTTCGGGATTTAGTTCCGTTAAAATGGCTGATATCGCCAAAGAGGCTGGTGTTGCAAGTGGCACTTTGTATATCTACTACAGCAGTAAAGAGCATTTGCTCAACGCATTGTTTGTATTAACCAAACAAGAAATTGCACAGCACATGTTCCGGATGTTTGATCCGAAGGAGGATTATTTAAGCTCATTTCGAAATATGTGGTTTGCTTATATGCAATACTGTATTGATTTTCCGGAGAAAATGTTATTTGTCGAACAATTTCTATATAGTGGACTCATCACAGCAGAGAATATAGAACAAACAGAACTTTTTTTTGAACCATTAAATACCTTTTTGGACACCGGACGCAAAAAAAAATACCTGCTCAATATCGATGCGGCTTTGCTGAAGGCTTCCATGGCTGGCAGTATTCACGAGTTCGTTAAATGGATGCACAGCCAACAAATTAAACCCAATAACAGTTTGCTCGAAAATCTGTTCAGGTTACAATGGAAGGGCATTAGTCAATAATTTTTTTTAACCATATAATGAATAAAAATTCATCTAAAAATAAAACAATGAAACAAACCGCACTTATTACCGGCGCATCCATGGGACTCGGAGCAGAATTTGCACGTCTCTTCGCCGAACAGCACATCAATCTCGTACTTGTGGCCCGTAACAAAGAAAAACTTCTGGCCCTTGCTGAAAATTTTCAAAAAAAGGATGGTATTGAAGTTAAGGTCTTCGCCTGCGATTTGAGTCAAATGAACGAAGTACAAGCACTTTACGATACCTGCATGAATGAGCATATCCAGATAGACTACTTAATCAACAATGCAGGATTTGGCGACTTTGCCCTTTTTCATCAGGCCGAATATTCCAAACTGGAGCAAATGATCGATTTGAATATCAAAGCCCTCACCAAATTGAGCCATCTTCTGGTAAATCAAATGATAGAGCGTGGTTTTGGCAGAATCATGCACGTGGCATCTAAAGCTGCATTTCAGCCTGGTCCAACGATGGCCGTGTACTTTGCAACTAAAGCTTACGTACTTTTCTTAGGTGAGGCCATGAGCAATGAATTAGAAGGCACGGGGGTAACAGTGACCACATTTTGTCCGGGTGCTACCGAAACCGGCTTCCAACAAGCCGCAGATTTACATGAAAGCAAATTGGTTAAAAATAAAAAATTACCGGGTGCCGCTGAGGTTGCAGAATACGGTTTCAAGGCCATGATGAAGGGTGAACTCACTCCCATACACGGTACCATGAATTATATCAATGCGATGGCTTCCAGATTCTTACCCCGGAAATGGGTATTAAAAATAGTACGAATGGTGCAGGATAAAGCCTCTTGATGTTGAAGGTGGTTAGATGCATTGAAATAGACTTTTGAATTAAAACTGCTGGTAATTTAACAGGCCAATTTTAAAACATATTCCATTTTATTTTGTTTAGGGACGGTCAAAAAGAAGTCTTTGTCCGCAAACACCTTCTATGACACTGCCCAAGGCAAAAACGCATTGACCATTTACATAAGTCGCATGTATTCGACCCGGTAAAGTTTGCCCTTCAAGGGTACTCCAGCCGCAACGGTAATAGAGTTGATCCTTACTCACGGTGGTTTCTCCTTTCAGATCCAACAAAACGAAATCGGCATGATATCCTTCACGGATATAACCTCTTTCGCGAATTTGAAAACACTGCGCCGGAGCATGACAGGCTTTTTCTACTATTTTTTCGAGGGATATTCGACCTTCACGCCGGGCTTGTAACAACATCAGTAAACTATGCTGTACCAGAGGCAAACCGGAAGGTGCTTCGCCATAGGGCTTTTGTTTTTCCTCCCAGGTATGAGGGGCATGGTCGGTGGCGATGATATCAATGCGGTCGTCTAATAAGGCTTTCCACAAGGCCTCTTTGTGATGGGGCGCTTTAATGGCAGGATTGCATTGTATGAGGTTGCCATATTGTTCGTAATCATCTGCCGTATAATGTAGATGATGCACACAAACTTCCGAGGTAATTCGTTTTTCACTCAAAGGAAACAGATTGGTAAAGAGCTGTAATTCCTTTTCGGTGGTAATATGCAGAATATGCAAACGGGTATTAAATTTTTTGGCCAATTGCATGGCTGATACTGACGATTCATAACAGGCTTCAACATCCCGGATGATGGGGTGAAAACGTGCGTGGTTTAATTCAGCACCTTCTGCTTTTAAGCGCGCCCGATTTTGATGAATGATATGTTCCTGTTCGCAATGGGTAGCTATGAGCACTTCACTTTCGGCAAATATTTTTTCGAGGGTGATAATATTATCCACCAACATATTTCCTGTACTCGAGCCCATAAAAATTTTTAAGCCACAAACCGCTTGTTTGTGTTGGTTTACTTCCAAAGCCTGCTCGGCATTATCGTTGGAAACACCCAAATAAAAACTATAATTTGCCGGAGATGTGCGCGATGCAATCGCATATCTTTCTTCCAGTAAGGACATATTTAAACTGGCAGGTTGCACATTGGGCATATCCATAAAACTGGTTAGACCGCCTGCTACAGCCGCCCTCGACTCAGTGGCGATACAGGCCTTATGGGTTAGTCCGGGTTCCCGAAAGTGAACCTGATCGTCGATCAATCCGGGTATGAGGCAAAGTCCTTCGCCATCTATTTCTCTTACTGCGACCGGGGTATCGATTTGAGGAGATATTTTTTCGAAACGCCCGTTTTTGATATAAACATCCCGGCGTTGAATTTCTCCTTCATTCACGACATCTACGTTTTTGATCACTAAATCCATTTGATCCTGTTTTTTACAAATATAGGGACGGAAGAAGACCGAACAACTTAACCCCAAGGCATTTTTCCTGTTCCGGGCAGCCGTCGTTCAATTAGGGTTTATCCCCTGATTATTTTGAATTATCTTTAACCCCTCTATTTGTAAGTATATGAAAAAACTTTTTGCCGTAGTATTCGCTATGGGCCTTTATCAGACAGTAGATGCACAATCTGCCTACATGAAACACCTGGCCGACGATCAATTCCTCATTGAGCGTTTGGATGTACTCAATGGTCGTTTGTCCGACTCGTTGTACACTTCTTTGCAATCCATGAGCCGGAAGGAAGTGGTTCAGTTTTTAGAACAATACCTGCAAAAAAACCGCACGATTTCTCCCCGTGAAAAGGAAGAAATTATGCGTATTATTTCCAAAAACGGCGAATGGGCTGCCAATGGTGAAGGGGCTGAAGATTCAAGATATCCGATTCTCAACCGACTGTACCAAAAAAAATCAGATATGATTAATGTACATGTTGATCAGGCCGATTTGGTGATTAATCCAATTTTTAATTACCAGCAAATGGTAGAAACCAATAATACCAAACAAAATTTGTTTCTGAACTCCAAAGGCATCGAACTCAGGGCGAATCTCAACAAACGAATTGGTGTATATTCTACATTCACCGATAATCAGGAACGTGGTCCTTGGCATCATCAACAAAGAGTGAAGGATCGAACTGCGGTGCCCGGCATGGGATACTACAAAGATTTTAAAGTCGATAAACCCGGTTTGGCACAGGATTATTTATATGCCGCCGGTTACCTCGATGCCGAAGTGATTAAAAATAAAGTAAACGTCGCTTTCGGGCAGGATCGTTTTCACCTGGGCGACGGGTATCGCAGCCTTTTTCTGAACGATATGGGGGCCAATTATTTATTCATGAAAATCAACACCAAATTCTGGAAATTTAATTATCAAAATTTGTGGATGGAACTCACACCTCAGTATAGTCGGGGTGGCGATAAACTTTTGCCTCGCAAATATGCAGCCATGCATTATCTCTCGGCCAATGTCACCAAATGGTTAAATGTGAGTTTGTTTGAAGGCGTCGTTTTCGGACGTCAGGATCATTTCGATTTTCGGTACATGAATCCGATTATCCTGTATCGAAGTGTGGAGCAAAACGCCGGTAGTCCGGACAATGCAATGCTGGGTATGGGTTTTAAAATCAATACCAAAATCAAAACCGTTTTGTATGGTCAGGTTTTACTCGATGAGTTTAAGTTCAGCGAAATTATGGCGCGCAACGGATGGTGGGCCAATAAGTATGGTATCCAACTTGGGTTTAAAGTAGCCGATTTGTTGAATATCAAAAACCTCCTCATTCAGGGTGAAGTAAATATGGTTCGACCATTCACCTATTCGCGGGATTCAGTATCGAATTACACCCATTACAATCAACCTTTGGCGCATCCTTATGGAGCTAATTTTTTGGAAGCCAATTTTATTGTCAACTATAAACCGATGCGTAATGTGCACCTGAGTTGGCGAAGCTTTATCAATAGTCAGGGGCGCGATACTTCAGCCAAAAGAGCCTTTGGGGGAGATATTTTTAAATCGTATAAGGCGCGCAACGATGATTACGGTATAGGGTTGTTCAATGGGTATCCAAGCGAAACTTTTTATTCGAACCTCAATTTGTCTTATGAGCTGCGGTATAATGTCTTTTTCGATATCGGTTTTGCGTATCGTTATCAAAATTCCAGCACCAAATATGTACCCGCCTTCAATAGTGTACAGGTTTATTCAGGCATGCGGGTGAATGCGGTGCGCAGGCAGTATGATTATTAAATGAGGAGCATCATCCCTGTCTTTCTTTCATAGGCTCTTCCTGCTTTCCGCGGTGCACGGCACCCGGCTGCAATCAGGGCTAGATAGGGGTCCTGAATTACGCTCAAAATGAGTGGTGATGGGGATTCGCGAAATTTTAGAAACTCTCATGCACGCTTTTTAAAAATATATTTCCAAAAAAGCGTTCACTTGAGAAGCTGATTTTTTCGCTACTCAGAAATACTGCATCTTCTTCGTTGCGGGCAAATCGCAGTATAACAATACAGCTTCATTACCCGCGCCTTGAATCTACAGCATTTCTGAGTTATTCAGGAACCCCTAAATATTCGACAGTACTTTTTCGCATGGAAAGTTTATGGCTTTTCGGGTGGAATACACTCCGACTTTAACGTCGGAGGTTAACCTCTGACGGAGTCCTTTTGACTCGTCAGAGTCGAAAGACCTGATAAATTTTCGAGGAAAATTTCGTCAGCCGAAGGCAAATTTTGCTACTGCAAAATTTGGGTTTAATACTGAAGCTAATAGACGGTAGAACTGATGATCCAAGAAAATAAGCCACACTGTGGCAAAACCAATTTGAGACGTAGGTTAATCAACCAATCGATTAGGAATATCCATTTTTTCATGCAAAACCCTTACTATTTCGATTTCATTACTTCGGGGCTCCTGAATAACTCAGAAATACGCCTTCAAAAAGTGTGCACGAAGGCGTCTAAAATTTCACTTTAATGACCATGAACACTCATTTTGAGTGTTATTCAGCAAGCCCTAATTAAATGTCAAGCACTATCTGAATATTTGCTTTCAGCTTTTGTATTTGCTCTTTATTCAAGTGTCCTACTTTCTTAATGAATCTATTGTTGTCTATCGCTCTAATTTGGTCTACAAGCACGTCACTTAATTTGTCTAATTGTCCCTTTTTCAAATGAACTCTTAACAAGTTTATGTCTGTCTGAATATTAGTGGTTATAGGACAAACGATGGTAGACAAGTGAGTGTCGTTCAACAGGTCTGTTTGAATAATAACTACAGGTCTGGTCTTGCCGGGTTCGGTGCCTTTGCTTGGATTAAGGTCTGCAAGCCAAATGTCATATTGCTTAATCTTCATCTATGAGCTTTTCAAATTCATGCAATACGTCCATAGAGTCTTTGCTCGTTAGTTTGGATTCTTTAGCAAGTTGGCTTTTTAAAAGGCGTCTTTTGTTGAATAGGTTATAAATGCTCACCGCTTCATTAATGTAGCGATTTCTGGCGAGTTTGAGTTTTGCAGTTATTTCTTCTGCTTCTTCAAATATATCGTCGTCTAATTTAAGAGATAAAGTTTTCATTGCCTGTGTATTTTCTTTACAAAGGTATGCATTAAAAGTATATACTGAATATTCGGGTAATTTGTTTCATTACCACCAACTCAAAATGATACGAAGTAATTTAATTCTAATGACCGCATTTTTTTACAAGCAGCATGAAGCAAATAATCGCCTTCTTAAAATCACTTTGTATTTAAACCGGTTTCTTAGCTTTTACATAGGTGCGCCATTTTTCCAATACGGCTTCCATGTCTGCCGGTAACTCAGATTCAAAAAAAACCTTTTCCCGGGTAATCGGATGCACAAAGCCCAGGGTTTTGGCATGTAATGCCTGCCGGGGTAATAATTTAAAACAATTGTCAACAAATTGCTGATACTTGCTGAATACAGTACCCTTTAAAATCCGATCTCCTCCATAAGTGGAGTCGTTAAATAAAGTATGCCCGATATGTTTCATATGCACCCGGATTTGATGCGTGCGTCCGGTTTCTAATCTGCACTCCACCAGGGTGACATAATGTAATCGTTCCAATACCCGGTAATGCGTTATGGCATGTTTGCCTTTTTCATCATCCGCATCATACACTGTAAAAATTTTACGGAGTCGTTCATGTCGGCCAATATACGTTTCAATACGGCCCTCATCTTCTTCCACATCACCCCATACCAAAGCCTGATAGGTGCGCTCAACCGTATGGTCTTTAAATTGTTCGGATAATCCATTGATGGCTTTTTCACTTTTGCCCACCACCAATAGGCCGGTCGTGTCTTTATCAATTCGATGTACTAAACCAATGCGGGGCAGTTGGGTGCTTTCGGGATTTTGTTGTCCTAAATAATACGAAAGTGCATTCACTACAGTTCCGGTATAATTACCATGACCGGGATGTACCACCATATTGTATGGTTTGTGAATCAGCAATAAATCATCATCTTCGTACACAATATCCAATGGAATATTTTCCGGTAAAATTTCAGTGATATCAGGTTCCCGGTAAGTATAAACCAACAGATGATCACCCGGACGTACTTTGTAATTGGCCTTAATGGGCTTTTGGTTGATATTCACCAATCCATCATCAATCCCTTGTTGTACTTTACTACGCGTCAGAGAGCCAATTTTGGTAAGCAGGTATTTGTCAATGCGGAGTGGTTCTTGTCCGCGTTCTACGATATGATCGAGTAATAAATGTTTTTCACGAACAATTTCATCGCTTTGTTCTTCTTCTTCCCAGTCAGGTGCTAACCACGCAGTACTCATAGGGTCCAAAGGTAATACCGAAAGCACTTCCTGCATCAATCATTTCTTTGCAATGGTGCATGCGAATATTTGATGAAAAACTAAATCAATCCATCCCGCATCAAATCATGGATATGAATCATCCCCTCATAACGACCTTGCTCCAAAACGATGAGTTGCGAAATATGATGAGTGCGCATTCGTTCGAGTGCATCTACAGCCAATGCAGACCCCTCAATGGTTTTGGGCTGCGTATTCATGATGTCAGCCGCTTTAATGCCTTCAAGTTGAACATGATTCTCCAACATCCTGCGTATATCCCCATCCGTTATCATTCCGCAGAGTTGATCGTTTTCGTCCAATACAGCGCAGGCGCCTAATCGTTTGCCAGTCATTTCCGGGATGAGTGTTCGGATATCATCATTGCGATGCACGCTCGGTTTTTCGTGTTGTTTGCTCAGGTCATTCACCCGCAGGTAAAGCCGTTTGCCCAAGGCACCACCGGGATGATATCGGGCAAAATCGGCGGGCGTAAATCCTTTGAGTTTCAGCAGGCAAACTGCCATCGCATCACCCATCACCAATTGGGCGGTGGTACTACTGGTTGGGGCGAGGTTATTCGGACAAGCCTCTGCGCTCACACTGCAGTTGATAAAATATTGCGCTTCACGGGCCAGAAAAGATTGCGCATTGCCGCAAAGTGCAATCAATATATTGCCAAAATTACGGATGAGTGGAACGAGGACTTTAATTTCAGGGCTCTCTCCACTTTTCGAAATCAACATCACGATATCATCGGGCTGTACCATTCCCAAGTCGCCATGAATGGCATCGGCAGCATGTAAAAACAAAGAGGGCGTTCCGGTACTGTTCAGGGTGGCAACAATTTTTTGAGCGATAATCGCACTTTTTCCAATACCGCTAATGATGATTCTTCCTTTGCCCTGATGTATGATTTTGATACACTGGCAAAAAACATCATCCACAAAACCAAGCAAACCGGTGATGGCCTGAAGTTCAATGTGGAGGGTATCGAGGGCGGTTTGTCGAATCAGTTCGGAATCGTTCATGTCTCTTGTTTGGTTCACAAAAGTATTTAAGAATTATCATCTCCGATCGATCAAATTTTAATCAGATATTTTGCACGAGCGAAATTTGACTTCATCTTTGTTGATTCATTGAACAATCCACTATGGCAAAATCTTCTTCAGTCCGGCTTGTACTCAACCCACAAGTGGATTTGTATTTGGCGCAAGGTTGCGGCCGCTGTTCCCTGCACAATACGCCACAATGTAAAGTGCATCATTGGCAGCCTGAGCTTCAAACCCTTCGGCAGATTGCGTTAGAGAGTGGCTTAAAAGAAGAAATTAAATGGGGAGTGCCGGTCTATACCCTCGACAATAAAAATCTGATTTCGGTGAGTGCCTTTAAAGCAAACGCGGTACTGAGTTTTTTTAAAGGGGTACTGCTCAAAGATGAGCATCAGGTTTTACAAACGCCGGGCGAACGTTCACAGTCGGTCAGGTTGTTTCGGTTTACCGAGGTAGCGGAAATAGATCGCCTGAAAAACATTATCCGGGACTATATAAACGAAGCGATTCAACTGGAAAAAAAGGGAGCAGAAGTTGTATTTCAAAAAAATCAGGAACCCATACCGGAAGAACTTGAACAACAATTTACCGCATACCCGGTATTTAAAAAGGCTTTTTTTGAATTGACACCTGGTAAACAAAGAGGGTATTTGATTTATTTTTCTCAATCCAAACAATCAGCTACTCGAACAAGCCGTATTAAGAACAAAATGGAAGATATTTTAAAAGGGATTGGCATGCACGATCATTACAAAGGTAAAAAATGATGAAAGAAGCAGCGACGCTGTTTTCTAGCCCCGATAGCAGTGAAGGCCGTGCCGAAACGAATAGCGGGTAGTGCTACAGCACAAGGCATTGCGCATCTTGCTCCAAATAATTATCAGGCTCTCCGGATGTACTCACACAAAAGTGTACAAACTCTTTAGCATTATGGTTGTAAATTGTGTTTCATTAAAGCACGCAAATTAAAAGCCCCGTTTTTTTTGAGTGGAGAATCGGCGCTCCTAAAAATCAATTTTAACCAACAAAAAATCAATCAACCATGGCCAATTCATTTAACGTAGATATTCATTGTCATCCTTCCGCAAAGCCCTTTATGACGGGAGGCTTAAGCGGTAAGAAAAAAGATATTTTTGCCGGGTATAAGTTTGTACCGGAGGCCAAATTACTCAATAAATTAAAAAAGGTTGTAGAGCGCTACTCCGAAGTATTGCAACGAACCCAAAGTCATTTTGATGCCTTATACAAAGGGGGTGTAAGGGTAGCCTTTGCAAGCATCACACCCATTGAAAAAGGCTTTCATGTGATGAACCAACGCAGGGCCAATATATTGACTGATTTTTTGCGCGATATTGCCACCCGTAAAGGAAGTGAATATTTAATTTCTCCCAAGGTTCACAACGCACTAACTGGGTATGATGTAGAAAATTTATTGCAGACTCAGGATGAGCTGAACGATTATTATGAGCAGGGATTGTTGCCGGAATACGAATATTTATTGTCGATGAAAGACCAAAGCAGGCAAGTTGGGCAGATGCGATATACGATTCGTTTTCCGAAGAATTATAAATCACTGCAAACCTATTTGCAGGACCCTGAAAATCTTTGTATTCTGCTCACCATTGAAGGAGCACATGCGTTGCTGAAAGCGCCTACAAATTTAGAAGTGAAACGCAATCAACTGAATCCACATACCTAGGACGAAAACAGGCTCGATATTGAAATGGTGAAGTTGATGGAAGAACGCGTTGAGGAGATGAAAAATAAATGGGATATCGCACCGCTGTTTATTTCGCTGAATCATCATTTCTGGAATGGTTTGGGCGGGCACTGTTTAAGTTTGAATCGCGTGGTTTTAAAATTGGTTTCTCAGCAGGAAGGTTTGAATTCCGGATTGACGGTAAATGGTGAAACCCTGATTAAAAATTTATTGAGCCGAAGATTAGGTGCACCCATCCTGGTGGATATCAAACACATGAGTGCCCGTTGCCGCAGCGAGTTTTACGACTATATAAGTACTGAAAGAGAGTTGCGTAACCAACAATATCCGATTATATGCAGCCATACCGGACTTACCTCCAAATATGCAACCTTGCGTTCGATGTTTGCCATTGATGAAGAAATGGAACAGGCTGATCCGGACCATTTTTTGTTTGAGAGCAGTATTAACCTGTCAGCCGAAGATGTTGAAAAAATTGTAGACTCCAAGGGATTGATAGGCATTCAACTGGATGAAAAACGCATTGCCGGGAAAGAAACCCTTAAACGCCTCACTAAAAAATATGCGAACCGGATGTGGCTGCTGGAGGTAAAAATTATTTGGGCAAATATTTTACAAGCGATTCGTTTTGCCAACCGCCGGGAAGCCTGGGATGTGATAAGTATTGGTTCGGATTACGATGGTATTATTAATCATCTTGAACAATATCCAACTTCAGCCGATATGCAAACGCTGCGCAAGGATATGCGTGATTTCTTAAACAAACCAGATGATATTGTGGAGATGGATTTTGTGATGCGTAAAGAAGAAATTGTGCGATTGATGTTTGGGATGACGGCTGATGAAATTTGTGAGAAGGTGTTTTGTAGCAATGCTATGGCATTTTTGAAACGAAATTTTTGATATGGCAAGGCGGTACAGCGATTGGACAATATTTGTTTCTGCCAAACAGGATGAATTTTTTATTGGAAGAGATTAAGAATTCTTATACAAATTGTAAATCCATAGATGATTTATAATTTTTATTGACGGTCGTTTGTAATTCTAACTGAGTAAATTCAATTGGTGTTTTCCTTAGTCGGATATGGCAATCATTCTTCTTTTCCACCTTTTGTCTTGTACCGTTAGCGTATTTGTAATAACCT
>JBMOFV010000053.1:0-17435 GCA_049318705.1 Chitinophagaceae bacterium
AGGAATTATGTAATAGACCAATCTAAATTGGTCTAACATTCTTCACATCGGCATTTACTCCGCCGCGGCGGATAAGAATTGGTCTATCTACCAATTCACATTCGTATAAAATTTCGCTTGAATGCCCATCACCACTACCTTTGAGCGTTATTCAGGAGCCCCTAATTATAAATCCAGCCCAAACTTCTTCCCATGTTCAATAGCCTCATCGTATCCGGCATCTGTATGTCGTAATACCCCCATGGCAGGATCATTGTGCAAAACTCTTCTCAATCGGGCTTCGGCATCAGCAGTGCCATCTGCCACAATCACCATACCGGCATGCAAACTATAACCCATTCCTACACCACCACCATGATGAAAAGATACCCAACTGGCACCACCTGCCGTATTAATCAACGCATTTAAAATAGGCCAATCTGCAACCGCATCACTACCATCTTTCATGGCTTCCGTTTCACGATTCGGTGAGGCCACACTGCCACAATCCAAATGATCGCGGCCGATAACGATTGGTGCTTTTAATTCACCCGAACGAACCATTTCATTAAACATCAGGCCTGCTTTTTCGCGCTCTCCCATGCCCAGCCAACAAATGCGTGCAGGCAAACCCTGAAACGCTATTTTTTCCTTGGCCATATTCAACCAACGAATCAATCCCTTATTTTCAGGAAACAATTTTTTCAGGGCTTCATCTGTTTTATAAATATCTTCAGGATCCCCGCTCAAGGCCACCCAACGGAAAGGACCTTTTCCTTCGCAGAAAAGCGGACGAATATAGGCGGGTACAAAACCCGGAAAATCAAAGGCATTCTCTACGCCTCGTTTATCTTTTGCTTGTCCGCGCAGGTTATTCCCGTAATCAAATGTAATGGCTCCTTTTTGCTGCAAGGCCAACATCAATCGCACATGTTTAGCCATGGTATCCAAACTCAGTTTACAATAAGTGTCAGGATCTTTTTCGCGCATGATGGCTGCCTCCTCCACACTCATGCCCTCCGGAAAATATCCCACCAACTCATCATGTGCTGATGTTTGATCCGTAAGGGTATCCGGAGTAATATCACGATCCAGTAATCGTTGTAATAAATCTACTGCATTACAAACCACTCCAATCGAAACCGCCTTCCCTTCGGACTTGGCTTTTAAGGCTTCATCAATCGCCTCGTCAATATCTTCATACATCAAATCAATATAGCGGGTATCAATTCTTTTTTGAATTCGCCAGGCCTCCACATCTGCTGCCAAACAAACACCCTCATTCATGGTGATTGCCAATGGTTGAGCACCACCCATACCACCCAAGCCGGCGGTTACATTTAAGGTGCCTTTTAAACTTCCCTGAAAATGTTTTTCAGCCAAACTCAAATAGGTTTCATAGGTACCTTGCACAATACCTTGCGATCCGATATATATCCAGGAACCAGCGGTCATTTGTCCATACATCATCAAACCCTTCGCTTCCAGTTCCCGAAAATGCGTCCAATTCGCCCAATGTCCCACGAGATTGCTATTGGCAATAATTACACGAGGTGCATCTTTATGGCTGCGTAAAACCCCTACCGGTTTCCCACTTTGTACAAGCAAGGTTTCATCCTCTTCCAGGTTACGCAGGAGTTCTAATATTTTTTCAAAACTCTCCCAATTTCGGGCCGCCTTACCCAAGCCACCGTAAACAATTAATTCATCCGGCCGCTCAGCCACTTCAGGATCCAGATTATTCTGTATCATCCGATAGGCCGCCTCACTGACCCAATTCTTACAATGCAATTTGTTTCCGGTTGGTGACTGTATCACACGATGCGTTACTTCAGACATGTTCGAAATTTTAGAAGGGCAAAAGTACAGCGCAACACAGAGATTCCCTACGAATCAAATCCTTTTTCAATCACTTCTTTCTATGTTCGGTTGTAAAGAGAATTGAAGCAGATCCATCTGTTTTGCTTTCATATCAGTACCCGCTTTTCGCGCTGCACGGCAGCCAGCTACAATCGGGGCTATCTATGATGGTGATCATTCACAATGAATCCGCTTTGAAGTTCAATTTCAAATCATGGGTATTATGCCATTTAAATATAAAATAAGGATTCAGCAATCTAGAAAAGACGGGCTTAAGCAATCATGGCCTCATACATTTCCCGTTTCACTTGTTCAAGTGGAATATCTGTTTGAAGTTTCCCATCATGTGCCATTGACATTCGTCCCGTTTCTTCAGAAACCACCACTACCAATACATCCGAATGTTCAGTAGCACCTACAGCCGATCGATGGCGCAATCCAATATGGCCCGGCAAATCGTTGCTGTCACTAATCGGCAATACCACGCCCGCAGCAATCAGGTTATCTTTATCAATGAGTACCGCACCATCATGAAGAGGACTGCTTTTGGCAAAAATACTTTCCAACAATTTTGCACTAACTACCCCATTCACCATCTTTCCGGTATTGGTATCAAACTCATACGATTCACTTTTAACAATCACAATAATGGCTCCAATTCGTTTTTCCTGAAAATGTTTCAGGGCATCTGAAATTTCATTAATCACTTCTTCTTCAACAATGTATTTATTCAGCGTATTGGACTGAAACAAACGGGATACAAAACCCGATTTGCCCAGTGCAGAACGACGCCCCAAGGCCACTAAAAATTTTCGGATTTCCGGTTGAAATACCACAATTAAACTAATCAATCCAATGCTCACCAAACGATCGAGTATTTCGCTCATCAGCGGCATATTCAATCGGTTCACAATCACCCAAATCAAATAGATGGACAAGGCTCCGATAAAAATATTAAATGCGATACTTCCTTTTAATGCGCGGAATAACTGAACAATAATCAAGAGAACCAACATCAAATCAAAAATCTGTATGGCGGTTAAATCACGGAAGTATTGAAAAATATCTGCCTGCATGGGCCGCAAATATAGTATTTTTACGGCCATAGGATGTCAACAGTTATTTCCATAGAAAAGCTCAGTAAAGATTACTTTTTAGGTCAACAACGGGTTTCTGTATTAAAGTCCCTCGACCTGTATATTCAACAAAATGAATATGTAGCCCTCATGGGGCCATCCGGTTCCGGTAAGTCAACGTTGATGAATATCATTGGCTGCCTGGATACACCCACCAGTGGAAAATATATTTTGAATGGTCATGAAGTGAGTGCTCTACGCGACAATGAACTGGCCACCATCCGGAATAAGGAAATTGGTTTTGTATTTCAACAATTTAATTTGCTGCCCCGACTCAATGCCCTTGAAAATGTTGCGCTTCCTTTGGTTTATTCTGGTATACCCAAAAAAGAAAGAGAGGAAAGAAGCAGGGCCGTATTAAAAAAAGTGAATTTAGATGACCGATGGCATCATAAACCCAATCAGCTTTCGGGTGGACAATGTCAACGTGTCGCCATTGCACGTGCATTGGTAAACAACCCCTCTATTATCCTGGCTGACGAACCAACCGGTAACCTGGACTCCAATACATCGAAAGAAATCATGGATATTTTCGGTGAAATACATGCTTCCGGAAATACGGTTGTTTTGGTTACGCACGAAGAAGATATTGCCCGACATGCTTTGCGTATTATTCGTTTACGCGATGGACGTATTGATGATCAAAGCGCAGATTCCAAACCGGCGGTTGATAATTCACCTTTGGTATAAAGACAGAAATAAGATTATTTTTATCGATCTTTATACAAGGCTTGTAAAGTATAATAAGCCTTCTTCTTTTCGCCGTAGTAATCAATCACACTCCAGCTACAAACCGGCCAGCAATCATTGAATTGCCAGAGCAATGAACCCATACATCGCCCATTGGATTGCAATTGTGCTTCTACGGCTGTTTTTACGGCACGATGTTGAATTTCCTGGGTCGCTTCTGCAAAAGCACGAAAAGAAATCGGTTTTAATTTTTCCTGTTGAATGTAAGCACTCAGGGTTTTATAACCGGTAGGATGTTTTTGATGGGCCTTCATCACCCGGGAAGACGTATCCCAATCTTGAGGTATTGAAAAATTGGTGATGCTTTTCCAATTCGGCATCGCCTGCATTCCATATTCTGACATAAAACGGGGGACTTTTTCCCGCATGATGTCAATAGGCTTGATGCCCCACCACAATCCCCAATAATGACTGTCGCCATGGGTCATACTTTTTTCACGTCCCCAACCATATAAAGGCGAGGTGCTGATATAGGCTCTTCCCGAATCGTATTGCCTTACCAACTCAGGTAGGACTTCATGAAAAAGTGTGGCATATTCCTTCCACAATCTCATTGAATCGTTTGCAGAAATTTCAAATTGTTTTTGCCAGCCCCAGTTGTTCCAGGCTTCATCGATTTCATTATTTCCACACCAAAGCACTATACAAGGATGTTTCCTCAATCGTAAAATTTGTTGTTTGGCTTCTTCTTTTACATTCTGTATAAAATCCGGATCACCGGGATACATGGCACCTGCAAACATAAAATCCTGCCAGACATAAATGCCCAATGAGTCACACAATGTATAAAAATCATCATCTTCATAAATTCCTCCGCCCCAAACTCGCAACATATTAAAATGCGCTTCTTTGGCCGCGATCAGTAAATGTCTGTAGCGATTTTTTGTGATGCGTGGTAAAAACACATCTGCAGGCACCCAATTAGCTCCTTTCATAAAGGTAGCTTGGCCTTTTACCCTAAAATAAAAACTTTGTCCAATACTATCTGCGGTTTGAATCAACTTGACGTCTGCATATTTTGCAGCTTCGTATTTTACACTTGGCTCATCGCTGAGATATACTTCTTTCCAAATTCCGCAAGTTGGTAATTGTGGCGCCCAATCCCAACCAAAATGGTATTGCGCTTTTCGTAAATAATGCCGATTGTTTTCACAAGGTCTTTTGATATCCGAAATTTTCGCAAGCGAGTCAGCGATACGCAAAGGACTATAAAAACGAACAATTATTTGGTTTGCGCCAGGCTTCAATCCGATAGCCTCAAAACGCCATTGCCGAAACATATTATCTACACGGCCCAGAAACTGTTCATTCAAATAGATATCCGCATAAGTATCCAAGCCATCAAACACGATATACTTCTTTTGATTCGGATTAAAATTGGAACTCAGAAAAAATTCATTTTTATATTCCCAATCCTTCTCACTAATCCAAAGAAGTTTTGAAGCATGATCTCTAAAAAAAGGATCTTCAATGACTTGACTGCGCATCAAATCCGTGTGAACGGTACCCGGAACTTCTGCCTTCAACCATTTACCTGCATTCACTTCGCGAAACTTCCATCCTTCATTGAGCGAAAAATCTTTTTGTGCAACTATCCCAAATCGGGTAAGCATCAGCAGGACTAAAAAAAAGTAACGCATCATTCGTGAAAGTTTTCCAATAACTTTATAAGGCGTTGAATTTCCTGTTCATCCACGCTGGTATAAAGAGGTTCTTCCTGCATATCTGCGGGATTATAAAAAGTTGTTTGACCTGAGCTCAGCTTTCTCGCGGCTGTATGATATTCTTTAGCTCCACACATGGCATGAATCTCTTGAATATTTTGACTGTTCACACCACTGCCTGGCATGATGGTAATTCGATCCTGATATTTTTGAATCCATCCACTTAAACGGTGCATGCCTTGGGGCACAGTCGGAAAACCTCCACTGCTCAGGATTCGTTTACAACCTAATTCGATAATACATTCAATGGCATTTTCGGCTTCCAAACATCGGTCAAATGCACGATGAAAAGTAACCTCCATGCCCTCACAAAGTCGCATCAACGCCAGCATATTCGTATAGTCCACCTCTCCGCGTGAATTAAGACCTCCCAATACCACACCCGGAAATCCGAGTGATTGGCAATATTCCAGGTCCCATTTCATCGCATCCCACTCTTGCAGGCTGTAAACAAAATGCCCTCCTCTTGGACGAATGATCGGAAAAACGGGGATATGTATTTCCTGTCTAAGGGCTTTTAATGTACCCGGCGAAGGAGTTGTACCACCTTCATGAGCATTATCGCATAATTCGATGCGATGCGCTCCTGCCGCTGCTGCCGCTCTTGCAGCATGAAGGTTAAACGCAGCGATTTCGAGTAAACATGACATTTTACTATTTTAATTCTTTCGAAAAAATTGAATCGGCCTGAATAACATATTCCGATTCTGCATCTCTGACTGCCATGGTAAATTCTGGCAGCATACTGTAACAACCGACTTCTCCTGATTTATTCAAAGCAATAAATCCTATTTGCGTTTTGCGGGCATAGTCTTCTCCTTTCAATTCAATTAAACGTTCCAATGCTATTCGACAAGCCTCTTTCGGTTCATAACCTTGTCGCATCATTTCCACGATGGTATGAGCACCGCAAATGCGCACAACATCTTCACCTACCCCTGTTGCAGTTGCAGCGCCAATCCGATTGTTCACGTATAATCCAGCTCCTATAATCGAAGAATCCCCTACCCTTCCATGAATTTTAAACGCCATTCCGCTGGTTGAGCAGGCGCCACTGATTCTTTGTTCAGCATCGATGGCCAGCATGCCGATTGTGTCATGATTTTCACGAATTCGTTTTTCTATTTCACGTATACTTTGTAAGGGGTCGTAATTTGATTTCTTCAACCAACTTTCCCACGAATCCTTTGATTTCTCGGTGAGTAAATTCTCCTTTTGAAAACCTTTCTCCAATGCAAATTTTAGCGCGCCTTCACCTACCAATTGTACATGAGGTGTTTCTTCCATCACTTTTCGTGCGACACTAATGGGATGTTTAATATGTTCAAGTCCCATTACGGCGCCAATATTTCCCAGATGATCCATGATACAAGCGTCTAAGGTCACTGATCCATCCCGGTCAGGTAATCCCCCATAACCAACACTGTTATCATCGGGATCAGATTCGGGTACCATGACGCCCTGATGAACCGCTTCAAGTGCGTTTTGACCACTTGAAAGAGCACGCCAGGCTTCCGCATTGGCTTTAACATTCGGTGCCCAGGTGCTAATGACGACAGGACCGATAAAAGAAGCAGAACTTGCCTGCATCAATTGTGGGGCAAATAGTGCCGGGCTTGCTGACCCCAACACTTTTAAAAATTTTCTTCGTTGCATATTTATGTGAGGAATAAAGATAATGGAAACCCTGATTTCGCCAAACGAAATATGAGAATCCCTCAAGATAAAATTGCTAAATAGGGGCTCCTGAATAACGCTCAAAATGAGTGGTGACAGTCATTCAAGCGAAAATTAACCGTTAATGCATACTTTTTTAAGGCATATTGCCAAAAGCGTTTACCAGAGATTTATAATCTCTCGCTACTCAGAAATACTGCATCTTCTGTGTTGCGGGCAACTCGCAGTATATTAATACAGCTTCATTACCCGCGCCTTGAATCTACAGCATTTCTGAGTTATTCATGAGACCCTAAATATAAAAAAGCTACCCGAAGGTAGCTTTCAATTTTTTTTTATTTCGATTATGCGTTAGTCGGTACAGTTTGCCGCCCCATGATACGCCCTGTTTTCATCAGGCCATCATAATGACGCATGAGTAATTGACTTTCTACTTGTTGTAAAGTATCTAATACTACGCCCACCATGATCAACATTGAAGTACCACCGTAAAAGCTTGCGAAACCACTTGTTACATTCATCTGACCAGCTAAACCCGGAAGAATACCAATCAAGGCGAGGAAAATCGCTCCCGGAAGGGTGATTCGATCCATAATGGCACCGATATAACTAGCTGTATCTTCGCCTGGTTTAATTCCAGGAATAAATCCGTTATTACGTTTTAAATCTTCGGCCATTTGATTCGGGTTAAAAATCAATGCAGTGTATAAATAAGTGAATGCAATAACCAAAACAGCATAAACCACATTATACCACATTGAACCGGGATCGCTTAAGTTCTTCGCAAAACCCTGAGCCGTTTCACTATTTCCAAAACCAGCAAGTGTTGAAGGAATAAATAACATGGCCTGGGCAAAGATGATTGGCATTACACCAGCACTATTCACCTTAATTGGAATAAAGTCACGAGCACCGCTCAAATCTTTTGCTGAAGTAGCCCCTACAATTCGACGAGCATAGTTCAAAGGAATACGACGTGTACCCTGAACCAACAAAATAATCGCCATGATGATTACCACCATTAATGCAATTTCAATGAGGAAAATCAATAAACCGCCACCAGCACCTTGGGTTTTGGATTGGAATTCCTGTAAAATGGAATGTGGTAAGCGGGCAATGATTCCAGCTGTAATGATCAGGGAGGTGCCATTTCCAATTCCTTTATCGGTAATTTTTTCACCCAACCACATTACAAACAAAGTACCTGTTGTAAGCACAACTACAGTAGAAAGCATCCACATGAAGTTATCAGCCATGATGGCGTTTCCGTTTTGAGTACGGAGATAAGCGATATAACCGACAGCCTGAAACAGGGTTACTGCTACCGTTACATAACGTGTAATCAGGTTGATTTTTTTACGACCGCTTTCCTCTTTAGACATTTTTTGTAATTGAGGTACGGCAATTTGGGCAAGCTGCATGGCAATACTTGCCGAGATGTAAGGCATAATACCCAATGCAAAAATAGATGCATTGTTAAAGGCACCTCCTGCAAACATGTTAAATAAACCGAGCAAACCACTTTGGTTACTTCCGGTTTGTAAATCATTTGGATTGATTCCCGGTAATACCACATGGCATCCGACACGATAAATCAACAATAAGGTCAGGGTAAAGATGATTCGGTTTCTGAGTTCATCAATACTCCAGATATTTTTTAAAGTCTCAATAAATTTTTTCATTCTGCTTCGTTGTTCGCAATTTGAGGCTGCAATTTAAATTTAAATCTCGCTAATTTCAAACTTAATTTTTCTGAGTCCGGAAGGCCCTTATCAGACGAAAAAGACCCCTGAGGGTCTTGTCGCTTAAACCAGTTCGATACTTCCACCAGCAGCTTCAATAGCTTTCTTGGCGGTTTCGCTTACGGCATTCACTTTGAAAGTTAACTTGGTTTTTACTTCACCTTTTCCGAGTATTTTGATGAGGTCGGTACGATTAATCAAACCAGTCACATACAATGTTTCCGGGCTGATTTCGCTGAGTTCGTAGCGTTCAGCTATCGCATCCAACTGACCTACATTCAATACTTTATAAGAAATACGGTTAATATTTTTGAAACCACGTTTTGGCAATCGGCGATGGATAGGCATCTGTCCGCCTTCGCTACCACGACGGTAATTGTAACCTGCACGAGCTTGAGCACCTTTATTACCACGTGTTGAGGTACCCCCTTTTCCGGAGGAGTTACCACGACCCAGTCTCTTCTTTGGGCGATGCGTTGCGCCTTCAGCAGGCTTTAATGTATGTAAATTCATAGCAATTTTTATTTTGCGGTTTTAACTAAATGTTCAACTTTCTTCACCATACCGAGGATTTGAGGGGTATCCTCATGTTCTACGGTTTGATTTACCTTTTTCAAGCCCAGGGCTTTCAAGGTTGCCTTCTGACGATTGGTACGATCGATGGCACTTTTTACTTGTGTAATTTTAATCTTGCTCATGTTCCTTTTAATTATGTGGGTGAGTCAATCTATCTCCGGATGATTAACCGTTGAATACTTTTTTCAATCCGATGTTACGATCACGGGCCACCTGGATAGGTTCTCTCATTTGAGCCAAAGCAGCAATTGTTGCTTTAACCACATTATGTGGATTAGCTGAACCCAGCGATTTAGCCAATACGTCTGTAACACCTGCGCTTTCCAATACGGCACGCATACTACCTCCGGCGATTACACCCGTACCATGTGAGGCAGGCTTCAGGATTACTTTAGCCGCTCCGGTTTTCGCAAAAATCTCGTGAGGTACGGTACCATGTAAAATCGGTACTTTCACCAGATTCTTTTTGGCATCATCGATTCCTTTTTGGATGGCCATTTGTACTTCCTTGGCTTTACCCAAGCCCTGACCAATTACGCCATTGCCATTACCCACGACAACCAGTGCAGAGAAACTGAAAGTTCGTCCGCCCTTAGTGGTTTTTACCACACGGTTAACGGAAACTACTTTTTCCTGCAGTTCGATTTCTCCTGATTTTACGCGATTTGTTTCTGATTTAGACATCTTTTAATTATTTGAATGTTCAATACCAAATGTTGAATCCGGTGATTGTAATTTTTTGTTTAGAAATTAAGTCCTCCTTCACGGGCACCATCTGCAACAGATTTTACACGTCCGTGGTACAAATATCCTCCACGATCAAACACGACGTTTTGAATACCTTTTGATTTTGCAATTTCCGCCAAGGCCAAACCGACAGCTTTTGACTTTTCGGTTTTATTTCCAGTTGCGGCAAAGTTCTTATTGCGTGAGTTAGCAGCTGCAAGCGTTACACCATTCACATCATCGATCAATTGAACGTAGATATTGGTATTGCTTCTGAAAACAGACAAACGTGGGCGCTCAGCTGTTCCACTGATTTTGCTGCGAATTCTCCACTTTAATTTTTGCCTTCTGATGACTTTTGAATCCATATGATTTTATTTTTAGGAGAATGACTATTAACCATTCCCGGAATTTACAATGATTATTTACCTGCTGATTTACCGGCTTTACGACGGATGTATTCACCAACATATTTCACCCCTTTACCTTTGTATGGTTCAGGTTTACGTAAACTACGAATTTTAGCAGCAACCTGTCCGAGCAACTGTTTGTCGCTTCCTGTTAAAGTAATAACCGGATTAGCTCCTTTTTCAGTCAATGTTTCGAGGTTTAATTCTTTGGGAATTTCGAAAATGATATTGTGTGAATATCCCAAGGCCAAATCCAAAACATTTCCTGTATTGGTGGCTTTATAACCTACCCCTACCAATTCCAGTTTCTTGGAGAAACCATCGGTTACACCCTTCACCATATTGGCGATGATGGAACGATACAAACCGTGCATCGCGCGATGACGAATTTGATCAGTTGGTCGGCTCACTTCAACCTGATTATCTTTCACTTCAACCTTGATATCACGATCGAGGTTCTGGGTGAGTTCACCTTTAGGGCCTTTAACTTTTACCTCATTATTGCTACCTACAGTCAGGCTCACACCTGCTGGCAATTCAATGGGTTTTTTTCCTATTCTAGACATGTCTTTATTTTTTAATACTGAACAGTATAAACTTTTGATTAGTAAATGTGGCAGAGAACTTCACCACCAACATTATTGGCTTTCGCTTCTTTATCCGTCATCACACCTTTAGAAGTGGACAGGATAGCGATGCCCAATCCGCTTTGTACCCTGCGAATTTCGTTGGGTTTGGCGTACTGACGTAAACCCGGGCGGCTAACGCGCTCTAAACCGCGAATGGCCGGAACTTTGGTATTCACATCATACTTCAAGGCGATTTTGATGATACCTTGTTTGTTATCTTCTTCAAATTTGTATTTCAGGATATACCCTTTATCATAAAGGATTTCTGTCATACGTTTTTTCAGATTCGAAGCCGGAATGTCTACGATGCGATGTCCGGCCATTTGAGCATTTCTGATTCGGGTCAGAAAATCTGCTATTGGATCTGTTACCATTTTTACTTCAGTTTTTATTTATCCGATCGATTGATCAGTTTATTAAAATTAATTTGTTTACCAACTGGCTTTTCTTACACCAGGAATCAGTCCATTCAGGGCCATCTCACGGAACATAATCCGAGAAAGACCAAAATGCCGCATATAACCTCTGCCACGACCGGTCAGTTGACAACGATTTTTAAGTCGAACCGCAGAAGAATTCTTAGGCAATTTATCCAATGCCTGATAATCACCGGCCTCCTTTAAGGCTTTACGCGTTTCGGCGTATTGAGCGACCATTCTTTCGCGTTTGCGCTGACGGGCTTTGATTGATTGTTTAGCCATAATGGTATTAGTTATTTTTTACGTTTAAGTTTTTAAATGGCATACCTAATTCACGGAGTAATTCGTAGGCCTCTTCATTTGTTTTCGCAGTTGTTACGAAAGTGATATCCATACCGGTGATACGTGGTAACTTATCGATATCGATTTCAGGGAAAATGATTTGTTCAGTGATTCCCAATGTATAATTTCCACGTCCGTCGAATGATTTGTCGTTGACGCCTTTGAAGTCACGTACCCTTGGGAGGGAAACGGCCACAAAGCGATCCAGAAAATCATACATATTTTTACCGCGTAAGGTAACACGTGTTCCAATCGGCATGTTCTTACGAAGTTTAAAGTTGGAGATATCCTTCTTTGACATCGTTGGTACTGCCTTTTGACCCGTGATATTGGTCATTTCATCCAAGGCATTATCGATCAGTTTTTTGTCTGCAACAGATCCTTTAACACCCTGATTCAAACAAATTTTGAGCAGGCGTGGACACTGCATAACGGTTTTATAACCGAATTTTTTCATCAAAGCAGGTACAACTTCTTTGTTGTACTTGGTTTGCATTCTTGGAATGTAAGTTGCTATACTCATTATTTAATTACCTCCCCTGATTTTTTAGAAATACGAATGGCTTTGCCGTCCTTTCTTTCACGACGGATTTTTGTTGCTGCCTTAGCTTTGGCATCCCAGAGCATCACATTGGACAAAGCAATTGGGGCTTCTTCCTTCACGATGGTTCCCTGCGGATTTTGAGCATTGGGCTTCTTGTGTTTGGTCTTGATGTTGATACCCTCTACCAATACACGCGGGCTGGTTTCATCAGGATACACTGCCAACACCTGGCGTGGATTATTTCGGTCCTTACCTGAACCAGAAATCACGACAACCTGATCACCTTTCTTGATAGAATATTTGGGTTTGAATCTCGTCTTCACTTGTTTATCTTTTATTGGTTACAGCACTTCAGGTGCCAATGAAATAATTTTCATGTATCCTTTATCACGCAGTTCACGGGCAACTGGTCCAAAGATACGTGTACCACGTGGATCATCAGCTGCATTCAGGATAACCACTGCATTGTCATCGAAACTGATGTAAGAACCATCTTTACGACGCAATTTATTTTTGGTACGAACGATTACCGCTTTGGCAACTGTACCTTTTTTGATACCGCCACCAGGCATGGCATCTTTTACAGTTACCACAATTTTGTCGCCGATATGCGCATAGTCCTGTCCGGAATTACCCAGTACGCGGATACAGAGAACTTCTTTGGCTCCGCTATTGTCAGCTACGTTTAATCTGCTTTCTTGTTGTATCATTTTATTTTCCTTTTAAAATCGATGTTTCCTTTCAGATTCATCCATTTGTTTTTTTGTTTGTTTTCTTCAGGCCTGACCTGAGGAATTTGAATATTACTTCACCTTCTCAACCACTTCCACCAATCTCCAGCATTTATTTTTGCTCAGAGGGCGGGTTTCCATGATTCGAACGATATCCCCGATAGAACACTCGTTCTTTTCGTCATGAGCCATGAACTTGGTTGTTTTTTTGAGGAACTTTCCGTAGATTGGGTGTTTTACTTTACGCTCAACTGAAACCGTGATGGTTTTTTCCATCTTATTGCTGGTTACCAGACCAATACGGGTTTTACGACGTCCTCTTAAATTTGTTACTTCTGCCATTTTACAGTTTTTTATAAATTAGAATCCAAGTTGTTTTCTGCGTTGCGCGGTTTTTAAACGGGCAATTTCTCTACGAAGGATACGAATACCCATTGGATTGTCGATTGGAGTGATTGCATGGCTGAAGGTCATTTTTTTTAAACGAAGTTCAGCGTCCTGTATATTATTCCGGATATCTTCAACGCTTAATGCATTCAGTTCCTGAGTATTTGATGTTTTTGATTTTGCAGCCATTTCTGTTATTTTAAATGATTATGCTTCGTGGTAATCTCTGCGTACAACCAATTTGGTGGCAACAGGTAATTTTTGAGCAGCCAATGCCAGAGCACCTTTAGCTACTTCCAGTGAAACACCGGAGATTTCGAACATGATACGACCGGGTTTTACGACTGCTGCGTAAAATTCCAAGTTACCTTTACCTTTACCCATACGTACTTCGGCCGGCTTACGTGTGATTGGTTTGTCAGGGAAAATTCTGATCCAAACCGAACCTTCACGTTTCATATGACGGGTCATTGCCTGACGGGCAGATTCAATTTGACGGTTTGTGATCCACTTGGGTTCCAGCGACTTCAGTCCGAATGTACCAAATGCCAGGGTTGCACCTCTCTTCGCATCACCTTTGATTCTTCCCTTGTGGGCCTTTCTGTGTTTCGTTCTTTTTGGTTGTAACATGATCTGTTATATAATTACAGTGTTTTACAATAATGTTTATTTGCTTTTGCGATTACCACCGCCACCAGTTCTTCCACCACCACCACGACGGTCATCTCTGCGTTCGCCGCCAAAACCACCACCTGTTCTTTCGAAACTTGGTCGTTTATCGTTACCGGCAATGATGTTTGGATTCAAATCACGTTTGGCCAAAACCTCCCCTTTACAAATCCATACCTTGATACCAATTTTACCATAAACCGTTAAGGCAAATACGTTCGCATAATCGATATCCATACGGAATGTATGCAATGGAGTACGACCTTGTTTCATTTCTTCACTACGGGCAATTTCAGCTCCACCCAAACGACCACCAACTTTTACCTTGATTCCTTCAGCACCCATACGCATGGTATTCTGAATAGCCATTTTTACAGCACGTTTGAAGTTTACACGTCCTTCAATTTGTTTTGCAATAGAGTCAGCAACAATTTGTGCATCCAATTCCGGACGACGAATTTCAAGAATATTGATTTGTACGTCTTCCTTACCCGTCAATTTTTTCAATTCCTCTTTGATGCGATCTACTTCCTGACCACCTTTTCCGATGATGATACCCGGGCGCGAAGTGTGAATTGTAACGATGAGTTTACCCAACATACGTTCGATCACGATTTTGGCGATGCCTCCTTTATTGATACGTGCGTTGAGGTAGTTTCGGATTTTATTATCTTCAATCAGCTTACCGGCATAGTCTTTTTTGCTACCATACCAACTGCTGTCCCATCCGCGGACAATTCCTAATCTACTTGCTATCGGATTTGTTTTTTGACCCATTTGCTTAGTTATTTTCACCAGCGAGTGTATTCACCTGCTGTTGTATTAATTATTTTGTTTTTGATCGACAATTAATGTTACGTGGTTGCTGCGTTTCAGTTTGCGATAAGCGCGTCCCTGAGGGGCAGGCATCATACGTTTGATCGTACGGGCTCCATCCACGAAGATGGTTTTCACCACCAAACCACTCATATCTGCGCCTTCATTTTTGATTTTCCAATTCGCCACTGCACTGAGGAGTAATTTTTCCAAAGGCACTGATGAATGTTGGGCATTATATTTCAAAAAGCTTTGTGCTTTTTCCACTTCCATACCACGAATCACATCAGCGAGTAAACGCATTTTGCGAGGAGAGGTTGGATAATTATTTAAACGTGCTACTGCTTCCATTGTATGTTGTTTCTTTAATGCTTTCGCTGATTAGAGATTATTTACCACCGCTATGCGATTTGAAGTTACGGGTTGGTGCGAATTCGCCCAGTTTGTGTCCGACCATAAATTCAGTGACATATACTGGTATGAACTTGTTACCATTGTGTACCGCAAAGGTGTTACCTACGAAGTCCGGGGTGATTGTAGAGCGACGGCTCCAGGTTTTCAATACACCTTTTTTGGACTTGCCTTCGTTCATGTTCAGAACTTTCACTTCCAGTTTGGCATCAACGTATGGGCCTTTTTTAATTGAACGAGCCATTAATTATAATTTTTTATTTATTTTTTAATTTTTTTCCGTTGCTACGCACGATGATCAGTTTATCAGATCCTTTTTTCTTACGAGTCTTTTCACCTTTGGCGTATTTACCGGTACGAGAACGTGGATGACCTCCTGATGAACGACCTTCACCACCACCCATCGGGTGATCTACAGGGTTCATCGCCACACCTCTGTTACGAGGTTTGATTCCTTTCCAACGATTTCTACCTGCTTTACCCATGGTTTCCAATGCATGATCTGAATTTGAAACAGATCCTACAGTTGCCCAACAAGCAATTAATACTTTACGCAATTCACCAGAAGGCATTTTGAGTACCGCATACTTTTCTTCCTTGGCATTCAGCTGAGCAGAAGAACCTGCGCTACGAGCCATCACGCCACCTTGACCAGGATGTAATTCGATATTGTGAATAATAGTACCTAAAGGCATATTCTTTAAGGGTAAACAATTCCCTAATTCAGGAGCAATTCCTTCACCAGAAACAACAGTCATCCCTACCTGAATCCCTTGCGGTGCCAAGATGTATCTTTTTTCACCATCCGCATAAGACAGCAAAGCGATGAAAGCGGTACGGTTTGGATCATACTCCACAGACTTAACGGTAGCTGGAATATTTTTCTTGTCGCGTTTGAAATCAATCAGACGATACATTTTTTTATGTCCGCCACCAATGTAACGCATACTGCGACGACCCTGAGCATTACGGCCACCTGTTTTGCGAATAGGTTCCAATAATGATTTTTCCGGACGATCTGTTGTGATTTCGGCGTATGCATTCCCAATTCTCCATCGGGTTCCTGCCGTTACCGGTTTATATTTCTTTAATGCCATTTTCTGTTATATTAAAATGCGTATAAATCTATTGTTTCTCCTTGCGCTACAGTTACAGTAGCTTTTTTGTATGAGGGCTTGCGACCGTTCAGGACACCTGCTTTGGTCATTCGTGATTTAGCTTTCGCCGGTACCACACATGTATTTACATTATCGACACGGACATTATAAAAGCTTTCGACGGCCTTTTTAATTTCCAGCTTATTCGCACGCTTGTCTACAACAAAGCAGTAACGGTTTTGCTTTTCTGTTTGTTTGTTAACCTTTTCGGTAACAATCGGCTTTTTAATGATATCTGAAGGATTCATGATCTAATTGTTTTGAGGGTAGGTGAATATTATGCCATGGCTTCTTCGGTTTCGGCGAATTGTTTCACCACACCTTCGGTTAATAATAAAGCACCTGCATTTACAACATCGTAAGTGTTTGCACTATGAAAAACATTCGCTTTTACACGTGGCAAATTACGTACACTGAGATAGGCGTTGTCGTTATAATCAGGCATCAGGAATAAGGTCTTTTTACCGGCCAAATTCAAGTTGCTCAGGATTTTAGCCATCTCACTTGTTTTTGGCTTATCCATGTTGATATCTTCTACAACTACAATGCTGTTGTTTTTAGCTTTGTGAGACAAGGCAGAATAGAAAGCGAGATTTTTTACTTGTTTGTTCAGTTTGAAATCATAGCTATGTGGTTTAGGTCCGAAAATGGTACCACCACCCTTGTACAAAGGATTCCGGATATTCCCTTTACGGGCGCCACCGGTTCCTTTCTGACGATGCAACTTACGAGAAGCACCTTTCACTTCAG
>JBMOFV010000054.1:0-16421 GCA_049318705.1 Chitinophagaceae bacterium
CTGCTACTCTTACTCATACTCCTACTAGAAAAATATTGTCATGTTTGAATTTCAACGATTAGAATTATCTACAAAGCGCTGATATTCTTTACTTTCTGCTATATCTCAAACCCACATAAATATTTCGTCCCATGGCTGGGCCCCAAACCATGGATGCATCAAAGTATTCACCAAATGGGTTGCTGGCATCTACAATGGGATTCATTTGCATATAATTCAGGATATTTTCCACGCCGGCATATGTCTCCAATCCATTCTTGAATTTTTTATTGAAATGAATATTCATCGTTACGAAAGAAGGTGAGTATTCTTCAAGTTGAAAAGTTTCGGGATTTTGTCGGGTATCCGGTAAGCGTTTCGGACCAATCCATTGCAGGGTATAATCAAATCCCCATTTTCTGCGGGTTTCATAGGCCAGATTTACAAAAGCCCGATGACGAGCATTGAGTGGCTTCTGGCGCAACTTCTCCCCGTATGTCATCATCACATTGTGAAATCGATAAGCCAAACGAACATCCATTTTTCGAATAAGTTCGTAATCTAATTGCAATTGAAAACTATGTGCATAGCTGAGTGCGGATGAATGATAAAAAGATACGCGGCGGGCATCTTCCCAATCAACGACTACCTGGTTTTGAAATCGGGTGTAATAATAATCACTACTCAAAGTTCCTTTCCGATAATTAAGCTCAAAAGCATAGGTTGCATTGATCCCGACATTGAGCGCTTCCTCATTCTTCAATCCATAAAATCCATCCGCTTGGTTGGTTTGTATCACCACCTCGCGGTTGGTGGCAAACAAACCTAAATTTTCAGAAAATACTGACGCTGTCCGATAAGCTTTGCCAATAGAACCGCGTATGGACAAATCTTCAACTGGTGCATATCGTACATGTAATCTGGGTGTATGATAAACGCCATACAACGCATGATAGTCAAGTCGATATCCCAATACAGCAGACCATTGTTGACTGAATTGATGGGAATATTCGGTAAACACACCGCCAACCGTTTCCTGCTGATGATAAGATTGAGTGTTGAGGTGCTCCGTTCGTTCGAGATGATTAAAGGTTGCTCCCATTTTAATCACCCGGCCAGTATGACCAACGATGCTTTGAAAAATATAGTTTGCATAAAAACTATTTTCCCCGGCATCATATCGTTTTCTGGAAAACTGCATGTCCTGTTGATGAGATGAAAAAGCCAGTTGCAAACCCATGCTTTTCCAGGGTTTTTCTTTAAATAATTTACCCAGTTTTGCCCAGGAATCCAGCCTGCTTGTATTTTGTCGCATGCCCCAAAAATTGCTCAAAGCAGCATCTTCATTGGGTTTAAAATGCATGGAACCTCCGTTGGATTGAGACTGTACATACCTTGCGCCGATTTGCAATTCCCGACCATTTTTACCAAACCACATCCATCGGTTTGCAACAATGGCATTTTGCTCCAAAGGTTGATCCATATAGTGATCATGGTTTTGGTCTACTTTCAACCATTGCGATTTACCATGCACAAATACATTTCCGTATAAACCTTCTACCGGCTCAAAGGAAGTATAGACATTGGCTTCTGTGCGGCCTTGGGTACTTTGATACAGGTTCAGAAATAATCGATCTCCTTCCATGGGTTTTCGCCATTCCACATTGATCTGACCAGCTAAACCTTCGTAGCCATTCACCACACTTCCGCTTCCTTTACTTAATTGCATCCCTTCAATCCATTGCCCGGGTGTAAAACTCAATCCGGTAATACTTGCCAAGCCCCTTACTTCAGGGATATTTTCACGCGTAATCAAGGTGTACGGACCAGCTAAACCCAGCAGTTGAATCTGTCGATATCCAGTTATTGCATCGGTAAATGCAACATCCACACTGGGGGTCGTTTCAAAACTTTCGCCCAGATTACAACAGGCGGCCTTGAGTAATTCTTTACTGCCTATTTTCTCCACCTTTATAGGCGTCAATAAGGTAATCTCTGTTGAAAATCGTTTTTGACGAATTTTGACCCCTTTCATTTTTTGATACAATGGATATATCAATTGAATCCGTTTTGCAGGATCGGTGATCAGAATGGTATCCACACCAATATGATCATGCCGAATCATCAATCGTTTTGAACCGGCCGGAATGTTCAATTCAAATTCGCCGGATTTACCGGTAAAGGTGAAATGGTCCGGATCACTGCCCACCTTGGCGGCAAACAAAGGGATTTCTGTTTGATTCGGTCCTTTTTCAAGTATGATACCTTCAATACGGATCAGGCTGTCCTGTGCCCGAACAGTGTTTATTCCCGTCCACAAAAAAAGGCATATACCATACCATAAATATCTTGCGCTGATGGCCCTAATCATGGTCGCATGAACCTGAGCGGTAGGCACAACATTCAGGTAGGGTTTTGTATTTTTTGTCAGAAGATACCAGGATCGTATTGTCGTGACCAGCCTCCGCCACTGCTTTGGCGATTTTATTTCGATCCGTTTTTGTATTGTTGAAAACGACCCTTAAGATTTTCGTTTTTTTATCCCACTCGGCCAGTTTGACGCCCTTAATATAGGCGGCCTCTTCGATACGCGATTTACATTGCCCGCAATTTCCGGCTACCGTAATCGTGTCAGTGATAATATTATTCTTGTCATTGGATTGGGCCATTCCTGATAGACTTAGAATAGCCATTATGCTTGTCAGCAAACTGCTGAAAATGATGTTTTTCATGTTGTTTAATTTTAAAGTTGAAATAAAGAATCATGTTTACAGGCATTTCATGAAATGCGCTGAAATTCGAATTCAACTATAAAAGATTAAACGATGAAATTTGATGTAATCGGGCACCTGAGCATCTAAATGCGGAGGAGGCGGCAAATCTGTAGCTCTGACCGAAATGACCTGAGAGCAATCGACAAAAGTTATTGGTGAATAGAATTTAGGCAAATCGCCATCCTGACCAAAACAAGAAAAAGAGAACGTTTCATGTTCTGATTTGATTTGCGCATCCGTAATCTTCAGGGTCTTGATTTCATCTTTGCAACAATCATCCGGAGCGCCGGTTTCATCATCATCACAGCAGCAGGATGCTTCCTGAAACAATTGCAAATCAGCCAGATTCCCGCCGCAATAATGCGCACTCAATACCAATCCGGTAGAAAATAACACATAAAGTGATAAGAGAAATATGGATGAATACCTTTTCAAGAATTCAAAAATAAAACATCTGGTTTAAAGCAGGTGTTAAAGGTTTACGACATTGTAAAATTACCACAGATACTGAAATTTAATTTCTAGGATTTTAAAATATCAAGCCCTTTTTATTATTGACATTTTGAAAATTGTAATTTTAAAGATGTTACAAAAATATTTTATCCCATTTTTATTAATCTCCCCAGTAATTGCAAAATCCCAGGATACCATTTACACCAAAAATAACAAAGCACTTGTTGTGAAAATCGTAGACTCAAGTGAATCGGATTTCTTCTATATCCCTATTTTGAGTATTAGTAAAAGAAGCATTGCTAAAATTCATTTTAACGACGGGGGAAAATTTGTAAATAACATTCAAGATACACGAACTCCTAAAGAAATTCTTCAAAAAGGAAATCTGGTATTCATTGAATGTGAAAATCAAGGTGCACGCGATCACACGATTGAAGCGTTACAAAACTGGGGGCATTGGCAAATTGTTGAAGATATAAACCTTGCCGACCTAATCTTGAAACTTGATTTTACCGCACAAGGGAAAGCTGAGGTTCGCTCAAAATTGACAAACGCCATAAGTGGAGACACAATTTTAGACCTTCCAAGAAATTGGGTTCTTTTTGGGGATCACATGAATCCAAAGAAAGCAGCAGTATACAAGCACATTGCAGAAAAACTAATTCCTGCTGTCGAGAAAGCTATTCAATAGTTAAGCGGATTTAATTCACTTAGCCCTTACCGAAATTGCCTTCCCTTACTTTCCGTGACATTGTTTGAACTTCTTCCCACTTCCACAAGGACAAGGATCATTCCGGCCGATTTTAGGTTCCAAACGGCGAACAGGTTCTGGTCGTGGCTGTGGTTCCTGATAACGATCTCGTTCATTGGCTGCATAATCATCACCGGCTTCGTCAATATCATCTTTGTTCGATTGCATCTGACTCATATCCGTGCGCTCAATTTCTGCTTGCTGGATATCTTGTTCTTGTTGCATAGGAATGCCGGATCGAATCAGGAAGGAAACAATATGTTTGTTGGTCTCCCCAATCATTTCCTTGAACAAATTAAATGCTTCGAATTTATAAATCAGCAAAGGATCTTTTTGTTCGTAACTCGCTAACTGCACACTCTGCTTCATCTCATCCATTTGACGCAAATGATTTTTCCAGGCCTCATCAATCAGGCCAAGAGTAATTTGTCGCTCCTGCGCCGAAATCAATTCACGTCCTTCTGTTTCAACTGCCTTTCGGAGATTCACTACAATTTGTAATCCACGATGTCCATCGGTAAATGGTACGGCAATATTATCCACTCGATCTCCATTCTGATCCAACACATTATTTAAGACAGGGGCCGTTTGTTCGCGAATAAAATCGCATTTTTGTTTGTATACTTTAATCAATTGCTGATAAAGTTGTTCACTCAATTTGGCCGCATCTCCTTTCGAAAATTCCTGTTCGCTGATTTCCGGTTCGAAACCAAAATCTTTGATCACTTCCAGCGTGAATTGTTTGTAATCTTTATTCCCTTCAAACTGAGCCACAATAAGCGAACAACAATCGAAGAATGCATTGTCCAAATCAAGCGCCAAACGCTCACCAAACAAGGCATTCCGACGACGGGTATAAATAACTTCACGCTGCGCATTCATCACATCATCATATTCCAGCAATCTTTTACGGATACCGAAATTATTTTCTTCTACTTTTTTCTGGGCACGTTCGATAGATTTAGTAATCATGCTATGTTGAATCACATCGCCTTCTTTATGTCCCAATTTATCCATCCATCCACTCAAACGATCACTACCAAACAAACGCATCAGATCATCTTCCAGTGAAACAAAAAACTGTGAGCTACCCGGATCACCCTGACGACCGGCACGACCCCTTAACTGTCGGTCAACACGACGGCTTTCATGCCTTTCGGTACCTATGATCGCTAAGCCCCCTGCCTTTTTTACATCCGGGCTTAATTTAATATCCGTACCACGACCGGCCATGTTGGTGGCAATGGTGACTGCTCCTGTAAGCCCGGCCTCTGCTACAATCTGGGCTTCACGCGCATGTTGTTTGGCATTCAATACATTGTGGTTGACTTTATCCAAAGTCAACATTCGGCTTAATAACTCTGATACTTCAACGGAGGTTGTACCTACCAGAACCGGACGCCCCTGATCGCGAAGTTTTTTCACTTCCTCAATCACCGCACGGTATTTTTCACGTTTAGTTTTAAATACCAAATCCTGTTGGTCGTTTCGGACTACCGGAATATTGGTCGGAATGGTGGTTACATCCAATTTATAAATTTGCCAGAACTCCCCTGCTTCCGTTTCGGCAGTACCCGTCATCCCGGCGAGTTTATGATACATCCTGAAATAATTCTGCAAGGTCACCGTGGCAAAAGTTTGGGTAGCTGCTTCCACATCCACATTCTCTTTGGCTTCAATGGCCTGATGCAGACCATCACTATATCGGCGACCTTCGAGAATACGACCGGTTTGCTCATCCACAATTTTCACTTTTCCATCCATCACCACATATTCCTTATCCTTATCAAATAAAGTATAGGCTTTTAATAATTGTTGAATGGTATGAATACGATCGGCTTTGAGTGCATATTCCTGCAACAGAATATCTTTTTGACGAACCTTTTCATCATGCGCCAAATCACCTTGATCGATTTTCGCCAAACCGGTTGAGATATCCGGCATCACAAAGAAGTTAGCATCATCAGCCGTTCCGGTCAGGAGAGAAATTCCCTTCTGTGTCAGATCTACCTGATTGTTTTTTTCGTCAATATGAAAATATAGTTCAGCATCGACCTTTGGCATATTTTTCTGCTGATCGGCCAAATAGTAATTTTCGGTTTTTTGTAACACTTGCTTATTTCCTTGTTCACTCAAGAACTTAATTGTAGCTGCATTTTTAGGTAAACCACGATGAGCACGCAATAAAGCCAGGCCACCGCCTTCTTTGTCGTCATTCCCTTCGGCTATCAACTTTTTAGCTTCGAGTAAAAATCCGTTCACCACTTTACGCTGCGCTTCAACCAATTTTTCAATACCAGGCTTCAACACATGAAACTCCTGATCATCTCCTTTGGGTACAGGACCTGAAATAATGAGGGGCGTACGGGCATCATCAATCAATACACTATCCACCTCATCCACCATGGCAAAATGCAATTTGCGTTGTACCATTTCATCCGGATTATGGACCATATTATCACGGAGATAATCGAAACCAAACTCATTGTTGGTACCATATGTGATATCTGCCAGATATGCGTTGCGTCGGGCTTCAGTATTGGGTTGATGTTTATCGATACAATCGACGCGTAATCCCAACCATTCAAATAAAGGACCATTCCACTCACTATCACGACGGGCTAAATAATCGTTGACGGTAACGATATGAACCCCTTCACCGGCCAGTCCATTGAGGTAAGCAGGCAAAGTTGAAACGAGGGTCTTACCTTCACCGGTAGCCATTTCCGAAATTTTACCTTCGTGCAAATTGTACCCTCCTATCAGCTGCACATCATAATGCACCATATTCCAGGTTACTTCACCACCGGCAGCTAACCAGGTATTATTATAAATGGAGTCATCCCCTTCTATGATGATATGACCTCGGGTAACGGCCATTTGACGGTCGAGTTCAGTGGCACGACTACGTAACTGGGTATTTTCAGAGAATCGCCGAGCGGCTTCTTTTACCGTGGCAAAGGCTTCGGGTAAAATTTTCAGAAGAACCTCTTCCAACTGTTTGTCACGATCCTTTACTTTCTGATCGATCTGTTTGTACAATTCCGAACGGGCATGAATATCTTCCATTTGCTCGGCTTGTGCTTTCATATCGGCAATTTCAGCACTAATCTGACTCACATGTTCCTGAATGCGTCGTTTAAAATCCGCTGTATTATTACGAAACTGATCATTGCTCAGGCTGGCATAGGATTGAAAATATTTGTTGATTTCGTCAATCACCGGCGTGATTTTTTTGACATCCTTTTCAGATTTACTTCCACCGAAAAGCTTTGAAATAAAATTTAACATAAATAAGTATTACTACGGTTACCCGTTGGTTGTTTTTGCTGTTCAAAATTCATGCTACATCGGCATTTCTGACAAGGTGGCAAAGAAGTGGGCAAATATATGACATTGGCCACAATATTAAATTTGGGGTCAGGCAAATTATGCCAAAATCGAAGAGAGGTTCAGGAAAGTATGGGATGTCGGACAAATTCCTTGTCGCGGTCAAATAAATAACGGTAAGTACTCAGGCGACGTACTTCTCCGGCTTCCAGATTATGGGCTAAATTGACCATTTTAGGGTTAAAATCACCAATCCACTGCATTTCATATTTATCGTAACGACGATTGGGCTGTACCACTTTACCACATTCTACAATCATATAAGCATCCGTACCTTTCCCCTGCCACTCAGGGACGATGCCATACACCACACCGACGAATCGTTTACAGGAACCGGTAAGTTTAAGATACAGGAAATGCAACTTTTGCATCCAACTGAATTTTCCATTAAAATGTTTGAAGTACTGATTCAAATCAGGGATATTCACCCACATACCAATGGGTTGGCCCTTGTGGTATACAAACCAGGTGATTTTTTCATCGATCACCGGTTTCATTTTCGCAAAAATAAATTTAGCCTGTTTGAGTTCCATGGTTTTACCACCTCCATGTTTTGCCCAGGCTTTGTTGTAGATGATACTAAAATCTTCGGCGAATTTTTCCAACTCATTTTTATCAATATGTTTGACTGTAAAATCAGGGTCTTTTTCATAGTGGTCGTGCCAGCGATTCATTTTTTCACTGAGGGGCGTACTCACATCCATCCCAAAACAGAGTTGATTAAAATAAACCTGAAAACCATAGTTTTCGAATAATTTCTGGTAATAAGGTGGATTGTAGTTCATACAATACAGGGGTTCTTCAAAGCCTTTTACCAACAATCCCCACCAACGGTCACGTTCTCCAAAATTAATAGGGCCATCCATCGCTTCCATTCCTTTAGCCTGTAACCATGCCTTTGCATCGTCGAACATTTGGTTGGCAACTGATTGGTCATCCACACATTCAAAAAATCCAATGCCTCCGGTAGGTTGCTCTTGCAGGTACTTTTTATTGACAAATACTGCGATTCGCCCGACATAAACTCCTGCGTCATTCAGATATAACCAACGTTCGCAAGTACCATGACGAAAGAATTTATTTTTCTTTTCATCAAACACTTCCATGATGTCTTTGTCCAACGGACGGATGTATCCTTTATCTCCCCGATAAAGGCGGAGAGGCATTTTCAAAAAATCTTTTTCCAGCGCCTCGGTATTGACCAAAATTCGTTTCATGCATCACAAAGATACATTTTGAGCGCTTTGCAAATCAACCTTATTACTTTATTGCAAAACGCAATGACTCAAAAAAGCAGCCTTTATGATGGATTGATGCAGGATGTATTATTCTTTTTTACTGTCGATTGTAATTCTAACAGAGTAAAACCACATGGTGTTTCACTTGGTCGGAAAATGAAACGTTCTTGTTTTCCAACCTTTTGTCTTGAAACAAAAGGTGGAGCCAAAAATTCAAGGCTGTTGCTCATTGTGCTAAAAAATTCTCATCGGGCGGCCTACTTCCGAAACTTGCCTTCGCTTTAGCTTCGGCTTCGAACAGCCGGAAGCAGGCTACGCTCGATTTCAAATTTTTCTTCACGCCCAATGAGCAAAGGCCAAAAATGGCTATGCTATGATATTACTTTTTTCTAATGACTAAAGTTAGATGGTGTTTTCTTGAATCGCTTCTCAGGGTTGAATCGGCATATTGCCCTTTTCCATGGATAAGATGATTCCATTGAAAAACCTGTACAGAACCGTTTTTTCTGACATGATCGGGTTTAGTCATTTCATACTCCCTGATACGGCATGATATTTGTCTTTAAACCCAAACAAATCTGTTTTATGCGACAATGGCTATTTGTTTTCGGCATGGCTTTGCTGTCACTCTCTTGTGAGAAACTTCAACTCACCGCCAATAAACTCACTCAACTCACTTTGAACTATCAAAATACTGTGTTGATTCCAAAAACGGATAGTTTGTTGAATCAATACACTTTACTGGCTGAGCAATTACCTACCGACATTCAAAATCTGACTGCCGCTCAACAAACCTCAGCCGAACTCATCAGCGATATTCGGGTGTCAGATATTACTGTTTATATCGATTCGCCACTCACGCAAGAATTTGATCCGCTCACAGAAGTGCATGTCTTTATTAGCGCCAGCGGACAAGCAGAAATTGAAGTGGCATCACTAATTGGACTTAGTAATGAAGTGGAATCAGCCATTGAATTGGATGTAGTTGATGTCAACCTGAAACCCTGTCTCGCCCAAAATCAATTTAATACCCGAATCGTGATTAGCACCGACGATGTGTTGCCACAAGATACCCGTTTGCGTTGTGATATGAAATTTGCGGTTCAGGCTTCTTTACTCGGCGATTAAATGACGGTGCTGAATATCTCACCTGTCTTCCTTATGGTGTGGAATTCACCACCATCATTTCCTGTGCGGGCATTTCCACTCCGCCCCATTCAACAACCGTAAATCCTTTTCGTTCCACAGGTTTTATGACGGGTGATTTCATCTCCACTTTTTTCAAACTGGGTTGAAAGGCCATAAAGACACGTATCAGCTGATCGGGCTTGGGCGTAATATTTAAAGGAGCCTTCTCGCTGTAGGATGCTCCGGCAAAATGAATGAGGTTGTAAGCATTCCTTTCCATTCGGGGCAACCAAAATACAATCATGTCGTGGTACTCCTTGGGCAATAAACCCAAACTTGGCAAAATGTCCTGCAAAAAAGCGCGGGTATCACTGCCCTTGACACAATAGCCCTCCTGCATGTCAAACTTATAGGGTGTATTGGGTTGTCCTTCCCAAAAAAGGTAAGGATAAGTAATGCCATCATCTTCGTTCAGCAGTTGACCATTGGGTGCTGCTTTCACTTTCCAACCTTTACGAATAACATTGTATTTGGGATAAGTACTTGTATAACGGCCATCAAAATTTAACTGCACATCTACGGTCGTTTGTTTCTCAGGATACAAATAAATAACCGGCTTCATGATTACCACACCACCTGAGGTGTCATCCTGCATCTCGCAAATATTTACATTCGCAATACGTGGCAGAGGCGGAGTGCCAAAACCGCTGCACATAAAGTCGGTGGAGTCGCCGGTAAATGCAAATTTGAATTTCACATTTTTGGCATTCACCTGAAATGCCGGATCGAGTTGATTCACGCGGAGCAGAAATACACCACCCGGTGAGGTACTGGACTGATACACATTGATGAACCAACTTGAATCAGCCTGACAATATTCAATCGTACCACTGGCTTCGTGCGGACATTGAGGGTCGCAATGTGGATGATGACAGGCGCTCATGGCCCAACACAAGGCCAGAAAGGCAAGAATACTTTTTTGCATATAGATTTTTTTTTAGGTTCTAGAGTCCGGTCAGTCGAAATCCAAACGCATAAGGATATTGAACTGTTCCGTAATTGGTTAAGGTGGTCATTTGTCGTTTCAGGTAAATTGAAAATCCTTCATAGCCCAATTCAAACTGGGCACCCATTTGAAATTTATTCAGGTTAAAATCATCAAATGTTTTTCGTTTATTCTTGCTCCCATCCTCAATTTGTTTGGTATGGCTGCGCACCAAATATCCGAAATAGGCCCCGGCGCTGATATAGACGTTTCGGGAAGGGTGTTGCGGGCTTGTTTCAAAACGAATCAGCACAGGCACTTGCAGGTAATTCGTCACCAATTTATTTTTAGTATACATTACCGTATCACGAGTCACAGTAGTGGCATTGGTGTTGGCAAAAGGGGCCCCGGTAGAGGTGAGTTTTGATGCATCTTCTTTGCGCCATGAAATCGGATTCCGATAATGCCAATTATTGATATCATAGGTCAATCCATAAACAATATTCACGTAATGTTTGTATAAACTGAGTTGTTGTTTTACAATTCCAAAATTGAGGTGAATCGATTTACCGGTTCGCAATTCAAAGTCTGCAGCCTGCGCGGCCGGATTCATGAATGCAAAATTATCAATACTGTTCATGTCCGCAAAGTTCATCGTACCATATGCTGTGCGGTCGATGTAATTATTAAATCCCAAATCAAAACTCCCCCAGCTCGTTTCCAAACGGGTACGGGGTGCATCCTTTTTGGCACCCATGGTTACTTTGGTAAATTCTTTACCTTCTCCGTTTTCCTTTTCGGTGGTAATGACTTTTAATTTGCCTTTCAGATATCGCGTAGTATCGCTTTGCTGCGCATACAATTGTAAGCTCAAGATGCAAAGAGAGAGGCTTAAAATAAATGTTTGTTTTTTCATATATTCAATGGCATTTTTAAAATAATTAATGATTCAGACTAATCAAAGTACGATCACCCAAAGTGACCACTATTTCTTTTTGTAAAAGGGCATTTTTACCCTTGCGTATTTTTTGGAAAACATGATTCACCTTATTCATTGCACGCAAAACACCGCTTCCTTTTTCGCCGTCAATTACGAAGGTGTTTTTAGGTTTAGTCATTTGAGGAATCGGGCCAAACGCAATAGCATTCCCGGAGTCGCCGAGTGAATCCTTCTCAATCTTCTCCGCGACGATCGTATTCTCTATCCTCGTTTCCTCCGTTTGTTGGCTGACTTTTTTCTGTAAGTCCTGCTCAATCGGAACATTTGCCTCAGGTATATTCGGCTGAGCGTTCCTGTCGACTGCTATTTCTGTGTTTGGGGAGTATCCTTGCTGATTCGCCTTTCCAGAACGATTGGCAGTAGGTTTTGAAGGCCAGACAGGTTCAGGTTTTACAGGGAGCTGCTGCACTTGATTCTGCGCTACAGTCGCTTTTTCCGGCAAAGGTGCTACGGTCGCTGTTGGTGTATCCTTCGGAACTGGCGTGCTTTGTACACTCACTTGGGGAGTTTCCACTTTTCGATTCCAATAAAAAATCGTGCCCATCGCAAGCGCCCCCAAAATAGCGGCCATACCAATCACATATTTAAATAATGGTCTGAGCCCGGTTTTTTTGGTCTCCCTCAGCAAAATACTTTTATGTTCAAATACGAGGTCTAAATCGGGTTCCAAACGGGTTTGTTGAATGGCTTCCCATTCCAGGCGTGCATCCGGATCGTGTTGGAGCAATGCCAACAAAGCCTCCCGCTCCTCGGCGCTGATCTCATCGTGGAACATATCCACCAATCTTTGTTCCAATTGATTTGATTCCGTGTTCATTTTATAAAGTTTGTTCAATACTCACCAATGTTTTTTTCAACGACATCCGGGCCCGAAACAAATAAACTTTCACCTGGCTTTCATTTAATCCGGTTATTTGCCCGATTTCAGTATAGCTATAACCTTCATAATCCTTCAGGAGTACCAATTGCTTCTGTATATCAGGCAAGGTCTCCAGCGCTTTATTCAGCAATCCTTTTAAATCCGGATTTCCCGGGGCATGGCTGCCGGCAGCACTTTCAGGCATCGTCTCTACCAGTTTCATTCTTTTTCGTTTTCTAATCAAGTCAATCATTTTATGATAGGCCACCGTAAACAACCAACTTTTAATTTTTTCCGGATTCACCTCATTTCGATTTATCCAAAGAGCCTCAAAGGCATTTTGAACCACATCGCGCGCATCTTCCGGCTCCCGAATATTTTTCAGAATAAAACGATACAGCGCATCGGCATACAGGCCTACACACTCATTGTATTTTTCTGCAGTCATTCTGTATTAAGGCGTTTCATGCGAACAATTTGTTACATCTTCTTCAAAATAAATTCCATTTTTCTTGATGCGAGTTAGTTGTTTTTTTGGGGGCGCACGAACGCGCTATTCGCTGCAAGTCCGCTCCGCCAAAGCGGATGCGTGCTTTACGCTACTATCGCTGGCGCATGCCCTGCTCAATAAAGTCTTAGGGCGTCAAAACGTCCGCACCTTGTTGGGTTTGATAAAGCTTTCGGTAAAATCCATCGGGGCGTCTGATCAAATCATCATGCGTACCTGTTTCCAAAATCTGCCCATGATGTAATACCACAATATTATTCGCCTGACGTATGGTACTGAGCCTGTGAGCGATGACAATACTGGTTCGGCCTACCATCAACCTATCCAGGGCATCCTGCACAATTTGTTCGCTTTCGCTGTCGAGGCTGCTGGTTGCTTCATCGAGAATTAAAATGGCCGGGTCTTTCAGCACAGCTCGGGCGATGGCAATACGCTGTCGTTGTCCACCACTCAACTGAATACCCCTTTCACCCACGCGGGTTTGCCATTGTTCCGGAAACGACATAATAAAATCGTAGGCATTGGCTTTACGGGCAGCATCCATCACCTCAGCATCTGTAGCGCCTACTTTACCATAGGCAATATTTTCGGCAATGGTGCCAGCAAAAAGAATCACCTCTTGCGGCACATAGGCAATTTGTTTGCGATATGCATCAAGGGCGATATCGGCTACATTTTTCCCGTCCAATAAAATGCGCCCCTGATCCGGATGATAAAAACGCAACAAAAGATTGGCGATGGTACTTTTTCCGCTTCCACTGCTTCCTACCAAGGCCAGGGTCTGCCCGGCTTCTGCTTTGAGGGAAATTTGTTTCAGGACCGGGAAATTTTCGCGGGTGGGGTAATGAAAACTTAAATCTTCGAAAACAATTTCACCCTGAACTTTTGGTGTATGAAGGGTTTCTCCATCGGCCACTTCAATATCTTCATCAATGATTTCAAATACCCGTTCGGTAGCGCCCAGCGCTCGTTGTATACCGGCTATTTGTTCAGGCAATCCACCCAGGCTACCGCTCACAAAAAGGGCCAGCATCATAAACTGACCAAACTCCTCGCCACTAATCGTTCCTTGTGCATTCAGCTGTAACATTTTATACAGCATAAAAAAAATCGCCCCGAAAATGCAGGTAATCACAAAGGCAAAAAAGGCCCCTCGAAAAACCCCATACTGCAACCCGAATCGTTTAATATCGGCTGTTTGATTTTGAAAACGATTTATTTCGAACAACTCATTGGTAAAGGATTTAACGTTGGTAATACCGGTCAGGCTTTCGCCGACAATCACATTGGCATCGGCAATTTTATCCTGAAAGCGTTTGCTATAAGCACGAATTTTACGTGCAAATAAAATGGCCAGAACGGATAATGGCGGAATGATGATTAAAAACCATTTAGCGATTTCAAATTTTGTAGTCCACAAAATGATGGTTAAGCCGCCTACACCTACTATGGTCTGACGAATGATTTCGGCGATGTTCATTGTAAACGCTTCAGAAATCACGTTGAGGTCGGTTGCGAGTCTGCTGCTTAGTTCGGCCGATTGATTGCGGCTAAAGAAAGACATGGGTTTTCGGATGAGGCGTTCGTAGGCCTGATTGCGCAAGCCTTGCAAAATATTTTCGGTAACCCGGGTAAACATAAACACCCTGCCAAAACTAAAAAAGCCCTGAACCAATAGTATCATTAATAATTTTAAGCCAAGTCCGTCGAGTTTTTGAAGGGTTTCGGCCATGCCGCTGTTTGAGCGACTACCCAGCATACCAAACATTTTACCACTCAGCAGGGGAAACAATAAACCAACCCCTGCTGATAAAAACAAAAACAAAAGCCCCAATGCGAAAGCCCCTTTTTGATTACCCAGATAATTAAACAACCGGGCACCCTTTTTAAAATTGGCGGCATTGAGTTTGGCTTTAGGCATATCCTGCATTGCCTGTTGTTTTTGCATCCTTTCCTGTCGAGCGCTGGCCATAATTTGAGTAGGCCACAAAAGTAGTACAATTTGTGTATCAGGGCAGTTGATGTTTGCGAGTGGAATGCTGGTACTTTGAATAGGAATGATATCAGCGCAATAAATGAGCTACCCATTGGGTATAAATGAGGATCGGGCCCGCTACGCGGGCCCGATCCATTTAAACTATCTGTTTATGCGTTTAACGCAAATCCAATTAGTCTTGTTTGCTGATCTTGCTAGTATGCTTCAGTACATCATCACAGATGACCTGAACAGTATACATACCGTTAGACAATTCACTCAAACTGATAGTCATTGTATGAGCACCACTTTCGTGTTGAGCTTGCATTTGTTTTACCAAACGTCCGCTGATATCATACAATTTAACAACAGTTTGTTGTGCAGCTTCTGTAGTTACATCTACCATGACAACAGATGTTGCAGGGTTTGGATAAACAGTGATATTGTTTTCCAATGCAATTTCTTCTACAGATGGTTTGCTGGCTAAAGTTGTGAAACTTGCCAATTCACTCCATGGACCTGTAGAGAAAGGAGAAGGATTACAGATTGCACGAATTTGCCATTCGTATTCAGTATTCAAAGCTAAACCAGTGTAGTTTTTGCTGGTAGCAGCACCTGAAGCAGTACCATTTACCCATGCACCAGGACCGGCAGCAGTACGATAACGAACTTGATAATAGTTCGTAGTTGGTACAGCAGTCCAGGTAACAGTAGCAGTAGTACCTGTTACATTGATTGCATTCAAATTCATTGGAGCAACGCATGCATTGCTTGTCGTGAAGATGGTTGTTGAACTCCAAGGACCAGGGAAGTTAGGATTACCGCAGAAACCACGTACTTCAATTTCATATTGTGTACCTGCAGTCAGGCTAATGATGTTTTTGAAAGTAGTTGGTGCTGCTTGAGTACCACCACCTGTCCAGCTACCAGCACCTACAGGGCGGTAACGGATTTCATACCAAATCAATCCAGGGATTCCGTTCCAGTTAACTGTAGCAGAATTACCGCCTACATTACTCATATTGATGCCAGTCACCGGAGGTGCAGCAGTCATATAAATATTGGCAGGAGCCGAAGTATTGGTACAACCATTACCATCTGTATAAGTGTAGGTATAGATTGTAGAAGGTCCGCTATAAGGATTTGCAACACTGAAAGTACCACCGGCAGGATTACCGATCAGGTTTACAGAATTACCGGCACAAGCACTCACATCGCTCGCTGTAACCATTGGCAATGGATTGATGGTTACATTGTATGTATGAACTGAATCACAACCCGAAGCATTCGTAAACGTTACCGTATGTGAACCGCTTGCTGTGTAAGTCTGACCACCAAATGTTCCACTGTTACATGCAGTATGACTGCTGCTACCCGTGTT
>JBMOFV010000055.1:0-15943 GCA_049318705.1 Chitinophagaceae bacterium
GCAACAGCCTAGAATTTTTGGCTCCACCTTTTGTTTCATGACAAAAGGTGGAAAAACCCAATCTGTATTATTCACACAGAAATAAAAAAAATCCGACTTGAAATAGAAGTCGGATTTTTATAGCATCGGTTTTTGTTGAAGTCCTCTTAACCTTGTTCATCCGCACTAGGCCCATACACACTCGGTAAAGCCACATCCAAAAGACGTAAATAAACCCCCAATTGCGCACGGTGGTGGTATAAATGATTCATACACCAGGTACGCACAACTTCATGTTTCGGCAAAGTAAAAAACACGATATCTCCCTGACGCATAGTCCACATTTTTTCAAATTCGCTTTCGTCTACTTCTGTTAAAATCACTTCTCCCTTCCGGAGTAAATCTTCAAACAAACCTAACAATTCTTCGCTGTTTTGGCAGATACGTGGGGTAAAATCGCCCACTGCAAAATCCAACACATCATTCACCAAACATTCTTTCCACCAACCATTAATTTCTGCAACGTGCGTCGCTAATCGACCCAGGCTCATCGATTTTTCATGGGGTTTGTAATCTAATTGATCAAATGGTACGCGTTCTAAAATTTTTCTTGTTGCAATGGCTTCCTGTCTGTATTCGGCCAATAGTCTTTCGCTGTGTTTCATACTGCTTATTATTTTATTTTTTAAAGTGATTTTGTCATTTGGATGCTAATTTTTAACGGGCAAGTAGGCATAATTTTTACCAAATTCCATCATTTGTGCAAAGAAGGATTCCGGGTATTCAATTTTTACATCTTTTACTTTTTCGCCATCCATCACCGCAACGAGTTTGGGTTGAATAAAACCACGATAAGGTTTAATACCCAATTTGTTATAACGATCCAATACTTCTTTATGCAAAACGGGATCTACTTTCACCCCATAATTTTCTACAAGGGCTTGTCCGGCTTTAAAATCTCCTTCACTTTTAATCCGCTGAATTTCGCGCAGCAATTGCCCAAACAATTCGCGCAATTTGTTGTAATCGTTAATTTGAACAAAAGTTTTTCCGTCTTTTTTTACAAACTCAATCACAGAATCCTTTTTGCCCATTTCATAGGCCCATTTCGCATTCAATTGTCGGTTACGCATATGCGCTTCTTCAATATCATCGCCCAGTTTAATACGGGTTAATTGGGTCATTAAGCCATTCATGATATAGCCATCATATTCCGCTTTACCGACATCCAGGGTTGACATCACCCCAATATCTATGAGTTTTTGATCCAGAATATAATATAAAGCAACCAAGTCAGCCCGGGCTTCTTCGAGGCAGGAGGCATAATTTTTTAAAGTCTTATCGGTTGTTTCTACTCCGGGATTAATCTGCCCGCTGGCATGTCCGATACATTCGTGCATATCCGTATGTAAATCAGATGCCAGATTACCATGTTGTTTAATACGATTCTTCACCTCCTCATTCAACCCAAATTCATCCAGGGTGCCTTTTTGCGATGAGGCTACATTATAGCTATGGATAATATTACTGAGTGATACAGATTTGCTGCCATGATCCCGGCGAATCCAATCGGCATTGGGTAAATTAATGCCAATGGCAGTTGTTGGTGCCAGGTCACCACTTTCACCAATCACATTGATGGCTTTGGCAATTATGCCTTTTACTTCTTTCTTTTTATGCTCAGGCATGAGGGGTGATTGATCTTCAAACCATTGGGCTTCTTTGGCGATGGCCTCAAGTCGTTTGGTGGCTTCCATATCGCGTATACTCACGTAAGATTCATAACTGCCCTTCTTGCCAATCGCATCCAAATACACTTCAATAAAACCATTGATACCATCTATTTTGCTTTCGGTATCCTGAACCCAGGCAATGCTATACTCATCAAATTTTTTCAGATCGCCGGTTTGTAAATAAACGATCAACAAATCAATCCATTTTTTCTGTTGAGCATTTTCCGCAACGGTTGAGGCCTTGCCCAACCAATAAATGATTTTATCGATGGCCGGCCCATACATTCCACCGCTTTTCCAAACTTTTTCAACCACTACTCCATTTTCTTTCATCACTTTGCTATTGAGTCCCCAGCTAGGCGACTGTCCGGATGTAGGCATTTTATTGTAAAAAGCTTCAACCTCAGCCTGGGTCACCCCTTCGTAAAAGTTATTGGAGGAAGCTTGTACATTATCAATATTCGGGCGTTGGTCTACACATTTTGGTTCTACCTTTAAATCATAAAACAAAGGCTGTACCCGGGTCCAGAATGCTGCTATATCTTCATTGCTATCGAGGGGCAGACTTTTAGGGTCGCATTGCATTAAAAGAGTTTTAAAATAATCGGCACTGCATTCGGGAATAAACTTTTCGTTGCCATAGTGATGGTGATTGCCATTACTGAACCAAAAGCGGCCACAATAATCTGTAAATTTTTTCCAATCATCCCCTTCACCACCTTTGGCATACATCGCTTCAAGGGTTTTACGCAATGTAAGACCATGCTTACTTTTTTGATCGTAAATGATATCGCGTCCACACATGGCCGCTTCATACAAGTAGTAGACCAGTTCTTTTTCTTTGGCCGTTAATTGTTCAAAGCCGGGCACTTCGTAGCGGAGTACCTGCAAATCAGCAAAGGATTCGGCAAATACATTGAAAGACGAAGCATCCTTGGAAGAAACTTTTTCCTGTCCGGAAGGTTGGGTGTTACAAGCCGCTAATAAGGACAGTGACACCGCACTAAAGAGGGTTTTGATTTTCATATGAATCATTTAATGTTATAAAAATTGTTATTCTAAAATAGTCAAATCATTTTAGAATTTTACAATGCGTTGAAGGGTAAAGATAGCCCAATTTTCAACTTTGGGCTTGTCTAAAACTGCTGAAATCAGAACGGAAGGGGGATATGACTTGACCAGAAACAACAAATACATAGGGTCTAAACACCAATTGAATGGGGGCTTTTTTTCGTTGGAATTGGTATAATTTCGCTTGAATGACTAAAGAGGCCTTTTCAGAAATTTTACCTTCGCTCCCTCAAACCCCTGGTGTATATCAGTACTTTGATGCGGCCGGTAAGGTGATTTATGTAGGCAAGGCCAAGAATCTTAAAAAGCGGATTTCTTCTTACTTTTATAAGGAGGCAGACCGTTATAAAACCAAACGACTGGTTGAAGAAATTCGGGAAATTCGTTTCACGGTGGTCGATTCGGAGCAAGATGCATTTTTGTTGGAGAATTCTCTCATCAAACAATACCAGCCCAGGTATAATATGGCACTGAAGGATGATAAAACTTATCCGCATCTGGTCATCAAAAACGAAGCTTTTCCGCGGATATTTTTAACCCGAAGAGTTTTACGCGATGGTTCGGAGTATCTGGGTCCTTTTACCTCCGTTGATCAGGTAAAAGCTTTATTGGAATTGATTAAACAAACCCTGCCCTTTCGCACTTGTAACCTCAACCTATCCGACAAACAAATACAAAAAGGGAAGTACAAACCTTGTTTGGAATACCATATTGGCAATTGTAAAGCGCCCTGTGCCGGATTACAGTCGACCACCGACTACGATTGGCAGGTTCAACAAGTGCGCGAAATTTTTAAAGGCAAGCTCGGCGAAATCACACGGCACTACAAACAGGAGATGATGCAACACGCCAGCCGTATGGAATTTGAGCAGGCGGAACTCATTAAAAAGCGGTTGGAATTTATACGCCATTATCAAAGTCGTTCGGTTGTGGTGAGCAGCAAACTGGACGATCTGGATGTTTGTTCAATTTTATCGGCCGATGCAATAGCCATTGTGAATTATATGGTGGTGGTTCAGGGTTCGATTATACATACCCTCACCCGTACGGTGGAGAAAAAGCTCGACGAAACAGAAGAAGAAATTCTGGCTTTTGCAATTGGGCAAATGCGCACTCAGTTTGGAAGCAGTTCACGCGAAATTGTATTGCCACTTTCGCTCGAGGGGCTGGAGCCTTTAAAAGTAACGGTACCTCGCGGAGGGGATAAAAAAAAGTTGCTTGAATTATCGGTTCAAAATGCGGAATGGGGCCTGAAGGAGTATCGCCGGCAAAAAGCACTTCATCTGGAGTCGCCTGACGAAAGTGCGCAATTACAGATGTTGGAGCAATTACAAAACGATTTGAAGTTAAAGGTACTGCCTGTTCATATTGAATGTTTTGATAACAGTAATTTTCAGGGCGCTTTTCCGGTAGCAGCAATGGTTTGTTTTAGAAACGGAATGGCCGATAAAAAAAGTTATCGTCATTTTCATATCAAAACTGTAGAGGGCATCAACGACTTTGCCAGTATGAAAGAGATTGTATATCGGCGGTATAAGCGACTTCTGGATGAAAAACACGAAATACCTCAATTAATTATCATTGACGGTGGTAAGGGGCAATTGAGTTCGGCTTTGGAAAGTATTGATGCGCTTCATCTCCGCGGAAAAGTAACAGTAGTGGGGTTGGCAAAAAACATTGAAGAGATTTTTTATCCCGGCGATTCCGCTTCATTGAAATTGCCTTATGATAGTTCGAGCTTATTATTTCTGCGTCGGGTTCGTGATGAGGTCCATCGGTTTGGGATTACCTTTCACCGCAAAACCCGCAGCAAAGGCACGATCAAAAACGAGTTAACCAATATACAGGGTATTGGCGAAGCAACGGCGTTATTACTCTTGAAAAAATTTAAATCTGTGCGGGGGGTGAAAGCAGCCAGCCTCGATGAAATTGCAGAGGTAGTGGGGATGAAGAGGGCTGAATGGATTTGTAAACAATGGAGTTAAAGGATGGAATCTCCTTACTGCTCACGAAAATTTTTATACCACTCATACGCCAATTTTAATCCATCGGCCACGGAAATTTTGGGTTCATAACCTAATAGCTGACGGGCTTTATCAATTTTCGCCAAACTATGAGGAATATCGCCCTGTCGGAAAGGCCCGAAATGAGGTTGTAAATCTGAGCCGGCAATGCTTCGAATCATTTCAAACAACGACAACAAAGTGGTACTACTTCCAAAGGCAATGTTATACACTTGATTCACCGCTTCCGGATTTTCGGTAAAGAGTGCTTTTAAATTGGCATCCACTACATTATCGACATAGGTAAAATCGCGGCTATAGCTGCCATCCCCATTGATAGTAGGAGCTTCATGCCGAAGAACCGCCTCCATGAATAGAGGGATAACGGCAGCATAGGCTCCTTTGGGGCTTTGTTGCGGACCGAATACATTAAAATAACGCAAACCAATGAACTGCATATCATAGGTTTTTGCAAAAACATCGGCATAAAGTTCCATCACATATTTACTCACCGCATAAGGCGACAACGGTTTGCCTATTACATCTTCCACTTTGGGTAAGGAAGGGCTGTCGCCATATGTTGAAGATGAGGCGGCATAAACAATACGTTTAACGCCGGCATTTTTTGCTGCGGTAAAAAGATTGATGGTACCGGTGACGTTATTGGCATTCGTATTAACAGGATCAGCAATACTGCGTGGAACAGAACCTAAAGCGGCCTGATGCGAGAGTAGATCAATGCCCCGCATGGCTTTTTCGCAAGTGGGGTAATCTGTGATATCGCCTTCCAGAAATTGAAATTTGGGATGATCGGAAAAAGCCTGAATGTTTTCTCGGAACCCGGTACTAAAATTATCGATTACACGGACTAAACTTATCCGATGATCATTGACAAAAGCCTTCAAAAGATTGCTGCCGATAAAACCGGCTCCACCGGTGAGTAAAATATTCATTTCGCTTCAGAGCAGTGATTTAATGGTAAGATTCAAGCCATCTTCTAAGGTAAAGGGCGCTTTAAAGGCAAGTTTTTGAATACGGTCATTGGAGAATTGAGTGGTTGCACAGAATTTTTTAATTCGAATGGAACTGATCGTCATTTCCTTGCCGGTTATTTTCGACAATACATCAAAAGTCAGGCCAGCTAAATAACCAACAAAATAAGGTATTCGTATCTGGCTCACTTGTTGCCCGCTGGATTCGGTAATGATTTTAACCAACTGGTTCGTCGTTAAATCAGGTTTGTCAGCATAATTAAATAACTGATACCCGGGGTTCTTCATTTCATTCAGGCTAAATTGAACAAAAGAAACTAAGTTTCCTACGTAGGCCATTGACTTTTTATTCTGTCCATTTCCTATCATTAAAAATTTACCCGACAAAATTTGTTGGAGGAGATTATAAACATTGCCTTTGTTTTTAGGCCCGAAAATGACCGTAGGCCTAACGATCATCAAAGTACGTTCTTCAGGGGCTTCATGATACCAGGCTCGCAGTAATTCTTCGGCTTGTAATTTGCTTTTTCCGTAATCATTAAATGGATCGGTTGGAAAGTTTTCATCTGGATTGGTTTTATTCAGTCCATAAACCGCAACTGTACTGGTAAAAACAATTTTACGAATATTTTTAGCCCGCATTACTTTCAATACGTTTTCTGTGCCTTTCACATTTACGTCATAATAAAGCGAAGTGGGTAATACATTGTCTTTATGTTCGGCGGCCAACAAAACAATCCAATCAGGGTTTTCAACAGCGGTTTGTAGTTCATCCAAGTTTCTGACATCCGCAATAGTTGTTGAAAATGCTGAAGTGTTGTTTTTATCGATATTATTCACTTCAAAGTCGGATTGTAAGGCCTTATAAAGGTTTTCACCGATAAAGCCCGACCCGCCTATAATACTCACTTTTCCCTTCATGGTTTAAAACATTCAGCGTACAAAGTTATGAATTCTGCCTTTCTTTTTTCCAAATTGAATCTTTCCTCAAAAAGCTTTAATGAAGCGGCAGAATAAATTTGAACATTTTGTATACATAATTGTAGCTTCAATTGAATGTCTGAAACTTCATTTTTGCAAAGTTCACCATTCTCATGAATCAGTTCGGGACATCCCCCTACATCGCTGAGTAGTAAGGGCAGTCCTGCGCTCATCGCTTCGAGAGCAGACATGGGCAATCCTTCACTTTCGGAAATCAGTGCAAAGAGGTCGTAAGATGAAAATTGATCAAAGCCGGGAATTTCACCTAAAAGATAAACATTTTTTAACTCGAGTTGTTCAATGAGATTTTCAACCTTTACTTTTTGTTCGCCATCACCAACGATATACAATTCAACGTTGGGTATATTTTTGATGGCTTCTATCAAATAATCCACTCTTTTGGGGTGGCGAAATCGTGTGACCGAAAGAATCCGAAATTTTGGGGATTTAATGGGCTCATTTTTCAATCGGACTGGAAAGATGGCGTTATTTAATTGGACCAGTTTTGATTCAGGAACCCGAATAAATTTTCTGGCTTTCCATTCATCTCCTTTTGAAATGCATAAAACACGGGTGCCTATCCATGATAATATCTGCTCAATCAGATTTAGTATCAGCGCCATACGGCCGCCGTTGTATACAGATGACCAACCGTGACTTACATAAACTGAACCACGACCCAGGAGAAATGCCGCAAGGCGCCCATAGAGGCCTCCATTTGCGGAATTACATACAACTAGATTGATACGATTTTTTTTCATGAAAGAGATCAAATTCCATAAAAAAGCTAAGGAAGCCATTTTCAAAATTCGTTGATCAAAAAGACTTTTCTGAATCATTAAATCCAACCCATCATTAATCCAGCCTTTTTCATTGGTGGCAAGAAAGCAGTTGAATCCGGATTCGTGACAGATTTGGATTTGTTCACGAACGAATTTTGGAGCGCCTCCGACATCATTTTTGGGTATGAGAAAAAGAATATTTGTTTTGAAATTCTTGCTCATCTCTTGGTTATTTCTTGCTGTCGTTCGCTAAACTATTTTTAAAGCAGGGCAAAATTAAGACTTACAAAGTAAAATAGTGGATTTATTCTAGACCTATAAATCTTCCGGACCTAGCAATTGCCAACGTTATTCATTTATACAGTTTTCTTCGTATGACTAACCACCAAATTTTGCGAATATTTTTTTCTTTACTCATGAGAACATTCAATTTCCCAATTCACGTTGCCACCATTTTTAATTATCAGCCTTGCACTAGAAGTTCTGATTGTTGTCTTGAGAACACAATTTAGCGTAAAAATTCTGTCAGACCATATTTGAAACATGACGAAAATTCAATAAATTTTTAATACTTTTTTGGTTAGAAATTTAAATTTATGATTTAAACGATCTCCAATTATTCAATTTGAACAACCTACCAATCTATAAACCCAGTATGGGTATGTTATTTAGATAAACTCTAAAAATTGTAACATGAACTTCAATCTTCCAAATTTTAATCATTTTAATTTCATGCGAAATGCCAATCAAGGATTGAAGAAGGGCTTGAGTACGATAGGATGAATCTAGAGAATCATAAACGGACATATTAGTTTGGGCACTATTAATATTCTATTTTTGCCGAAACTTTTGATCATTGCCAAACTATAATTACAAAATTGTTGTTTTATTTTTTCTGGTCTTTTTACAAAGATTTGAACTTCATGCTGATCATTTTGGACGCATATTCAATGTGGAAGACTTTATCCGAGACTCGAAAAGTAACTTGGATGGTATAAATAGATGTTTGAGTACAGTTTATCATACCTTGTATAAAGAGACAATGGATAACAAACAAACTACCAATAAGGAGTTTATATACACAATCGTTTTTCCTTGCCGCACTTATGAAGTGAACGGTTTAATGGCTCCGGTGACTATTCGCAATGGTATGAAGGTATATAACTTTGACCGTAGTATGGATGTTAAAAGTTGTCAAAGAGTTGTAAAAGTAAACATCATAGGATTATCCATATCGAATGGGGCGTTCAAAAGTGCCCTAAAGAAAGCGGGCTTAAATTCCAGTAACACGCATCCTTATAATGTGTATGACGACAATGAATTAAGCCAATTTTATTGGATTTCCAGAGATTACATGAAAAACGGATTGGATGTTTCAAAAAATGATCAGATAAATAGAATCATCACAAGGAGCATATCGAGGACAAATATGTTATGTAACAATAAACCATCCTCGCCCAATTTTTTAACGTACAAGCCCAATCTTTTCCCAACCATAAAAAGTAAAAATTTACAAAGCCACAATTTTTTTTATTTTAAGTCTTCAGGACTCGGTTTGACTGAGGCTTGGGTATACCCTCCTGCAAAAAGTAAGATGATGCACGAAACGTTTATTAATATATGCGGACTTAAACTTATTGGAAATTCAAGTAATTCCAATTCTCATATTTACAATCTCAATTCAGAACAACATGATAAATTATTTGCTATGGGTACATGTATTTATGTTGAAGCAATAAAGAATGTCAGCGTAACAAATATGATATTGGAAAATGTTTATGGAAATGGCATCATGGTGAATAATCGATTTTATGCCTATATCAACGGAAACTGTATTGTTGATAGCAATGTTCTTATTAATGTTTGGGGATTGAAATACAGAAAGAGGTGCCACAATGGGTCATATGATGATACTGGTTATGCCATTTCTTTTTCGGGAATTGAGAGCGGCCGATCAAATTATAATATTATAAAGAATGATATTGCAATAACCAAACAGTATGGAAGTATCGGTCAGGCGGCTTGTTGCGAAAATAATAGGAACTGTGAAGCGGCATATAACTCAATTTATGGATATGACAGGGGAATCCATGTAGAAAATGGATTATCGGGATTCCGCATACATCATAATCGTATTACAGGCAGTGAAACAGGAATCGTTTTTGACGGGAATAGAGACTATAAAAATGCAAATTGTCCTGAAGCAAATCCTAGTATTATTGAATATAATTATATTTCAAATGAGGGAATAATATTTAATTCAAACTTGCAAAAAATTTACCCACAGCAATTGTTGTTTTCGCCAGGTGCGCATCGCAGTAATGAGTATAATGGCACCATAATTCGTAATAATTATTTTAAACTAGATAAGAAATCTGTATTTGAATACACCAATAATAACTTGTCAGAATGTCAGAAAACTGATCCAAGGGGGCATAACTTTATTAATCAATCGGAGCGATTTCATATCAAATCTGGAATCAGAAAACAGTTTATAATCAATAATACGTTTGAGGTGGTAAATATACATATTCAAAAGCCCTTTGAAGTCGGTGGAACATTTCTGAACAGTTACTGCCCTGATGAAATTGTAGATCCGAACCCTTGTCCTGTGGTTCACGGTGATTTTGATTGTGGTTGGACGACCAACAAAAAAGATAATCGAAACTTATATACTTCCACTTTGCCATTATCTTTAATCGGTAATCAATTTATCAATTGTGAGACCATGTATATCATGCATTATGCATCAAGTCTTAGAAACATTTATGGAAATAGGTTCAACAACAAACCAAAGAAGGTACTTTCAATCGGATTGGAAGAGTACATTAAAATATTGAAATAGGATATTTTGAAAATCTCGCCGGCACGCTAAAATCAAGGAGGACTTTGAGATCTATGCCTGATAGCCATGCCTCAGTGGATCTGACAGATTTTGAACCCAAATTTTCTTTACGGCCAAAAAGCAAAAGCCGAAAGCTACATTGCTATGAAATTATTATTTTGCCGTTTAAATTAAGATGGTTTTTTCTTGAGTCGCGTCCCAGAGTTGAATCGGTTTAATTCGGAGTCCACGAGTATATCATTTACAGGCATTGTTTGCATGAGCTTTGAGCCTTGCTACTACAAATTTTTGGTAGAATTGCAGAAAACTGAAAGCTAGCCAAGCACCAAAAACAAGTTCTTCGAGGCCAAAATCTTTGCCACAAGATGAAATTTACGTTATTAAGAATCCCCTAAGTAATTGCATTTACTTTATCTGAGTTACCTCTAATACGAAAAAGGAGAGCCCCAACATAAAAAATAACAACAAATTCAATTTTATAAAGAAAAGGTCTTTGATATAAACAAAGTAGAGTTAAAAGAGTCGCTGTAAAAAAATATATTACACCATTTTTTTGTGGTAGAATATTTATTAAAAACGACATTAAAAAAGTATACAAAAAGAAGAGGATACCATATTGAAATAAGTATATCTCAAGACCTAATCCTCCTTCGGATAATTCGCCAAATGATTTACTGTCTGACGTTGCGAAGTTTCCCATGACAATGGTTAACTTGTCATCTTTCAGAAAATCGTCCATGGTGTATCTCTCCGAATTAAGTCGGTTTGTCTTAATGGATCCTACTGAACCACTTTTCTCATCTATATCAAATCTACTTTTTAACGTATGAAAAATTAAATCTTGATACACACTAGATGAGTTCGTTGATTTTAAAGCCGATTCAACAATCGTTGGCGCGATACTTGCAAATATTATGCCTAAAAAAGTTAGAGAAGCTAGTTTAAAATACTGTTTTCTTTTAATTAAATGCAGGAGAATGATCAATGGTATGGAAAGAATAAAGAAGAATGATAATGAAAATAGACCAGTGATCCAAAGAACAAATTTTTGAAATCTTGAAAGATGATTATCCATGAATATTAAAAACAAGTAGGAGAATGTTCCAATAACACCTGGTTCGTCATATAAACCACAGAACCTTATATAATTAAATTTATAATAGTAGTAAATAAAAAAATGAGTATCATAACTCTTTCCCATAAAATTTGTAACTGTATTCACCGGAAAATCAATGGAAAGGCCAAACTTTAAAATGTGAATAATAACAGCAGGAACTAGGGTTACACAATATAGATAGACCCAATTTTTTACTACTTTAAGTTTACTTCGATCATCAAGTAATAAAAAGGAAAAAATAGGAACAAACCGTGAAATAACTTTTAGAACAAAGTTTATTAAGTTTAGTTCGCCTACGTAAATATAAAAAAATGGGATAAACAGGATACATAAAAAAACATCTTTTGTTTGAATATTTTTTTTATGAGATAGAATATAAATCGGGAGTAGGGCCAAATTCCAAATTTTAAAGGCATTTAGGATTTTAGCGCCAATTGGTATAAGGCTTAAAATATGCATACAATCGATGGATACCACAATTAGAACTGTGTATATCATTAAATTTTTTACAATCGACTTGTAATTATCCTGCATAATAGATATAGTCAAGCTTAATATTTTATTCTAAAAGTTTTATTATTTGTTAGCTTGTAAAATTTCATATTCCATTCTATAATTTTCTGCCATTTTTTGTATAGAAAAAGATTCTGCCTTTTCTATCGACTTTTGTTTCATTTCATTATAGAATGTATTATTTGTTAAAAGTAATTGTATAATACTTGCAAATTTATCTACATCCATGGGATCCGATTGGAGTTGAGGGTCCGGGCATAATTCGTTTAAACCAGGAATATTACTACTCACAACAGGTAGGCCCGATGCCATCATTTCGGCAGCCGCTAAACCGAATCCTTCGATGGTGGAGCTTAATATGCCAATAGATGATTTCTTTGCAATAAAGGGAATGTCATCTTGGTTCCCTAACAGGAAGACATTGTTTGTTAAATTCAATTCTTGGATTAATTTTTCAAGATTTTCTCTATATTCTCCTTCACCGCAAATAAGTAAGTGATAATTCGAAGGTAAAAGTGACATCATTCGAATCATTGTTTCTTGATTTTTCTTTGCTACCAATCGGCCAATAGAAAGGATAATTTTATTAGATGAATTAGACAGAATTCTTTCGACAAAATCATATAAAGTTTTTGATTTACACGTTGGGGATTTTTTTTTATATTGTTCAAGACTTATCCCATTATAAATAGTTTTCGAAGGCACAAAAGGGATATAATTTCGGATAACATTCAGTACACCATCAGAAATACAAATTATTTGTGCATAATTTCGATATATGAATAAGTCCGCTAATCGGAATATTCGATTCGCCATTCTTCTATTCGATGTATCATGTTCAGTGAGAATAAGTGGTGCTTTATGTCGAAAGAAGAATTTAGCCAGTGCTACCCAATAGAAGGTTGGAAAAATATGAGCATGAATGATATCTGGTTTAATGCGATGAACTAATTTATGAATCGCAAAAATGTGAATTGGATTATAAAGGGATTGCTTAAACGAGAGTGTGTGTATTTTAACGTGGGCTTTTTTAAGCCTATTTATAATAAGAGGTTCTGATTTAGAATTCAAGCAAATTAGCTCTACATGAGTACCTTGCCGTTCAAGTTCGGGTAGAAGAGTGCTCATTAATACTTCCGCTCCACCCATTTCAAGATTATTTATGATGTGTAAAATTTTCACAAGAGGTATAAATAATTTATGGTTAAGAGTTTAATGTATTTAATCCGATAATGAGATTATTTGTTTGGAATTCTCTTGAGAATTTATTGTAGACATGGGGAGGAATTGAAATCGAGTCGTTCAGTTCGTTTTTGGTAAACAAATAATACAAAGCATTTAGTTGATGGAGTATTTCACCAGGGGAGTTACAAACAATACCTTGCTTGGTTAATGAAAGAGTGTCTTCGATGACATCGGAATCTGAAGGACAAATTAATACACGCTTTTTTGTGGCGATGTAATCATAAAGTTTGCTACTCGGAATTCCTTTTTTATCTCCATAAGATACAGCTAACAAAAGATGAGACTTTAATTGTAATTCTAAGGCTTCTTTTTTTGATATTCTGCTAGTTATTGTATAATATGGCTCATATCCATTCATATAACTTTCGATTCTCTTTCTTATTGGAGGTTCACTTCCAAGGCCAACGAATATTAGTTGTATATTCTTATTTCCCAGATCAATGAAATGCTTGTATACATCTAAAAACATTTCTATATTTTGAGAGGTGTATAAAGATCCTAAGTATGTAATAGTGAATTTATCGAATAAGGAATTAGCGATTATGTTTTCTGGTATTTCAAATCCATTCTCTACCAAGATCCCCTTTTTGTGTGAAAATTTTGATAATTTTTGTACATAATATTCAGAAACGCTTATGATGAAGCTGACATTCTTTAACCATCTGGTCTCATAAAAACTATTGTATTTTCTCAAAATTCGTTTTGGAAAAGAGTCTACATATTGCATTTCATTTGTACTCCAGTCATCTCTATAATCCGCAATCCATTGAACATTATATTTCTTTGAAAGTTGATGTGCCACTCCAAGTAACTCGAACGGGGCCACAGTTGCTATAATTGCATATATATTTTTCTTTTCGGAAAGAAGTTTATTTGCATATTGGGAAATTGAATGAACCGAACTTAGTCGTATAAAGGGTAATTGTAGAATATGCCATATAAAGGCCATCATTAAATAAATAGGATATAAAGACTTCCCATAATATTTATTAAATAGTTTATCCTTTAAGTTTTGTTGATATGGTATGTAATGTACCTCATAGTCCTGATGAGTTTCAACTACAACCTTCTTGCCAGACGGTTTATAAACATCTGTAGTGGCATTTAGTATATTCACATCCCAATTTCGGGTAATAATTATCGGGTAATAATTTGCTTTTTTTAAATATTTAGCCCAAGAAAATACGCGCTCAGAAGGTGTTAAGTTACATGGTGGAAAAAAATAAGATAGTATGATGATAGGTTTGGGATTAGACATTTTAATCTATTTATACAAATTGCCAGCCATTAGGAATTTCCAGTTTTTATTATCACCATGTATTGCATCTTCAGCCTTATATCCATGTTTGTCTAGGTTAGGATGTAAAATCCCATTAGATATTAATATATTTCGGTTGAATAAAACTTTATCCTCAATATCTTTGTTCTTCATCCAATTTCTTTGAGGTGGTTCGAAACCAATTTTATCTTTGCGCCAAGTAATCTCATCGGGTAAAATGTCTTTAAAAGTCTGACGCATTATCCATTTGGTCCAGCCATTTCTTATTTTAAATTCAGAAGGCAATGAGAATAAAAATTCTACAACTTCATGTGATAAGAACGGAAGCCTGACTTCACGACTATGAGCCATGCTGTTTCGATCAGCATACCTTAAAAGCTCTTGAAGCCCCTTGAGCATAGTACTTGTGTATAGACTCTGATTAAGTGTTTCAAACTCGTAAAGATTATTAAAGCTCTCACTAAAGTAAGCGTTAAAAAAATCTTTTTGAATAAACGGATTTTTTAAATGCTTGTATCTTTCATATAACCTACGCATAAAAGCTGCTTGAGAAGGTATACCATTTTTAAGTTTGTTTTTCCATCCGTCAACAACATTAAAATTAATATCACTCCCAACATGCATGGCATAATATTCGTTAAGTTCACTCTTATAGTTGGATGAATGTTTCTTTTTCAGTTCTTTGAAGTAATGTACATAATAAGGATGATAACCGGCCAATATTTCATCGGCCCCTTGCCCATCCAACAATACAGTTACATTATTTTCTTTGGCCATTTGCATGACACAATATTGAACATATATACTAGCCGACCCAAAGGGTTCTTCTTGGTGAAATGCCAATTTATCTATAGAAGAAATCAAACCTTCGTCGGTTGGTGTCACAAAGTGCGGTTCTGCAGGAGTTTTTGCTAGTACGTAATCCATGTATTTTCTCTCATCCTTCTTAAAACCTGGGAATACCGCACTAAATGTATTTTGTTTTTGAGGGGTGCCTTTTTTTAATTCAGCAATCACACATACAACCAAGCTTGAATCCAAACCGCCGCTTAAGCTACTGCCTACCGGTACATCACTTCGCAATCTGCGCTGAACTGAGGTGTAAAATAGCTCATGGAATTTTTCCTTTGCTTCTTCTTCACCAATGGAATTGTTGGTATTTCTCCACTTAATATCGTAATAACATTGTATTTTCAACTCGAATGTATTCAGATTTAAGATGATATAATGTGAATGGGGTAAGCGCGTGCATTGTTCGTAAAAGGTTTCACTCAGATCGGCAGGATTATCCATAAACCCATAAGCGAGATAATTGAACAACATTTTGTTGTTTACAACTTTCGGTATCCCACCTGCCCACAAACATTTCATTTCACTACCGAAATAAAAATGTTTGCCCTTTT
>JBMOFV010000056.1:0-15064 GCA_049318705.1 Chitinophagaceae bacterium
TAGCACCATAGGCATTTAAAGTACCGGAACTCAAGGTTCCAAAATAATTCACCGGCCCCAATGGGCTGTTCACTTTCAGCGTACAAGTAACAGGATTGGTAATTAAATTGATCGTATTCGACCCAAAATTGGCAATCTGTACCGTAACAGTTTCATTGGCCGTAAAACAAGTCCCGGTTGGCACATTAATGCTTTGAACTGCCGGATCATAAGGTGATGGAGCAATAATATTTACCACATAATCTTCAGTTTCGCCATAGCCATAAGAACCACACGGAACAATAGTTGTCGCACTAAATTGTCCCCCTTCCTGATTGATAATCCGCATACGAGTTGGACCACTCTGTGCTCCTGAAGGAACTGTAAAAGTCGCATTCACTGTTGTTGGAGGCACACAGGCAAGACCGGCTGTTCCTGAAAAATAGACTTCCTCACCAGGGTCATTAAAATCCGTATCCTGATTATAATCGATATAAATTTTAAAGGCATTGGTGAAATTGAATGTACCACAGGAACCAACCGTTAAATTAGCTGTATGTGCCAAGCCTTTATATAAGATTGGATAAGGTGTACATGAAGTGAAGTTGGAGTATAAACTGGCATTACCCGTACCTGTGCAAGCCGTCCCTACTAAACTCGAACATGTTGTCGTGTTATTCAGAGTACCTAAAGTCACATTGGTTATTTCTTCGTCGGCGGTGTTGGTTGCCGCAGATGTGGTACAATAGCAAGGTGATGTGGGCGAATAGGGCTGCACAATTACCGGACCCACACAAGCAGAGGTATCCACTAAACCCGAACTCAAACAAGTTACCACACACACATAGTATGAAGTAGAACCCGGAGGAGGTGTATATGTGAGGGTTGCAGTATTTCCAGCAGGTACCGGAACCCATGGACCATTGCAGGAAGAGAAACTTCTCCACCATTGGTAAGCCAAATTTCCTGCTGCAGTATTTCCTGTTAAATTTAATAATACGGAAACCCCTGGACAAGGGTTCATGGGAGAAGCCTGTGCAGAACCCGCATTCGGTGTACCACTACAAGGAATATTATTATACAAAGTGGCCGCCATCATATTTAAAACGCCTCCCGTTGTATTAAATCCAATACTTTGCACAAGTTTCGAATAATTGGCAGCCAGCAAAGGCAATTCCACTTGATACAATCGAGGGTCTGTTGTACTATTTAAAATCGCATTGGTTGTTCGTAAAGTACGTCCCATGCCCTGAATCGCAAAATTTGCACCTCCAAACCAATCCGGGAAAACTTGTCCGCTAAATACCTGTGTTGTACCATCTGTAAAAGTAACCGTAATGGTGGTTGTACTGCTACCACTGCCAGTAGTCCCTAAGACAAAAACACTTTCGGCCGAAGTAGGTGTTACCAGATTCAATGTTCCGGAACCTCCTGAAGTTATTCGCAATGAATTATTGGCCGTATAAGGTTGTAATTGAAAAGTTAATCCCGGGGTTGAAGCCACAACACTATTCACCAATCCGCCCAAAGGCATAAAAGATGTACCGGAGGTATTATAGGATTGTGACATGAATACATAATTCACCCCATCCACATCATTGTTGGTTGAACCTAAAGCATTCCCCTGAATATCGGCTACTACATCGGCATTAAAGCCTGTAAGTTGAACTGGAATGTAAATCGCATGTCCAAAGGTTGAAATTAAAACCGCTAAAACGGTAAAAATGTATTGGGTTATTTTCATATATCAGGGATAAAGCTTCCGAAGTTAAGAAAAAATTCACTGGTTCAGAACGAAAACTTCATTTCGATCTGACCTAGTTTCTTCACCCGATATCCCTAAACAATAACAATCAAACGCTTGATTATTCGGCATTTTTACGAATCACCTGAACCTGATTCCATCCTTTTGCATCCTTGATTTTTAATAGATAAACCCCATTGGCCAAATCAGACATATTCAGATCTGTTTGATTCATTCCTTCCTGTACATCGATGATATGTTGTTTAATCACTCGACCGGAGGCATCCACAATCGCCATTTCCATTTTAGATTTTACAGGCGCAAAAATCTCCACATTTAATTGATTTTGAACAGGATTTGGATATACTTTAATAGATATATCTCCACCAAAAATCAACTGTCGGGTCATACTCAAATTCTCTTTTTTGTCTAAATCAACCTGACGAATTCGATAATAATTCTGACCACTCAAAGGATGTTCATCGGTGAAATGATATTCCAAGGGTAAGCTGCTGGATCCGGCAACTGCCTGGGTAGGAATTTTATCAGAAATTACCTGGAACAATTTGCCGTCCGCACTTCTTTCAACCTCAAAATATTGGTTGTTTTTTTCAGAACCGGTTACCCATTTTAAATCTGCCATGGCCCCAGATTTTTTCACCTCAAATAAATTCCAACTTACCGGTAATGGCGCATTGTATAGATTGCAGGCATGACAATAGAATGAAGAAAATCCACTCACCGGAAAACAAACAGTCCATACTGTAGTAGCTGCATCATAAGTGGCAGAAATCATACTATTCGGGATAGCGGTTGGTATGGACCCCGGACTTCCGAGCGCTCCGTTTGAAACCTGCGTCATACATAAGTTATTCATGAAACCCATATTAGAGGCGGTTGGTAACTGCGGCCATCCTGTATTAAAGGCATCGGCATTGTATAAGTTAAAATCATCATTTAAATAATATAAACACACAATTGCGCTGTCATTATTCGTTGGTGTGATTTCATAACTTCGATTGACATAAGGTTGTCCATTGTGTGTTAATGTTGAACAAGCAATGTCCCCTGTTACTGTTATATTTCCCAAACTGGTACCGTCTGCCACATCTTGTATGGCAACCACCTTTGAACAATCCGTAAAAGTGCGCAAGGTATCTACATTCCCATCTGATAAAACAAATTGATTGGATCCTACAGCACCACAATTTGAAAAATTAAATAGTACATCCTGATTGGCAATATGATTGCTTCCTCCACCAATACTCACATATGCTTCGGCTGTATCGGTACAAGATGGAATGTCAATGGTTTGTAAAATCATATACACTGTATCCGAAGTACAAATGCTATTTGGATTTGGATGTGGAATGGTCAAGGCCGGATCTTCGAAATATAATGTGTCCGTTCCGGGTGGAATCAAAGCAAATGGGTTAATCAAATTTCCGACATTTAAACAATTAGGCGCACAGGCAGAACCCGTCAGGACTGTGTTCCCAAAATCAGGTTTTGAATTCACTTCTAGGATGACAGAATCCGAAGATTCACATCCCCCCGACAAAGAGACTTTGGAATAAACCACTGTGGACGTAGAATTAAACTGTGTAGGATTCGGTATCAAACTACTGGTACCAATATCAAAATAGTAATTCACTGTCGCTGCGCCATTCCCTCCCGATACGTTATTGTTCATGCTGGTCAAATCGAATATTGCATTTCCTGAACTTGGCAAAATTTCACATACTGCAAGGGTATCTTGAACAACAACGGGTGAAGGTTTAATTTTTAAAGTAACCGGTACCCGACAAATTGTATCGGCACTGCATGCTGCATAAAAGGTATAAGTACCCACTGTATTGGTATTGGCAATGCCTGAAGCAGGTACCAAAAACGGATTAAAAGAAGAAGAGTTACTCACACTGCTGCCGCCTGTTGGGGTTAAAAACCATTTTGGACAAGGTTGAATTTCATACTCAATTGTGAGTTTGGCTGTGGTCGACTGACCTTGGGCATTATGGGTTGCATCAGTGACACCCGGAGCGTCGTCGAAGGTCTCCCAATACCCGATATTAAAAGCTCCACCGGCTCCTAAAGCAGCATACATGGCATTCAGATGTACAGCAGTTAATGGTATTTTGTAATCAAAGTTATATACTGAAAAATTCAGGGGATTACCTGCTACACCCGGAACAAAAGGATTGGAAGGTCCGTTGGGTGCCGGACCGAAAATATTGAATCTGGCCTCATTTCCAAAAGTACTGGTCACATTTCCTGCCAAATTATCGATGAGCAGAGAACCGCCTGTAATCACCGAGCAATCCGGTAAAAGAGGCAATGAACCAAACGCAAAATTTCCTGCTGTCGCATCACTCGAGCCATCAATTGCTGAAGGTGAAATGACGGTCGTATTTAAAACAAATGTTCGTTTTCGGGTTGTACAGGATGACGCTGTAAATCCAGCAAAAACACCTGCGTTGGAGTATTGGCAAATACTATCATTCGGACTCACAACGGGCTTATAATTGATCAGAGAATCAACGAAAGTATTATTGGTTAAATTGTTATCTGTAACGCCCGCGATATTCGCATTAGCAGTAATAATATATTTTCCGTTTGCTGAAAAATTGATCCCTGAAATAGCCGCATTCAAACAACTACATGGGGCCATCGCTCCCGAGTTCATGGTAAAACTATTCGTCTGAGTGCCATTGGGACCATTCACATTAAAATTGACCGTGATATTATTATTCGCAATATTCACAGTTTGAGGCGATTTATTACAAACCAAAGCAGATAAAAAACTGTTGGTAGCATTGCAAGCCGAAGATGGTTTGGTGATACTCAGCACTTGAACATCCGTGAAAGCCGGAGCTTGAATAAATGAAATTGTTCCATCCCAATATACAGTTACAAAATTGGGTAAAGTTGGTCCGCCCAGATAACCAACTCTCTGAGACTGACCTGGTAAAATGAAATCACCTGTAAGCACATCAACGCCACCGGCTGAGAAAGAAAGTGGCGCGAGAGTTCCTGCCCCATTCGATCGCATGGCCAATCCTTTGGTACCCGTTAAAGCAAACCGATATGTTGTATTTTGAGGAATCACCAGCCCGATACAATTAAAGGGAGTTACCTGCCCAATTACAGTGGTTGTAATCGGTTGTAAAGATTGGGAGACCAAGGTCCAGCCCGCACCGGGCACTACCGGCAATCCACCCAAACTGCTCGATGAGTAATACAAGGACATGGAATTATTCTCATACAAATTGGCTTCCAAGGTGGTCAGATTGGTTATGACAATCGGAAAATTGTTATTGTTTCTAATGGCAAAAGTGATAAACACATTGCCGGTTGTAAAGGTCGTGCCCACTGCAGGCGTGTACCCACCTGCCGTTATGGTGGTTTGAGCATTTACTGAAATAGAGAATAACAAGAGGAATAAGGGTAATAATTTTTTCATTCAATTAAGATTTACAACGTTTGACAAAAATTTCCGGTTAATGGGTTTAGTTCTCACAAATCTAATAATTTTATCTCGGTTTACCACATTACACGGATTTAAAATCAAACCTCTCCCCTATCCGGCAAAAAATACCAAGAAGCCTATTGAATCACTGAAGAACAAACGATTTAATTCATGAGAACATCATTGAACAGAATGTTTTAATTTCGCGCCATGTTTTATCAATTATCCCAAATCCCCCAACGTACACAAAAAAATCGTCAGGAAGGTCTGACCATGGTCATGGACAAAGGACTGAGTATTCAGGAGGTTCATCAATTTATTTCTGTTGCCAGCCCTTATATAGATATCGTCAAATTGGGATTCGGTACCGCCATGGTAACCCCAAATTTGAAAGACAAACTCAAGGTCTACGCGGACTATGATATTCCCGTATATTTTGGAGGAACATTATTTGAGGCTTTTTTAATCCGCAACCAGTTTGATGAATATTTAAAGATGGTTCAGGATGCCGGCCTGAAACATGTAGAGGTGTCGGATGGTTCGATCAGTATTCCCCATGCCGAGAAATGTGGTTACATTGAAAAACTGGCCAAACATGTTACAGTACTCAGTGAAGTGGGTAGTAAAGATGCCGCACATATCATTCCACCCTATAAATGGATTGAATTGATGAAAGCTGAATTGGAAGCAGGCAGTCAATACGTGATTGCAGAAGCCCGTGAAGCAGGAAATGTTGGTATCTATCGAAGTAGTGGCGAGGTTCGGGAAGGTTTGGTTCAGGAAATTCTTACACAAATACCTCAGGATAAAATTATTTGGGAAGCTCCTCAAAAAGCACAGCAAGTTTACTTTTTGGAACTTTGTGGCTGTAATGTCAATCTGGGCAATATTGCTCCCAATGAAGTGATTCCATTAGAAGCGACCCGTGTAGGTTTAAGGGGGGATACATTTACCTTTTATCTCGATCAGTGAGCACTCAACAGTATGGCCTCGTCGGTTATCCGCTAAGTCATTCGTTTTCAGGCAAATGGTTTGCAGAGAAATTCTCACGGGAGCAAATCGATGCGATTTATACTTTAATCCCTTTAGAAGATAAAAATGCTTTGTATGATTGGTTTAGAACAAATCAATTACAAGGTTTTAATGTGACGATTCCCTACAAGGAAAGTATTCTCCACTTATTGGATAAGATTGATCCGGAAGCTCAGAAGGTGGGAGCAGTGAATTGTGTTGTTCGACAAGATCAAACATTCATCGGATATAATACAGATATCATCGGCTTTGAAATGTCGCTGATGAAATGGGACTTACCCGAAAAAATTCAAGCCCTCGTTTTTGGAAGTGGCGGCGCATCCAAAGCCGTGCAATATGTTTTGAATAAAAAACAAATTCCTTTTCAATTGGTTACCCGCAATGAAATTGAAGGAAGTATTACTTACGCTGATTTGGATGAGAAAATACTCAACAGCCATCCATTACTCATTCAAACTACTCCTCTAGGTACTTTTCCTGATGTGGATTCCTTCATTCCCATTCCGTTTCAGTTTGTTGGTGAAGCACATTTTGTTTTTGACATGGTTTATAATCCCGAAAAATCTGCCTTTCTGGAACGATGTGAATCTAGAGGAGCCACGATTCAAAATGGATGGTTTATGCTGGAACAACAAGCAATTGCCTCCTGGAGATTGTTTCAAACTTCTAAATAATATGTCACACTAGTAGGGTTAAAGGCAAATAAGTGTGTGTTCAACCTTCAAGGAAAAATTTTTCCCGGACGAAAGTCATTGATCAAATCATACAACATGATACGAGTCATTAGGGTAGACATTACAAGGATTCTTTCCCTGAAAACAGTGAGAATTGTTTTATTTTTAGCCTCTCTTAAATCTTTTTAAATATAATCCATGTCGAATTACGCCCGTTTGAGCTATTTGGTGCTCAATTTTTTGTTGGTACAAAGTTGCAAACCCAAGGATTCAGAAAACACCCTAGTATTCAATGACGAATTACATAGTTTCGCCAATACCAAGCAGGTTCATTCAACGCACCTGAACTGGGATGCTGCAATAGATTTCGACCGCAAACAAGTGAGTGGAACAGCAACCTGGAACTTTGTGAATGATTCCAATGCGCACTATATACATTTTGATACTTATGACTTGACAATCAAAAAAGTAAAAGTCAACAATAAAGAATCTCAATACTTTTTAAGCCCCATGCTTGAAGAATATGGCAGTGGATTATCCATTCCCATCCAGCAAGGAGATACGGTTGTGAGTATAGAATATTTTACCGGACCTCAGGCAACAGCTTTGCAATGGCTTAAACCGGAACAAACGGCCGGCAAACAATTACCCTATATGTTTACACAATGCGAAAGTATTCACGCAAGGTCACTCCTACCCTGCCAGGACTTACCTTCCAACCGAATCACTTATGAGGCCAAACTTCAGGTACCCAAAGGGATGTTAGCCGTCATGAGTGCCAAAAACCCCATCGAAAAAAATAAGGAAGGCATTTACACCTATCAAATGGAAATACCGGTTCCCACGTATTTGATTGCTTTAGCCGTTGGGGATATAGAATATAAAGCCATTGACGAACGAAGCGGTGTCTATACCGAACCTTCGATGTTGGATGCGGCATGGAAAGAGCTGAGCGATATACCGATGATGATGACCGCCGCAGAAAAACTCGGAGGTCCATATCGTTGGGGCAAATATGATGTACTCATCGCACCTCCTTCATTTCCAATTGGCGGCATGGAAAATCCAAGACTCACTTTTGCCACCCCAACTATTATTGCAGGTGATAAGAGTCTGGTTTCATTGATTGCACACGAGATGGCCCATAGCTGGAGTGGAAATCTGGTTACCAATGCACGTTGGGACGACCTATGGTTAAATGAAGGATTTACCACTTACTTCGAACGCAGAATTATGGAAAGCATTTCCGGGAAAAGTTATACGGAAATGTTATGGGAATTGGGCTATCAGGATATGCAAAGCGATTTCAAGGATATGGGCCAGAATGGAGAAGATACCCGTTTAAAAGTGAATTTAAAAAAACGGAATCCGGGTGATGCCTTTTCAAACATTCCCTACGAAAAAGGAGCGATCTTTTTAAGGATGCTCGAAGAACAAACCGGCAGAGAAAAATTTGATGCATTTATGAATGCTTACTTCAGCGAGCATGCCTTCAAACCGACAACCACCGAGCAATGTTTGGCCTTTATGGATCGTAATTTATTTAATGGCGACAGCAATCGAAGAAATGCATTGAAGGTTCGTCAATGGATCTACGAAACCGGATTGCCCGACAATTGTCCGAAAATTAATCCCGAACGATTTGTTTTGGTAGACCAACAAAGGGCCTTGTTAGAATCAGGCGCCCCTGTAAGTGCATTAAACACCTTGGGTTGGACCACACACGAATGGCTTCAGTTTTTGCGCAAAATGCCCCGACCCACGAAAATTGAATGGATGACAGATTTGGACCAACGCTTTCAGTTGACCAAAAGTACCAATAGTGAAATTGCCGATGAATGGTTTAAATTAAGTATAGCCAGTAACTATCAGGAGGCGTTCGATGAAATGGAAATCTTTTTATCGCAAGTTGGACGAAAAAAATTCCTCGAGCCCCTGTATCTTGAGATGAAAAAAACGCCTGAAAACCTGAAAATGGCTCAACGCATTTTTGCCAAATACAGAAATAATTATCATCCTCAAACGGCCTCTAAAATTGAAAAAATACTCAATGCCAAATAAATAATTTGGCAGGGGGAGATTTGTAACCATTTGCTTGCATTCAGCCATGTGTAATTTGGAATCAGCATGAATAGAAATTTACAAATGTTAAGCCGATATAAACGGTATAACATGGTTATAACAGCCGCGGCTCCTTTTGTTCTTGATTTTTTCGTCTAAATTTGTGAGATTGAAGCAATTATCCTTTAAACACTATTCCGGGAATATGATAAAATCATTTTTTAGCTTGACCTTATTTTGTCTGGCATTCTCTTTTTCATCATTCGCACAGGAATTTCAGTTGATTAATCCTGAAAGCAAACCCGTTCACGATAAGGATATTTCACAACTCAGTCCTCTCGAAATATTGGAGGATTCTCTGGTACATTTTGCGGATAGCATGTACAATACAGCCATGGATGAACCACGAATTGAGGCAAGTTATTTGTTTATTCGTACTTTCAAACAGTTTATTAAAACACCGCAATCCTATCAATACCCTTGTAATAAACTCAAAGAAAAAATTACTATTCTTCAAACACCCGATCGAAAACTTAAAATATACAATTGGGAAGTACAAAGAGGTCCAATCGAAAAACGATACTATGCCGTGATTCAATTACAGGATGGTAGCTTTATTCCATTGGTGGATGTTTCGGAACAAATTATCCGGGGCGCCGAAGACTCTGTGTTAAGTGGAACCCGATGGTACGGTGCTTTGTATTATCAGGTGATTCAGCAAGATATAGCGGGCCAACCCATCTATTTTATAATGGGCTGGAACGGAAGCACGATGAACAGCGAGAAAAAAATGGTGGAAGCTTTTGGATTTGATTCTAAAGGAAGAGGCATTTTTGGCGCACCCGTTTTTAATATCATCGAAAGAGGCAAACGCAAACAAGTGAATCGTTTTATTCTCGAATATCAGAAAGGCTCAAAAGTAAGTATGCGCTATGATGAAGATTTGAAACAAATTGTTTTTGATCATTGTGAATCCCAAATTGGTGATCCGGCAAAAAAATACACCTATTCGCCTGACGGTACTTATGATGGTTTGATATGGGACGGACAATCCTGGAAGATGAATGAAAATGTGATTCAAATTGACATCCGTGAAAATGGGAATGCACCTGTTGACAAACCCATTAAATAATTTATAACCCGATTAAAATCTATATATTCCTTGCATTACGCCAGTGTTGAATCGCTCAGCAAATCCTTCGGGGTCCGAAAATTATTTTCCGATATTACTTTCCATATTTCAGAGGGTGATAAAATTGCCCTGATTGCCAGAAACGGTTTTGGTAAATCCACCTTACTTAAAATTCTGAATGGACAGGATCATGCTGATTCCGGTGAAGTATGGGTACATAAGGATATTCGCATTGTGATGCTCGAACAGGAAAACGATTTTAAACCTGAAAGCGAAGTATGGGACCACATGATGCAAATGAATCATGAAGTGATTCGTACGGTGAAGGCCTATGATGAGTTGATGGAATTATCTGAACAAAATCCGGACACCCTTCAACACTTGCTGAGCAGGATGGATGAATTACAAGCCTGGAATCTGGAACATCTGATTAAACAAATTCTGAGTAAACTGAACATCACCCAACTTCATCAAAAGATGGGTTCACTCAGTGGAGGACAAAAAAAACGAGTTGCATTGGCTCAGGCCCTGATTGAAGCTGAACTGTACAGTGGCAAATGTTTGCTCATTATGGATGAACCGACCAATCACCTCGATGTACGCATGATCGAATGGCTGGAAGATCATTTGAGTTCTCAAAAAATCACCTTGCTGATGGTTACCCATGACCGATATTTTTTAGATGCCGTTTGTAATGAAATTATAGAAATCGAGGACGAGCAAGTATATATTCACAAAGGAAATTATGAATACTTTCTTCAGCAAAAAGCCCATCGGATTGAAGTAGCAAACAGTGAACTACTGAAAGATAAAAATATATTCCGGAAGGAACTGGAGTGGATGCGCAAGCAGCCGCGTGCCCGAACCACTAAATCAAAATCCAGACAAGATGCCTTTGGTGATCTTAAAGAAAAAGTAAGTCAGAAAAAAGTTGATACTGATGTTCAACTTCAGGTTAAAATGACGCGCTTGGGTGGTAAAATTCTCGAGTTAAAAAAAGTATATAAAAGCTTTGGTGACCTTCATATCCTGAAAGGCTTTGATTATACTTTCAAACGCGGAGAGCGAATTGGAATTGCGGGTAAAAACGGTGTAGGCAAAAGTACATTTTTACAAATAGCCCTTCAATTGATGCCGCCGGATTCAGGAAAAATCAATCATGGGGAAACGGTCGTATTTGGTCATTTTTCGCAGGATGGATTGAGTTATACAGAAGATAAAAGGGTGATTGAATATGTGAAAGACTTTGCAGAATTTTTCCCACTTTCCGATGGAACAAAAATTAGCGCATCAAAGTTTCTGGAACGATTTGCATTCTCGGCCGAACAACAATATACCTTTTTGAGTAAATTGAGTGGAGGCGAAAAACGACGACTACAATTATTGAGCATCCTCTTTAAAAACCCCAATTTCCTCGTCCTGGATGAACCCACCAATGACCTCGATCTACAAACCCTTCAAATCCTGGAAGAGTTTTTATTAGAATATCAGGGTTGTATTTTACTGGTGAGCCATGACCGATATTTTATGGACAAATTGGCTGATCATCTTTTTGTATTTGAAGGTGATGGCGTTATTCGTGATTTCCCGGGTAATTATTCACAATATCGTATTGCAGAGGCACAGGAAAAGTCAAAAAACGAACCCGTAACAGTCAAAGCACCTGAAGTAATTCAACAATCAAACCTAAGCGCACCTAAGGAAAAAAAGTTAAGTTTTAAGGAAAAACGAGAATTTGAACTTTTGGGCCAGGAAATTCCTCAACTGGAAGAAGAAAAAAAGAAATTGGAAGCTGCTATGGCCGCCGGTACACTGTCTTATGAAGAATTACAAACAGCTGCACAGCGGGTGGGTGAGTTATTGGCCTCGCTGGAAGAGAAAGAATTTCGATGGCTTGAATTGAGTGAATGGTACGAAAATAGTCCAACCTAAAACCCAGGAAACTCTGCTTCCTGCAAAGGACATCCAAAGCGTAGCAGTTCAATCCTAGAATCAAAGATTTCAGCACATCTCATTTGTGAACAAATCGGGGATTGTCTCTCCTGCTTTTATAATAGTTTTGCGACATGCAACAATATCACGATTTACTGCAACATATTTTGGATAATGGTCAGCAAAAAAGTGACCGTACAGGTACCGGCACAATCAGTGTATTTGGATATCAGATGCGATTTAATCTGGAAGATGGCTTCCCCATGGTGACCACCAAAAAATTGCATTTAAAATCTATTATCCATGAATTACTCTGGTTTATCAAAGGCGATACCAACGTCAAATATTTACAGGAAAATGGTGTTCGTATTTGGGATGAATGGGCAAGAGCAGATGGAAGTCTGGGTCCGGTATATGGTAAACAATGGAGGCAATGGGAAAATAAAGAGGGGGAGGTTTTCGATCAATTGATGGATGTCATTCATCAGATAAAAACAAATCCGGATTCACGCAGGATGATTGTGAGCGCCTGGAATGTGGGTGAATTAAAAGAGATGGCTTTAATGCCTTGCCATGCTTTGTTTCAATTTTATGTAGCCGACGGGAAATTAAGTTGCCAGTTATATCAGCGCAGTGCAGATGTGTTTCTTGGTGTGCCTTTTAATATCGCGTCCTATGCCCTGCTTACAATGATGATTGCACAGGTATGTGATTTAAAACCAGGCGAATTTATCCATAGCTTCGGAGATGTACATATTTATAGCAATCATATGAATCAGGTGAAAGAACAATTAAGTCGTAAACCATTTCCGCTACCGCAAATGAAAATCAATCCGGAAAGAAAAAATATCACCGATTTTATATTCGAAGATTTTACCCTTGAAAATTATCAGAGCCATCCGCATATCAAAGCGGAGGTTGCCATTTAACCCTAAATTCAATTCGTGTCAATATCCATCATAGTCGCCGCGTCCGAAAACGATGTCATCGGTACCAACAACACGTTGCCCTGGCATCTGCCTGCTGACCTGAAATACTTCAAGCAACTCACCACAGGACATACAATCATCATGGGCCGAAAAACCTATGAATCCATTGGACGTCCATTGCCGAATAGACGAAATATTGTGATCAGCCGAAATACACATTTCAAAGCAGAAGGCATTGAAATCATTCATCAATTGGATGACTTGCAACAACTCATCAATCCGGACGAAGAATCATTTATCATTGGAGGTGACTTAATTTATCGACAAAGCATGGATTTGGCTGATAAAATTTATCTGACCCGGGTCCATACGACGATTCAGGATGGTTCCGCATTTTTCGCAAAACCCAACCCGGATATTTGGCATAAAATTTCAACAGAGTTTCATGCTGCAGATGATAAAAATCCATTTGATTATACATTTGAAGTTTATCAGAAATCTAACATTCAACAACAATAAAAACCTTGTCAGATCATTTTTTCATGATTCGGGAATACATCAACTATCGCCTCAAAGCGATGGGCAGACATGGTATGCACTCCCCTTTTGTGTATGAATTTATTGAAAAAGTGATTCGCGATAAATCGACACACCCGTCTTTTGAGGCTATCGAAGCAATGAGAAAACAGATGTACCAAAATCAGATTTCCCTGCAAGTGGAAGATTTTGGTGCAGGTTCACACAAAAATAATAGCAACCAACGGAAGGTTTGTGATATTGCCCGTCATGCTGGTCGAAAAGCACATTGGGGGCAATTATTGTTTAAGATGGTCAGGCATTTTCAGTCAAAGCATATCTTGGAATTAGGTACTTCAATGGGCTTGGGAAGCAGTTATCTCAGCGCTGCAAATTCCAACGGAAAAGTAGTTAGTATTGAGGGCAGCCCGGAAATCGCTCAACAAGCCATGAAACATTTTAAACAAATGCAATTGGAAAATATTGAATGCCGTGTTGGCAATTTCGATACCATCCTGGAAAAGGTACTTGAAGAATCTCAACCCTTTGATTTTATTTTCATCGATGGCAATCATCGCCATGAACCAACGGTTCGTTATTTTAAACAATGCCTTTCACATATTCATGAAAATACGGTGATTGTATTTGATGATATCCATTGGAGCCCGGGCATGGCCAAAGCATGGGAAGAAATAAAAAGCGCCACCGAAGTGACGCTTTCTTTAGATTTATTTTATTTCGGTATCGTTTTTTTCCGAAAAGAGTTCTTGCATAAACAAGATTTTGTCCTTCGCTATTCCTGAATTAACGAATGAGTTCATCGGCATTCATTTCGACAACCTTGAAGCCCATTTTTTCTAATCCTGGTTTGATTTTTTCCAGATCACCTGCTAAAACGATATACATACTTTCAGGATGAATATAATTCTCAGCCAATCGTTTGATGTCGGCGGTATTCATCTTTTTCAACAAATTGTTTTGATCCTCCGTGTACTTATTACCTAATTGGTACTTTAAAATATTTGCTAAAAATCCAGCTTTTTGGAACATTGTTTCATACTTGCGCGCTTCACTCTGTCCGATGGCGTTTTTCAGAAAACCCAATTCTTCTTCGTTAATCCCTTTTTGCACATATTCGTTCATTTCTCGCATAACCTCCGAAAGCGCACTGTCGGTGGCAGGCGTTTTAATACCGGATGAAAATGTAAAAGTGCCAAAATATTTGTTCGAAGAAAAATTACTCCTTGCTCCATAGGTCCAACCTTTATCCTCACGTAAATTCAGGTTAATCCGACTATTAAATGCTCCGCCCAACAAAAAATTCATCAAGGTTGCTTCATAATAAGGTCCGGTTGCATCATAAGTTAATCCGGTATGATTACCAATTCGAAATTCTGTTTGAGCGGCTTTGGGTATATTCACTACATGAATTGTTTTTGTGTCATTATTCGGTAAATCAATTCCAAAGTTTTCCGACAATGGTTTTTTACGCGCCTCCTTCATTTGACTCAATTTATCTTTTAGGCCTTGAACATCTTTAGAACTAAATTCGCCTACAATCACCACTTGCATATTGCTGCGTCCAAAAAAGGTTTCATA
>JBMOFV010000057.1:0-14556 GCA_049318705.1 Chitinophagaceae bacterium
CCGTAAGTTTCACGAAGGTCATCGCCTCTTTTATAATTACCCTGAAGGATGAGCGAAATTTCGAAAGCTCCCACGCCATTATTTCCCTGGCTCATTTGAGAAATGGTCTGATCATAACTGACCATCACCCGATGATCTTTCCATTTGTACCCAGCCGCAGCAATGATAGCGTCTTTATTTCGATAAAAAACACCCAGTATCACTTCGTTGGGATTCACCTTCATTTCCCCGGTATTGACATTAAACAAAGACCCGAATACCAGTTCCGAAGCCTTTTTTTGCCGGGTATAATACACCATTGGATTCAAAATCACTTTTTCGCCGGGTTTATATGAAATTTCAAGCGCTGCTTGTGGACGCAAGCCAAGCTTATTACTCTGACCATAAAATGTTTCTATCGGCTGATTGATATTATTGGCAGCCAGACTCATTTTTACATACAAGTTGGAATTATTGTAATAGGAATAATTCATTCCGGCCGAAATGGAAGTGAAGGTTGTTTTTTGCGAAGAGTTGGTTTCCATATTGGGCGCACTTCGGTTGAATGAGAATTCATCCCACTGCGAATCAAAGGTGAGTTTACTAAAATCAACGCTGCGCTGATTATAGGAGGCTCCAATTCCAGCAGACAAACTCGATCTTTCACTGATTAATACATGATACGCCAGATTGGTTTGAATGCGCGTTAATGCGAGGTTTCCATCTCCTGCTGCATCGCGCCAAACCGCTACGCCGGCACCTAACCAACTCGTTTCCCAATTGTTCCGAAAAGCACCGAGATCAGCAAATACACTGAATGTATTATAGTTTACCGGTACGGTTGCCCATTGATTCCGATAACTTGTTCCTACCCTCCAGTCGCTATTTTGTAGCAAACCGGTATTGGCCGGGTTTAATAACATCGGCGCATTATAAAATTGCGAAAAATGCAGCCCTTGTGCGTGCAGCATGGTGGAGCTGATCAAACAAAAAAGCAATATGTTGATTTTTTTCATGACTTCGTTTTTGTGTTCAATGATCTCATTCAATGACTATCTCAGCAAGGTGATATTCCCCTTTTTGAAAGTACTCGTTCCGTCAAAAAAGTCAACCGATAAAGTATATCCATATACTTCCATTTCCTGAATGACGCCTTTATAACGTCCATCCCATCCGTATGACTTGTCTGTACTTTCAAAAACTTTTTCACCCCATCGGTTAAATATACGGAAGGTCATTTTTGCAATGCCGTACCCTTTTACATAAACAATATCATTGGCCCCGTCACCATTCGGCGAAAATCCGGTTGGTACATCTACTAATGGAATTACCAGCCCTCTCACCTGTTTACATACCGTATCCTCACAATTATACTCGTTCCAGGCAGTTAAACAAACGGTATAATAACCATCTTTCTGATATACATGTACTTCATCTTTGTTCGTAGAGGTTGACCCATCTCCAAAATCCCATAAATAGCGGGTTGCACCGGTCGATAAATTGGTGAAATCCAAAGGCGTATTGGGTTCCGGAGGATTTGGCGACCAACTAAAATCAGCCACAGGTGATGGATAAACATGAATGGTATGAATTGCGGTATCCAATTTATTACACGTTGCAGGGTTACCCGCAATGAGCAAAACATCAAATACCCCCACGTTCACATACTGGTTACTTGGATTGGCAATATTGGCTGTATTTCCATCTCCAAAATTCCAATACCAGGTTGTTGCATTGGTACTTTGATCGAGAAAATTGACAAATGCCGGTAAACATACAGTATCAGGCATATCAAACTCCGCAGCAACTAAACTCGCATTAAAGTCGATCACCAATTTCACCGAATCCGGACTTTTACAGGCGTTGGTATCTACCATCACCAAAGTTACCGTATAAGTATTTTGGCTGGGAAAACTATGTTGAGGAGGAGTAGCACCTGTATAAGTTGTACCGTCTCCAAAATCCCAAAAGAAATTACTGCTTGCCGGTGGTGTACCTCCATTATAGGTACTGGTATTGATAAAGTTTGCCGTGTAAGGTCCGCAAGAATCTATTTTGACATAGTTAAAACCAGCCTGAATGGAGTCGTTACGAACTATAATCGTTAGCGTAGTGGTATCACTGGATGAAGTACATCCGTTTGGATTAAAGGCAATGAGTTTTACAGTAAAGTTACCCGCAGTTGTATAAGTATGAGTAGGACTCACCTGACTTACAGGAGGAGTACCGTCACCGAAATCCCATACATAATTTGTTGCACTTACACTTAAATTATTGAAGTTGACGACAAAAGGCACACAGCCAATTGAATCGCCCAGGAAGTTAGCAACCGCTTCAGGATTTTGCAATTGGAAATCAATTTTTAATGCTGCCAGATTACAGTTGGGGCTCGGGTTCGATAAAGAAAAGACGCCCGGAGGTTGAGTTGGAAAACCGACTACACCACCACAATTCGCACAAATGGCTTGATAAATGACGCCATTCGGATCGAAGCGACTTGTACCACCATCCACATGTTCGCCTCCCAATCCATTGGGCGCTAAACCATTTTGCCCGAAATAAGAACCATACAACAAGCTTTGTGCGTTTTTATTAAACGCAATAAAATAAAAATCACTTCCATCGGTTGTTGACTGAATGGCATTGGGCGTAAGCGGCATTCCATTGGTATTACCTGGGCTACCAGACGTTGGACCACCCCATCCGGAAACATAAATATTTTCGCATTTATCGACCAGAAAAGCGGTGGGTGAAATGTTTGTAAACGCTGTAGTTCCAGAACCAAATACCGTGGAAAAAATAATGCTCGCCAGATTGTTATTCATTTTCATCACAAACTGACTTGAACCCGGATTAGAATAAACTGTTGCGGGTGTTATGGGAAATGCCCCCATGGTTTGACCACAAATATAAACATGGTTACTGTCGTCGGTCTGCACGCCATAAACCTGATCGTACAAACCGGTACCAATAAATGTTCCGGCCTGAAGCGCTTTTGTATTGGCATCAAATTTAAGCAAATACCCATCTACCGTTCCACCCTGATAAGCCGGATTTAGAACGCCTGGTGTGGAAGGAAAATTACTACTTTCGGTTCCTCCACCCACATACAGAATGGACTGGGTATTTTTGTCGAGAGATACAACATAGGCTGCATCATTCAATGAACCACCGAGATAGGTACTCCATATCAAATTACTACAAGTATTATTGAGTTGGAAAACAATGGCATCCTGACCGCCCGCATTCGACCCTTGATATGGATTGAAGGTTGGGAAATTGCTACTTTGGGTACAACCGGCCACATACCAATTGCCATTAGGGTCTACGATAATTTCTGTACGGGCATCATCTCCATAATTATGTTTTACACCTCCATAAATCGAATAGCCGGGGTTAAAATTTACGCCATCATCTGATGAACCTCCGATATAAGTAGATCCAATCAAAGCCGTTCCATTTGAATTAAATACAGTAACAAACATATCCCCCATGCCATTGGACGAATTATCATATGCTCCTGCAGAAACAGGAAAGTTGGTCGAATAAGTTCGGCCTGCAACACCCAAATTCCCATTCCCATCCACAATCATACTTTGAGGCTGATCATTATCAGAGCCCCCTAAATAAGTTGCAAAAATTAAATTGACACCGGTCGCATCAAACTTACTAAAACTGGCATCGCACTGAAACCCATTTCCCCCAAAACCACCACCTGCAAAATTAGGTTGTACGGTGGGCGTAAACTGTCCCAAAGCAGTTGGATAGCCAATTCCGGCACAAACACCCCCGGCATAAAACATCCCTAAAGTATCGTAGGTAGCAGTAAAGCCCCAGTTATCAGCCGTTGATCCAGTGAAGGTACAAAATACCAGAACCGGGTCGATGATGAGATCGTAACGGGCATCATACTTTGATTTTGTTTCAAATCCTACCACGGCATCCTGAATCACATATTCACAAAGCACCTCTATTTTTTCGCCGTCGATATACTGGTACGCATAAGGTTTGAGTTCCTGATGAGTGCCAAGGCTTGTTTGAACCTGTAGATTTCCATTTTTCAGACTTAAGCCTGTAACCCCTTTGTACTCCAGTTTGATACGTGATACATTGGCTCCGGGATGAATGATATAATCGTATTTAATATTTCCCTGATCGGAATACAAATGCAAGTCGATGCCTGTATAAAGGTTTTTACGATCCACTACCCGAGCAGGGTAAATCATACTTTTCCATTTTGCCGGATCTTGACCCAGGTAATAATTATAAAAGTGCTTTTCCTTTTTGGACTGCGTGAAATCAGCCTCCGGATTCGCTCCTAAAAAATTCATCTCATAAGCGAAATATTTTAACTCGGGTACTTGGGTGCTTTCCCCATGTTTGTAGGCATGAATTTTTTCACGATTGGCTCCATCTGAAACTACCACGGTAAATCCGTTATTGCGAACATATAAATCGCCCCTGGACGTCAGCGCCTTATATCGAAAAGGACCATCCCATTGTCCCTGATTTTCAACATATTCAATTGCCGGAAACTGATGCGTGTTTTGGGCCTTCCCGTGAATCACAGGAAAAAACCCGGCGAACGCGCCTAACCAAATTAGAAAATTTTTCAAAACGTCGGTATTTAAGGTAAATTTAAGCGTATTTTATGAAAGTCGTCAAGCACAAGACGAAAAATAGCCTATTATAGTTAGAAATAGGTGCTTTCTGATAAATGGTTGTACTTTTGAATCGTAAAATTTTTGACCATGTTGAAAACAGGCAACCCAATTGTCAGTATTTATACAGAAATGACGCCCAATCCGGAAACGATGAAGTTTGTAGCCAACAAACTCCTTTATCCCGGCAAAAGCATTGAATTTGCGAGCGAAGAAAGTGCATCCCCCTCTCCATTAGCGAAGGAGTTGTTTGGATTCCCATTTATTCGGGGAGTATTTATTGCGAGTAATTTTATAACCCTCACCAAAACTGCGGATACCGACTGGAATGATATCATCCCTTCTTTACGAGAATTCATGAAAGAATATCTTGAGGAAGGCAAATTGGTCATCAACGAAGCGGAAATAGAGGCTAAAAAAGTGGTGATAAGTCCGGAAGACGAAACGGATGTTGTCAAACGAATCAAGGAATTGTTGGAAAACTATGTTCGCCCTGCGGTTGAAATGGACGGTGGTGCCATCGCTTATAAAAATTTCGATCAGGGTGTGGTAACCCTCTCCTTACAAGGCTCTTGCAGTGGATGTCCTTCATCGATGATTACTTTAAAATCGGGCATCGAAGGCATGATGAAACGCATGATTCCTGAAGTGAAAGAGGTCGTCGCTGAAGCGGATTAATTCTTCGCCTTCAATTCGAATCAGTCCATTCATTTTTTAACTTTAGCTTTCTTAACAGCGTGTTCCATGAAGCATGCCATGAAGCTGTTTGCGTTTTCTTCGCGCGACTTACAGGGTTTAATGCACTGACAGTCAATCTTATATAGAAACATCGCATCGAATCACGGAGGGCGCATAATAGGCAAAAAAAACTGAAGACTTAAGGCTTACATTACTTTTCTAAAAAGTGTTTCGGATAAATAGCAAAAAATTGCACAGACCTTCTAAATTTGTCCTTAGGTACCATGCAAAGACTTTCGCAACAACAACGACTGCAACAAAAACTTTCGCCCCAACAAATTCAGTTGATGAAATTGTTGCAGGTACCTACCGCGAATCTGGAAGAAAGAATCAAGGAAGAAATAGAAGAGAATCCGGCATTGGAGTTAGGCAACGAAGACAATGAAGACAAATCATTGGAGGAAAAAACCGTTGAAGAAATATCCTCAGAATTTGAACAAAACGAAAATGAAGATTATATCAACGAAAGTGAAGAGCATGATGAATTTGACCAAATCGACATTTCAGAATATGTGAAAGAAGGCGATGACGAAGACGCGGATTATAATTTTCAAAGTGATGCTTACCAAGCCGATGACGACAAGCCGGGTTACCAGCCCAGTTTGGAAACCTCTTTTTATGAACATCTGATGGCTCAGGCCAATATGCTGAACCTTGACGAGCGCAGCGCAAAAGTAGCAGAGTTCATCATTGGCAGTATTGAAGAAGATGGTTACCTGCGACGTGACTTGCCGTCTATTGTAGATGATTTGGCCTTTCGGCAAAACCTGCAAACCACAGAGGAAGAAGTTCGCAATATTTTAAAACTCATACAGGAATTTGAACCTACCGGTGTTGGCGCAACTGATTTAAGATCTTGCTTATTACTCCAACTTCGTAAAAAAGAAACATCCGCCATTGTATTATACGCCATCAAAGTGATTGAAAAATTCTTTGATGAATTTACCAAGAAACATTACGAAAAAATTCAACGGGCCATGAGCTTGTCCGATGATGATTTACGAGAAATTATTCAGGTGATTGTCAAACTCAATCCTAAGCCCGGCGCGCTCTTTGAATCAAAAAACAAAACCCAGAATTACGTCATCCCTGACTTTATTATTCTGAATATAGATGGAAATCTGGAAGCCCATCTCAATCAAAAAAATGCACCTGATTTACGCGTGAGCAGCTCCTTTCGCGAGATGTTGAAAGACTATGACAAAGGTGACAAATCAGATGCCCGGCAAAAAGAAGCCGTTATGTTCATCAAACAAAAAATTGATTCAGCAAAATGGTTTATCGATGCGGTTAAACAACGTCAGCAAACTTTGATGTTAACGATGACACGCATTCTCCATATTCAGGAAGATTTTTTTCTTACCGGCGATGAAAGCAATCTGAAACCGATGATTCTGAAAGATATTTCTGATCGCACCGGTCTGGATATTTCGACGGTCTCCCGTGTAGTAAACAGCAAATATGTACAAACAGAATTTGGAACTTTTATTCTAAAATATTTTTTCTCCGAATCGATGCAAACAGACAGTGGCGAAGAAGTATCAACCCGGGAAGTAAAAACCTATTTGAACGAAATGATTCAACAGGAAGACAAAAAACAACCCCTGTCTGATGAAAAATTAACGGACCTACTCAACGAAAAAGGGTACAATATCGCTCGAAGAACTGTGGCTAAATATCGTGAACAACTGAATATACCGGTTGCCAGACTTCGAAAAGAAATTTAGACCCCTAAAATTTGATGTGAAGACAAGACATATAGTCATCTATACAGCAATTTACAGGCATTTCCGGTTCGGCCCTTTCAAATAGTGAAGAAATTATACAATAGTGCCGGGCCATTTTCCGATTTTTGAAATGTAATGTCCTTACAAGAGCCATGAGTATTATAAAACGACTTTGAAACTGGACGACGATGGCAATATAATCGGCATATTATAAGGATTAATTTAATATTTGGATCGCCCAGAGAATTCCTTGACAAAACTTGGCCAAACAAGCACAGATAGTACATTTGTAATCCTCTAAAGTATCCTTATATGTCTGAAACAAAAAATTACATCCTCCGGGATGACAAAGTACTCCTCGCTCCGAATGCATGGTGGAATGAAGAAAGAGTTGTTGCTGAACTCAAAGAAAATAATCAGCAGTACTCAATCGAAGCGCTTATTGAAAATTTTAAAAGCCTCGAAGAAAAATTACTGGAAGTAAAAACCGAGTTTGATGCGGCCACCGACAAAATAAGGGTAGCCGGAAAAGTGAGCAGAACCAAAAATTATATCTGCAATGCCAAAGCCATTGGCGATTACCCGGCCCTTTTGGTCCAGCTCGATGAAATGGAAATCATGATTAAAAATGCCGTTGATGCGAACCTCAAACGGAAAGAAGAATTGTGTGTGGCTGCCGAAGCCTTGCTGGAACTAAAAGAGTGGAAAGACTCCACCGAAAAATTAAGAGAACTCCAAAAAGAATATAAAGAACTGAGTGTTGTACCTGACTTAAAAAATGAAGCCCTGCGCGATCGATTCGAAAAAGCCAAGGATGAGTTTTTTAAACTGAAACAAGCCAGTTTCGAAAGCTTTGAACAAGATTTACTCGATAACCTCAGTCGCAAAATAGAACTCTGTGAAAAAGCAGAGGCTTTGCAACAATCAGGTGAATGGAAAAAAACCACCGATGCCTATCAAACCCTGAACGAAGAATGGAAAAAAATTGGCATGGTTCCCAAACATCGCAACGAAGAACTGTGGTTGCGCTTTAATACCGCCAAGGATGTTTTCTTTAATCGTAAAAGAGAACATATCGAAGAAATAAAAACCGAACATGTTGGCAATCTGGAAAAAAAATTAGAACTGATTGCCAAAGCCGAAGCCATTAAAGAAAGTACCGATTGGAAGAAAACCACCGATGAATACAACGCCCTGATGGAAGAATGGAAAAAAACAGGACGGGTTTCGCAGGAAAAAAATGATGAAGTATGGAATCTGTTTCAGGCTGCCAAAAACCATTTCTTCAGCAACAAGGACGCCCATTATTCAGGCATCAAAGTACAATTGGAAGATAATTACGCCCGTAAAATGGCCATTGTTGAACATGCAGAATCGCTGGCACAAACCAATGATTTTGATGCTGCCACCCAGGAGTTTCAGGACATGTTTGAAGAATGGAAAAAAATAGGTCGTATTCCTAAAGAATATGGTGACGGGCCTTGGGAAAGATTCCTGAAAGCCAAACGTGATTTTTTTGACCGCAAAGATGCCTATCGCGATCAACGTCGAAAAGAATTATCGAAGGATATCCATGAAAGAGTTAGCCGGAACCGATCATTTTACAATCGCCTCTCGCGGGATTTACAACGTGAAGAAGAATTGTTATTTGATGTGGAAGATCGCCTGAAGAACCTCCCTCCTACATTACGTTCATACGAAAAACGCGAACAGTATTTGGAAATGATGGAGGAAATCAAAGAAAAAATCAATTCACTTCGCGAAAAAGCCAAAGAGGTAAAAGATAAAATCAATCAGGACGAACGTGAAATGAATTATATCCTGAGAGGTCCCAAAAAGAAAACAGAAACCGATGCAAAAACTGCTGCTAACGTGAGCGAACAACATCCTGTATCTGAAAACACTCCGGCAGAATCCGAGACTTCTTCTCATCCGGATTCCAGTGTAACAGCAACAGAACAAGAGCCTGTTGCCATTCAGGAACCTGTAGCTGAAATCATTCCTGAAATAAACGAAAGCCCTGAAACAGTGGTCCAAACTGAAATGATGACAGAACCCCAACAGGAAAAAGTAGAAGCTGTTGCAGAAAGTGGAGAAATTCCAACAGCACAGCAAGATGAAAATGTATCGCCTGAATAATCATTAAAGTAACTAAACATGTCAAATAAAGTATTCGAACTCATGAAGGATTTGGAGCATGAACAAGTTGTATTTTGTCATGACCCACATTCTAACCTCAAAGCAATTATTGCGATACACAATACAACATTAGGCCCTGCATTGGGTGGAACCCGCATGTGGAATTATGCTAGCGATGACGAAGCCGTGGTTGACGCCCTGCGGTTGTCGCGTGGCATGACTTACAAAGCTGCGATCTCCGGCTTAAATTTGGGAGGTGGCAAGGCGGTCATCATTGGTGATCCTTCTTTAAAAAGTGAAGCCTTGTGGCGCAGATATGGAAAATTTGTCGATTCACTCAATGGAAAATATATCACCGCCGAAGATGTAAATACCTCTGCAGCTGATATGGAATTTATTCATCTCGAAACCAACCATGTTACCGGTATCCCGGAATATATGGGCGGCAGTGGCGACCCTTCGCCCTTTACTGCTTATGGTGTATTTGTAGGCATGAAAGCCTGTGCGCAAAAACATTGGGGCAATGATAGTTTGTCTGGAAAAAAAGTGCTGGTACAGGGTGTTGGACACGTTGGTCAATATCTGGTTGGCCACCTCACCGAAGCAGGCGCAAAAGTTTATATCACCGATATCAATCAGGCCCGCATTCAGGAAACAACCAATAAGTATAAAGTAGAATTTATCGAACCGGAACGTATGCTGGATTTAGAGCTTGACATATACGCACCTTGTGCACTGGGAGCAACCGTAAACGACGAAAGCATTCCTTTACTCAAATGCCCCATTATCGCAGGTGCTGCCAATAATCAATTGGCCGTTGAAAAAATTCATGGCAGACAATTGATTGAAAAAGGCATTTTGTACGCACCTGATTTTTTAATCAATGCCGGTGGACTGATCAACGTAGCAGCAGAAGCGGGTGGTTCCTATAACCGCGAAAAAGTAACCAAGGATGTTGAAAAAATCTATCAGCGTATCCTGGATATTTTTGCATTATCTGAAAACGAAAATATCACCACGCAGGAAGCCGCCATGAAAATAGCACAGAAGCGCATTGATGATATTGCGCACGTCAAATCAAGACTCTAAAAAAATAAATGAACGAATCATCATCCGCAAGCCCTGAAAAGTTTGCGGTTTTTTTATTCTTAATTTGGTAGTCAACAATATGTTTGTTTCAAAACCATATTCGAAATATTGAAGTGAAAATGTTTTTAGTAAGGAGAACAATAAAAAGGCTTATACCCTTTCCTTCCTCGGTAAGCGCAAAACAAAGCCCACACGCGTTTTACGTCCTTTGCTGATATTGATTAAACCAATACTGCTTCCTTCGCGGCTGCCCGTAATATTGATTAAACCAATTTGTACGCCATGCACCGAAGCAGCTGCATTCACCAATGAGGCAATCTGCATACCCTTCACCACTTTTTTAGCCACATTTACCAAGCCCGAAATTTGTACACCCTTTACCGTATCTCCACTTTCATTGTATAAACAACTTACCTGAGTGCCCTTCACCTTTCCTCCCACTAAATTAAACAGACCGGCAACCTGTACCCCACGCATATGACGTTTGGTCATATTAAACAATGTACCCACCTCAAAACCATCTGTGCCGCCACTATAGCCACCCAATAAATTAATCGATCCTGATTGGTCACCTGTGCATTCATTCGACCATGGGTTCCAATAGATGGCAATAAGGATATCTGATACACCTTAGTGGTATAGAATTTTTTGAGGTTCAGACTTTGAATTTTTTGTTTGGTCGAAACAAAAATATTTGTGATCCACTTGCGCTCCACATCCTCTGCAGGTTGTTCTTCCTGCACCAGTATGGGCTCGGCTGATTGAGTGGCCATGCCCGTATCCGCCACCATGACAAGCGCCGGTACATATTCTTTCTGCAAAGCAATACTCACCTCCTGATGTTGCTTGGCTTTTAACTCGAGCGAAGTATCGGCATAACCACTTTTACTCACCGATAAAGCCGCCACCGGATATTTACTTTTTAGCTTCATTGCAAAACGCCCCTTCTGATCGGTAAGGGCCGAAATCAATTGTTTTTTTTCATACACCGTCACATCCGACAAAGGCTCCCCATTTTCTTCATCTACTACCCGCCCCTGAATCCAGTAAAAATCCTGTACCGTGCCCGAATGAGTTCGCACTGTAGAAGTACTCACCGGCCTTCGACGAATAATGATATAAGATCCACTTTCCTTAAATTCATAAGCCGCATTAAATATCATGCGCAACACTTCCGACAGGGGTTTGTTCACAGCATGTACCGTCACCAAGCTATCGCGGTTAATGACTTTGGTATTATACGAAAACGTAACATTGCTTGCATTGCTGATGATGGTGAGCACATCACCCAAAGGTTGTTTTATAGCATGTATGCTCACGGTATTATTGAGTAAACTTTGGGCTTGCAGGCCTACACAAAGGCTCACCCATATCATCATCCCCACGATTGTTTTTATGGCTTTTTTTAAAGTCATGCTTTTTATTTTAAATGATAAATCCCTCCTTCCTTCTCCACTTTTATTTCAAAAGTTTCCGCAATAATGTCTAAAATATTTTCGAGTTCCTGCTCATCAAATCGGGTTGTAATGGTGAGGGTGCGTAAAGCTTTATTGTCAATGCGTACACTATCGCCATAAGCTTCATTGAGTACCTCCACCACTTTCCAGAGCGGTGTATTGTCGCACTCAAAATGTTTGTCGCGATAATACCTGTAAAGTTTATCCCGATGTTTTTGTACCACGATACTCGAATCATCCCGATCGATACGCGCCTTCTCTCCGGGATGTAATAACACCACCCTCCGAAATTTTTTCACTTCTACGATGCCTGTTTCCACAATCACTTCGGTATATCCCTCCATAGCTTTTACGTTGAAAGAAGTTCCCACAACCCGTATTTCCACATCATTTCCGGCATCCACAAAAAATGGTTTTGTGCGATCCGGGGTGATATTAAAAAATGCTTCTCCTTTCAGGGCCACCCTGCGCTCTGCCTCTGCAAATTTTTCAGGGTATCTTAATTCGGCATGCTGGTTGAGGGTTACCACACTGCGATCGGCGAGTGTATCTGTTTTACCGCGAACGGTATTTTTTACAATGTGTTGTATCGTACTTGTATCTTTTTTAGGCATGGTGCCGACCACTTCGGGCTCTTGCATTTTCGAAGGGCGCATCCATATCCACACCCCAATCAAAGCAATCACCAATACAGCAGCCACCCAAGAATATTTGCGCACCATGCTTACCCACAATGAAGGCGCTGGCTGCATTTTTCCTTTCAATTTTTGCCAGGAAGCTTCGGTATCCTTTGGTGGAATATGTTGTAATAACTTACTCTGTTCCCATACTTTTTTATATTGATGATAAACAGCTTCATGCTCCGGCGACGATTGTATCCAATGTTCCACCTCTGCCCTGCAAGCAGCATCACATTCGTTCAACAAGTATTTTACAATCATTTCTTCACTCATCGGAATAGCTCTTTAAATTGTGACAAAAGCAACAATAACAACACCAAAAAATCGGCGAGTTTAGTGCGCAAAACACGCAAGGCTTTGCCCATGTGGTGCTCCACCGTTTTTTCTGAAATCCCCAGTCGACCGGCAATCTCCCGATATTTTAATTCCTCAAAACGGCTCAGTTGAAACACCGTTCTGCATTGTTCGGGCAAATCACTCAACGCTTTCCGAAATCTCGACTCCAGCAATTTTAAATCCAACTGCTGACCTGCCTGTTCGGCTTGCGATTGTTTCATTTGAAACACGGTATGTTTTTGATGTTCATTTCGCACTTTTAAGTGTTTGATATAATTCAGCGACTGAAAATAAACCGATTTATAGAGGTAAGCCTGTAACGATGTTTCGATATGAAGTTGATCTTTTTTCTCCCAAATTTTTAAAAACAACTGCTGCACAATTTCTTCGGCCTGCATATCATCTTCAATCATCGAATAGGCATAGGCATACAACGATTGGAAGTACTGTTTGTACACCCTTTCATACGTTGCTTCATCGCCTTGCAACAAAAGTGTTATGGTTTGCCTCTCGTCCGCCTGCACTGCTCAAAGATAAAATAGCCTGGTTTTAAAAATAGATTCTTCTTTTTATAAACTTTTGGGCGCCTTTTCGTGCTATCGGCTCATACGCCGCCCCATTTTCCGCACTTTTTATTCATGCTTCACTTTCGGGGCGGGGTACCGCCTCTATCACGGGCGCAGCCACCTGCCAGGCATCCGGCCGCCTGCTATTCAGGTTTCACTTTACCTGAGCCGCTGATATGTGTTTCTATCAGCGGGTTGCCGCGGTAGAGCACATCGCCACTACCTGATATATCAGCAAATAATGTTTGCGTTGCCCATACCCTTGTTAAACCCGAACCCGAAGTACTTGTTCGTACCTGATTACTTTGCATTCCACTGATACGAATGGATCCACTCCCGCTAATCGTTGTATTGACCTGGGGGCAGGTTCCTGAAGAAATAGTGATTTTACCTGAACCACTAATATCCGCATCCAAATGTTGGGCATTCAGGGTGGGCAAATTAATCTCTCCACTCCCACTAATATCCATTTCCATTTCATTGCTTTGTAAGGGGCTCATAGCTTGTATGCTGCCTGAACCCGAAACTTCCAATGCATTCAGGTTTGGCAAATGCACACGAATGATTATTTCATCGGCTTTGATCCATAAATTATTCCGATGTTTGATGCTTAAGGTAGCTCCGTTTTGTTGAGTGAGAATTTCATCCATGATATTGGCTTGTGCCACCACTTCCAGAAAATAGGTACTATCTTGGGTAACTTCCACTTTAGCATCCATTTGTAAGTCAATATTCTGAATCCCTGAAATAGAGCGGGTTTCACTCGTGAGTGGGCCTCGGCCTACTACCTTTCGACAAGCTGTTTGGGTCAACAAAAGCACGAACGCTGTGCCCAAAAGAAAGAATGTTTGTTTCATATTTTTTGCTGTTATAGCTCTATGACACCCAAGCTGTTGTTTCCCCCTATAGGTATTAAAAAAAGATTTCGGGCACACGGTTCTGCGAATCAACCTCGCTTCAAAGGGCAAACCACATAGTTTGTGAGGACACAATCCCAGGATTAAAGGCAAGAGTAAGTGAAAGATATTTTGCACTTTCTGTCTTTCTTCTTCTGCTCTGTTCCTCCGCTCTCGCTCTCTTCTTCCCACTCATACTCCTACTCATACTCCTACTCCTACTCATACTCCTACTCCTACTCATTCTCCTACTCCTACTCATTCTCTTCCTCCTACTTCCGCTCTGTT
>JBMOFV010000058.1:0-13486 GCA_049318705.1 Chitinophagaceae bacterium
CTATTTAGGGGCTGCTGATTATCTCACGGGCGCTTCAAATTCAAGGAAGCGTTCAAGGGATAGTCCCGTACGTACGGGACAGCCCTTGGACGATGACGAAGAAGTTGAAGATGCCGGTGAGAAGTGAAAATTACAAAATAAAGTGCAAGCATTTTGAAGAGATGTTGATAATTAACGTGTATCTAAAAAAGTGTAATTTGCTACTCCATGTAATGAAATCAACTATTTTCACGTTAACCAGCAGCCCCTATTTAAATTTTTGATTTGGGATTTATCTTGCTGATAATGAGCGGATTAAAAATTTAAAGTACCGCAGAAATTTGAAGCCAAATGACTTGTTAGTTGATTTACGGAGGTTTTGCAACGGTCTCATAACATTCAACTCAAAATAATCGTTTACGAGTATTATTCAAACTGGAATGACTAATTTTGATTAAAATCCTCTCCTTGATGCGCATATTTTGTTTCATATTCTTGATCTTCAATCTGTCGGTAACTTATGCGCAAAAAGCCACCCTGACGGATGCTTCAGAATTCAATATTCGTCGGGATGATTTTTACATCCTGGGAAAATGGAAAAATTGGACAGCCGTTTATCTGCGAAATGGGAATGAATATAAACTGATTTGTTTTGATCAGCAAGGCCATAAAGTCAAACAATTTATCCTCAACGAATTGCAAGACGATTGCGAGGAAGTCAGGCTAACACCATCGGGAGAGTCTATCAGTATCAGCTGGGAAAAAATAGAACAAAAAAAGAAAACTGTGTATGTTTCCCGCATCGATGAGAACGGACGTATGCAACCTGCAAGGGAAGTTTTTTCGGTACCCCATGGCAACTTTCGAAGAATCAATCTTCAATACGGCGTAAGTCCGGATAAAAACTATCAGGTTGTTTTTTGTGAAATCCGTGAGGATGATATGCATGTTTTGAAAGCTTGTATTTTGGATGCAGGAATGGGGGTGAAAAAGAATGTGGAACAGAAAATCAGCGAAAAAGATTTTACATTAACTGAAAAAGTATTCATCAGCAATTCGGGGCATGTGTATATACTGGCTTCTGAAACGCCGAATCAAAAAGGAGCCATGGAAGGACTGCGTTTATTGTCCTGCAAAAATGCGGAGCAGTCCTTTGTGTCCTATGAGATACCATTGAACAAGCACCATGTGAGTCAGGTTCAACTATGTCAGGATCCCCCAAATGCCAATTTGTATATCTGCGGCTATTATGGAGATGGAAAATACAGTTCTCCCAAAGGCCTGTTCTTTTCAGTTTTTAATGAAGATCAGCAAGCACCGACTGTCAGCCATTTTACACCGGTAGCCATGCAGGTGACCGGGTATAAAGCGGATTTGAGGGACATGAAAATTAAGCATGTTTCAATCAAGCAGGACGGTGGTGTAGAACTTGCTGCAGAAAGAACCTATCAGAATATTCGAACGTTGGTAAGTCAAAACCCGGCTATGACGACCTCTATGGTTCCAATGCCTGAATCAACGCGTTCGGTCAACGAATTTTATTATGATGAGATTGCTGTATTTAATTTAAAATTAGATGGCACCCTGCTCTGGAATCAGGTTATTCTGAAGGAGCAAATGACCACTGAAGACGCGGGAATATATTCTTCATTTGGTTTGATGGAATATCCCAAAGGGAAAATATTTGTGTTCAACGATTTTAGTAGTAAAAAATCACGACTCATTGCAGCTTACTTATCGGCCAAAGGAGATCACCAGATGAAAGAACTACCTGTATCTAATGTGGATTCAGATTGGGATTTATTACCTCGTTCGTCGATACAAACGGGCAAAACAGAAATCTGGATTCCGGCATTACAGAAAGGCTATATTTGCTTCCTTAAATTAGCTTATTAGTTTTTGCGCTGTGTTACATGTTTTTAAACGAAATGATGCCCTGTCTTTTGTGGCCTTGGTACTGCTGGCCATGGTCCTGAAAGTACATCTGCTGATGTATCCACCTGCGTGGTCGTCTTTGCAGGGTTTTATGAAGGCAACTTTATTTAATTTTCCGGGAATCGAAGCTTTTTATCAATCCAATCCGATTGCCTGGATACTTTTATCGGCATTGATTCAAACCATGTTTGCGGTCTATTTGAACTTCACGGTTATCCGGCAAAAACTTTTTCAGCAAAAGACTTTAGTTCCGGCAGCGGTATTTCTGATTTATTCTGCAATGGTTCCGGCTTGTAATATTTTGAGTGTTGCGTATATCTCCGGGATGCTCATATTTATTGCTTTTTCGCTGAGTATGGATTTGTACCAAATGCAGGATGCGCGCTCACGTGTGTACAATATTGGCATTTTTGCGGCACTTGGCACTTTATTCTATTTCCCATCTGTGTTATTCTTTCTCTTGTTTCTGGTAATTATTTTAATTCTTCGTTCTGCCAATTTAAAGGATATGGTCGCCTTTGTACTGGGTTATCTCACCCCTGTTTATTTTGCATTCGGTATCCGGTTTTTATTACTAAAAAAGAATACCCATTTTTATTTTTACAAACACCTTCAATTGCCCCTGCAAGTGAGTACCTTTTTGTATTTTGGGGTCATTACCCTTGTTTCAATTCTGCTTTTGGTGTATGCAGCCTATTTAAACAATCATGCTGGATATAGGATACCCATTGGGGTGAAGAAAAAATGGAATACGGTTTTCTGGTATTTTTTTATGGCAGCGCTGGCAGGCGTTTTCGCACCTGAATTTCCGGCCTATACCTGGATAGTGGCCATCATTCCTTTTAGCATAATATTAAGCCAGTGCTTCCTGAACAATCTGGAAAAATATAATACCTTTACCTTCTATTTTTTTCTGCTTGCAGTATTTGGTATTCAGTGGTTTCTAAATAGTTAGCTCCAAAGTATATCTTTTGCTTGCCAAGTCTCTTGAAACAAACACAATATGAAATTTGGTATAGTTGTATTTCCCGGTTCGAATTGCGATAAAGACATGGAAAACGCCCTGCGCGAAGATCTTGGTCAGGATGTTGTGATGTTATGGCACAAAGATGATCAATTAGAGGGTTTTGGTCCTGAAGATTGTATCGTATTACCGGGCGGATTTTCCTACGGAGATTATTTACGATGCGGCGCTCTGGCTCGTTTTAGTCCAATGATGGAACAAGTCATTGCACATGCCAAGCGTGGAGGAAAGGTTTTTGGCGTTTGCAACGGGTTTCAGATATTATGTGAAGCTGGTTTGTTACCCGGTGCTTTATTGCTCAATGATCATCAGCTTTTCAATTGTAAAAATGTGTTCATAAAAAGTGAGAATAACCAGGCACCTATTTCGAAAGGGTGTGTAGGGGAGGCATTGTGTATTCCGGTAGCGCATGGCGAAGGCCGATATTATGCAGATTCCGCTACCATTGATCAACTCGAAAAAAACAATCAGGTGATTTTTAAATATTGTGATGCACAGGGATTGATTGGTGATGGGAACCCTAACGGTTCAACAAATCACATCGCTGGTATTTGTAACGAAGGCCGGAATGTATTTGGCATGATGCCTCATCCTGAACGAGCTTGTTCTTCGGTATTAGGAAATACGGACGGACTAAAAATTTTTAAAAGTCTGATTTTAAATTAAACGGCCTTACCCCGTATCAGGTAACCCAAGCGTATGAAGTTTTTAATGACTATTTATTTGGTGTTTATGACTGTTGTTTTCAGCCATGCCCAAACTGAAACTTTGCCCATTAAATGGTCCTTTCGGGCGGAACCGGAAAAGCAAGCCGGCGTTTATACCATTTATGCAACAGCAATGATTGAAGCCGGATGGCATGTGTTTGCACCTATTCCGGGTGGAGATGGATTGTTGATATCCACACAAATTACACTGGATCAACCGGAATTGTATCGTGATTTAGGTAACCTTCAGGCAGAAGGAAAAGAGATTCATCAGGAAATGGATGGCGTTGGTTTGGTTCATTTTTTTGAAAAAAAAGTGACCTTAAAAATGACCCTTCATACCGACAAAACAAAAGTGTTCAAAGGCTTTGTCACCTTTCAGTTATGCAACGAAAAGATATGTCTCCCGCCTTCTGATCAGCCTTTTGAAATTAAATTATAACCCAAGTTGTTAAATAGGAATTCATGAAATTAATGAAATTGTTTTTAGCGCTGATGCTACTAAGCAGCATCGGGGCGAACGCCCAGATTATTGCTGATCCAACCACCTGGTCGTTTGAAGCCAAAAAAATTAAAGACAATGATTATGAGTTACGTATACAGTGTAAACTCAAGCCGGAATGGCATTTGTGGAGTATTGATCCGGGGGGCGATGGTATGCTGGTTCCACCAACTTTTACTTTTGAAAAAAATCCGGATATTCAAATAATTGGAAAAATTCAGGAGAAAGGGAAACGCATCGATCAGGATTTCCCCGGCGTGGATGGTATTACACATTTTTATGAAAATGCAGTTTCCTATACACAACGTTTTAAAGTAAAAAAGAATACCACCCTGAAAGGGAATATCAATTATCAAACTTGCGATCATGCGCAATGTTTAGCACCCAAGGATAAATCTTTTTCCGTAAGTATTACAGATGCAGTCGCAGATGATGCGACAGATACTACTCAGCAACAAAATGATACAACTGGAATTGCTCAAGCACCTACCGTCGAAAATCAAGATACACCTATTGTTTCCGCCGCACCGGTTTCTCCCGTCAGTAAAACCGAAGCAAATCTACCTGTACAGGAAGTGAAGCCCGAACGAAGTAATCTGATGCTTTTACTGGAGGGTATGGGTGGCGGACTTTTAGCCATTATCACACCTTGTGTATTTGCGATGTTGCCTATGACCGTCAGCTTTTTTATCAAACGAACCAAGGACCGTGCTACCGGCATTAAAGTGGCCTTGCAGTATAGTTTAAGTATCGTAATCATTTTTGCGTTGCTCGGACTTTTACTCACTTTTGTCAACAACAAAAATATCCTTTATGAAGTATCTTCCCATTGGGTAACCAATGTGTTCTTCTTTGTGGTGTTTGTTATTTTCGGGGTAGCCTTTTTAGGGGCCTTTGAAATTACCCTTCCGGCAAGATGGTCCACCTTCACAGATAGTAAAGCCAATATGAACAGTTGGAGTGGCATTTTCTTCATGGCACTCACCTTGGCCATTGTGTCATTTTCCTGCACAGCTCCTTTTATTGGCGGTTTGATTTCGGAGATTTCTAAAGGTCAAAAAATTGGCCCACTATTTGGTTTTACCGGCTTTGGACTTGGGCTGGCATTGCCTTTTACCCTCTTTGCTATTTTTCCACAGTTGCTGACAGCACTCACTAAACAAGGTGGATGGCTCAATGCCGTAAAAGTGACATTTGGATTTGTAGAACTCGCTTTGGCCTTTAAATTTTTAAGCAATGCTGATTTGCAAATGGGTTGGCGTTTACTCGATCGTGAAATATTTATTGCCATCTGGATCGTAATAGCCATTGCGCTTGCAATGTATTTGTTTGGTATGATACGTTTTAGTCACGACAGCGAAATGCCCAAAAACGACTGGGGCTTGCCTTATCTCACGGTTACCCGATTAAGTTTTGCGCTCATTGCGTTGTTCACCGCTTTTTATATGTTACCCGGCATGTGGGGCGCGCCTTTAAATGGCTTAGGTGCATTCGTTCCTCCCATGGGAACCCAGGATTTTGTTTTAAGTGGCAATAGTGGAGGAGGAGCTGCATCTGAAGAGAAACATGAAAATAAAAACAAGTATGCTTCTTCTTTTGCCATCTATGAGCCGGAAGTGGTGAAGAAGCATGGCATGAATACTTACTTTGATTATCAGGAAGCATTGAAAGCTTCGAAGGAACAGCATAAACCCATCATGCTCGACTTCACCGGCATCACTTGTGTGAATTGTCGGAAAATGGAAACGGAAGTATGGAGTGATGAAGCTGTGTTTCAAAGAATGAAAGAAAAGTTTATTGTGGTTTCATTGTTTTGTGATGCTACCAATATTCCAATACCTGAAAATGAATGGTATGAATCTACATTTTTGGGCAGTACCGTTAAGTCTTTAGGTCAAAGAAATGCAGATATTCAGGCAACAATATATAATTCTAATACCCAGCCGTATTATTTTTTCATCGACGAAAATGAACAGCTGTTGGCAGAGGGCGGGTATGGTTATGATCCAAGTGCAGCTAAGTTTATTGCACATTTAGACAAGGTGCTGGAAAAATATCAACAACAAAAGAACCCTTAATTCTTTTTTCTAAATGCCCGCATGGCATCAGCAATCGTGCGGTCATTACTCAAACGAGGTACTTTATTTTGACCGCCTAGTTTGCCAATCGATTTCATGTACAGAATAAAGGCATCCTTTTGAAGAACCTGAATCTTTAATCTGGATAAGATATTTCCTTTTCGCAGGTCTTCGTAATAAATATTTTTTTTCCGCAGTCCTTGGTCGATTTCTTCTGCAAATTTTTCCAGGTCTTCCGGTTCGTTTTCAAAAGCTACTAGCCATTCATGGCAACTGATTTCATCTCCTTGTCCGGCAATTAATGGGGCCACGCTATATTCAATGGTTTTAACGGAATATTTTTCACTGGCTTTTCGCATGGCAAATTCTACTTCTTCGGCAATGACATGTTCGCCAAAAGCTGAAATAAAATGTTTGATGCGTCCGGTAACGATGATGCGGTATGGGTCCAGCGATACAAATTTTATCGTATCTCCAATATTATAAGCCCATAGTCCGGCATTGCTGCTGATGATTAAGGCATAATTCACGCCTTTTTCTACCTGATTTAAAGTAAGTCGGGTGGGTTTCTCATTAAAAATTTCAGCAGCAGGTACAAATTCGAAAAACATACCTGCCCGGGTATTCAACAGCAGGCCTTCTTCCTTACGGGTATCCTGAAAGGCAAAAAAACCTTCACTCGCCGGAAACGTTTCGATGCAATCGATGGATGAACCGATGGTCTCAAACAATTTAGCCCGATAAGGTTCAAAATTGACGCCTCCATGAACGATGAGCGATAAATTCGGAAAAAGATCCTTGATAGACTTTCCACTTCGCTCAAGCAGTCGGTCAAAATACATTTGCATCCAGGGTGGAATACCACTAATCAGGGTCATGTTTCGATGCATGGTTTCGTTGACGATCGCATCCAGTTTTGTTTCCCAATCTTCAATGCAGTTGGTTTTATAAGTGGGTAATTGGTTTTTGCGCAGATAACCGGGCACATGATGATTAACGATTCCACTTAAGCGACCACTGAATATGCCATTTACCTTTTCCAATTCCGGTGATCCGGATAAAAAAATCATTTGACCATCTACAAAGGAAGTATTTCCTGTTTCGGCAATGTAACATAAGAGGGCGTTCCGGGCAGCATGGATATGTGCCGGCATACTTTCCTTGGAGATAGGGATGTATTTGGCGCCGCTGGTAGTACCACTGGTTTTGGCAAAATAAAGAGGTTTGCCTGGCCATAATATATTCGGGTTGCCCTGCTTTGCTAATTGTATATAACTGCTGATTTGCTCGTAATCCCTGATTGGAACGGCGTCCTGAAAATCCTTAACCTGGTTTAACTGGCTGAAACGATGATCTGAGCCAAATTGGGTATTTTGCGCACTGCGAATGAGTTGATTTAAAATCGTAGCCTGGTCGGCCACGGCATTCCGCATGTGAAGTTGAACTTGTTTAAAAATATACCGGGCAAAAGGTTTTGCGATTACCGACTTCAGATTCATGGGGTACAAAAGTAAGTAAAGCGAACGACCTTGCGGCAAGTTTCATCCTTCTTGAAAGGGCTTAAAAAGCTTGAAAATGAAAAAAAACGACAATTTTCAGGAAAAATCTGTTAAAAACAGGCCCGTATTAGTTTTAAATTGCATATGTTCCTTGGAAATAATAAAAACTACCTTTACATTTGCACTCCCTAAAATAAATCAAGAGTTATGTTCGCGATTGTAGATATAGCAGGCCAGCAATTCAAAGTTAAGCAAAATGACAGCTTATTTGTACACCGATTACAAGGTAATCCGGGTGATTCTGTACAACCAAAAGTATTGATGACTTCCAATGGAGGTTCACTCAGTATGAACGGTTCTGTTCAGGCTGAAATCATGGAACACCTTCAAGGAGATAAGGTGATTACCTTTCATAAAAAACGTCGTAAAGGTTATACCAAAAAGATTGGACACCGTGAGGCTTTGACAAAAATCAAAATCACTTCATTGGCATAATTCAACATAATTACTTTTAAAAAAAATTATCATGGCACATAAGAAAGGTGAAGGTAGTGTAAAGAACGGACGCGATTCTCGCAGCAAGCGATTGGGCGTAAAATTATTTGGCGGACAGGCAGCTATTGCCGGTAACATCATCGTTCGACAGCGTGGAACAGTTTATCATCCAGGTGAAAATGTTGGTCAGGGAAAAGACTTTACATTATTTGCTTTGAATGATGGAACTGTAACATTCCGAAAGACGAAACAAAAAACAGTTATTTCTGTTTTGTAATTACAAATATTTATATATATATTTGTAGCCATAAAGTTCTTTTTATTTACTAACCTTAAAATTCAAAAAAAATGGCAACAGCTAAAAAAGCAGCTCCAAAAAAGGCAGCTACTAAAAAAGCAGCAGCTCCAAAAAAAGCAGCTACTAAAAAAGCGGCAGCTCCTAAGAAAGCAGCAGCCCCAAAAAAAGCAGCAGCTCCTAAGAAAGCGGCTACTAAAAAAGCAGAAGCTCCTAAGAAAGCGGCTACTAAAAAAGCAGCAGCTCCTAAGAAAGCAGCTACTAAAAAAGCGGCAGCTCCTAAGAAAGCAGCTACTAAAAAAGCAGCAGCTCCTAAGAAAGCAGCTCCTAAAAAGAAATAAGCTTAACAATCTTAACGTAGTAATTACGTCAAAAAATCCCGCAACAGCGGGATTTTTTCGTTTTAAGGCCTGCTTTATTCACAGATAAATCCTGTTTCATCTCAAAATACAAAAGCACCAAATCAGCTTGTATATCTTTGTAAAAATTTAGGGAGATGAAAAAAAAAATATTATTTCTTATAATTACTTGTTGGGCCCTTTCCACAACAGCCCAGCAAAAAGACTATAGTGCCTATCCTTATTGGGTAGATATGATTGATAATCCTTCTACCAATTATTTTGAGGCGATTAAAGCATTCGATGAGTATTGGAAACACCATATCAAACCGATGGATGAAGAAGAAGTGATGTTTGAAGAAATGAATGAAACAGAAAAATTGCACTACGCTGTTCTTGTGAAACATCTGGAAACAATGACCCCTGCAGAACGTCGCGAGTTTGATCGATTAAAATATCATTACAAACGATTTAAACAATGGAAACTGGCGGTATTTACTTATGTGCAGGAGGACGGTCGCATTCTAAGCGATGAAGAACGTTTACGTATCTGGCAGGATCAACAAAATTCCAATAAATAAATATTACTTCTTAAACAGGCAGTATGAAAAAAGTATTTTACGTTTTAGCGATATTTATTTGTTCTGGTTTAAAGATCAGCGCACAAACCGCTAACTGGAGTGCAGTGCTTCCGAATCAATTTCCAACCAATGTGAGTGGACAAATTCACGGAATCAGCCGTGTTAGTCAAATGAAATTTCACCATAGTAATTCGCTCAAACGATATGCCGTGAGTGCAAGGGGTGGTTTGTTTATTACCACGAATGGAGGAAACAACTGGACCATAGCACCGGGTTGTGATTTTATGCCCTATGCGCGTTTTGCCTCTGTTTGTGTTGACCACACAAATGACCAAATTATTTATCTGGGAACCGGCGACAACAATTATTATTACAATGGATTAGGTGTTTGGAAATCCACCAATGGCGGAACCAATTTTACCCAAACCGGCTTGACCAATAAATTGGTTGTAGATATGATCATGGATCCTTTGGATAACCAGAAAATTGTGGCCATTACCAATACCGGGATTTATAAAACCAATAATGCCGGAACCTCATGGAGCTTAAAAACGGCAAGCCGTCCATTTAAAGAAATTTTGATCAAGGCGACAGGCTCAAGAACATTGTATGCGGCGAGTGCTGATTCGGCTTTTTTTCGTTCAACGGATTTTGGTGAAACCTGGTCGCAGATTAACAATGGAATCGTGATGCCTTCCGGTATTACCAATGGGGATGGTTGCAGAATTGCAGTAAGTCCGGCAGATACCAATGTGGTATATTTTGCGATGGTATCCAATGGGGGTATGCTCTATAAATCAGTGGATGGTGGTAGCACTTTCACCGCCCGTAAAACCAGTGCATCTCCGTATCTCACTTATTACTCGAATAGCTCATCCTCTTCGGGTCAGGGCGATTATAATTTTGGTATTGGCGTTGACCGATTAAATGCCAATATTGTTTATATGGTTGCGCACAATAACTGGAAGTCATTAGATGGAGGATTAACATGGACCCAACTAACCAATTGGTGGGAGAAATGCCACACTGATATGCATCAAATTGTGACATCGCCTTACAACAATAACGAACTCTACAATATGAATGATGGCGGGGTATTTCTCAGTACCGATGGCGGAAATAACTGGACACCGAAAAGTAATGGGATTTATGGTTATGAAATTTATCATGGCAATTGTAGTCCGACCCGCCGAGACATGATTAGCATTGGTACGCAGGACAATGGTGAATTGTATTCTACCACAGCCGGATGGTTTACCAATCGGGGAGGAGACTGGGGGTCACAATGTGCGTTTGATTACCGCCCCAATAGTAGCATGGTTTATTATTTAGGCAATAACGAACGCCGATTGGTTACAGGCGGTGATCAGACTTATGGATTACCATCAAGGGTTGTAAATCTGGACGCTATCGAATTTCATCGAAGTAATTCGAATCTGGCTTTTGTGGCAGATAGTTTTATCTATCGTAGTACCAACTTACTTAACACAACGCCCACCTGGACACAAATAGCTGCATTGGGAAAAATCATCAGAGCGATGCATGTGGCATTTTCTGACCCGAATAGATTGTATATCATTACCAACGATGGAAAAATACATGTCAGCGCCAATGCTTTAAGCGCTTCTCCTACATTTACTGTCTATAACTTGCCAAGCAGCAGCATTAATCAGGCAAGCATAACAACCATTAAAAATAGTCCGGGTACCGTGTATATCACCGCGAATACCAATGTATATCGTTCAACCAACTTTGGCGCTACCTGGACTAATATTACCCATAACCTTCCATCATTCAATCACATAAAAATTATTGCGGACGAATACTATCCAACGAATGAGCTCGTTCTTCTTGCTACCGGAAGTGCGGTTTATTATAAAGTAGCTAATGCGAATTCATGGACATTGTATAACCAAAATTTACCTTCCCGACCGGAAGGAATTGATTTGTCGATTTATAATGATAGTACTACCAACACCATTCTGCGTGTAGCAACCTATGGAAGAGGTATGTGGGAAAGTGCGATTAGTAATTTACGAACACTCAATGCTCAACTCAGTGCTTCAACACAAAACCCTTGTGTAGGACAGCCCATGCAGTTTTTCGACATTTCTACCGGCAATGTAATCAGCCGTACCTGGTCATTTCCGGGCGGGACACCTTCTTCTTCCACTTTACAAAACCCAACGGTCACCTATTCGACACCGGGTGTTTACAATGTCGGATTAACTATTTCGAATGGAACTAATAATAGTTCAGTTACACAAACAAATTATATCACCACATTTGGAGCAAGCTTACCATTTGTGGAAGGCTTTGAAGGTACAGGCATTTTGCCCGATGGATGGCAAAATCTGGATTTAGGCAGCAGTGGTATTGCATGGGCAAAAAGTACATTGGCTGGAGGGTATGGAAATTCATCAACCTCTATGATGTTCGATAATTATTCATGGAATTATCCGGGTGAAAAAGATGAACTGATTACTCCGAAATTAAATCTTCAAGGACTTTCAGGGGCTAAATTATATTTTGATTTAGCCTATCAGGTGTTCTCCGGGTATTCAGACTCACTCGCCGTATTTGTCAGCACAGATTGTGGTTTAAATTATACGAAAGTTTACCAGAAGGGTGGAACAGTACTCAGTACTGCAGGAAGTGCAGGGAATAATTTTGTACCTACAGCCTCACAATGGCGTACCGATACGATTTCTTTAAACGCCTATACGGGTCAACAAATAGTCATCAAAATACAAAATATCAATGGCTATGGAAATAAACTATATCTCGACAATATCAATATTCAGGGAATTCCAATGGCTGCATTCAGTGGGTTGCCAACAACAATCTGTGCTGGTCAAACTGTCAGCTTCACCAATAACAGCACAGGAAATCCAACAACCTATTTATGGAGTTTTCCGGGCGGTACACCGTCCACATCTACGGCTCAGAATCCGGTTGTAAGTTATCCGCTTGCCGGTAATTATGCCGTTACATTAACGGCATCCAATGCCAATGGCGCGAATACATCTACACTATCTAATTATATACAAGTCAATGTCAATACGAACAATACCACGACTGCATCTGCCTGTAGCTCATATACCTGGAGTGTCAATAATCAGACTTATACGCAAAGCGGAACGTACAGTTCGGTGAGTGGTTGCAATACATCGATTTTGAATTTGACGATTATACCGAATACGAGTAATACCACAACTGCTTCTGCCTGCGGTTCTTATACCTGGAGTGTCAATAATCAGACTTATACGCAAAGCGGAATGTACAGTTCGGTGAGTGGTTGCAATACATCGATTTTGAATTTGACGATTACACCGAATACGAGTAATACCACAACTGCTTCTGCCTGCGGTTCTTATACCTGGAGTGTCAATAATCAGATCTATACACAAAGCGGTACTTACAGTTCGGTGAGTGGTTGCAATACATCGATTTTGAATTTGACGATTACACCGAATACGAGTAATACCACAACTGCTTCTGCCTGCGGTTCTTATACCTGGAGTGTCAATAATCAGATCTATACACAAAGCGGTACTTACAGTTCGGTGAGTGGTTGCAATACATCGATTTTGAATTTGACGATTACACCGAATACGAGTAATACCACAACGGCTTCTGCCTGTAGCTCTTATACCTGGAGTGTCAATAATCAGACCTATATGCAAAGTGGTACTTATAGTTCAGTGAGTGGATGTCATACAGAAATCTTGAATTTGACAATTACACCGAATACGAGTAATACCACAACTGCATCTGCCTGTAGCTCTTATACCTGGAGTGTCAATAATCAGACCTATACACAAAGTGGTACTTACAGTTCAGTGAGTGGATGTCATACAGAAATCTTGAATTTGACGATTACACCGAATACGAGTAATACCACGACAGCTTCTGCCTGCGGTTCTTATATATGGAGTGTCAATAATCAGACCTATACACAAAGTGGAACTTATACGAATGTAAATGGTTGTCATACTGAGATTTTGGATTTGACAATTACGCCGACAGGAACGAATACAACCGTTATTAACA
>JBMOFV010000059.1:0-13477 GCA_049318705.1 Chitinophagaceae bacterium
CCGGCTAAAGAATTGATATGGGTATAGGAAGCGTTGAAGGTCATATTGTCATTTGGGGTATAAAAGGCATTCAATGATCCGCCAATTTCTGACAAATCCATAGAAGGTGGTGTATAACGGGCAATCAAACGTTGTGGTCTGATTTGTGCAACGATGGGTTGCCAGTTGTACAATCCACGAATCAATAACTCATTGGGCGAGGTGCGCATCATAAAGTTTTCGGTTCGTTTAAAGGTTGCATTAATTCCTAATTTGTTCATGGCAAATCCAAGGGTCGAATAAACTACGTTTCCACTTAATTTTCTTAAACCAAAATCGGTCGCTACAGCTTCTTCTGTTTTATAAGCCCCTTCAACATACCAGGTAAACGAACCAACATTGAGTGTATTGTATAAGGACAGCGCATAAGAATTATACGTTGGTGCAAAACGATCTATTTCAGGATAAGAATTTATAGTAGATACCACTTTATCCATGCTTTCCTGATCCAGGGTACGGTTTATTGCGCCAAGACCAGGTGTAAAATGGGCTTTACCCACACCAAAGTCTCCTTCAAAATTCGCTCCTTTCAGGATGGGTTTATAACGCTCAAACAGGTTTTTGACTTGTCCGGTAAAACCTTTAACCGTTAAATGGTCATTTACCCGATACTTCAGGTGAAGCCCAAATAAGGCATTATCGATGAGTAGGCCTCTATCTTCATAGGCCCGGAAAATAATCCCGCTTCCAATTTGATCATAAATATGACCGGCCGTGATACTTAAATTCTGAAAATCCTTGCTGATATTAAACATACCAATACCCGCATCACTCAACGCTGAGGTTGGATTTTGCAAATTGGAATTATGAAATCCATCAAAACGGATGGTCCCGGAAAACCCATTGGAAGAATATCTCAATCCCAGCCAACCTTCGCCTCCACTTAAAAAGTTATCATACAATTGGTTTCCTGAAGCCTTGATATTGGTGTCTCTCTGGAAAAAATTGACGGTCATCATTAAATCACCCGAAAGATTCCCTCCTATTTGCGCACTCGCTAAAAATGGCAGGAGAGCCAACCCAGTTAATAATTGTTTCAACATGAACTATTCGATATAAACAACAAATATATCAATCCACAAGGGTAATCTCTAGTAAATGTTGGACATACGACCCGATTTTTGAGATAAAACGCCACGTTTAAGGCGGAAGATTGAGCCTGTTTTATCCCATTAAGTCAAAAATTGTATTCTATCGTTAGGGATGTTTTTAAAAGATTATAAACGATGACCTAAAATCTCCAATATTTTTTTAGTTTTTATTGAATCCCTAATTGTGCACTTAATTCCAACATCCGATCGATGGGTTTTTTGGCCGCTAAGCGTAAATCTTCATCCATAGTAAGCGCAGGTACCTCATTTTTCATACATAAATACAATTTTTCAAGGGTATTTAATTTCATGTGAGGACAGTCGTTACAAGCACAATGATTATCCGGTGGTGCTGGTATAAAAGTTTTTTCCGGGGCATTTTTGGCCATTTGATGTAAAATTCCTGTTTCAGTACCTACAATAAATGTATGTGCGCTATGATCTTTCGTGAATTTCAACAATTGAGTTGTACTACCTATAAAATCTGCAATTGCTAAAACGTGGTCTTCACATTCTGGGTGAGCAATAAATAAGGCTTCGGGATGACGCTCTTTTAAACGGATGATTTTTTCTAAACTAAATATTTCATGCACCATACAAGCCCCATTCCACAGCAACATTTCTCGACCGGTTTGTTTGTGCACATAGGCGCCCAGATTTTTATCCGGTGCAAATATGATTTTTTGCTCTTTAGGCAGGCTCTCAACGATTTTTTGTGCATTGCTACTTGTACAGATAATATCACTCAAGGCTTTAATACCGGCACTGCAGTTAATGTAGGAAATCACCAGATGATCCGGATGTTGCTCTTTAAAATGTTTAAATAAGGGCGGTGGGCAACTATCACTTAATGAACAACCTGCTTTTAAATCGGGAAGAACCACTTTTTTTGTAGGATTTAATATTTTAGCCGTTTCTGCCATAAAATGTACTCCGGCAAATACGATCATATCTGCCTGTGTTTCCTGTGCTTTCCTTGCTAAACCTAAGCTATCTCCAATATAATCAGCTACATCCTGTATATCAGGCTCCTGATAATAATGCGCCAGAATAATAGCGTTTTTGCTTTTTTTTAGTTTTTCTATTTCTTGAAATAAATCCAGACTTGGGTCTATTTCTTCTTCCAGAAAGCCTTTTTGTTCAATTTGTGCAGATGCGTCAAGCATAATAATTTTAATAGATTATTTTTTAAAATAAAAAGAAAGTATTCCTGATATTAGGGATGTGAATTGGTGTAAAAGTATCTATTATTCCTATTGTAAAAATCAAAAGGGTAGTTTATTCAGAAGAAATAAACAATAAAATGAAACGTTTTACACAACCTATTTTAAATGCTTTAGTTCAGTAATACTGCCAAAATCAGGAGATACATAGATATCTGAACAAAAGTTTGGTGGAAAAACAGGCTGTGTTAAAAATTTTTGACTGTGTATTGTGATTTAAGCATGTATAGTATGCTGGAAAGTGATTGGTTTTACACCTTGAGATGCTTGTCTGAGGGGCGAATGATGATAAACTAGAGAATACACAGTTTGTTTTACCATGTAATTCACAACGCAAAAAACGATTTATGGGGAAATGCCTTAAAAAGAAGCCATAAAAACTTTGAATTGACCATGTAAAACCTATATTTTTGCGTTCCTTTAAAAAATGTGAATAATATGTCGGTAATTCAAACAATTCGTGACAAGTATATTGGTCTGGTTATTGGTGCCATTATTGTGGCCCTGATTGGTTTCCTCGTAATGGATGCCATGCAAAGTAATGTACGAAGTATTTTCGGTGGCGATCAAACCTTGTTGGCTGAGGTAAATGGCCAACGAATAGATTATAAAAAGTATGAAGCTTTAAGAGTCAGATATGAAGAGAATATGAAATCCCGTAGCAAGGATGGCAGTTTGTCGGACGCTGAACGCTCTCAGGTGAATGAACAAGTGTGGAACGATATCATCAACGAAACAGTGATGCAAGGTGAAATTGAAGCATTGGGCATTGATTTGACCGATAAAGAATTGCAGGATATGGAGACTGGTCAGTTTCCTGATCCAATGATTCGTCAGAATTTTACTGATCCGAATACGGGTATATTTGATGCTGCTCGTGTGAGTCAATACATCAGCTCTTTAGGCCAGGATAAAACCGGTGAAGCACGTAAACAATGGAGAGAGTTTGAAGAAGGTTTGATTAAAAACAGAAAGAGTACCAAGTATACTGAATTGATTACCAAGGGTATTTATTTCCCTAAATTTTTGGTGGAGGAAATGGTTAAACAAAGAAGTTCGGTGGCTTCAGTAAACTATGTACAATTACCGTATACCTTAATCAGCGACAGCAGTGTAAAAATTAGTGATGAGGAAATCAAGGCTTACATGCAAAAGCGCGAAAGAATATTTAAAATGCAGGATGATAATGCCCGTATCGAATATGTTGCATTTGATATCAAACCTTCAACTGAAGATACCGCTGCAAGTTTGGGAGTTTTAAACGGCTTAAGGGCAGCATTTGATTCAACCAAAGACAATGAAGATTTTGTCGCTAAAAATTCAGAAGAAAACATCCGTGAATTTTATTTTAATGAAAGTAATCTGGAAGTTCCTGTACCGGCTGATGTGATAAATAGTGCCATTGGTGCAGTAAGCGGGCCATTCTATTTCAATGGTTCTTATAAAATGGTGAAAGTTTTGGATCAAAAATCCATGCCGGATAGTGTAAAGGCTTCTCATATTTTAGTCGCTGTTACAAAAGATCGTACAGAAGCCCAGGCTGAAGCAACTGCTGACAGTTTAATGGCACAGGTGCAAGGCGGTATGGATTTGGCCATGTTGGCTTCAACCCGTTCAGATGATCAGGGTACTGCTAAAAAAGGGGGTGATTTAGGTTACTTTCCTCAGGGAGCCATGGTTGCAGAATTCAATGATGTTTGTTTTAATGGAAAAACTGGAGATTTAAAAAAGGTGAAAACACAATTCGGTTTTCATATCATTCGTGTTACGGATCAAAAGGATTTCAAACCTGCCGTTAAAATAGCGCCGGTTACCAAGGCTTTAGTTGCAGGAAACGCTACTATTCAGGCGGCATTTGCAAAAGCGAATGAATTTGTTTCAACATCAAAAGATGCCAAAGGTTTTGATGAATCGAGCAAAAAATTTGGTAAGGATAAAAGAAATGTACCGAATATCAACAAAACAATGTCTGTAATTCCTGGTTTGGGTTCTGCACGTGAAGTTTCACGTTGGGCATTTGAAGCTAAAATTGGTGATGTTTCTCCTGTGTTTAACCTCGACGATAAATGCATCGTGGCTAAATTATTGGACCGTCAGGAAAAAGGCGTATTGCCAAGTGTTGAAGCCATTCGTCCGCAAATTGAAGGCATGTTGATTCAGGAAAAGAAAGGTCAAATGTTGATCAAACAATATGGCAGTAAAGCAAGTTTGGAAGAAATAGCAGTTGCTGCAGCACAAACTGTAAAAACCGCTGATACATTGGTTCTTGCCGGTGGTGGAAGTAGTGAGATCTCTTATGAAGCAAAGGTTTTAGGTGCGGCGTTTAATAAAGCGAATTTGAATAAAAAATCAGCAGGTATTCCAGGTGATCAAGGAGTATATTTCATTTTTGTAAAATCTCAAACGCCGGGAACAGTGAATGCTGCAGACCCCGGCATGATGATGGAACGTATGCAAATGGAAGCTGGTGCCAGAAGTATGGCGCAGAATATGTTGAGTTACGTGTTAAAAAAACGCGCTGTAATCAACGACAATCGATCCAATTTTTACTAGTTGATAGAAGTATTTTAAAGGAACGCCTCTGATGGGGCGTTTTTTTATGCATACCTCATGAAAGAGAACTAAATGGGATTACAAAATATTTCGCTCTGCTAGGGATAAGGTTTTTTATTCTGGTTGAAAACTTTACATTTGTGGCCCTAAAATAAAAGCATGCAGTACAGAGAATTAGTGGCTATATCCGGAATGGGTGGATTGTTTCAGTTGTTATCAACAAAAAGTGATGGAGCAATCGTTAAAAATTTGGATGATCAAACGACCAAATTTGTCGCCGCAAGATCTCATCATGTTACACCGCTGGAAAGTATTGAAGTATATACCCAAACAGACAATGTCCGTCTTTGGGATGTATTTCAGCAAATGAAAGAAAACGAAGCAAAGGTGGAAAATATGGATGTTTCAAAAATGGATGCTAAAACCATTCAAAAGAACTTCGCCATTCTCTTTCCTGAACATGATGCTGAAAGGGTTTATGTGAGTGATATGAAAAAGATGATTCGTTGGTACGGAATCTTAAAACGTTTGGATTTATTAACGGAAGTGGAGGAAATAGAAAAACCTGAAACTGCCGCAGAATAGGGGAAAATAGTTTGCTATTCTCATTTCCCCTTTTAACTTTGAGGATCAAAATTTTATCAGATGAACATACCAGCCGAATTAAAGTATACTGCAGACCATGAGTGGATTCGTATTGAAGGAAATACCGCCACTATAGGCATTACAGATTTTGCACAAAGTGAATTGGGAGATATCGTATTTGTAGACATTAACACGAAAGGAAAATCGCTGAAATCTGGTGAAATTTTTGGAACCGTTGAAGCGGTTAAAACAGTTTCTGATTTGTTCTTACCGATTGATGGAACAATCGATGAGGTAAATCCCAATTTGGAATCTATTCCGGAATCAGTAAACAAAGATCCTTATGGTGAAGGTTGGATGGTAAGAATTACTTTAAGCGGTGGTGCGGATGGTGTCGAGTTAATGGACGCTGATAAATACAAGGCTTTAGTAGGCGCTTAAGTAAATGAAATAATTAAATGGTAAATCCGTGTCTTAGCAGGCATGGATTTTTTTTTCGATGATGTTTAAATCACACAAGATATTTTACTTCATAGGGTCCGTGTTATGGACCATCCTCATTTTTGTGGGTTGTAGTTTACCGGGCCGTGATGTTCCAAAAGTGCATGTTTTTGATCATTTTGATAAAATTGTTCATTTTACTTTTTTTCTGATATTTCATTTTTTATGGATAGGTTTCATAGGTACTTCAAGAAATAAGCATTTCATCTTAATCATTATATCCGGAATCTATGGTTTTTTCCTGGAGTTTTATCAAGTCAGTTATGTAGAAGGTCGTAGTTTTGACGTTTGGGACGGGATTGCGGATATGTTTGGTTCACTCACCTGTGCTTTTCTTATGTTACGCAAGCGCCCTTAAATGTAAACGAAATGTTAATTAATTAAAACAACCGCGGGATAAAATTTAATGTTATGTTTCCTGAATACGATGTCATAGTTGTTGGTGCGGGCCATGCCGGATCTGAAGCTGCTGCTGCTGCTGCAAACATGGGCTCCAAGACTTTATTGATTACAATGAATATGCAGACTATTGCACAGATGAGTTGTAATCCTGCTATGGGTGGAATTGCAAAAGGGCAAATTGTTCGTGAGATAGATGCTTTAGGTGGTTACTCTGGAATAGTATCTGATAAGTCTATGATACAGTTTCGGATGTTGAATAAATCGAAGGGCCCTGCAATGTGGAGTCCACGTACACAGAACGACAGACACTTATTTGCATGGACATGGCGGGAGTTATTAGAAAATACGCCTAACCTGGATATTCGACAGGATTCTGTTGAAGGTTTGATTGTTTCACGTGGAACAATTCAAGGTGTGCGCACCCAATTGGGAATGTATATTTATGGCAAGACGGTTGTTCTCACCAATGGTACATTTTTAAACGGCGTCATTCATATTGGCGAAAAGCAATTTGGTGGCGGAAGAATGGGCGAGAGTAAGGCAACGGGTATTACAGAGCAATTGATTCAATTAGGTTTTGAAAGTGATCGTTTGAAGACAGGAACCCCACCTCGTCTCGATGGTAGAAGTTTGGATTACACCAAAATGGAGATTCAGGACGGAGATGATGATATTGTAGGCTTTTCTTTTATGAAAACCGAGAAACCTAAACAACAGAGATGTTGTTGGGTTACTTATACCAATACCGAGGTCCATGATTTGTTAAAAACGGGTTTTGACCAGTCGCCGATGTTTCAGGGAAGAATTGAAGGAACAGGACCACGCTATTGTCCAAGTATTGAAGATAAAATTAACCGTTTTGCGGATCGGGATCGCCATCAACTCTTTGTAGAACCAGAAGGTTGGAATACGGTAGAAATCTATTTAAACGGATTTTCAACATCCTTACCTGAGGATGTTCAATATAAGGCGCTTCAAAAGATTCCTGGTTTAGAGCATGTACGTATGTTTCGACCGGGTTATGCGATTGAGTACGACTATTTTCCGCCAACCCAGCTAACTTATACCCTCGAAACTAAACTGATAAAGAACTTGTTTTTCGCAGGTCAAATCAATGGAACAACAGGATATGAAGAGGCTGCCTGCCAGGGATTGATGGCTGGAATTAATGCACATCAGGCAGTACATTCATTAAATCCATTTACTTTAGGTAGAAATGAGGCATATATTGGCGTATTGATTGATGATTTAATCAATAAAGGTACAGATGAACCATATCGGATGTTTACTTCCAGAGCAGAATATCGAACCTTACTACGACAAGATAATGCGGATATCAGATTGACAGCAAAAGGATTTGATCTGGGTTTGGCATCAGAAGAACGAATGTTTCACGTGAAACAAAAGCTGGAACAAACCGAAAAGCTGAAGCGACAATTGAAGGATATTTCTTTGGAGCCCTTGGAAACACAAGCCTATTTTGAGGAAATATCTAGTTCTCCCCAACAAGAGAGAACCAATTCCATAAAATTGCTATTGAGGCCTAATGTTCAATTAAATCGACTTATTGAATGTTCCGAGGCTTTACAAAAAATATTTTCGGATGTTCCACGTGAAACAAGGGAGCAAGTCGAAATTCAATTAAAGTATGAATCCTACATTGAAAAGGAACAGGAGTTGGCACAAAAAGCCCTCAGTTTGGAGTCTTTAGTAATCCCAGATGATTTTGATTATGACAAAATCAAATCCTTATCTACAGAAGGTCGACAGAAGTTTATCAAAATAAAACCTAGAACCTTGGGTCAGGCCGGCCGAATCAGTGGAGTAAACCCTACGGATATTCATATTTTAATGGTTCACATGGGCCGTTAATCCAAGATCATCAAACTTCTGGTCCACTAAAAGTGAGGTATTATCCTTTCATTCATTCTTAAGTTGCGTAAACTATCACAATGACCTTTCATGGCCTTTGGGATAAAAATAAAATCTTATCTCCTTTAAACTATATGATGCAGTAAAAGGCAGAAGTATCTGCCGAACTATCTGCATGAGTTGGGTTTCCCTCCATAAAGAAAATCATCTGCATACTGTAGGAAATAAAACCTGAAAGCGCTTATTTTATTACATGAGTCTATGATAATTTTCTTTACAAAGGAGGATCAATCCCGATTAGACACTTGTATTATACATATTTTCATTCCCCAAAAATCTATTTTACCAATTCCGGAACTATCAGAAAGGCAACTTTTTAAAGATTAAAGGGTAGCATTAGAAAAGATTAATCGGTAATCGCTTATTCCTTTTACAAATGGTCCATACATTATCTGGGTAAAAACACCGTTGGATTCAATTTACACGAAACAACTAAAAAATATCTTGTTGATGATATCCTTTAATGCTTCTTTTGGAATACTGATAATGTAACCACAGTAAAAAGCCCCAGATGATAAGATTGAGCATGGAGAGTAAAAAATTCTGCATGCTGAAGTTCAGAAATATGAACATCCATACGATGGAACTGAAATTGACATTCAAATAGGTCATAAAATGAAAAGTAAACCCGATGTCTTTACGGCTATTTCTAACCCGATCTAAATATCCCCAAAACAAACCTGCTAAAAACATGGATACTCCATAAACCGAAGCAATGATTCCTAATTGTCGAAACTCTTGCGATGCAATTTTACCATACAGCGTGTAAAAAAACAGGAAGGATAAAAGCAAAGAGGTCAAAAGGAATGCCATTTGATATGTACTATAGTTTTTCATTGAATGTGATTTATGGTGTCTTGTAGTAATTGTAAGTAGTTGTGTGAATAGATAGGAATGAGGTGATTCTCCAAAAAGGTTTTAAAGAGTTTTTTGCCATTCTCCGTTAAAGAGTAGTATTTACGTTGTGGACCGCGATTACCATCCCGCATTTCAAAGTCAAGAAGTTCAAGGTCATCGAACTTACGCAAAGCACGATAGATGCTTTGTTCATCGTAGCTTAATTTGCCCTCGGTTTGTTCCACAATGAATTGACCGATTTCCTCCGGACAACGTGCCTGACTACATAAACTCAGAAATATCCATTGGCTCATTTGACCCTTTTTGTGCGTGAGCTCCCAACTCTCTAATAATTTATTCAGATATACTTGATCATTCATGTATGTCAAAGGTATTATACAAGTAATATAATACCAAAATATTTTAGACAATTAAACACCACATCCTCCATAGCTTCAAATGGCCCTATCATCCAAACTGATAAGTCCTTGAGGAAAATGATACTTCGAAAATGAGGATTGTTTAACTTTATCCCCTCATGACCGATTTATCTACATTTCTGCGAATCTGTATTTGTACATTTTTGTGTTTTACCGGCCTCATGAATCATGCAAAAGCCCAGGAAAACAGCGCTTACTTTAGTTGGAATGATTATCGCAAGGCCAACGGTCGTTTGCTAAGTGACTCTCTCATTCTTAAAAAACGGACGATTGGTGAAATCATGGCTTATAAAGGAAATGATTATGAGTTTTTTAATATTGATCGCAGGATCAATGTCAATGATTGTTTCGCCATTCGTTATCAGGGTATCGATTATATTCAAGGCAAGGCGCTAAATACCGGTAAGGATTTTGCCAAGGTAGTTTTTAAGGGCCAACAATATCTGGTGGTTTATGCAGCCATCACTGAGCAAAAAAGGGACAACTTCGAGGAATTAGATCTGCTTTACCAAATCTCCGAACGTTTTTCGCGCGAATTGGAAGGTGAACTCAATAAAAACCGATATTATTATCTCATCAGTCTCAATAAAAAGAAATTAAAATTGTTGGAGCTCAATCCTGATAATTTACGCAAACTCCTAAAATCCAAAGGATCCATGTATCAGGAATATATCAAGGACCCTAACCGAAATGATCCGGAACGAATCATCTATTATATCTCTAAAATTGATCGGGAGGACTAATCCGAATGTCTGATTGCAGTTTTTGAAAAAGAGGTATATTTGATGGCTGAAATCAAATCCTGAAGTCCATGACAACTTACAAATAACACTTCGTCATTGAACCTCAAAAAAAGAAATCAGTCTGAAACACCCAAAATAATAAACATGAAAAAAGTCCTGCTTTTCGGCATCACTCTTTGCCTCGCACTTTACGCCCTTGCTCAGTATAGTAATACCAAAATGGAAGTGGGTCAAAAAGCCCCTGAATTAGCCTTCCCAAACCCACAGGGTGAAGTGATCAAATTATCGGAAATCAATAAAAAACGTGTAGTATTATTAGATTTCTGGGCATCCTGGTGCGGCCCATGCCGAATGGCCAACCCTGCACTGGTTGAGTTTTACAACAAATACAGCAAGAAAAAATACAAGAATGCTAAAAATGGCTTTACCATCGTGAGTGTTTCTTTAGATAAAGCCAAAGATCCATGGATTCAGGCTATCGCAAAAGATAAACTCAGTTGGCCTTATCACATGAGCGATTTGGGAGGATGGCAAAGTGCCGCCGCCGCCGAATACGGTGTTCAATTCGTTCCTCAGGCTTTTCTGCTCGATGGTAATGGCGTTATTATTGGTAAATATGCACGTGCAGAAGATTGTGTAAAGGATTTAGAGAAATTGATTCAGAATTAGTTTTATGGGTCCGGATTCGGAGCGAAAGCGAATTATCATTATCACAGCACCATCAGGTTCGGGCAAATCAACCATTGTCCGGCATCTTCTTCAAACACTTCCTGAGTTGCGATTCAGCGTGAGCGCATGTACACGTTCACCGCGGCAAGGTGAAATACATGGCCGCGACTATTTTTTTATCAGTGTAGAAGAATTTCAACAAAAACTCAGCGAAGAAGCATTTGCTGAATATGAAATGGTGTATGCCGGAAAATATTACGGCACCTTAAAATCCGAGTTACAAAAAATCTGGCGTAGTGGAGGCTATCCATTGGCGGATATTGATGTACAAGGCGCATTAAGACTAAAAAATTATTTTGCTGATAAGGCCTTAAGTATTTTTATCAAAGCACCGGCCTTGGAAATTCTTGAACAAAGACTTCGAAAAAGAGGAACAGAAACCGAGGAGTCCCTGCGTGAACGATTACAAAAAGCAGAACAGGAACTTCAATGGTCAAATTCATTTGATGCACTCATCGTTAATGATCAACTCGATGAAGCTTGTCAGCAAACAGAGCAATTGATCCGTAACTTTTTGCCTAAGGGATTGTCCGTTTGAGAATCGATTTAAAGAAACTACTTTTGTAACATGACCTTATTCATTGGTATTGTTGTTTGTCTTTTAGTCATTGGCTTTTTTTCAGGCATTGAAATCGCATTTGTTTCAAGCAACAAACTCAATATAGAGTTAAAACGAAAACAAGGCACTTACTCCGGAAAAGTACTTTCCCGTTTTATGGAAAACCCAGCCACCTTTATAGGCACCAGTTTGGTGGGGGTAAATATTGGTTTAGTCGTCTATGGTTTTTTAATGACACAGGCAACCGATATGTTGTTCGATCAAATCGGTTTACAAAATGAATATGCCCGACTTTTTCTGGATACCCTGATTGCCACCATCATCGTTCTTATTTTGGGCGAATTTATACCCAAGGCTTTATTTTCGTCGAAACCGGAATCGTCATTATCCTTCTTTACTTTACCGATTCAATTATTTTATTATCTCCTTTATCCGGCAGCGAAATTATTTGTGCAGATTTCTGAATTCATTCTAAAGTATCTCTTTAATGTTCGAATCAATGAAGAAAAAACGATTTACTCAAAAATTGATCTGGAACATTTTGTAAAACAAATGCGTACCGGTCAGGATAATGAAGAACAGGATTTAAACACGGAATTGTTTCAAAATGCTTTGTCGCTCTCTCACGTTAGAATTCGTGAATGTTTGGTACCACGCAATGAAATAGAAGCAGTGCCTTTAAATACAACGGTTGAGGAAGTCCGACAACTGCTTATTGAAACCAAACTTTCTAAAATTCTGATATACGAAGGCAACATCGATAATATTGTCGGATATATACATCATCTTGATTTTTTAAAAAACCCCTCCACCATTCAATCGGTCATGCATCGTATTCCTGCAGTTCCCGAAACCATGAATGCAGTGGATTTATTAAATCAGTTTACTCGTGAACGAAAAAGCATCGCCTGGGTGATTGATGAATTCGGAGGCACTGCAGGTATTGTAACCATGGAAGATATTCTGGAAGAAATTTTCGGAGAAATTCAGGACGAATACGATGAAGAAGAATATATAGAGAAACAACTTTCGGCAACTGAATTTATTTTTTCGGGCAGATTGGAAGTAGAATATATCAATGAAAAATATGCCTTGAATATTCCTTTAGATGACGCAGAAACATTGTCCGGTTATATCATCGAAAATCATGAATCCATCCCGGAATCAGGCGAACGAATTATTATCGGCGAATATGAATTTGGAATTATGATGGTGGGTGATACCCGCATCGAAACAGTCAAACTCAAAAAACTCCACGGCAATAAAAAGAAGGAGCAATGATGCAAGGGATGATTTTAGCAGCCGGTTTGGGCACCCGCCTCAAACCATTTACTGAGCATCATCCTAAGGCATTGGCGCTTGTGAATGGGGAAACGTTGTTATCGCGCAATATTCGTTATCTCGCTAAATATGGGGTGAAGGATATCATCATCAACGTTCATCATTTTGCCGATCAGATAGAAAACTTTGTGCAAGCACATCAATGGGATGGGGTACAAATCAGCATCTCCGACGAGCGACAAGAAGTGTTGGAAACCGGCGGCGGCTTGTTACACGCAGCTGCATTTTTTAAACCTCAACAGTCTTTTGTGCTGATGAATGTGGACATCCTTACGAACCTGAATCTGGATCGGCTCATTCAATTTCATCAACAATATAAACCACTGGCTTCATTGGCCATGACAAATCGAAACAGTAGCCGCTGTTTTTTGTGGAACGCCAACAATCAATTGTGCGGATGGAAAAATAAAAACACTTCAGAGGAAATTATTACCCGTCCGGCCAATCAATATATAGAACGAGCATTTAGTGGTATCCATGTCATTGATTCATCTATCTTTTC
>JBMOFV010000060.1:0-13453 GCA_049318705.1 Chitinophagaceae bacterium
AAACAAAAGGTGGAGCCAAAAATTCAAGGCTGTTGCTCTTTAGACTAAAAAATTCTCATTGAGCTGCCTACTTCCGAAACTTGCCTGCGCTTTGGCTTCGGCTTCGAACAGCCGGAAGCAGGCTACGCCCAATTTCAAATTTTTCTTAACGTCCAAAGAGCAAAGGCCGAAAATGACCCTACTAGGATATTACGTTTTGCTAATGACTAAAGCTAGATGGTGTTTTCTTGAGTTGCACCTCAGCGTTGAATTCGTATAAAATTTCCCTTAAATGAACATTAACGCTCACTTTGAGCGATATTCAGTAGCTCCTAAATCGGGGCTGATTTTAAGACCGCCATTGTCTCCTCGCTTGGCAGATTTGATGAGTTTGTCCAGAATATTTCCAATGGATTGGTGAACTTTATGATAGGTAAATTTTCCCGTAGTGGCATAGACCAACATCAGTTGCAATTGCACTCGATCTGATTCCTGCAATTGCTGTAAAGCCGGTTTCTGTACTCGATAAGCTTCCCGGACCAGGCGTTTAAGATAGTTGCGTTGTACACTTTGTCGGAAAAGCTTCTTGGGTGCACTCACACCCATTTGCAATGCAGGTTGCTGTAAGGGTTTAAAAGTGTAAAATACTTTGAATGGATAAACAAAAAACGCTTCCCCTTGTCGGAAAAGCGTATCGATATCTTTTTTGCTCTTTAACCTCTCAGCAGCAGACAATGTGAATGGTCCGTTGCTCATGTGCAAATCATTTTATTTCAGACGGCTCTCGTCGGAAACGGTCAATTTTTTACGACCTTTCTTACGGCGTGCAGCCAAAACTTTACGACCGTTTGCAGTTTGCATACGCTGACGAAATCCATGTACTGATTTTCTTCTGCGACGGTGTGGTTGGAACGTACGTTTCATTTGTATATTTTTTAAAATTGAACCCTGAACGACTTTGGCCTACTTTCATGAACAACTTTCAGACGGCCTCCGTTTTTTCAGAGGACTGCAAAAGTAAGGGGCTCGAACGTAATTACCAAATTATCCCCAAAGATTAGGCAGAATTATTTGAGAGATTTCTTTTCGTCTGCCAAAGAATGAGGCATTTTATTGCGCCGACTTACTTTTCCTTAAATGAAGGTTCAAATTGGCATTGATGATGAATCCGTGGTTGTATTGGAAGATATTTTGTCCGTTTATGATACGTCCGAATTGTACCATTTGATTCAAATAACCGGCTTCAATTCGGAAAAGTGGGTTAAACCGATATCCCAACAAAAAACTGATTCGATTCTGGTCAAAAATATTGGCCTGAACATTTTTGCCAAACCCAATGAAAATCTCATCAGAAAATGACGCATAGGGTGTACGGTCCTGTATGACCTTGCCTTTGAGCGCCACTTGTGCCCGAAACAGATACCGCATTCGATGTAGGAGCGGAAAAGATTCTTCCCGATCTGAAAAAGCGGTTTCATATTTTCCTACGAAACGCTGCTCCAACATCATACGGTGTAAGAAGTCTACCCCACTTGTTCGGTGTGACAATTGTATGGCCTCAAACAAGCGATGTTCGGTAAATGCCTTGCCGTAAACATTTAAAGGAATCTCACCATAGTCAAAGGTTTCTATCCAACCATAACCAATTCTGAACAGCACATTGGATACCGGCTGATAATTCAACCCAACCCTGAGTAAACTTTGCTGCCAATGGGTAATAAATTCATCTCGTCGACATTGGTATTCGCTGTGAATGCCCCATTTATCCGATAACTGAAAGGTGCCGAAATAGTTATACCAACCTATTTTTCCGAGAATGGTTTTCCGGCTATTCTGGGCTTTGAGCTCCGTGACATGGACAACGAGAAACAGAAGAAATAAAATGCCGGATGCTTTCATGTGGGTAATGAGATGAAATTGCTTGAATCACACAAATACTGTTCAAATTTTCTGAAGAGAATCCACTGGCGTTTATAACAGCCACCAATCAGGCGGAAATCCGTTCCTTGAAACAGCTGACCGATCTTAAGCCTTAATTATAGGGGATTAAACTTATAACCCACATAAGTGGTTTTGGCCGAATAATTAGGGGCTGTATTGCTATAAATGGTCAAAGTGAGAATCCCATTATTCAGGCTACCACTTCCATTATAGGTACGATCATAACCAATGAATTCAATCGTTTGCTCCGGAATGGTGATATAATTGCCATTTACAGTAGCGGTGAGTCGCTCATAAGCAGTATCTCTCACGGAATACATGAGGATGTTAAACCTATTGTTTGTAGCATACTTCACAATCAAGGTATCATCATTGTCATTTACTTGAGTTCCATTAATTAACATGGTTTTGATACAAGCATAATGAGAGGCAAATTTCATATTAACGGTAAACTGGCAACTATCACCTTCATAACCCGATGCGCAAATACAATCACCATCCTTACAGGTGCCTCCATTTTTACATTCTACGGCACGGGTCTTACAAGCGTCGGGCTGGCAAGAGCTCATCCACACACTGCATCCGAAAACGCCTAACACCATTAAAACGGTATAAATGATTACTTTTTTATGCATACACTTAGTTCAGCTTATGGATTTATAAATTTAGTGGCGTTATACACACAAGCAAACAAATTACCATTGCTATTGTCCTTTTCTTCAATGTAAATAGTCAGGTATTTGTTGTCGATATAACCATGTCCACGATAAGTAATATTGTCGATGGTTTGTGATTCGATTTCTACTTTGTCTACATCAACTGTTGCCAACAAGGCTTTATTCTGGGCAAAAATATTGTAAATACTGATGCGATTGGATTGTTCTTCCGGGGCAATGATAACGGTTGTTGCTTCGGGCAATAAGCCATCACAACGATAAGTTCCATCCCAGGTACCAATGTATTTTTCATACATTTTGGTTTCGCAATAAGGACCTTCATAGCCAAGTGCGCAGCGGCAACGACCATCCCGGCAGATACCATTGTTTTTACAAATCAAGTCTTTACAGGGGTCCTTGGTACAAGCGTTGAATACAATTCCGATAGCCAGCATCAAAAAGGCCATCGTGGTACTCAATATCAGTGAAATTCTTCTCATAAAGCAATACTGGGTAACAAACTTAATGAAATAACGGCGTATTATGCAAAAAATGTGCATACAATCCCATTTTTAATCTTTACGAAGGTTACTCTGGCACTGAAATTCTGCCAAAAGATGCTGGTTTTTCCGTTCAACTACTTCTGAAACCGCATATCGAAAGCACGCTTTACCTCAATTCGATGCATACTAACTTGTGCCTATGTTGCCCCCCCAATATGGTGCCTTGCTCAATGAAGACAATTGGGCACAGATGACCCAAAACCTTCAATCCTTTCCATTTCGGATTTCCGAGATACGACATATTCATAAGGAAATTCCCTTAAGCCAGGTGTCATTCAAGTACAATTTATATGGGGCAGAATTATATCACAATGGCAAACAAGATATCCGTTTATCTGCCGGTGAATACCTACTGGCCACGAATCACAAACATTGTGAAGTACGAATCAATCAAACCCTTGAACAAGATTTGGGCCTTTGTGTGGATATTGACACCCAGTTACTTCAACAAGGGCTTCAATCGCTTTTTGACAACAATAATTTTCAGGATTTAAAGGTTGATTTTCAGGCCTTCTTCCTCGATGAAATGCTGTTTGAACGCTTCCGAAGTAATACCCATTTCGATCAGTGGCTGACTCAATTGTTTTTACAACTCAAATCCTCGCCTATTATTCATCCGGAAGTGTTGCAAATGGAATTTATCGGACAATTTCTTTTTCATCATTCCGAATACCTGAGTAGCTATGCACATCTACCTGTGTTAAAAGCAAGTAGTAAAAAAGCCCTGTATCAAAAAATGCTGAAATGCCGCGAAATTCTTCAGGATCATGTTTATGGCAATATCAGTATTGCCGAAATGGCATTGGAAGTGCATTTATCGCAGTATCGTTTATATCATGTTTTTAAGTCCACTTTTGGTATCAGCCCTCATCGTTATTTGCTTCAACTCAAGCTCAATGAAGCCTTGAGTTTATATCGACAAGGTTCGCTCAATTGGACTCAAATTGCTGAACTGCTTCATTTTGCCGATTTGCAAAGCTTTTCAAAATTGTTTCGCAAATATTTCCGTATGAGTCCAAAACGTTATACGGAACAATGGCGATAATTGCACCTTTTGAACGCCATCATTTTAGTTCCACCTCTTTGTTCCAAATTAAATGATTGACAGCACATTTGATTTGTCCATGGGTGTACTTGTCGTTTAGGAGTTGTTTCATTTCGGTGGTTGAATTTTTTTCAGCCCGGGCATACGCTTCTTTAATCTCTTCCACTTCCTTTGCCTGAAGTACTTTGTTGATTTCCAATTCGCCCTGTAAAATAAATTCTGCCAAATGGCCTTCTATTGTACCCATCGCTAAGTTGCGCAAGGTTGCAATTTCGGCAATCGATTTGCCGGCTAAAAAGTAGGCCAGACTCTGTTTGGCACTTTCCCCTTTGGCTAATTTTTTCGACGGAATATTTAATGGCTGTAGGGGCCGTGTATCTAAAAGAATATCAACACTTAAAAAGGGTTTTCCGGCATAAGTGGCTGTTTGCATCAGATCAATTCTTTTACTCCAGGCCAGTTCCTGCTCCTGAAAAACAGTGACATATTTTTTTATTTTGGAAGTACTTTCAAGTTGTTGCATATAGTTGCGCAAGGGCGATAACATGTCCTGAAAAATTTTATTGATAAAATAATGAATCGCTTTTCCAATGCGTGGGTAAATAAATTCAATGTCTTCGCTATGAATCGCTTTATCAAATAAATAATTCAGTTCCTCGGCAAATTTTTCGGCTACCTTTTTCAGGGTGGTCGCCTCATGTAACAAATCTTCACCCAATTGACGGGCCTCAGTTAATTTAGGCAATGTTTTGCTTTGATGACACATTTCTTCAATTTGCCGGGCACCCTGATACAATCCACTTAAATCAAAGAGTTTGCGTATCCGGTTCAGTTGATATCCTTTTCTATCCTGATTGAGTCGGGTTTTAAGTTCTTCGGTATTGTAATGCCATCTTTTTCCCAATCCCTCGATCCGTGGATCTACCTGCAATGCCGAAGCGGTAACGGTTGAACGAAGAATGATGCCTTCCAGTGAAGTGCACCTGCTTAATGCCACATAAACCTGCCCTGCAGCAAAGGATGCTCCGGCATCAATAATGGCTTGTTCAAAAGTTAATCCCTGGCTTTTATGTATGGTGATGGCCCAGGCCAGGCGAAGTGGATATTGAATGTATTGGCCGATGACCTTCTCTTCAATTTGTCCGCTCGTTTTACTCAGTTGATACGAAATCTGGTCCCAGGTTTCCCGATCTACTTGCATGGATTCCCCCGACTGCGGATCACGAACCCATACTTCGTCGTCCTCTAACTTTTCGATGATTGCCAGCTTGCCGTTATAATACCTTTTTTCGTGTGAGGTATCATTTTTGATAAACATCACTTTGGCACCCTCTTTCAAGTGTAATTCCAAATCAACCGGCAACTGTTTTTCATTAAAATCGCCCTTGATCTCCCCGGTATAAGTCTTCAAGGGTGCTATCAACTGGTTCAACTCCGTTTCGTTGATTTGCTGGGCTTTATAATTATGGGTGGTCAGTGTAATGGCTTGTTCATGGCTCTTTTCCTTGCCCGGAAAATATCTTGCATTGAGCAAGGCAAAGTGGTTTTGGTTCAACCTGCCATGTCTGACTTCATTCAATAAATCAATAAACGTCTGCTCACTTTGTCTGTAAATTTTATTTAATTCTAAATAAAGGACCGGCATAGATTGCAGCACGTGAGCGTCAAAGAAAAAGGGACTTCTGTAATAGGTTTCCAACATTTTTTTCTCATTGTCCTTCACAACAGGTGGTAGTTGAAAGAGGTCTCCGATCATGAGCACCTGAACACCGCCAAAGGGCAAATGGGATTTGCGTACAAATTTTAAAACGGTATCAATCGCATCCATTAAATCACTCCTCAACATACTCACTTCATCAATAATCAGTAACTCCAATTCTTGTATGATTTTTTTCTTGGTCGAATTCAATTTAATCTTCGAGAATAAGGTTTGTTTATTGATCACGTTTTCTCCAAAATGCTGATAGTCATTGCTATCAGGCAAAAAGGTCCCAAAAGGAATTTGAAAAAACGAATGTATCGTCATGCCACCCGCATTAATGGCGGCTACACCCGTTGGTGCAACCACGACTAAATTCTTTGTGCAATTCGACTTTACATGACGCAAAAAAGTGGTTTTTCCGGTACCCGCCTTTCCGGTCAGATAAAGGCAACTTTCCGTTTCGTTGACATATTGATATGCCAGTTGAAATATCTGATTTTCCTGATCCATGTGTTGATTAACGAATGTATGTTTCTTTTTGCCGGAGCCGCGGACAAATATACGCCCCTGAAATTTGATGCGCCGTTCTCAAAACGCCTCAGCCAAACAGCAACAAATTTGATTTGCTTATTGTCATCAAAAATGGAAGCTGCCGGAGAAATGTCTACTTGCTACACATTTCAATTTTCACCTTTCCTCCATCACCATGTGTGTATCATCTCACGAAGGATTCAGTGACATTCTCCGACAACTTCCGGTTGATACCGTTGACACATTCAACATAGTCCATTTTCGTCTCTGACTCATTGTACTAAATTTATGTAGTCTCCCCGCATGTATGGCTGTACGCCTTCATACCTCAGTAACACCTATAACAACGGGGCGGGCGGGCATTTACCACTTCACAACTCAAATAGTCTTTGGAATTGATATAACCTGTGATTAAACATTTCCTCTTCAAACATCCAGCGATGAAGGACGTTTTCAACCGTAACATCTGTAATCCCGATTTATCGGTAAACAGTGGTCGGCATCTTCTCCCGTTTTGTCAGCGCAGACCTGAGGGGAGATGATTTGGTCTATGAAAAAAATCACCGGCGTATCCATCCCATTTTTTGTGCGTAGAATCTGGGTTCAATGTAGTACGCCTAGGACGGCTTTTTATCCAGCAAAAGCAACTCATTCGCAACCACTTCGGTAAAATACCGTTTAGCGCCAGAAGCGTCGGTAAACTCCCGATAAGTTAACTTGCCTTCAATGGCTACTTCACTTCCCTTATTCAGGTATTTCTCGGCCAATTCAGCCAGTTTCCCCCAGGCCACCACATGATGCCACTGTGTTTCATTCACCTTTTCTCCAGATGCATTCACATACATTTCATTGGTAGCCATTCTCCAATTCGCCACCTTTTTTCCACCTGTTAAAGCTTTCACTTCCGGACTGGCACCCAAATTGCCAATCAATTGTACTTTGTTTTTAATTGCATTCATAATATACGTTTTAAATGTTTCCTGGCAGACGTCATGCCGTTTAACGATGCAAATATGAATGCACTTTAATCGCTTAGCTGAATTTTAATCATTTACTTGATCAGATAAGTGTTTGTAAACGCTTAATTTGTATACGTTTCATTTGAAATGCCCGACAATCATCACCGCAATTCTAAACCGGCATTGGTCATACAATTTCATTTGAATGCGCGCTATTCAGGATAGAGGCTCTGTGGCATATCTGGCAATATCAGCATCTTTGGGTGTTTGTGCTGTCGTAACCATCCTCTGATCAACACATCCGCATCAGGATAATATTTTTTCGATATTAAGGCTGATTGGATATCCGCTTCATGTTGAAACGACTGACTCAAATCGGCATAACCATATCCAAAATAATGCCCTTCACGAATATATACAAAAGCCCATTCTTCAGGATTCCGCCCCCGGTCAAAGAGTACAAAATGCTTATAGGCATACCCTTGTACCGATTGTAATTTTTCAACCCTCTTGTTATAATCCTCCGCGCTTTCGTCGCCGCAACAAATGCCTCTGCATTTTTTTATCTGATGATGAAAACACTGTGAGTCCTGCTCGGTTAAACCACAGTATTGTAAACAAAGCTCATATTCATCCATCCATTGCTCCAGTTTTTCGCGGGCGGCAGCATAGGAAGTAAAGGCAGCCAGGCTCCATTCCGATTCCTCATAGGGCACAATTCGTAAAGCATGCACGCCCCGGTCAGGATGATAATCAATACTATGGGTAAACTGATCTTTTTTACGGGCTGAATTATAGGGTGGCTTATGTTTTTTTATCTCCTCCGACTCCATCAACAATGAAATCAGCTCACTGCCGGTTTCCACATAATCGGCATTGTACAGATGCCCCAGCAGTTCTTTGGTTTTTTTAAGATCGGTATTAAAATGACTGATTGCCCTCGAATACATGTTTACACTTTTTCCGATATAGAGGATCTGTCCTTCTTTTCCCAAAAAATAATACACCCCACAGGTATCCGGAAGCTTGTCCAGAATGTACTTTTTAATATTGTCCAAACGCGAGGTCATAATCTGCTGCACGTTTGCACTCCGATATTGTTTACTCTGCGCCTTTTGTTGTAAAAGCAGGTCCAGCAGTTTAGCTGTCGCTACAGCATCTCCCTCGGCCCGGTGCCTGTCGAAAATTTGTATGCCCAACGATTCACATAAATTTCCAAGGCTATAAGAGGCTTTGCCCGGCAATAATTTACGACTCAGTTTTACGGTACATAAAGTATCCCGTTTAAACTTATAACCCAGGGATGCAAATTCATCTTTGATAAAATGGTAGTCGAATGCCGCGTTGTGTGCCACAAAAATCTTGCCTTCGGTAAATTGCAAAATGTCCTTGGCCACTTCATAAAACCGCGGGGCATCTTGAACCATTTCGTTTGTAATGCCCGATAACTTGGTGTAAAAACTTCCAATATGACATTCGGGGTTTATGAGGGTCGAAAACTTATCAATCACTTGTAATCCATCATGCACCAAAATACAGATATCAATAATACGGCCTCGTTTAAAATCGAAGCGGGCACCGCAAGTTTCAATATCTACAATGGCAAACACAGTCTCCAAAACTAATACCGATTCAAGTTTTGTAAAATAACTTTTTTGTCTGGCTTCAAAAGTCATCATCAATTTTAGCAATCGACATTTGGAGCTATTTCGTGCTATCCGCTCCCATCTTTTGCACCCTGATGGGGTACAAAAGGATGTCCGCTACTATCACGGCTATAGCGGAGCAGTTGTTTCTTATATGAAGTATTTGAAATGGCCTTTTGCCCATTTCAGTAAAAATATTCAAAGATGATTACCGGACATGGTTTCTTCCATCCAAAACCATGGTGCCTTTCTGAAAAGGATATTATTTGATATCGCCCTTTAGCTCTTTGCCAAAATGCTTTCCGGCTGCTGCATAAGCTTCTTCAATACGTTGGCCTGTGTCGTAATCATAGCCTCCAAAAGTTCGGCCTGGTGCATTTTTGACACTGTATTTGGCAACTACTTTTTTACTCTCTGTTTCGATGATGGTAATTTCCAGATCAATTTCGGCATTGCGGCGCTGGATATAAATGTTAAAACCAGGTTCCGTTCGTGCGGTATTGATAATCATGGTGTACTTGGCTTCGGGGTATTTACCCAAGGCAAAGGGTGAGTGTTTTTCGAAGAGCTCGGTAAACTGTGGTTCATAACGGGCACTGCGATCGCCGACCCAGTTGGCTTCCCATTTGTCGCCACGTCCATCTTCCTTTTTATTATAATCACCCTTTTTTTCTTCAATATAGTCTGCCTCTGATTTAAACTTACCAACGCTCATATTTTCATAGGTAAATACCACGTTGATTTTGGTTTCACCACTTAATGGTTTTGGATCTCCTTCGAGCTTTTTAATGCGCTGTGCCTGAAGTTGCATATTCCCTAACAGGCCTATCAGGATGACAAAAAATAGTTTTCTCATATTTGTGATTTGCGTAGGAAAGTACATCAGGAATTATAATCGGCAAAGTTCCTGGTATATTTTAAAATCTCGTCTACAAGATCTAAGTCGGAATAAACCCAACTTACACGATTGATTTATTTTGCCGAATGGCTTTTGCACTCATTTCACCATGGAAGCAATGCCCGGTAAAGCGGTGAACCCCGAGGTGTGCGACTTAACTGCGCTCAGTATGAGACCGTTGCAAAACCTCTGTAAATCAACGAACAAGTCATTTGGCTTCAAATTTCTGCGTTATACCGAAGTGAAATATGTAATAGCCTAATTTCGTTGGACTAAACATCTTTCCAATCGGCATAAACCACTGTAAGATTTGGTCTATGACACAAATCACATTGGTGTTACTTTAAATTTTTAATCCGCTCATTATCAGCAAGATAAATCGCAAATCAAAAATTTAAAAAGCCTTGAACTTTTTTGCCAAATGACTTTTGCAACGGTCTCAGTAAGGCGTGCGGCGCTGACCCCAAAAAAAAATCCCGTTCTATGCGAACGGGATTAGATGTATAATATGATTATGCTTATTTACTGAACTGTGGAATCATACCCTGCGCCAGACTCACCATTTTATTGATGCCGTCTTCCGGTAAATTTCCTTTTTTAAATTCGGCCAGCAAATCAGGCATTTTGTTTTCCAATTCCAACAAGAAAGTTTCTTCAAACGCCTTCATGTTTTTCGTAGGTACATCATTCAATAAACCATTGGTTCCTAAATAAATGATGGCTACTTGTTTCTCCACACTAAACGGCTGAAACTGACCTTGTTTCAGGATTTCTACGTTACGAGCACCTTTATCCAGGATCGATTTTGTAGCGGCATCCAGGTCACCCCCGAATTTAGAGAAGGCTTCCATTTCGCGGTAAAGGGCCTGATCAAGTTTCAAAGTACCTGCTACCTTTTTCATCGATTTAATTTGGGCACTACCTCCTACACGACTCACCGAAATACCCACGTTAATGGCAGGTCTGATACCGGCATTGAAGAGGTTTGATTCCAAGAAAATCTGACCATCCGTAATAGAGATTACATTGGTAGGGATATAAGCAGAAACGTCGCCGGCTTGTGTTTCGATAATTGGCAAGGCTGTTAATGAACCTCCACCTTTTACCTTTCCTTTCAGACTCTCAGGTAAGTCGTTCATTTTGGCAGCGATTTCATCCTTGTTGATCACTTTTGCAGCACGCTCTAATAAACGGCTATGCAGATAGAATACGTCACCAGGATAAGCTTCACGACCCGGAGGACGACGTAACAACAGCGATACTTCACGATAGGCCACGGCTTGTTTACTCAAATCATCATAAACAATCAAGGCTGGACGTCCGGTATCACGGAAAAATTCCCCAATGGCCGCACCGGCAAATGGTGCATAGAACTGTAACGGAGCCGGATCAGCTGCAGAGGCCGCCACGATAATGGTATAATCCATGGCGCCATTATCCTGCAATGTTTTCATCACCTGAGCGATGGTAGAGGCTTTTTGGCCAATGGCTACATAGATACAATATACAGGTTTACCTGCTTTATAGAATTCTTTTTGGTTGATAATGGTATCAATACAAATCGCTGATTTACCGGTTTGACGATCACCAATGACGAGTTCACGCTGACCACGACCAATAGGAATCATGGCGTCAATCGCCTTGATACCCGTTTGTAATGGTTCTTTTACCGGTTCACGGAAGATAACACCCGGTGCTTTACGCTCAATGGGCATTTCAAATAATTCACCAGTGAGCGCACCTTTACCATCGATAGGCTCACCCAGTGTATTGATTACACGACCCACCATACCTTCACCTACCTTAATGGAGGCGATACGACCGGTGCGGCGTACTTTATTTCCTTCTTTGATTCCCTTGCCTTCACCCATCAATACCACACCCACATTATCTTCTTCGAGGTTAAGGGCAATGGCTTGTACGCCATTTTCAAATTCAACGAGCTCACCGGAGCGAACACCGTTTAAACCATAAATACGAGCGATACCGTCGCCGACCTGCAATACGGTTCCTACTTCTTCCAGATCTGCCGAAGCGTTGAAGTTTCCCAACTGCTGGCGGAGGATGGCCGAAATTTCATCAGGTTTTATACTTACCATTTTATATCAATTTTAAGTTTGAAAGATAGTTTATTTATTACCGGATTTCGGCAATGAATTCATTTTTGAGGAATTGTTTACGAATATCGTTCAGGTCGCGAATGATGCTGGCATCAAACAGGTTATTGTTGGCTTCTACGATAAATCCACCAATTAAGTCTGGATTCACCTTGGTTGTCAAATCAATATGCATGCCCTGAAACTGTTGTTCAATTTTCAGTTTGAGCTGAGAGAAAGTTTGTTCATCAAGGGGTTCAGCGGTTGTAAGCAGAACTTCATTGATTTTGTTGTGTTTTTTATATTGACCAATAAAGGCATCAGCAATTTCAGGGAGAAAAAATTCACGGCCCTTGCGGATAATCAATTGAATAAAAGCTTCAGAAACCGGGTTTATCTTACCTCCAAACAAAGCCTGAACCACATTGAGTTTAATATCCGCTTTAACCACGGGGCTGCGCATCAGCAAAACAAATTCATGACTGTTTTTGCACACACTTTGTAAGCCCTGCATATCCTTATACATTTCGTCTAGCTGGCCTTTTTCAATAGCAAGGTCAATCAACGATTTGGCGTAACGGGCGGCAAGTCTTGGATTCAACATGTTTGACTTTTTAAAGGGTCTGTTTTAAACTAATTCAATTTCAGTTCGGAAGCCAGGGTATTGATATACGTATTGGCTTCGTTTTTGTTGGAAAGTTCCTTGCGTAACACTTTTTCTGATACTTCAATGACCAATGATCCAATTTGATTTTTCACATCAACCAGGGCAGCATTTTTTTGCTGATCTATTTGTTGACGGGCTTCAGCAATAATTTTATTTGCTTCTTCTTTGGCTTGCTCTTTTGCCTCATTAATGATTTTGTCCTTTATATCCTTGGCTTCACGCAACAAATTTGTTCTTTCTTCGCGGGCAGCATTCAACAAAGTTTCATGTTCACTTTTCATGGTTGCCATTTCAGCTTTTACCCGCTCTGCCGAAGCAATGCTGTCAGCGATACTGCTTTCACGTTCGTGTAAGGCATCAAGAATGGGTTTCCATGCAAATTTTTTGAGCAGGAATAAAACGGTTAAAAACGCAATCAGCGTCCAGAAAAATAGTCCGAAACTGGGAGTTAATAAATCCATTTTTTTAGTTTTTGAGTCTTTGAGAGACCATTTTGATTTATTGGTGGGGCTTTAAGCCCTTTGGTTTTGATTTAAAAACTACACGAGCGGCCCTTTGCGTTTCGTGTAGTTTAATTTTTTGACTATTGTCCGACTTTAAATGTCGGGGTAGTTGTGTGTCAAGCGTTTTGAGTTTTCAGACTTCCTGTCCCGAATCGCTCTCGCTCTCGGGATAGTTATCTGTACAGCTCGCTGAGGGTTGTCTCTCGCTAACTTCCCGAATCGCTCTCGCTCTCGGGATAGTTATCTGTACAGCTCGCTGAGGGTTGT
>JBMOFV010000061.1:0-12853 GCA_049318705.1 Chitinophagaceae bacterium
ACAACTCAAATAGTCTTTGAACTATTTATCGTTGGAATTGGTATAACAATACAGCATCTTTACCCGCGCCTTGAATCTACAGCATTTCTGAGTTATTCAGGAGCCCCTAGAATAGGACCGTTGATTTATATTATCCGGCAAAATCAAGGATAGTTCATGAGCAGTGGAACATTTCTAGCCCTGACTGACGCGGAAATCCTGCCAAGGGCAGATTGCAGCAAAGGCAGGTGGGAGGATGTATAGGTGCAGCGGCATGATGCTTCAAAACAACATTTGGATGAGTATCTTTGGAGGATGAAGTACTTTTTTGTGATGGGCTTTTATTTGTTGATGGCCCTGAGCGGTAGGGCTCAAGCGTATGCAGATGATATACAAACACATCGGCAGAACTATAAAGATGATTTTTTAAAGGATGAACATAGTCCATTGAGTAAAGAGGATACGGCTTTTTTAAGGTTCTTTGCAGCGGATAGTAGCTATCGGGTTTCGGCGGTTTTTTATTCAGTGAAGGATACCCTTGGATTTGATATGCTTACCCATAGCGGGGTGAAGAAAAAATATTTTGTTTATGGTTATCTGCTTTTTCATTTAAAGGATCATTATTGCAAACTGTTTGTGTATCAAAGTGAGAAGTTACGCACCCAAAAAGGCCTGGAAGATTATTTATTTGTGCCTTTTCAGGATGAAACCAATTATGAAACAAGCTTTGGAGGTGGTCGATATCTCGATTTCAAAATCAGTGATATCCGCGAGGGTATTTTAATCCTTGATTTTAATAAAGCGTATAATCCTTACTGTGCATATAAAGGCGGCTATCATTGCCCGATTCCACCCCGTGAAAACCATTTGTATTTTAAAATACCTGCGGGGGAGCAGTTGTACGGCAAAGCCCCGGAGGAAGACGCCCATTGAGTTTGAGCTTTTTCTGAACAAATTGTCAAGCGTTGGGTATTGTTGTATTAAACAACCTGTTGGGCTTATCTTTGCGCCATGAATTTTGACCGTAAAGAATTGTCGAATGAACAATTGATTCATTTTTACTCCGAGTTATTGTTACCCCGAATGATTGAGGACAAGATGTTGATTTTGCTTCGTCAGGGTAGAATCAGCAAATGGTTTAGTGGTATTGGGCAGGAGGCTGTGGCGGTAGGGGCCACACTGGCTTTGGATTCGGATGAATATATCATGCCGATGCATCGTAATTTGGGGGTTTTTACCGGACGAAAAATGCCATTGGACAAATTGTTTATGCAATGGCAGGGACGTAAAAACGGCTATAGTAAAGGCCGTGAGCGCAGTTTTCATTTTGGAAGTAATGCGCACCATATCTGCGGAATGATTTCGCATTTAGGACCACAACTGGCCATTGCTGATGGGATCGCATTGGCGCATAAATTACGAAAAGAGGACAAGGTATCATTGGCTTTTAGCGGAGATGGGGCAACTTCGGAGGGCGATTTTCATGAGGCCTTAAACGTGGCAGCTGTGTGGGGCCTTCCGGTGATTTTTTTGGTTGAAAATAATGGGTATGGTTTGAGTACGCCAAGTAGTGAACAATTTATTTGCAAACAAATAGCGGATAAAGGCATTGGGTATGGCATGAAAGCGATTACGATAGATGGCAATAATTTACTGGAAGTTTATCATGAACTATCGGCCGCCCGAAAATATTGTATTGAAGAACAAAAACCTATCCTGGTGGAATGTATGACTTTTCGGATGCGTGGACACGAAGAGGCCAGCGGCGTAAAATATGTTCCCAAAGAATTATTTGAAATATGGGGTGAAAAAGATCCGTTAGCCAACTATGAAAAATTCTTATTGGAAAGTGCTGTGATGGATGAGATGTTGATGAATCAGATCCGTGAACAGCACCGAACCTATATTGAAAAAAGTTTGGAGATTGGTTTTGCAGAACCACCGGTTGTACCGAATGTGCAGGAAGAAATGAATGATGTATATGCACCCCATGTTCATGTTAATGTTGCTGCACAGGGAGAAAAAAGACCTTTAAAATTGATACAAGCGATATCAGAGGGCATGGCAGAAAGTATGAAGCGCTATCCGAATCTGGTTTTGATGGGGCAGGATATCGCAGAGTATGGGGGCGCATTTAAAGCAACAGAAGGTTTTGTAGAACAATTTGGCAAGGACCGCGTTCGGAATACCCCTTTGTGCGAAAGTGCCATTGTTGGTTCTGCGCTCGGCTTATCGATCAAGGGATTTAAGTCGATGATGGAAATGCAGTTTTCGGATTTTGTGACGGTTGGTTTTAACCAAATCATTAATAACCTTGCCAAGATTTATTATCGCTGGGGGCAACATGCCGATGTGGTGATTCGAATGCCAACGGGTGGGGGTGTAGGTGCAGGTCCATTTCACTCTCAAAGTACGGAAGCCTGGTTTACTCATACGCCCGGATTAAAAGTGGTGTACCCATCCACTCCGGAAGACGCGAAAGGATTATTGATTGCAGCCTTTGAAGATCCGAATCCAGTGATGTATTTTGAACATAAGGCACTTTACCGAAGTGTAAGCGGAATGGTAGCAGATGGATATTACAATGTAGAAATCGGCAAGGCCCGATTGGTGCAAAGCGGGGAAGACCTCTCAATAATTACTTATGGAAGTGGGGTACATTGGGCCTTAGAATATTGTCAGCAGAATCCTTCTGTTTCCATTGAGATTTTGGATTTAAGAACTCTTTTGCCTTTAGACTATGAAGCAATTGCGGCAACTGTACGCAAAACCGGCAAAGTGATGGTATTGCACGAAGATGTATTATTTGGTGGAATTGGGGGCGAAATCAGTGCCTGGATTATGGAACATTGTTTTGAATATTTGGATGCTCCGGTATTGCGATGCGCTAGTTTGGATACAGCCGTACCATTTGCCATAGAATTGGAAGAACAATTTTTAGCAAAAAGTCGATTGGCCGATACGGTGAAACAACTCATGGCTTATTGATTCTTGTAAAGGTTTATCATTAACTGTGTTCAGCTATCTATCGCAGCCTTCATTGAGGATTAGTTTAGGGGCAACTGAATAACTCAGAAATGCTGTGGATTCAAGGCGCGGGTAATGAAGCTGTATTGATATACTGCGATTTGCCCGCAACGAAGAAGATGCAGTATTTCTGAGTAGCGAGAATGATGTATTTCAAGTGAACACTTTTCGGAAATACGCCTTCAAAAAGTGTGCACGAAGACGTCTTAAATTTTATTTTAATGACGATTAACACTCATTTTGAGCGATATTCAGTAGCCCCTAATTATCGATGAAACTGATGCTGTATCCCTGCTGCAATCACGAACTCAATCATACGATATTGTACCTGGGTAAAAGCTAAAGGTTCGTACTCGAACTGCACATTTTCTTTAAAAGTATTGACCGGATAGTATCGAACCAAGAATGAGATAAATACATTTCGTTTGTTTTCACGGAAGGTGGTATTGATGACCGTATTTCCGAGCTCAAGAAATGGCATAGGTTTTCGAACCGGATAAACGGTTGTGCTGGATTGATTATACACCATTCCCTGTCCGCTGCTGTATTCCGAATCAAAGGAAAAATAACCGGCTCCTAAAGCGATAAAGGGTAAATGGGTGGAGAAATCTCTTTCTATTTTAAAACCCGCACGAACCTTACCCCAAAACTCCGGACCTTCGATGCCGGTTTTGGTATAGTTTTCATATTTGTAGATGGGGATATTCCGGGGTGTGATACCGAGTGATAATCCTGCCCAGAATAAATTGTCGCTGTATTTTGCATATTCAAAACTGAAAGCCGGTAAAAAGTGTGAACTAAATGAGGGCTTATTGGGTAATTCGCTCCGATACCAAACATTGCTTAATCCGATTTGAAAACCCAACGCATGGGTGACCTGTGCATTCGTAGAAAATGGACAAATGGCAAACAATAAAAGGAAGCTTAAAGCGGAATGGAGTGTGTTTTTGGATCTCAACATATGGTTTTAAGTTCGTGTTTGCTCAGACTTGACGGGATATCAATTGGTCTGTCTAACCATTCACATGGGTATTACATGACCAAGACGTTTAGGGCATCTGAGTGGTTTGTTTAAAATGAATAAAGAGGCCCGTTTATTTTACCGAGGCTCCATTAAGTGCGCTGTCATTTGGATTCACAAAAATGAGTTTGCCGGCTTCGTTTTCGGTCATCAGAATCATACCGTTGCTTTCGATACCTTTCATTTTTCGGGGGGCTAAGTTTGCGACAACAGTCACCTGCAGTCCGATGATTTCTTCGGGTGAATAATGTGCGGCTATACCACTTACGACGGTTCGTTGTTCAAAACCCAAATCCAATTGAAGTTCCAATAATTTATCAGCCTTGGGTACTTTTTTAGCAGCTATGATGGTGGCGGTTCTTAAATCAAGGGCATCGAATTGATCAAATTGAATCAAAGGTTTAACAGGGGGAAGAATAGGCGTATCATTGGCTGCAGCTCCGGCTGTTGAATTCGTATCAACTGAACCTGCATGAAGTTTTTCTACCTGAGCCTGAACCTCAGCATCCTCTATCTTGCGGAAGAGCAGTTCCGGGGCATTCATTGGATAACCTTTGGACAATAATTTAAGGCTTCCGGCATTTTCCCAGTCGAGCATACGATCGACTACCTTCATCATTTTGCAAAGTTTGGTAGCGGTATGTGGTAAAAATGGATTCATGAGAATGGCCAGATTCGCACATAATTGCATCGTCATATGGAGGCAATTATCCACGGCCAATTGTTGATCGGTTTTTTTCCAGGGTTCTTTTTCCTGCAAATACTTATTACCCTCTCTGGCCAAGTCAATCACTTTAAACAACCCATCGCGTAATTTAAAATGTTCCAGCGAATCACTGATTTCATTTTTTGCCTGAATGATTTGTTGCAGTAAACGATCATCCAAATCATCTTTATGATCTAAATGAAAAGCCGGAATTTTTCCGCCACACAATTTATGTAAGAGCACAAAGGCACGATTTACAAAATTTCCGAGAATGGCAACCAACTCATTATTATTCCGATCCTGAAAATCTTTCCAGGTAAAATCATTGTCTTTATTTTCCGGCGCATTGGCGCATAATACATAACGAAGGGTATCTTCCATACCCGGAAAATCTTTCAGGTATTCATCCACCCACACTGCCCAATTCCGGCTGGTACTCACTTTTTCACCTTCGATATTTAAAAATTCATTGGCAGGTACATTGTCCGGTAAAATAAAATCGCCATGTGCTTTGAGCATACAAGGGAAAATGATACAATGAAAAACGATATTGTCTTTACCCAGAAAATGAATGAGGCGGGTATCTTCTTTGCACCAGTAATCACTCCATTGGGGCGTTAACTCTTTTGTGGCCGAGATATAACCAATTGGCGCATCAAACCAAACATACATGACTTTGCCTTCTGAATCGGGGAGAGGTACTTTTACACCCCATTGGCTGTCGCGTGTCATGGCCCGGGATTGCAGGCCGTTATCAATCCAGCTTTTGCATTGGCCGTAAACATTGTTTTTCCAATCGGCGTGTTCGGTCAATAACCACTCCTTGAGCCAGGGTTCATAATTTTGAAGTGGAAGGTACCAATGTTTGGTGGCTTTTTTAACCGGCACAGAATCACTCAGGGTACTCTTAGGATTGATGAGTTCATCCGGACTGAGTGTACTGCCACATTTTTCGCATTGGTCGCCATAGGCTTTATCGTTCTGACATTTGGGACAGGTACCTGTGATATATCGATCAGCAAGAAAGGTTTGTTTTTCGGTATCAAAGAATTGCTCAGTTATTTTTTCTTCAAAAAGACCTTTGTCGTACAATTTTTTAAAGAAGTCCTGAGCGGTTTGATGATGAACTTCGTTGGAAGTCCGCGAGAAAATGTCAAAAGAAATACCGATTTCCCGTAAACTTTTATGAATAATATGGTGGTATTTATCGACAATTTCCTGTGGAGAGACGCCTTCTTTCATGGCCCGAATGGTAATGGGTACACCATGTTCGTCGGTACCACAAATAAACTTAACATCCTTTTTATTGGCCCTGAGATAGCGGGTATAAACATCGGCGGGTAAAAAATTGCCGGCTAAATGACCGATATGAACGGGACCATTGGCATAGGGGAGGGCTGCTGTAACTAAATATCTGCTAAAGGACTTCATGCTGGATCTTGTTCATTTTTGTTTTTGCGGAAATAGATGGTATAAATGGCCAGGCCCAGACGGAAGGCACCATAAACAACCAGGAACCAGGCGAGACCTTTATTTTGATGAGTTTTTGATAAAACAATGTATAAACCCAATATCAAAAGCAGGGCACCTGAAATGATACCGAAATAATTGAATTTGGGGCTGGGATTTTGCATCATGCTAGATTTTAAAGACCACAAAAGTAACTAAGTCGCTTGTATTTTAGGGGATAAAAAAAGCGATCCGCCGGAGGCGGATCGCACAACAAAGTTCATGGATATTTTTATTGTATTTGAATCGCCTGGGTTTTACTTTCACCCTGATCTGTACTGATTTTTACAAAATACATACCTGCCGTTGTAATACCCTTTTGGGCCGGACTCCATTGGATAGTATGTGCTCCGGAAATTTCAAAACTTTGATAATCATCCGAGATGATTCGGCCCATCATATCAATAATTTGTAAACTAACCGTACCATCTCTTTTTATGTTGAAAGATGTTTTAACGATTTGATTCATCGATGCCGGATTCGGATAAGAGGCAATGTCTAAAATATTGACATCTTGAATACCTGTTGGGTACCAATATTTGAGTGGTAATTGTTCAGCATTGAGAATTTCTTTCTGATTCGAAGCCGCAGTACCATCATAAGCCACGAAGGCAATGACGTTGATATGTTTGGCAACCCACGCCGATCCGAGCGTAAAACTGATATTTTCGGTGTATTCGGTTCCAACTACAGGTGTTGCAGGAATTGTCGTTGAAAAACCCCAGGCACCTCCCAAAGCTTTTCGTAAAGTGGCGTTATGAAACCAATTTGATAAAATACTTGCGCCTCCTTGAATATTACTAGAGTAGTTGCTTTGCTCGTAGGTTCCAATAGCCGCAATACTATCTTCCGTTAAATAAACATTCATTTTTAAAGGAACCCCACTTGTTGGGGCAGTAACAAATTTAACTTTGACCGTCGCACTGTATGTACCTGAAGAAACTTTGGGATTTACGATACTCACACTCACAATGGCGGGTGTATTTTTTCGTGTATTAAAATTGGCAGACCATTTACTTCTGCTTGTTGGAATTTTTGCTTCACCAGCGAATAAATAACGATCTACCGCACCATTGGGATAGGCAGTTACATTTAAGCCGGCATCTATAGCTGCTCCATCAGGAATTTGCAATGCATCTCCGTTATGTGAAGCAACCGGAATAAATGTAGTGGGGTTGGCAGCCAATAAATTATCAATGATGACAGTGCCTTCCGGACACCAACCGCACCATGTTCCGGTAAAGTCTTCCAAAATCACTTTTTTCATGGGTGCTTGTGCAATGGCCAGGGTATTGATGGCCAAAAAAGTCAGGGTGAATATTTTTCTCATACTTTAATAAATTTTTGCCAAGATAAGTTTTTTAATTAAGTCTACAGAAAATTTACCGATGAAACACCTTACAAATTTTTTATTTTGAAGTACTCAATTCTTGCTCAATTTTTTTCTCCAAATCGTACAAACTCATTTCTGCCCCAATAATTTTACCGTCTTTGAGTAATAATTTATGAGGAATACTATTTACCTGATATTCCTGACAAGCTTTGCCATTAAACCCATACGGATCATTCACTAATACGAAAGGTAATTGGAGTTTACGGCACATCTCTACCCAATTGTAGTAATTTTTATCCAGTGAGACGGCATAGATTTCCAATCCTTTATCATGGTATTTTTCGTAAAGTTTGACTACATCAGGCATCGATTTAACGCATGGGTAGCACCAGGCGGCCCAAAAATCGATAAGAATCAGTTTGCCATTCACTTCACTGAGTGGTTTCCATTTGCCCAATGAATCAGGCAGTCGAATTTCAGGTGCTGTAGCGCCAATGCCAAGTTGAGCGGAAGAAGTGTTAAACTGAAAACTTAAAAAAAAGAGGATTCCCAGACTGATGAGCCTGAACCTGATTGAAGTATTAGACATCAAACAAAGATAAACTGTTTTGAAATTCGAATCATGTACCACAAAATGGGACATTCAACTTTTTCTTCTGCCACGAACAAACTAATTTTAAGGGCTCATGCGCGGAATTGCTAAAATATGGAATGATTTAATCAGTGGAATGGTGCGTTTTCCCACGCCCATTCTTTCAGCTTGTTTGGCCTTTGTATTTTTTGTAGTAGAAATGCACCTTGTTCAGGATGGCAGCTATTTTCAACGGAACATGATTGTCGTTCGCATTTTGCTGGAGGCCGTTTGCGGGATTTCATTATTTACGGCATTTGAATTTTTCCATGCTTCACATCAACTGCACTTTAGTAAACGATTCGGCATGTATCTGCTTGGTTTTTGTATTCTGGGCATGCACTATTTTTCCATCCTGCCGGTAATGTTCGATTCTGAGTCTGTATTTTTAAGTCGATACCTCATATTTTTTCTGGCTTATCATCTTCTGATTTCTTGTATTACTTTTTATCGGGTGGCAGATATTCAGGCATTTTGGAAATATAATTATACCTTATTGGTTCGCTTTTTTATCGCTCTTTCTTACTCAACGATTTTGTTTGCCGGTTTAGCAGGTGCTTTATGGGCTTGCGATACATTATTTCATTTTCAAATCAAGACCATTTATTATGCTGATTTGGCAGCCTTTATTTTTCTGGTTTTTAATACCCTTGTATTTTTTATGGGCATACCCGAAAATTTTCAGGTCTTCGCTAGTAGTATTCATTTTCCAAAGGCATTGCGTATATTGGCACAATATATACTGGTTCCTATTTTGGGCATTTATACCTTGATCCTTTATTTCTATTTATTTCAAATTTTAATCAATCGCAACATGCCCAGTGATTGGGTTTGTTTACCCATTTTAATTTATGCCATTGCAGGAGTGGTCACTTTTGTTTTGGTATATCCCATCCGAAATCATCCACAATATTCCAGTATTCGCACCTTTGCCCGGTATTTTTTCTATATTTTATTGCCCCTGCTCGTTCTTTACTTTATTGGGATTGTATTACGCATTAAACCTTATGGCCTGACTGAAGACAGATACCTCATTCTCGTTTTGGGCATTTGGCTTTTGTTAATCGCACTTTATTTCATTTTGTTTGCAAAGGAAAATATCATTTTTATTCCGCTCAGTTTATTTATACTCATTTCAATCAGTGCCATTGGACCCTGGGGAATGTTTCAATTAAGTGTTCGGAATCAACATACCCGCCTCGAACGTTTATTAAAGAAGAATCAACTGGTGCTCAACCGAAAATTGGTGCGCAAATCCGATGGAGGACAAATGTCAGATTCTGACTTGTCGGGGATTCGCACCATTTTGAGGTATCTGAACAAAAGAGGGCAGTTGCATTTAATCAAACATTGGTTGGATGAAAAGGATCAGCGATTATTGGAATCTGCAACCAATAAGGAGGAGTTGTTTGCAGTAAATGCCATTTTTACCGGTAAGGATTTACAAGTGGATACCACCCGACAGGTGACGATTGAATTGCTTTCAGATTCTGTTTCCGGGCGTGATTTTCCTTTAATGACTGATTCATTTTCTTATGTTCAGCAGTTTATTTTTTCTGCCTTAGAAACAGATTTGAATAAAGGTTTAAATATAGTCCTTCAGGATTCTTTGGTACATTTTATAATGGTCAATGATACCCTTGATTCTTATAACTTAACTCCGATGATGAAGAAAGTAATAGAAGCATATCATACAAAAATGGCTTTGAGGTGGTCAGAACATGATTTTCATGGTTTCAATCTTGAAAATCATTTACTTCAACAGGATATTCAATCTTATCATCAGATGCAAGCGGTCGGAAAACGTTCACGACTGTATTTAAATGCATTTAATTTTACGTATGTCAATCAACATTTTGTACCTCTTTATCTTGAAGGCTATCTGATGTTTCATAGTCACTCAGGAAAAAAAAGCTAAATACTGTTTAGTTCTTTTTTTTATTTCATCGACTCTAACTCCGCCGCCGTTACAATTTTATAATCTGCAGGTAATTGAAAAATCGAGGCATCAATGGCTTTGATATCAATCAGGGTAGCCACAAATTTCATATTCAATGTTGGGGAGCTTTTTACCTCATATTCCAGTGGAATACCTTTTAAACCGGGAAACATGGCATTAAATGTTTCTATCATTGGAATGAGATCTGTCGTAAATGAAAATTTCGCTTTCTCTCCATTTAAATAGGTTACCTCAGCATCCTGACATTTTAAACCGGCTAACTTTTTCTGCCCATCGATGAGATCAATTTTGGCTCCTTCAAAGCGTTGGTTTTTTAATTTCACTTCCTCGGCTTTCATTTCTAAAGCATATTTCTGGTCACCTTTTAAACTCAATGAATGGGTCATACCGGTTTGATGGTTGTACAAGGTAATATTGTGATATCCATTGTTCATCGAAATTTCACGCTTAATCATCCCTCCTTTCACAGAGATTACAAAAACACCTTCAGGCTTAGTGCTGCCATTGATATAAACATCATATTTGATTTGACCTTCGGAAAAAATCTTTTGGGCATTCAAGGGCGCATATAAAGTGAATAGGCCAAGTAAAGTCAGTAGAAGGGTTTTCATTTGCTCAAAATTTTTATAAAAGTACATCAGATCGTTTTGAGGCTTGTTTTGTGGAAGTTAATAGTTTGAGTGCCAAACACCTGTGTAGCCAACTATCACAATGTCTTATTTTTTTAAATGTTTTTCTAAAAACTGGTCTTGCTCCCAAAGTAAATGAAAAATATTTTCACTTGCAGCATAACCATGACTTTCCTTCGGTAACAATACCATTCTCACCGGAGCCCCCAATCCTTTCAGGGCCTGAAAATATCGCTCAGTTTGTAAAGTAAATGTGCCCGGATTATTATCGGCTTCACCATGTACCAACAGTAAAGGTGTTTTCATTTTGGCGGCATTCATAAAAGGCGACATCTGATTATAAACTTCAGGTACGTCCCAATAATTTCTTTGCTCACTTTGGAATCCAAACGGGGTTAAGGTTCGATTGTAGGCTCCACTTCTTGCAATTCCGCAAGCAAAAAGATTCGAATGGGTGAGTAAGTTGGCTGTCATAAATGCACCATAAGAATGTCCGCCAACCGCAACTCGTTTGGGGTCGGCATATCCCAATTGAACAACCGCATCGATGGCTGCCTGGGCATTGGCTATCAGTTGTGGGATAAAGGTATCATTGGGCTCTGTTTTTCCTTCGCCGATAATTGGAAATGAGGCATCATCCAATACCGCATAACCCCTTGTTACCCAGTAAACAAAAGAGCCGTAATAAGGGAAGGTAAATTCGTTCGGATTACTTTTCTGCTGACCCGCACTGCTTTTGTCTTTATACTCTTCCGGGTAGGCCCAAATGAGCAAGGGGAGGGCCTCTTTTTTGTTCCGATCGTAACCTGCAGGTAAATAAAGGGTTCCGTTTAATTCAACACCATCATTGCGTTTGTATTTAATCAATTCTTTGTACACATTTTCAATGCCAGCAAATGGATTTGGAAATTGTGTGAGCGGACGAATACTTTGATTTTTAAGATTTCTGAAATAGTAATTCGGAAATTCGTTTTTCGATTCAAGCGTTATCAGCACCAGTCCTTTTTCAATATCCTCCAGGGAAATTAAATTTTCCTTTTTATCGGTATAGGTCGATTGGTAAAGTCTTTTGCTTTTTCGTGTTTTTAAGTCATACGCATCAATAAATGGAAATTGGCCCTTTTCAGTAAAGCCTTCTCCGATTCGAAAAACACGGGTGCCTTCCATCGCCAATGTATATCGTCCCCACTGATTTTTTTTCATTTCAAATTTTCCCGGATCTGAATATACATCCTGACTATTCCGATCTTCAATCACTAATGGGGCTTGTGCAGGATTCGATGGATTAAACAAATATTTACGTGTATTACGCGTATCATACCAGGAGTCTTCTGCAATGGCGTATTGTTCATTACCCCATACAATTCCACCAAATCTTTGTGGTAATTGAATCAATTGAATAGGACTTTGTGTAAAGGGTGCATCCCAACTGCTAATCTGATCCCGGTATTCCACTTTTACTGCCGGATCTCCAGCATCCAATGCTTCTACATAATATAGAGATGCCGGTTTGTCGGATCGCCAGGCCATGTTTCGTTTGCCTTTCCGTACCGCCGAAAATCCTTTGGGCATCACTTCGGTTAATGGTACTTCATTCACCAATTTCACCACTTGTCCATTTAAATCATAAACCGTTGTTTTTTGTGGAAAACGACTCAAAGGAACAATATAGGAAAATGGTTTTTCTAAAGTAGAAATCATCACATATTGTCCATCCGGCGAAAACGACTCGCCTAAATACAGGTCTTTGGGTTTAAATATAGTTTGTTGCCCGCTCAGGTTGATAAAATGTAATTCCGATTGTAAAAGTGTTTCAAAATTAAATTCATCCAATGGGGTTTTCAGTAAATCCTGATAGGTTCTGTTTTGCGATTTGTTTCCATCACTTTGCGAAACGGTTGGACCATTCGGTAAGATTTTTTTTGGATCTTTCAGTGCCGGACGATTGTTGGGTATCCTTTTTACAAGTAGTCGCTGGTTATCGACATGCCAGTTATAAGGACTGTCACGTCCTAAAATAGGTTGACCAAAAATTCAACAAAAACTGGTCAACAATGG
>JBMOFV010000062.1:0-10814 GCA_049318705.1 Chitinophagaceae bacterium
TCAAAGTAATTTCTGTCGGTTTTGACGGTCGCTCGTAGCATTACTGCCAACGGTTTGGGTATTGCCGAAGGCGGGGATTTTTAGCACTAAAGTTCAATATATGAGCGAAAGTTGAACCTTTGATAAATGTCAAATAAAGGACTTTCACCCCCGCTTTTGGCAATACCTTGTTATGGGCAGGCCTCTGATATTCTATAAATTAAAGCGAATTCCTATTTGAATTCCAGCACTTCCAAATGGTAATTTCGTTTTCAACCCTTTTGAAGGTTGAGAATCAGGTTGAGGTGAATTCGATACTGTAAAACTTTCAACATATTCAACCTCTTTTTCACTAGTTGTTAGATCTCCAAGTACATCCATGCCATTATAAGTTGCTTTTGTTATTTTACCTTTTTTCGGAGCGAAGGATAAGTTGATCATATTAACTTCAGAAAAAAGGAATACATTTTTTCTTAACTTAAACAATAAACCAAGTCCTGCATTTCCTCCTAAAGCAATTCCTCCATTCATATTTAATAGAAAAGTTGTAACGTCTCCTCCATCATTATCTACTGTTTCTTCAATTACTGAACCTGAACCCATAATTAATCCTATTTTGGCATATGGATTTATTTTGTCGAAACCAGAAATGACAACTATTGTTGGATTTAACCTAAACATTTTAGCGGATAATGTATAATCAGTTTTGCCTCCGGGATAAATGTCTTGGGCTTTTGATTTACCACCTATCAAATAGGAAAAACATAATTCAGCCCCCAAGTGCTTATTAAACATATAACCTAATCCTCCTCCAAAGTTTAAGCCTTTTCCTAAGGAAACGTCAATTTGTTCATAAGTGTCAGTGCTACTTGTAGATTTTATGCTGTAAAAATTCGGTAGATTGCCTGAACTCATCATTAGGTTATATCCTCCATTCAGATTTAAAAAGGCACCTTGGCCGAATAAATTGGTTGCTGAAAAAATCGATAATGAGAAAAAAATAATTGTGTTTAAATAGCTTTTCATATTAAAATTTATTTAGTTATCCCTACTCTCAAAGCTTTTCGGGTTCCGCTTTTTTTAAGTTTTAAAAACAAAACATATTATGTCTGCAATTTATAAAGTTAAAATTCCTCTGTAAATATAATTACTTTTCTTTTTTATTTTTTCTAGAAGCTTGCCCATAACTCACAAATATACGCTATTGTACGTAGCAGAGTGGGGAGGCAAAATCGATGAGTTCATGTAGTTGAAATGGCCTGTAGATGCCATTTTGAAAGTAAGTTGTAATCTTCATGGGAAAAAAATAGAACGCAAGTTTTGAATTGAGGTTTGATTTTAAGATAGCAAAGAAGGGTACAAATAGACGCAATATGTAAAAAAATATTATGTATTGTTCCCGCCTCTTTTACTGCTAATTTGTTTCATGTCCGGACCCAATTCTTTTAACATTCGATCCAAAGGACTTACCACCATTTCCAATTGACGCTGACTCACATGGGTATAAATTAAAGTTGTTTTGATATTGCTATGCCCCAATAATCGCTGAAGTAAATGTAAATCAGTTCCCTGCTCATGGCAATGTGTCGCAAAACTATGACGCAAACCATGTATACCCATTTTTTTATACACCCCAGCCCGATGTTTCGCTTGCATAAAAACACTTTGAACACTCCGAACGGAATACCTCCCGCCATATTGACCTTCAAATAAGTATCGCTGAGGCTTGTAAATATTCATATACTGTCCCAACAAAACTATGATGGATGTTGGCAAATTCACATATCTGTCCTTTTTACCTTTTCCGCGTCTGATAAATACCTTATGACGGTATAAATCCATGTCCTCAATTTCGATATTGACAATTTCACTCAAACGTATGCCCGTTCCATAGCATAACGACAATATCAGCATATGTTTAATATTACCCGTTGCAGTTAATATACGTTGTACTTCTTCAAAACTTAATACTTTCGGTAATTGTAACTGCTTCTTCGGGCGTGGTATTTCTATACTAAAACGCTCCCATAATAAAACCTGTTCATAATAAAATTTGAGTGCATTGATTCTGCTGTGAATCTGATTTTCACCCAATCCCTTTTTATCTATCAAATACACAAAATATAAACGTAACTGTTCATAGGTGACCTCTTGTACGGGTCTATGCTTTAAATCTCTTAAATACACCCTAAACTCAGAAGTATAAGTTCGGAGGGTATGTGGACTATACCCCTGCAACTTAATCTGCTCCATGAAACGCTCCAATTGCCGCGCATTACCCGCACTTATATCATCCAAACTATCCGGTTCAAATGGCTTCTTCGGTATTTGAAAATGAACGCGTAATTGCTCACGGTCCAAAACATACCAGGCCCTGCGCGATTGGCTCCATTTCGAACCAGGAATGCGCCGGATAATCTGGATTAATTCCGGATCAAATTTGCAAAAAATAAAAATGACTTCCTGCCCTTTATGTAGGTCACATAAAAAACGGGCATTTTTAACCAATACCGAATACTGGTCAAGATCTTGATGTGTTTTCATAATCAATGCTTCGCCGTTGTCAGTCACATTTATCCATGTCACTGCATATGTTTTAGTTCAATCTGATATCGAATTTAAAAACAAATCATAGAATAAAAAAAAAAATTAGAGACACCTGAATAATTCAGAAATGCTGTAGATCCAAAGTGCGGGTAACACCACTCATCTTGAGCCTTATTCTGTAAGCCCAAATTAGTCAAAGTGTAAACAATATTGCCATCAACAAAAGAAGGTTCAATATTTAAACTAAAAATGTAGGCAACAAACTATCTGAAATCCTATTTAGGGTCTGCTGATTATCTCACAGGCGCTTCAAATTCAAGGAAGCGTTCAAGGGATAGTACTTCTGTACAGCCCTTGGACGGTGACGCAGAAGTTGAAGATGCCGGTGAGAAGTGAAAATTATAAAATAAAATGCAAGCATATTAAAGGGATATTAATAAATATCTTGCATCTAAAAGAGTGTAATTTGCTACTCGATGTATTGAAATCAACTACATTCACGTTAATCAGCAGACCCTAGTTAAACTTAAAATTATAAGTGATACTCGGTAGAATAGGGAAAATCGAAACTTGTTTTACTTTCAACTCCACACCATTCTGGGTATTTAAACCTCCTTGTGTATCCAAATAAACCAGATATGGATTTTGTCTGCTGTAGACATTGTAAATTGAAAAAGTCCAGCTGCCTTTCCATTTCTTTTTTGAATCCGGTTTAGGTACGTAAATAGCTGCTAAATCCAAGCGGTGGTAAGGTGGGAGAGAGTAGTTGTTTAGTTGATCGTAGTTTTGGTACAAACCATTATCAATCACATAAAGTTCGGTAGGGAGCGAAATCCGATTTCCACTTCCAAAAACAAATACACCCGATAAAGTCCATTTTTTATTCAACTCATAGGTGCTGGTTACCGAGATATTATGTCGCTGATCAAACTTGGCGGGGTATTCAAGTCCATTGTTCAAATCCTTAAAAATTCTTCTCGTCCATGCCAGGGTATAAGATATCCAACCCGTCCAACGACCTTTGGTTTTGTTGACAAAAAATTCAGCGCCATAAGCATATCCTCTCCCAAAAACAAAATCGTAATCAATATCCCGAAGCGAAGATGGCACGTAGCCCTCACGATACTCTAACAAATTTTTCATGTCCTTGTAATAGACTTCAACAGATGTTTCTACTTTATTATCCAGGAAATTTTTGAAGTAACCGATGCTGTACTGCCAGGCTTCCTGTGGACGTACAAAATATGTTGACGGACTCCAAATATCTGTAGGCAAAGTAGAGCCATTGTTAGTTACCAAATGAAGATATTGATAGGTCTTCGCTACACCAGCTTTGATCGACGAAGTTTTATCAATTGTAAAACGAATATTTAATCGAGGTTCAAATCCACCATAACTCTTCGCAATTTCACCGGCACCATAACTGATGCTATCCGTCTTTTTATCATTCAAATCAAAGGTATATCGGGTGTATGGTCCGGCTTGCATAAACTGCGTATAACGAATACCGGCATTGATTTTAAAACGCTCTCCCAGGTCAAACTCATCCAATGCGTAAATGCCGATTTCATGGGCATATTTACGAAACGACTGGTCGGGCGATAATTCCGTTCCACCCGCACTTCCACTTACAGTACTCGGCGTAAAAGTGTGCCAGGTATAAATACCGCCAAATTTAAAATTGTGATTAAATTTACTGTAATAGTCTAAATCTACCTTTCCACTCCAATCCCTGATACCCGAATATAATTGGATATTAAAATCCTGCTGTTCTGCATTGAAGGTAAACTGGTAATCATTATAGGTTAATGTGGTATTCATAAAAAGTTTATTGCTAAACTCATGATTCCAACGTAAAGTGGCCGTGCTATTTCCCCAGGGCACTTTGATATTAAATGTTCTTTCCTTGTTTTTAAATGTAAACACATCCTTGCCAAAATAACCACTGGCATACAGTCGATCTTTCTTTGATAAAATATAATTTACCTTGGCATTTAAATCATAGAAATAATATCCTGATCCGGAAAGCGTACTTTCTTTTTTGACAAAGGGCTTCACCAAAGCGTCAATATAAGTTCTCCTGGCGCTGACCATAAAAGATGCTTTATTTTTCAGAATAGGACCTTGTATCGATAAACGTGAGGCTATCAAGCCAATCCCGCCTTCAACCTGGTATTTTTTATTGTTGCCTTCCTTCATACTTACATCAACTACCGACGACAAGCGCCCCCCATAATTTGCAGGTGCAGTTCCTTTAATGAGGGTTACATTTTTAATAGCATCGCCATTAAACACGGAAAAAAAGCCAAACAAATGTCCGGTATTGTATACCACGGCCTCATCCAACAAAATCAAATTCTGATCCGGTCCACCACCACGCACATAAAAACCACTTTGGCCCTCACCCGCGGAACTAACACCCGGCAAAAGCTGCAAGGATTTTAATACGTCCACTTCACCCATAATAACAGGTAGTTTTTTCACAGCTTCCATCGATAATTGATGCATCCCCATTTCAGTACTCTTCACATTTTCATCCTTACGTAAATCCTTAATCACTATCTCCTTTGAAGTCATATTTTTAGGCAGCAATTCAATATTGAGCTGGGTATTCTTATCCAAATTGATTGAAATCAACTGCGTTTCATATCCCAAATAACTCACCTTTACTTGATAATTTCCTTTAGGTACCGATATGGAATAGAAGCCATAATTATTGGCATTCACGCCTTTTTTTAACTCCAGTAAGCCCACTGTTGCTCCCGGTAAACTTTCGCCGCTACTAGCATCTTTCACATACCCACTCAGGGTAAATTTGTCTTCTGCTAGCGACCATTTCGAAAATAATGTCAAAATAAGGAGCAGGATGAGTTTATAATTCATAAAAAATAAAGCTGCAAGTTAGGCCAATTCAAGGTGGTAAAATTTATTCAATATGAAAAAAGATATAAATTTTGATGATTGGTTAATATCCGGTTTGATAGCGACTAGAATGAAATGAATGCTGAATGTCTCCCCATTTCTAAAACACCTATGGGTTCCTTGATTATTTCCAATCTATTTCTACTTTATAAACTCTTAATGCATGGTCTATACTGAGTAAAATTAATTTTTCAGAAATACATGGAGAGATGATCAATCAATCAAAAGGATCTCCATGAATGTGGGGTAATTTTGACCCAAATTTTACTAAAAAAAAATATTGGTTGAACTTTAAATGGGTGCATTCTTTTAAGTTCTATTAAGTGAAATCTATTCATAAAAAAAGGTCGACTTACGCCGACCTGTATTTTAAAAAATAAGTAACTACTCTTCCAATTCAAAGGTAATTGGTAAACTGTATGATACTCTTACCGCTTTACCGTTTTGTTTACCCGGACGCCAGTTCGGCATACTTCGAACGACGCGCATGGCTTCTTCGTCGCAACCATATCCAATACCACGAGCCACTTTAACATCGGCTATATCCCCGTTTTCATTCACCACAAAGTTAATTACTACTCGACCGGAGATACCTTGCTCGTTAGCTTGTTTAGGATATTTGATGTTTTTCGATAAATAAGCACTTAAGGCATCATCACCACCAGGAAATTCAGGCATTTGTTCTACAAACTCAAAAATTTCGTTTTTAGGAGGTTCAGGCTTAGGAGGTTCAACGACTGCAGGACCTTTATCCGGTACTACAGGCGCATCCAATTTGGCATTTTCATCTCCTTCAACCGTAACTGTACTGGCTGTTGCTTTTTCCAGTTCCTTCTTTGGTGGTGGTTTTTCTTCTTCTTTCACCTCTTCGGCTTTTTTAATCACCGGAGGAGTAAATTTCACCTGCGGTTTCACCGGTGGCGGTGGAGGAGGTGGGGGAGGAGGTGGTGGTTTCTTTTTATCAACCGGAGGCGGTGTGATCAATTCAGTCACCTTCACCTTGGGTTTAGCCTTTTTGGTTGTTTTGTTCATCAAACTGGCAATGACCGGTATAGAGGCCAAAACAGTTGCAAAAACAACAGCACCTATGATGGAATTACGAACACGCTTGCTATAATTTTTGCGTAATTCATAAGCCCCATAAGTTTTGTTTCGTCCTTCAAATATGATGTCCAAAACGTCAGACTTCAGAATATCTTTTGCTTCCATGTTTGAGGTTTTGACTTTTAGATGTGTTTTTGAATAAATTCCATAAATTAATTTCCTGCACCGGTGTTGGCATCTTCAGTAGCTTTAATAAAAGCTCTGTCTACGTCTGTGATGTCAATCATTGCATAAGTATTGATGCCATTGATTTGCATTTCATCCAAAATGTTCACCATGTCATCATAAGTACTGGTGGTATCAGGCTTAATCAAAATAACTGGTTCATCTTTTGGATTGCGTCCCGGAGTACCGCTGTTACGCTCTTCGTAAACGCGTTTTTTAAGTGCAATGATGGCATCTCGTATGCCGTTTTTGGTTTGAAAATAAGTCACTTCCAATTTTGGTGGCTTCATCGGATCATCTGCCAAACCGGTATAGTAATAAACACGATGTTCTTTACTCAATAAAACGGTCATCGCTGTATAATCTTTCACCTTGTTTTTTTCTTCATCCTTCAGATTCTCTTTATCCACCGGCATATTGATTTCCATGGTTTTAGGTTTACTCATGGTTGTCGTGAAGATAAAGAAGGTAATCAAAAGGAATCCCAAATCCACCATTGGAGTCAAGTCAATTCGCGTCGATAGTTTTTTCCCTTTCTTGACGCCCGGGCCTTTCTTCCCACCCCCGGATTTCTCTTGTATTTCTGCCATTGTCTAAATGATATTTAAGAGTGGATTAATTGGTTTTATTTTTTTCTTCATAAGCTGACGTTCCGGGAGGAACAGCTTCCAATGAAGTCAACAGATTAAATCGGTCGATATTGTTCTTGGTGAGCGTTTTAATCACATCCTTTACCCTTGGATAAACTGTGGTTCCATCACATTTGATACAAATACGTGGTGGATGTCCTTCTTCCTGACCGGCAAAACGGGCCGCTTGCACCCAATAGCCCAACTCATTGGTTTCCGCTACATAGGAAGTATCAATAGGAATTCCGGTAAAAGGATAGTTTTTCTGATCCATTGGCGGGATAGCCAAATACGCTTTCATTTGATTAAATGGCAATCCAAAAGAGGCTCCATTCACAAATGATTGCTTTTCTTCTTCGCTTAATGTCAAGCCTTTTTCCGTATTGATTTTTTCAATCAACATACGCTTGGCCTTTTTATTATCATAATCGAAATACACTTTTCCCTGAGGATCAACCGTCAAGAGGATAGAGTTTTCGGGCATGATGATATCTGAAATCGACGAAGGTGTTCGAACGACGACCGGTTCATCCGGTTTAAATTTAGTTGCCAACATGAAAAAGGTGAGCAGAAGGAAAGCCACATCACACATGGCCGTCATATCAATATGCGTACTTTTTCTGGGCAGTTTGTGTTTTGACATAAATTATTATTTTTTTAAACGTTGAAGTTTCCCCGAAAGACGAGTGGTTAAAAAATAATAAATTATTTGTAGTTGGCTTTAAAGCTTTGTTCCAGAGTGAATCCACTTTCGTCGATTCCGAAAGTAACGTTATCAATGATGGTGGTAAAGAAGTTATACGCCAACATCGCAATGAATGAAGTACCAATTCCTAAGGCGGTATTTACCAGGGCCTCAGAGATACCGGCAGCAAGGGCGTTTGCATCAGGAGCACCGGCATTTGCCATCGCCGCGAACGCACGAATCATCCCCATTACCGTACCAAACAATCCCAAGAGGGTAGCACCGGATGTAATTGTTGATAAAAACACGAGGTTCTTTTCCAACATCGGTAATTCCAATGCAGTTGTTTCTTCAACTTCCTTTTTAATTTGTTCAATTTTCTGATCCGTGTCAAACTCGCTGTTATTGATCATTTCTTTGTATTTTTTCAAACCAGCTTTCATTACGTTACCTACGCTACCAGCTTGTTTATCACATTCGCTGATGGCTGCGTCAACATTTTTAGAAGCCAAATGAAATTGTACTTTTTTGATAAATTCTGCATTAGTCACTTTACCACGGGCCTTAAAGATAGTCAGGGCACGCTCAACCAAGAAGGATAACATGACCAAAAAGGTAGACATCAGAATCGGTACAACCCAACCGCCCAAATACATGGTTCCCATCAGGTTTTTAGGTTGATGCCTTGCAGCACCGTCAGAGAAGTTGTTCGTACTGGCAAATACAGTATGAAAGATAACGTGAGCCACTGCAATACAAATCAACACAATCACTAAGTTTAACAACATGATGTTAGTTCCTTTTTTCGCTGTAGGTGTACTTGACACATTTGATTTTACGTCTGCCATAAATCGGTTTTTTAGATATAGTTTTAAAAATTATAAGTGACAAAGATAATTTTATACGTGAATTAACCAAAGTTTGAAAAAAAAAGTAATTCACAATTAATATTAAACGGACATTCTGTTTCTTTGTTGCTTCATTAAACCCTGAAACAATGACTTTGACCTCAATTTTGAGTTTGATCCTTTTAGGCGCTGCTGCGGGAGTGCTCAGTAGTATGGTCGGTATTGGCGGTGGTATTGTAATTGTACCTGCTTTGGTGCTCCTCTTTAATCTCAACCAACATACCGCTCAGGGCACCACTTTGGCCATGCTTTCACTTCCCGTGAGTTTAGCAGCGGCCTATTCTTATCATCAAAAGGGGATGGTTGATTGGAAGATTGCTTTCATTTTATGTATTGGTTTCGTGATTGGCGGATTTTTTGGTGGTCGAATTGCAGTCAATATTCCAACCCTGACCATTAAAAAAATATTTGGGGTTCTCATGATCCTGATTGCCATTAAGTTTTTATTCATCGATAAAAAATAAGTACTAAACTCCTTTCCCACATGGCACTTCAACCCACTTATATTATCGAAGAAAAATCATCCATTCTTCATACAGAGAGAGAAATCGTTTGCTCCATTTTATTTGGCCGTAATTATATTTCCTATGCCTTTTCCAATCCGGAGAGAGATACTATTTTCATGGTCAAACATTTTGACTTGCTGAACAATGTACTGGGTAAAAGTGATTTTGATGAAATGTTATTTGATTTGTTCATTAAAAAAGCAAGCTCCGTTCGATTAGCCATTGACTCTCAAAAAATTACCTTGCTACCAGCTTCTGCCTTTAAAAATAAAGAGGTGGATATGTTATCACTCATTTATCAAATCTGGCCGGAAGAGGAAATTTATATACGCCATAACAAAGATCAATATATCGCTCAATACGCACTAAAAAAAGCAACGATTGATTTTTTAAAAAAACGAATGCCTCAATTGGAAATTGTAGATTCTACTTTTCCGTTATTACAATCTTATCCAAAACAATGTTTACATGATACCGAATGGAACTTGTTTATCGCAGTCAAGGAGGAGCATTTCTATTTCAGCGTTTATCAAAAACCGGATCAGTTAAAAATTCATCAGGTTTGTAATTATCAAAAAGCGGAGGATGTATTATTCGTCATTGCTCAATTCGTCAAACTTCAACAATTGGACCCTGACAAAATAGGCGTTCAGGTGCATGGTGAGTTGGGCAGTACCCAATCCATACTCGATTTGTTGAAAAAATATTATCCTTTTACGCGGCAAATCAGCCGCATCAAATCTTTGTTGTATCCCAAAGGTTTATATGCACATCCCAGTCATTATTTCTTTAATATTTTCTCATTGGTGACATGCGAATTATAGGTGGTTCATTTGGCGGACGTCGTATCAATCCGCCCAGTCATATGCCGCATACCCGGCCAACAACAGATATTGCCAAAGAGGGTTTGTTCAATATGCTGCAACATCGTTTGGACTTCGAGGAAATTTCTACCCTCGATTTATTTGGAGGTACCGGTTGTATCAGTTATGAATTGGCTTCCAGAGGTTGTCATGATTTAACCATTGTTGAGCAGGATCCGAAAATGCTGGCTTTTATTCAATCGAATGTACAAGCTTTAAAAATTCCTCAATTGAAGGTCGTACGTCAGGATGTTTTTCGTTTTATACATCAATGTCCAAATCAATTTGATTTTATTTTTGCTGGTCCCCCATATGCTTTGTCGGAAATTGATGATTTACCTCGTTTGATTTTATCTAAACCACTTCTCAAACCACATGGCTTATTTATATTGGAACATACACCCCGAAATGATTATCAAACATTTGAAGGCTTTGAAAAAATGAGGAATTACGGGACCACTGTATTCAGTTTTTTTAGTCTGCCTGAAAAGAAGGAAGACTAATAC
>JBMOFV010000063.1:0-10346 GCA_049318705.1 Chitinophagaceae bacterium
TGATAGGTTAAACGAAATTGATTGAGATACTGGTCGAGATGCTGTGAAAAAATGCTTTCTAGTACAATTACGCCAACAACACCTTTGTAATATTCATTGACAAAAGGGAGCGATAATTTTATTTGGGTTTCGAGGTTTTGAGATGACATGATAGTCCAAAAGTAAAAAAGCAATTAAAATTTACACAATTTTTTTCTTCCCGTTCAATAAAACCAATTAGTAGTTTTCTAAAATCCGGTCAATGAGTTGATTTAACTGGCGGATTTCATCAGGTGTTAAATGGCCTATCGGGAGTTTTTCCATGGTGTCCAATTGATCAATTTCAGTCAATAGATTGAGTGCTTTTTCGGTAATCACCACATCCACATTTCTTTTGTCGAGGGTATTGGCTTCCTTGGTAACCATTTCCAGTTTAACCAATCGGTCAATCATACGGGATACATCACTCATCCGGTCAATCATTCTTTCTTTAATGAGATTGATATTGGACGCCTTGGGGAATTGTCCGCGCAGAATACGCAAGATATTGTATTGCTGTAATGTGATTCCAAAAGGCTTAAAATACTGTTGCTGGGCATCCTGAAGGATGTAGGAAACATACATAAATCCGACCAGGGCTTTTACAGTCTCTGATTGAAATGGAATTCGCTGTTTAATCAGTCGTTCAATGTTATTAAGCATAAGTAGGGCATTTAACTAAACAAATAGCTGACGTCATCGCGTGTCAGTTGTTTGATCATATGTTGATCTTTGCTGATAATGTCTTTTACTAAACTATTTTTTTTCTCTTTCAGTAACATGATTTTTTCTTCTACGGTATCCTTACAAATCATTCGGTATGCAAAGATATTTTTTGTTTGACCAATTCGGTGCGTACGATCTATTGCTTGTTGTTCAACTGCCGGATTCCACCATGGGTCTACAATATATACATAATCGGCTGCGGTGAGGTTTAATCCCATACCACCTGCTTTTAATGAAATCAGGAATACACGACATGCCTGATTGTTTTGAAATTCATTGATGGCTTGCTCACGTTGAATGGCGGTATAACTGCCATCAAAATATTGAAAAGGAATTTGATGCTGTTTTAATTTTTCCCGAATTAAAGCAAGCATTCCCAGGAATTGTGAGAAGATGAGCACTTTGTGTTCGCCGGTATTTTCTTCCAGTTCCCGGGTCAGTTCATCCAGTTTCGCACTGTGGTTGTCGAACTTCTGTTCGTCGCGCAGGATGGCCGGAGAATCACAAATCTGACGCAGTTTCATCAAGCCTTGCAAAATAGCAAACTGTGATTTTTCAATCCCTTGTTGTTCGATACTGCCTAAAATTCGTGAACGGTACATGTTTTTGTATGCTTCATAAATAGCTCTTTGTTGAGGCCCCATTTCGCAATACAAAGTAATGTCGGTTTTATCTGGTAAGTCATCTGCAACTTGTTCCTTCGTGCGGCGAAGCATAAAAGGATAGACTAATTTTCGCAGATGGTCTTTGGTTTCCTGGTCCTGAAATTTATCGACCGGTTTGGCAAACTGCTCCTTAAAAAATTCTTTATTTCCGAGCATGCCCGGATTCAGGAAATTCATTTGCGAGTAGAGGTCAAAAGTATTGTTCTGCATGGGGGTACCACTCAAAGCAATCCGGTTGCGGGCGGGTATAAATTGAGCTGCTTTTGCAACTTTGCTATTCGGATTTTTAATCGTTTGTGATTCATCTAAAACAATATAATCCACTTCATTTTTTGCAAACAATTCTGCATCGCTTCGGAGTGTACCATACGTGGAAATAATGATATCATATCCGGAAAGTTCGGTGTGCTTTAAAGTTCGTGAGGATCCGTGATGAATCAGATAACTGAGTTGAGGCGCAAATTTGCGTATCTCATTTTCCCAGTTATAGAGTAAAGATGTGGGGCAGATAACGAGGGCATGAATACCTTGGTTTTTGGTTTTATAGTATTGTAAAAAAGTCAAAGTTTGAACTGTTTTTCCCAATCCCATATCATCTGCCAATAAACCACCCCATTTAACTTTTTCCAAATAGGCCAACCATTGAAAGCCGGCCACCTGATAGGGGCGTAAAACCGCATTGATTTCTTCTGGAATGGCAATGTCGCTGTGGCTTTCAGGATTTTCGTTCAACAATAATTTCTTCTTCTCGTCCAGTTCTTTAATGATGTCCTGATCAGAAATTAAATCCATCATTTCATCGATGACACTAAAGTTAAATTTACTGACTCTTAATTTTTTACCTTGTGTATCTGCCATTTTAAAGAGCAGTGAAAACTTCTTCAACCACTCTTCCGGAAGGATTCCGATACTGCCATCACCCAGTGCAACATAGTTTTGTTTGAGCGAGAGGGCCTTTTGAATATCGCTCACATCTACACCCAGCCCATCAAAGTTGATTTCAATTTCAGTATCAAACCAGTCCAGATTCGAAGAAATATGCACTGAAGTATTGGGTTTGGATTTGTTGATGCGGAAGTTTTTGAGATTTTCATAACCAAAAACATCCACATCGGCTTCTTTCATTTTATCAAAAAATTGAAAAAACCAATTTTGACTAAACACATATTTGCCATGCAAAGCAAAATGACTTTCATATTCCGGTTTACGTAAATGTGGATGTAATTCATTGATCCAATCAATAAAAACCTGTTCGTGGGCTTTATTTCGTTTCATGTAAACCAGCTTGCCCTGATCTTCGACAGAGATATGATTTTCAGCGCTGATTTCAACTTCTGTTTGACCATATCGAAACATCGGTTTGATCATGAAGTAGTTGTTTTGTTCGCTGATATAAACCACTGTTTTCGGCGTGCTTTCGTCGTGATATTCTACCAGGCCTTCATCAAAAGTGATGTCATAAAGTTTGCTGATAGGCACAATATGATGATGAAGATATTGACTCCATTCATTCAGAGGAATTTCGGTTTTTTTACTAAGATCGGCCAATCGGGCCGCATCACCGGGTTTGTGAATGAGCAAAAGCAGATTTCCATGTAAGTAGAGCAGATGATTTTGAAGGGCATTTTCTTCCGGTAAAAAAGAGGCATCGTCATAAATCAGCGAAATGTCCACACCCATATAATCCGGATTTCTGCGTACATGAATATTCGGATACAAATTATGGTGTAAGTATTTAATTTCTTTTAAGCTACTTGTTCGGTAGGGCAGACCGTTTGGAAGAAAATATAGGGGCGTTGCCGGGCTTAGTTGGTTAAACATCCGCAGGAGTTTCGGATGGAGGTAATCAAAAATCAGTTTAAGGGATTCCTGATCAGGTTGATCGGCATCCTGAGTAATGATGTTTTCCCAGATATCTCCAAACGGCGAATTTCGGGCAATATGTTTACTGAATTCCGCACGTTGAATTTTCCGAACCATATTAATCAGTTCGCGGTCTTCGAGCGGATATTTTTCAGGGTTGATATATTTGCCTGTATCCAGTTTTTGGATCTGACCACTGAAAGCAGATTGGTGTTCGGCGAGATCACCTTCAACCAAATCAATACCAAAAAAAGGATATTGTTTTTCCTGTAAATGAATGATGAGGCCTAAACGTTTATTGTAATCCTGCGGACCTACCACCTGATTCGTAGCAGGTTTGTCCATCCCTAAAGGTTGGGCCTGCACTTTTTTAATGCTTTGGTCCAATACTTTGAGAAAGGGTTTGCCATCCTGATAATAAAAATCAAATTTGCCATTCAGGTCATCACTTAAGGAATAACCGTAAAGCCCGAGTAATTTATTTTTTTGATGATCCCAATTTCGAATTGAATCAAAAAAGTTCGGGCCTGAAGCATGTAATAATTGTAAAAAGAGTGCTGTTTTGTGCGGACACAAAGGGTGTCGGTGCTCCTCGCAAGTGCAGGACGTGTCGAAAGATTTGTCATCATTCCGTTGCAATTTCACCGAGAAACTTTCCTGCCCCACTGTTATTAAAGCTTCTACTTTTTCATTGACAGAATGTGAAATTTCTACCTTGTGATGACTTTGGATTTTTTCAGCTTCTTCGAAAAGGGCATTCGAAGTAAAAAGCCTTAAATGCTTCAGATCAATGCTCCTCATGCGAATCATGGTATGGGCCTGATTAAATCGGGCTTGCTCCTGGTCCAGTTCCTGATTCAAGAGCATGTCATTCAAATGAAAAAGGGCGGCTGCTTCATGACGGCATATTTCTCCCATGTTATAAGGGCATTGACAGCGTGCAGTCAGGGTTTGTTCATCCTGATATTTCGAGATAGCAACATTGTAATGATTATGGTATTGATCGTTGCGAACTTTGAAATGAAGTTGCCCGCTTAATTCATCTTTACGCAAAAATTTTACACCTTGGGTTAAAAAGATACGTTTTCCTCGTCGAACGACTTCGTCGGAGGCATAATTATAGATATGTTTGATGATGTGCGACAAACTTCCTGAACACAGCCCCGTTCTGAAAAGGGCAATTTGCGAAATTAAGGAAATTGCCTCACTTTCTGCGCCTTTATTCAAAGCTTCCCGGAGAGGATCTCATAAAACCATCTTTTTTCCGGGTTCGATGATGATGGACGCCATTTGTTGTTGGTTTAAACAGGGCTTACTGAATAACGCTCAAAATGAGGGGTGATGGTCATTCAAGCGAAATTTTATAATCGTTTATACACACTTTTTGAAGGCATATTTCCGATGCGTTGCGGGCATATCCCAGTAAGTTAATTCAGCATTGTTACCCGCGCCTTGAATCTACAGCATTTCTGAGTTATTCAGAGAGCCCTACATAACGAGGGTTGACTGCGATTGTGTGATGACCATATCTATTTGAAAAATCTATAGAATTTTGGGTGAATTAATTTTGGTCAATCGACTTAGAAAATCCAACTTTGCATATGCTTCGCAGAATATTTAGCTTGTTACTACTGGTTGTTATTTCCTTACAGGGATTTTCACAATGTGCCATTTGTACAAAAACGGCTTCCACTTTGGGCGATAAGGCGGCCAAGGGTTTAAATGGCGGAATTATTTATCTGGCTTTGATGCCCTTGATATTTATGGGCTTTTTGGCTTACCGCTGGTACAAAAGTTATAAGGAGACCATCTGATATAAGCAATTACTAATAACACATTCACGCATTATTTCGATTTAACATCCAATGCATCTCTCAAAGCATTGCCGAGGATATTAAAAGCCAAAACGGTAAGCATGATGGCAAAGCCGGGAACTATGGCCAACATTGGGCGGTTGGTGATAATAAAATGATAATTTTCCTTGATCATCAGTCCCCAGGATGCCGTTGGAGGTTGAACCCCTATTCCTAAGAAACTCAATCCGGCTTCAATCAAAATTGCGGTGGCAAAATTGGCGGCAGCCATCACTAAAGTTGGACCCAGCACATTAGGCAGTATATGCCGGAAAATGATACGAGCGGAAGAAAAACCCATGGTTCGTGCCGCTTTCACATAATCCAATTCTTTAATCGATAAAACCTGTCCACGAATAAGTCGGGCAGTTCCGACCCACATGGTTAATCCGACTGCAATAAAAATTTGCCAAAATCCTTTTCCCAAAGCGAAGGTGATTGCGAATACCAATAAAAGGGTAGGGATGGCCCAGATGACGTTGATGAACCAGGTGATGAGCTGGTCTGTCCAGCCGCCAAAATAGCCACTTACGGCCCCTAAAAAGATGCCGATACTCATGGATATCAGAACAGCAATAAGTCCAACACTTAAGCTAACCCGACTACCGATCAGTAATCGTGACAAAACATCTCTTCCGAAATTGTCTGTCCCTAATAAAAACCTTTGTTGACGTAAATGGGTCTCTTCGTATGCCTTTAGATTTTTCACATCGGGTAGATAAAAGGAGATATTTTCTGTAATTTGTTCGTCAATGATTTTTTGGAGAATCAATGAATCGCCCTTCCATGACCATGAACGAATTGGAATCCATTCATCTTTGATTTCATAGCCATTGAGGTAATGTGAAAAGTTGGATTGTGGATGTTGAATGCCGGCATTTTTTGAAAAAAAGTAACACGAGAATCCGGGAGCTTTGGCTTGAATTTCGAGTGTAATACGATTGGCGTCTTTGCTGCCGTCGGGGCTGAATAAATAGGCAAACAGCGCAATGATTACCAAAAATGAAATAAAAAAAAGCGCCACTAAAGCAAGTTTATTTTTGCGGAATCTTTTCCAAAAACGGGTATGTGCAATGCCGGACATCTTATTTAACTTTTCGACCTTTCCAATGATAAGAACCGAATTGTCCGAGGAGGCCCGAGACAACGATATAAGGAATATGAATGAGTTGCAAGATAGAAAAAAACTTACGTTCGTTTCGCTTATTGAAAAAAGAGGTGAGGGTATTCACCAAAAGACTTTCCACCAAAATTTTTATGAGCAAAGCGATGAAAATATACACGCCATAAACAGGGTAAAACAAACAGAGGAATGTGCCTAAAATAAAATGGAAATTATAAAAATACACCATGAGCAATACGGCAAATATTCGTTTGTCTTTGAATTTTGCAGCCTTTGAAGCCCAACGAATACGTTGTTCGATGAATGAGCGAAAATCAGGCATTGGACTCGTGAGAACGATGGCATCTTTGTTTTTTAAATAAGCGATTTGTCCGGGAAAGGCTTGTTCAATTTTAAACATCAGGAGCATATCGTCGCCGCTGGCAATATCATCTATTCCCTGAAATCCACCTACCTGCTCGAAAGCCGATTTTTTATAAGCCAGATTAGCGCCATTACACATGGTGCCGGATTTAAAATGTAATACTGCGGCTGTAATCCCTTGCATGGTTAAAAAATCAAGCGATTGAAAGTGCTCAAACCAGGATCCGCGATTCGTGAAAGCAACCGGACCAGCTATCATCACGGCATTCTTTTTTTCGAAATACTCTACCATGCTTAAAATCCAATAGGGTCCGGGGATGCAATCAGCATCTGTGGTCAGTATCATCGAACCCTTACTTTGTCGGATACCAGTTTCAATCGCCTTTTTTTTATAGGAATTTAAAACAGCAAAGCCCGGAATTTGAGCGAGTTCGATACAAATAACACCGGGGTAAGAACGGGCTATTTCTGCTGTTTCATCTGTAGAATGGTCATCCACCACAATGATCTCCATCAAATGAGAAGGGTAATATTGGGAGAGAATGGCTTTGAGCAAAATGGGTAAATTGTGTGCTTCGTTTCGTGCCGGTATAATGATACTCACGAAGGTGGAAGGCAATCTTTCTTTTTCAGTAAAAATTTCTGCACAGTCGCGCCAACCTCGATAATAATAAGCGATAAGGGTGGCATAGGCCAACGTTAAAAAAATGGAAATGCTTAAAAAAAATGCCAACATGCGGTTGTGCAAGATGCCTCAAAAAAGCGATTTCTTCAACATCGATTTATGTTAGCGTGAAGAAAATTTCATCATACGGCCAAAATTGCGTTGAAAAACATGACAATTCACTGACTTAAGTAGGTGAATTTGCTGTGCGCTATCCTTTTAAGCATGGTAATTTTTTGTATCTTCACGCCCGAAACCTACTATTTGCCACCTCACAGGGTGGAATCACATCCATTTTGTTTGAAGACAAAAATATTATTGAAAAAACACACCTTCCATGAAGTTTATTTTACAATTATTTCTTGGGCTATTCTTATTAGCCACAAGCACCCGCATTTCTGCACAGCAGGTATTTGGCCAGCAGGAGCAAGACATGAAAACCATTCAACAATGGATTAATTTAAGTGCTCTTAGTCCTGTCTTGCCGGCTGATTCTATTCGCTTTTTCAGTCATTTTGAATCTCAAGGTCAGAAATCCGGAGTTGCCAGAAAGATGTTCTCCGTTTTCAGGGTTATTTACAATTCGGAAATTTCCGTGCCCAATCGTATTCGTTTTTGTCAATATTTAATCCGTACACATTCCGATGACGTCTTGATGCCGCTACCTATGATTCAAGAACAGTTAAGTGTATTACTCCAAAAAGTGAGCAAATGAGGATTTTTTTATTATTGATAAGTTTATGTTGGGCGACCGGATCAGGTGCACAAACACTGAATGTGACAAATGTTGTCAGAACGGGTTTGTTATCTACCTGCAGCAATTCAGTGCCTATCGTTACTGCTTCATTTAGCAGTGGTTCAGGTACATCTGTCACTAACGGAAATCTGGTTTGCACCGATCCATGCGGTACAACCACTTTATTGGTCAGTATATCTAATTTAAAATGGGAGCAACAAAATGCGGAATGGATACATTCTGTGTTTTTTCCTGCAAATGCAGGTTTTACGGTTTCGGGCATTTCCTTACCTCCGGGATTTATCACATACAATGCGGGTTGTACCGGATTATGTCCGGTAGGAATAACAGCAGGTCCCGGGTTTTATTATGACGCTACTGCAGGTAACTCCTGTTGTCCCGGTGCGACTGCGAATGATGGGAATCCTTGTAATAATTGGGGGGCGTCGACCTTGAATTGCGGTAATGCATTTTCGATAAGTTTTTATATGACTTTCTGTAATTCAACCTTGACGACTACTACAGAGACTTTTATCCTGACGGCACAAAGTGATGGTGGAACAGGTTGTTATGACGTCAATAATTTTACCAGCCATACCGTTAGTTTCAATATCAATGTAGTGCCATGTGGTCCGGTGGTTGTGCCTTCTGCTTCAGCGCCTGTTCGGTCCTGTACCGGAGGCTCATTAAATTATACATCTACCTTGACCGGGCCTTGTAACAACAATGGTACAGTTACTTGGTGGACTGCTGCCACAGGCGGAACCCAGGTTGGAAGTGGTTCTCCATTTGTATATGATCCGGCCGGTTCAACTTGTCCGGGTGGTCAAACACTTTATGCATCTTGCTGTCCGGCAGGTGCAACAACTTGTTTGCCCCGCACTGCGGTCACCATACCGGGAACATGTACAGTTCCATCAGTAACTGCGGTAAATACGGCTGCGGGATCTTGTGCCGCAGGCGCTTCGATCACATCGGTAAGTACAGCCAATACGGTCAATCCCTTGACGTACACCTTGCAGCCCAGTGGCGCTACAAATAGTACCGGAGTATTTACAAATCTTACTCAAACGGCATATACTCTCACTGTGAGTGATGCCGGTTCGTGCACCGCCACAAGTGTTGTGAGTTTATCTCCCGCACCATTAACTACCTTTAATACCCCGGTCATTAATGCTGTTGCTTGTTCAGGTGGCAATGATGGAAATTTTAGTATATCAGCCAATGGGGTTGCCCCAATTACTTATGGAATTATTCCTGCAGCTACGCAAACGCTTGCAGGTACTTTCACCGGATTAATTGCACAAGTGTATACCGTTACAGCAACAGATGGAAATAATTGTACCGCATCAACCACCGTTACTATTTCACAGCCGGCTTCTCTACAAGTGAATTTGTCGGCACCACCGATTCCATGTTTTGGCGCAAACACAACTTTGAGCGCATCGGTTTCCGGTGGGACATTAAATTATCAATTCCAATTGAATGGCGGGGCTTTGCAACCGAATAATAGTTATCCGGTATCAGCAGGTACCTTTACTGTTTCTGTTACTGATGGAAATAATTGTACCGCATCTTCTGTGCTGAATATTGTATCGCCTACTGCGGTAGGAATGAGTACTTCTTTTACCCCCGTGAGTTGTTTTGGTGGTCAAAGTACCTTGACTGTTAATGGCAATGGAGGTACAAGCCCATATTTTTACGGAATCAATAATGGGCCTTTACAATCCGGAAATACATTTTCGCTCGGCGCTGGCAGCTATACGGTAACTGTAAGTGATGTGAATAATTGTAGCACCAATTCTGTAGTTACGATTACTGAACCTCCGGCAATCAATTTATCGTTGAGTAGTGGTACGATTCTTTGCAATAATGGGACAACCAATATCACAGCGGTTGCGGGTGGGGGTTCACCGGCATATCAATACCAATTAAATAATGGTCCTTTACAAGGTTCGAATGTGTTTACAGCAGGCGCTGGAACTTATACGGTCACTGTTTCTGATTTATATGCATGTTCAACTAGCAGTGTGATAACTGTTTCGCAGCCGCCTATTCTAACTATTTCATCGGTATTTAATCCAATTCCATGTAATGGGGGCTCTACTCTATTGACATTAGGTGCTACGGGTGGGACTGGAGTGATTCAATATAGTTTAAACAACGGCGCGTACCAATCAGGGAATACTTACAACGTTGTTGCAGGTTCCTTTACCATTACTGCGAAGGATGCGAACAACTGTACGGCTTCTACAACTATTTTGGTTACAGAGCCCGCGATACTAAGCGTGACGGCATCTTCCACGGCAATCTTATGTCATGGTGGAACATCTCA
>JBMOFV010000064.1:0-10029 GCA_049318705.1 Chitinophagaceae bacterium
ATTTGTGTTTAGTCCAATCAAAATTGGACTATTACAGAAATGGATTCGGTATTAGCCAAAAGAGCAACAGCCTTGAATTTTTGGCTCCACCTTTTGTTTTAAGACAAAAGGTGGAAATCAAGAATGATACCGATGCCGACTTAGGAAAACAGGGACTCATTTTACGCTGTTATAATTAATAGCACGCGTCAAAAATAATACATCAATCATTGACTTACAGGCTATTACAGCAAGTTAGAGAGATTGTAATTCTACAATGACCAAATCGTTTTAGATTTTGACAATGGTATTCTATCAACTTAGATAATAGCGTTCGTTTCATCCAAATATTGCCTTTGGTTAAGAACAAATGCAAAATTTGGGTTTATATACCACAATAAGCGATTCAGCATGCACTTTCGTTTTTCATCACCGCATCAGCCATGAATTATTCCGCTTAATTTTTACATTTCCACCCAGATAAACCTATTTTTGGTAAAAATCACTACAGTGAAAAAAATATTACTTAGCCTGGTAATGGCTTGCTCCGCATTATTGACAAACGCACAGGTGCCTGGTGATACCATCATCACTTCTACGTTTAATTACACCCAAACGCAATACAGCAGAGATAGCATGATTCTGTTTCCTGACCTGCCCGGGGTTAGTTTCGAAAAAATTTACATGCTCTACAATATGCGTTGTAAAAATGGGTTGGTTTCGCCTGCGGTATCCGGACAAACGAACATTGGTTGCGGCGAATGGGATTATACCTGTAATACCTATATCATGGATTCAACCAAAACGGATTCGTCCAAGGCCAAACATCCTTCGCACATCATTACCGGATCAAGTGGATCCACCTACAATTACCTGGTCAATCCGACATATACCTATTATCGTTATCAGCAACATCATGTGGTAAACACTTCAACCATTAGCGAAACCGTAGGCAATATCGGCACAGGAGGGAGTACGACTTCTGCGCCATTTAATGCAACACATCAAACCCTGAAATCGCAATACCTCTATACCGCAGCCGAATTAAGTACAGCTGGTTTGAGTGCAGGAAATATTTCAAGCATCCGGGTTCAGGTGAGTAATGCGGGTTCTGTTTTGCACCAGTTAAAAGTGAGGATGAAACATACCACCAATAATGTTTTGCAGGCTTCAACACCAGATCTCAATGGGTTTACCGAAGTTTATTTCTACAGTACGGCTTTGGTAAATGGAATCAATGAGTTGGTTTTTTATAATCCGTTTAACTGGAATGGAACGGACAATGTCATTGTTGAATTTAGTTTTACCAATTCCGTTGCGGGCACACCCTCTATTGTATTGAGCGATGTACAAGGCAGTAATATGGGTTTGGTTTCGGAAGGAGATGATTATCATTTCGAAATGATTGGAAGTAATTTTATGCAATTGGGCAATGCAGCATTCAATAATTTTAGTAATCAAATTACCATTGCTTTTTGGGCTTATGGAAATCCAAATATTTTACCGGCCAATAATTCGGTGGTTTATGGTTACAATGCCCAAAATCATCGGCAAGTGAATATTCATATGCCTTGGTCGAATTCAAACATATATTGGGATTGTGGTTCGGGCGGTCCTTATGATCGGATTAATAAAGCAGCTGTACCGGCTGAGTTTGAAGGGCAATGGAATCATTATGTGTACACCAAAAATAGTACAACTGGTATCATGAATATTTATCTCAATGGGGCGCTCTGGCATACGGGAAGTGGCAAAACCATTCCGGTTGAGGTGACCGATTTTGTTTTAGGTAAAGCGCCTTATGGTGAAAACTACTATGGCAATATGGACGAATTTTCTTTGTGGGATGTAGAACTTAGTCAAGCAGATATTCAAACGTGGATGTATCAAACCATCAATGCTTCACATCCGCAATACACTCATTTAAAGGCATATTACAAAATGAATGAAGGCAATGGAAATACGACGGCAGATGCTTCAGCTGCAACTGCTTCAGCCTCTATTCAAGGGTATCCGGTATGGCGACGTTTTGCAGGAAAGGATGTCTTTAAAAATTTTACTGAAACCAATAATCGACCTGCATTGTCATTTGTGCAAGGGGTATATACCCAAGCGAGTTCAAATATTTTGTATGTCGATTCTGTTCAAAACTACCCGAATACCGTATATAGTTTTGTGGTGAACAACAATAGCATTCAACCACTCGATACGAATTGGTATTATCAGGCGGGTTATACCTTTGTGTATGATGGGGATAATGGCAATTTGCTGGATTCTGTCATGAATGGGCAAACAGGAACCATTAATATTACAGACCTGAATTATTTTCAAAAATTTCCATCTGCCTTTCAGTTGGTTTCCTTTGTCACACCTTATGGAATCAACTTGGATTTAGGCATGGGTGGAAAAACCTGGGTCTTTGATGTGACTGATTACGCACCCATCTTAAAAGGATGGAAAAGGATGTTCATCAATGGTGGCGGAGAACGACAGGAAGATATGGATATTAAATTTATGTTTATCGTCGGAACTCCACCCCGTGAAGTAAAAGATATCAATAACCTTTGGAGGGTTGAACCACCCGGATATCAGGCAATCATGAATGATGATAAATATGAACCTCGATCTGTTCCATTGGACCCTGCAAGTGTTTCTTACAAAATTCGTACGGCCATTACTGGCCATGGTCAGGAAGGGGAATTTATTCCACGAAATCATTATATCAATATCAATGGCGGCGCAAAGGAATTCACCTGGGATGTTTGGAAAAAATGTTCCGAAAATCCGGTTTACCCACAGGGTGGTACCTGGATTTATGATCGGGCCGGATGGTGCCCGGGCATGGCCACCGATGTAAAGGAAATGGATATCACTTCTTATGTGAGTCCTGGTGGTACTGCACTCATCGACTATGGTTTGGATACCGCATGGGGTTCGAGCAATTATTGGGTCAGTAATCAGTTGGTCAATTATGGCCCGGCTAATTTTACCTTAGATGCTGCCGTGGTAGATATCAAAAACCCCAGCACCAAAGTGGAATATGCACGCAATAATCCGATTTGCCGTCATCCTCAGGTTGTTATTCGGAATACCGGATCTACAGCCCTCACTAGTCTCACGATTGAATATTGGGTGAATAACAACACGGTAAAAGATACTTACCAATGGACAGGAAACCTGGCCTTCATGGAAACAGCTGAAGTGAGTTTGCCGGCATCTGCGAATTTATGGTCGGCTATTACAGCGCCAAGTGGTAATGTATTTCATGTGAATTTGCGCAATCCCAATGGCGGAAGTGATGCCTATACTTTAAACAATACTTTCCAAAGTGTTTTTAATATCACCGAAGTGGTTCCATCCAATTTTATTGTTCAGTTTAAAACGAACTTGGTAGGCGCTGAATCTTCGTATAAAATTGTAGATCAGGATGGTAATCTGGTTTTTCAACGGAATAATATGGCTAACAATTTATTATATCGCGATACATTTAATTTAGGAGGCGGCTGTTATTCATTTATTGTGGAAGATACGGATGAAGATGGAATTGATTTTTGGGCAAACAACGATGGCATCGGTTATGTTCGTTTCAGAAAAGGAGATGGTTCGGCCTTGAAAATTTTTGAACCGGATTTCGGAAAATCGATTGTCTACAATTTTACCGTCGACTATCCATTGAGTTATGAAGAGATTTATGAGCCCATCACATTACAAGTCTATCCGAATCCTGCAACTAATCAGTTTACCATTGAAATGAATGAAGGTAGTAAAGGGAGTATTCGATTGTTTAACCAATTTGGGCAAGAAGTATTTGCACCTTTTACACGGCAAGGGCATAGTTGGATATTCCAGAGTGGGCAATTGGCCAGGGGCATGTATTTTGTGCAACTGACCGATGAAAGAGGTCGATCGGTTTCGAAAAAGATGATCCTGGAATAAAGTATCCAAACGGCTCATAGTCGGTTTGAATGATTTTTATCAGATTAGCTCATTTTTTACACCCAACACAACTTACCGTTTCTAAGTGCGATGTTGGATCAGTTTATTGTTTTGCTGATATCCCATCAGGCATTTACCATTCCACTTTATAATTCAAAATAGGAATCAGGCCGGTTTGATAATAGGTTTTGACCGTACGTGTATTCGGGTCATAAAATCGATCGAACACATTGAGCCGATTACTCACATTTTGAATGTCGAGGGATAGCGTAGAAGTCAGTCGTTTACGGTTCCATTTCATACTCAGCCGAAGATCTCCGCGGAAATAGGCTGGTAATTTTTCCTTGAATGCTTCTTCTTCGCGATAGATGGTTTGATCTTGATCGATCGATTTTTGTAAATCTATCGGGGTGGTCCGATACCCCCCTGCATAAACCATTTTTACATTGATGCTAAATGTTCTTCGTTGGTTTTCCGAAACAAATTCCTTGCCCGCAACAGCATTGATCAAATGATTTCCATTGAATTTGCTATTATACCATAAATGATTGGCTGCCCGGTATTTTGATTCATAGAGCGAAAGGGATGCCAGATAATAAAAATGCTTATCCAGATATTTTTCGAGCGATATTTCAATGCCGTAATTACGACCCTTGCCGCTATTGTTCAAGGGCATGCGTACCATGTCGTATTGAACATTGATGGCTGAAAAAGTACTGCTATCCTCTTGACTAACCGGTACGTTAAATAGTGCCTGATAGTAAAATTCAGTTTTTAAACGCAAGTTTTTATGAAAGGCATATTGATGCGAAAGAACCCAATGATGCGCCTTTGAAAAACCCAAATTACGATTGGGATAGGCATTTGGGAATGCCTGGTTTTGTGCAAAATATACACCCCATGATTGTAATTGGCTGTGCAAGCCATAACCGAATGAGATACTGCTTTTCGGATGCAAATTCCATGAAATGGCAGCCCGGGGCTCAAGGCTATAGGTCTTATTCAACAATAAATACAAGGCATGCACACCCATGGTTACATTGATTTGTTCGCTCAAGTGGGTTTGAAACTGACTAAAAGCCTGCAGGGTTTGTGTGGTATTTTTAGTATCTACCAGGGTGTCGAGCGGGGTAGATAATTGATCGCGGACATGTTCGCGAAAAACAAATTGATAATGATGGAACATGAGTCCGCTTCTTAATTGCGACCTTGCCGATAAACGTTGATTCAGCGTGCTACTCAAGCTGAGTTTTTTTAATTGATAAGCCTGATTGTACACCCGAAGCGGACTGTAATCATTTTGGGTATAGTTGCGTTCATAACCGGAATGTACCAAAGAGTAGGCAGCCATGGAATGCAACAAGGCATTTTTGCGGATATGCAAACTGTTTTTAAATCCCCACATGCCCGTATTAGAAACAAACCGATCACTATAACGTTCACCGATGTTTTTCCATTGGGTACTATCCTTCTGTGCATTAAAAAATTGATCACTTAATCCGCCAAAACCAAATGCCGACCAGGTTCCCCATTTTCGGGTAGGTAACACGATATGATAAGAGAGGTCCTGAAAATTGGTGACAGAGGGCGTGAGATTGAGGCCCAGCTGATTGAGCATACTCAAGGTAGAATACCGGTAATTAATCAGATAAGAAGCCTCCGATTTTTTACTGAATGGCCCTTCAGCGGCGAGGTTTAAACCGAGCAAACCCAATTGAGCGGTATATTCCCGTCGATGATTATTGCCTTTTCTTAAACGTAAATCAAATACACCACTCAATGCATTTCCATATTCGGCGGCAAATGCACCTGTTACAAAATCGGCATTGGCCATCAGTTGTGCACTGAGTATGGAAATACCTCCGCCACTGCTGCCGGCTACGGCAAAATGATTGGGGTTGGGAATATCCATGCCTTCCATACGCCAGAGCAAACCGCTGGGAGAGTTACCACGAATAACAATTTGATTATTGCCATCATCGCCGGCCATGACACCGGGATAGCTGGTAGCCATGCGCGCCGGATCGTTTACAGCGGCGGCATATTTTTGAGTCTCTTCTACCGAAAATACCCTCGCGCTTACCAGGCTGAGTTCGTTCAGGGGGGTATTCTTTTTTCGGCCACCTTTAATACGAACTTCTTTTACCTGCTGAAAATTCTCTTCCAACTGAATTTGCAACACCAACTCTTTCCCGCTATTTAATACCAAATGGGGGAGGGTATAGGTTTTATAACCCAAGGCACTAACACTCAGATGATGGGTTCCGACCGGAATATCGGGTAATACAAAATGACCGGATGCATCACTTCGAGTGCCGAATTCGCTACCTACAATTTGTATGATAGCACCTTCTATGGGGCGTGATAATATTTTGTCTGTAATACTTCCACGCACTACTTGTTTGAGGCTTTGTGCCATGAGTGATTGGTGAAAGAGAAGATAAATGATTAAAAGGCTGATTCTCATTTTTTGTATTTGGCATAAGACAATTTGATTTGAAAATACCCCTATGCGGAAAAGAGAAATAAAAGACATTGAAAAAAAGTCAAGCAACTATGCCCCACGTTTCTATATTGAACCGGAAATAAAATTTATCCAACTTTGAAAAAGTAAATTTAAGTTTGTGTCATGATTGGACCTGTGATTCATATCGATAAAGAAATCCTAGGTGGAACGCCTGTTTTTTACGGAACAAGGGTTCCAATCAAAAATTTGTTTGATTATTTGGAAACCGGAGAATCGATTGAAACGTTTCTTCAAGACTTTGATGGTGTTTCAAAATCACAAGTTGTTAGACTTTTGGAAATGTCTCAAAGACTTATTGAAAATTCATCAAACATTTTAAATGAAAATTTTGCTTGAACAACCAAGTTTAACTCTTGTTGAGCGTTATTTAGTAGACCTGAATTATCTGTGAAAATAAGCCATATCAAGAATGCGCTAGATAAATTTTCTCTTGTCAAGAGGCGAGATATAATGAGGTTAGAATTGTTAAAAATTTTGTTAGTAGTTGTAAATTTCCTTAACTTCGGATTCACAATTCGAACAAAACATTTTTTTACCAATAATTTAAAACGCTATGAAAACAAAGCAACAAGCGGCCATTAAGGGTAACCGCCAATTTACCCCCCTCCATTACATATTTAATTTTATAATGTGTATTGCGCTTTTTTCCTCTCTTTCTTCTTCTGCTCAAAATTTTACAAAACGGTATGAACAAACCGGAGGCTATGTCTTTAATTACAATGATGCTGTAGTTTTGGAAAAATTTAGGCCAACATCAGTTTATCCTTTTAATGGAACTGTTGTTTTTCAACCAATTGATAATGCTGGTATTACAGATTTGCAAGTCAACCTTATGGACGATAACGGAAGTTTGCAATCGAGTCGCATTTATCAAATCGATAACAGCAATTCTTTTCTTAGTCAAGATTTTATTCCTGTGGCAGCGGCTTATAATGAGTTAACTGAAGAATATTGCATTGCTGGAGTGGTGCAAACCGGAAGTTTATGCGATTATTCAACATGGGTCGGTGTATTTAATGAGAATCTAAGTTTGATTGATTTTCGTTTGATGGATGTGCAAACTTCAACTTTTGCTTCGGCCAATTTAAATTCATGTTTTGTAACGGATATATGCCCAGTATACACACATCCAAATGGTGTAGACTTTGCCTTAACAGGTGTACTAATTGATGGTGGTGATAATCCTGCGCCGGCAAAATCTCTTTTTGGATCACCTACAATTATCGATAAAAGGTTGTTCTTGGTTGAATTTGAAACCAATTCAATGCTATTTCAAACTGCTACGGAGCTTGAATTAATTGATCAATCTCAAGCGATTGCCGATGAGGCATCTTTTCCAAGCCGAATAATTGAAATTCCGGACATCAATAATACGGGTGGTTATTTAATAGCTGGGAATACTAGCTACCAGTCACCGAATACTCCTTATGATTTATCCTTGTTTTATTTACGTGTTAATTTTAATGGTACAATAGATGATATACAACAAAGGCAACAAAATATATTGACCAGTTCTCATTTATTAAATTTCTTTATTGGAGATTTAAAATATGATTTTTCAACCGATGAAGTTCGAGTCGCGGGCAGTATTCGTGATCTCGAGGGCACAGAAAATGGTTTTTTTGCAGATAAATTAACAGGTGTTACAGCAAACACTAATATTATTTTATACTCAGATACATGGAATGGTACTCCTCAATTAGGAATATTCGAAATTCCGGCAAGCCCTTTGTTGGGTTGGGTAAAAGTAGGGCGAATGAGTAACCAGATTGATGAGCGCAATGTGATAACGGCCACCTTACTGGAAAATGGTTCATCAGCAACCAATCAAACGATGAAGCTTCCAATGATGTTTAGTATTCTTTATGATGATTTCAATTTGAATAATTGGCTAACAACGCAAATTCCGAATATATATTGGTACAAACGATGGGCTTCAAGTTCCGGGCCTGTACAATATTATACTGGTTTGGATTATACTTCTCAATGGTATCCGAATCATTATTCATTTCCACTTGATGAATCAAATGCTGTCCAATCATTTGTGCATGGTACCTATTGTAGTAATACAGGTGGTGATCATTTGGTAATTACACAAACTGACAATTATAATCAAAATAGTTGTTCATTCAACGGTGTGGAAGGAGAATTTGATTTTGTAGACTTGTCGGCTTATTCATACAGTGCAGTTACGAATCCTGTTAGTATCACGCAATATCAAGTATTGGTGATTGATTTTGGAGCCAGTCAGATCGATGAATATAGTTGCAACCCATTAGATTTGTTTAAGCCTTCTACGAACAATTTGGTCATTCAGCAATCTGGTGAACAATTATTAGTGAAGGGTTTGGAAGAAGAAGCACATTTTATTTTGTATTCATTATCTGGGGCTAAATTGAAAGAAGGTAAGGTATTACCTTTCGGGAATATCAACATGGATAACTTATCTAGAGGTATGTATATTCTGCACATCAATAATCAGGTTATAAAAATTTCAAAGTAAGGTCATCTTTATGAAACGAAAACTCGGAATAATAGCCTTGCTGTTTTGTGGTTTCTTTAATTGTACATTCAGTCAAAATATTCTAAGGCAGGTACAAGGAGGTTCCGAGTTTCGTTTTTTACATCGTCCAGATATTTCAGATTCAACTTATCAGATATTCCTAAGAAAAAATTGGACATGGCATGGTGATGGGGCTTCTAATGTGACTTATTCGTTCGGAGGAAATGTTCTAATCAGCTTGGTAGATACTTGCTCATTGCGATTTAAGCCAATCAGTTTACCCATTTATTGGGAATCCACAACCATTTTTAATCCCTTGTTAGCACTTAATCCGAATACAGGGGATAGTGCATCCAAACGTATTTTTCAGGTTTGTAATTCTGTTTACCCGGATTCAATTGTTAAATTTTCAACACCTGGTCCTATTTATAATAATGCAATTGGAGAAATTCAGTTAGGTTTTAAGGACACTTTTGAACTATTGCGCGATTATTGGTATGATACCATCATACATTTACCCGAACCTTGCGGCTTGTGGCAGGTGCACAACGGAGGCTTTGCTTCGCTTTCGTTGCCCCAGTATTGTGGTTATGGGAGCACATTAACTCCCTTTGGTACTGGAAGTTGGTGGGGTACAAATGTTGATTCAGCTTATGTCCCAACCTATGCACAAGGGATGACACCTGGAGTTGGCGGACAAATTCACAACGGTGTAACACAAATTAATACAACAATTCCTAATTCAAGTCCATATTTTCTCTCACAACCCACCGCAGTATTTATTCGAAATGTACCTTCGTTTTACGCGATGAATGCGGTAGATCCGGATGGGGATTCTTTGTCGTTCAGCAGTATCAGTTTGGTATTTCCAGATTCAGCACAAGGCAATCGGCCTATGTCGCATTTTTTACCATGGGCACCCTTTCGTTATTGTATTGATTATACATCTCCCAATTGGGATACTACAATGACTTGTTTCCGAAATATCTTATATAAGTGTCCTCCCGGTTCCTTTTATCCCAATTGTACCCGATACGATCCGGTTTATAATCCTTTTGATACTGATTCTACTTTTCAGCTCAAT
>JBMOFV010000065.1:0-9487 GCA_049318705.1 Chitinophagaceae bacterium
TTCCACCTTTTGTCATGAAACAAAAGGTGGAGCCAAAAATTCTAGGCTGTTGCTCCTTGAGCTAAAAAATTCTCATCGAGCGGCCTACTTCCGAAACTTGCCTTCGCTTTGGCTTCGGCTTCGAACAGCCGGAAGCAGGCTACGCCCGATTTCAAATTTTTCTTCACGCCCAAGGAGCAAAGGCCGAAGATGGCCCTGCTAGAATATTACTTTTTGCAATTGACTAAAGTTAGATGGTGTTCTCTTGAGTCACGACTCAGCGTTGAATTGGTATAAAAAATGCCGGAGGACTTTTAAGTCTCCGGCATGTATTTGTCTTGAATAAATTGAATGGCCTATTTGGCATCCACCATTTCCACTTCAAACACCAATGGGCTGTTTGCAGGAATACCTTTCGGGTTGTTTTGATTACCCGGCATTGAACGAGGGCCGTATGCCATTGAAGAAGGAATGATTAAAATGGCTTTAGCTCCTTTGTTTAAAAGGGCGATACCTTCGTCCCAGCCTTTAATAACCTGGCCGCTGCCGAGGGTAAACTCAAACGGAGACACATGGCCAAATTTTGGATCAACATTGGAATCAAACGCAGTGCCATCCAATAAAGTACCTGTGTAATTCATGGTTACTTTTTGACCAGATTTTGCATTTTCGCCCATTCCTTTTTTGGTGATTGCATAATACAAACCACTCTTTGTTTGAACCACCTGCAATTTTTTATCTTTAATATATTGTTTCAATTGTGGTGCTTCGAGAGCCAGTTGTTTTGCTGATGCGGCCGCCTGTTCTGCTTCAAATTCAGCCTTGGTTTTGATACTAATCATTTTAACCTGAAATTGAACTTTATCTCCGGCTTTTACAAATGGAGGAAACTGGTTGTTTTTGAAAATCAACTCTGCAGGTGCACGAAAAATGGCAGAATCTCCTTCGGATAACATCGCAATTCCTTCCATCACATCTCCCTGATATGATGGCGCTGTTACCTGTGCCGGTACAGGCTGGTTATCATTCATTTTATAAGAATCAAATAAGGTGCTATCATTCGCAGTTGTGCGGATATGCATGGTGATTTGACTCTCAGGTACTGCCAGTTTGGTGCCCGGCTTGTCAACGATAAATTTATATTCCAAACCAGAGTTCAGTGTTTTAAAATCGCTTTGTGCCATAGCTTGTAAGCCAAAGAGGCAAGAGAATGCGAAAACAGAAATTTTGTACATGTTCATTTTAATTTTTTTTTGATGAATGAATTTTTAAAGCCGGTCTCTGACCCCATTTTATTGGGCGGGTTTAGCCTCCTGAATATCTTTAACTTCTACATTAAAAACGAGCGGTGAATTGGCAGGGATACCTTTAGGATTTTTAGGGCTGCCCGGCATATTACGTTCACCATAGGCCATAGGAGAAGGAATCAAAAAAATGGCTTTTGCGCCTTTGTTTAATAATGCAATGCCTTCATCCCAGCCACGAATTACTTGTCCAACACCTAAAGTGAATTGAAATGGTTCGACGTGCTGAAAATCCGGGTCTTCGTTGGAGTCGAATTTGGTACCATCCAATAAGGTACCAGTATAATTCATCGTAATCATTTGTCCATTGGCAGCATTGGCACCAGAACCCGGTTGTGTGATTACATAATACATACCACTAGCAGTTTTTGTGACGTTCAGGTTATTTTTTTTGATGTATTCCTGAATCGCTTTATCCTCGCTTTCAATTTGTGCTTTACTGGCTTCTTGTTTGCTTTTTTCGAATTCTTCTTTCGTTTGAACACTCACCAAACGAACCTGAAATTCAATCATATCTCCGGGTTTGATAAAAGGCGGGCGTTGTTGTGGATCTTTAAACAAACTGTCAGAAGGCATTTGCATCACCACGCTGTCACCCTCACTTAACAAAGGAAAGGCTTCCATGATATCACCAGCCTGAGTAGGGGCATTAACCGGTGCTTCGATAGGTTTGTTGTTGTTGATTTTTCGGGAATCAAAAAGTACGGAGTCTTTTACTTTGGTAACGATATGCATGGTGATAAAAGAACCGACCACAGCCTTTTTTTCTCCTTTTTTGTCTTCGACGATTTTGTATTTCAGTCCTGATTTAAGGGTTTTAAATTCTTTCATTCCACCCTGACAGGCTGCTAAAGAGAGCATTGAAAGGATCATCAGACTGTTGATTGTTTGTTTCATGTTTACAAGTTGAATTTTTATATTTTATTTCTTTTTAATCTCATTGAGTTCTACATCAAAAACCAGGCAACTGTTTGCCGGAATTCCTTTGGGATTAGCGCCTCCGCCTGGCATAGCTCTCGGGCCATAAGCCAAAGTACTTGGAATATAGAAAGTAGCCTTGGCACCTTTGTTCAATAAAGCTACACCTTCGTCCCAACCTTTAATGACCTGACCCTGGCCCAATACAAAACCAAAAGGTGAAACATGCTGGAAGGCTGAATCCGTATTGGAATCAAATTTAGTTCCATCGAGCAAAAAGCCACTGTAGTTCATGCTGACTTCTTCTCCTTTTTGTGCGGTAGGTCCTTCGCCGGGTGAACTGATGGTATAATACATGCCACTTGCAGTTTTAGTCGGACTAATATTTTTTTGTTTAAAATAATTTTGAAGTAATTGATCATCACTCAGCGGCGTTTCAAAATCCAATAACTCCACTTCAAAAACAAGGCAACTATTGGCAGGGATTCCTTTCGGATTAGCACCACCACCTGGTCGGGCATTGCCACCATAAGCGAGGCCGGATGGGATATACAAAATGGCTTTTGAACCTTTTTTCAGCAGGGCCACTCCTTCGTCCCAGCCTTTGATCACCATACCTTTTCCTAAATTAAATTCAAACGGATTGGTATGCCCAAATGCCGTGTCAACATTGGAATCAAATTTAGTTCCATCTAATAAAACACCGGTATAATTCATTTTTACTTTATCACCCATCTTCGGACTTTCGCCACTCCCATTTTGGGTAATCATATAGTACATGCCGGAAGCCGTTTTGGTCGGCGTGATATTTTTTTCTTTAAAAAATGCCTGCAATTTTTTTTCGTCGGCAAGGGCGATTTTTTGCTGATCTTTTTGTTGTTTAGCCATTTGCTCCTGAATCTGCTTCTGCATTTTGGCCTGTTGCTCTTTCATGAGCTCTTCCTTTGTTTTAATGCTCACCAACTTAATGTAATACTGCATTTTATCGCCGGCTTTCATGAAGTCGGGCATTTTGTTTTTCGTATTTTTAAAGATGGTTTGTGCATCCACCTGAGCTACCATACTGTCACCAACGCTCATGTACATAATGGCTTCTACAATATCTCCATTAAAACCAGGTTTGGTAATATTAAATTCAGCCGGTTTATTTTTATTGGCCTGGGCCGAACTGTAAATAATGCGATTGGCACCTACCGAAATCATATTGACCCGAATCAAATCGCCTTCTTTGGGTTTTTGAGCGGTGGGTTTGTCGATGATGAAGGCATATTCCAAACCACTTTTTAAACGTTTGAAGTTAAAGGGTTTAGGAGGCGCAGCAGCAGGTGCCGGAGCGGCCGGGGCAATGGTAACTGGTTTTGGAGCCGGTTTAGCCGGTTGGGGTTTTTGGGCCCATGCGGAAAATGAGATTCCGGCAATCAGAGACATTATAAGGATTCTGCGTAACATGATTGAAGAAGAGTTTGGTTTTCTTGGATATATTGAATCAATAATTCGAAAGTTTGCTGAAGAGAGCGTTCTGATTTTCCACCTGCGGCATTGTGGTGACCGCCTCCCTGAAAATATTTTCGGGCGAACTCATTCACATTAAACCGGCCTTTGCTGCGGAACGACATGCGGATTTCATCTTCTCTTTCGCTGATAAAAATAGAAAAAAGCACTTGTTTCATGCTTAAAGGGTAGTTAACAATACCTTCGGAGTCGCCGGTATTTACATTGAAACGGTTTAAATCGTTGCGACTGACAGCAATGATAGCAGTATGCGCCTCCGGAATCAGGTGAAGTCGTTCACTCAAAACAAATCCCAGGAAACGCAAACGATTTTCCTGATAATTATCGAATACTGCTGTATGGATAGCAGCCGTTTCAAGCCCTTTTTCCATCAAATGAGCCACCATTCGGTGCACACCAGGCGTGGTACATGAAAAACGAAATGATCCGGTATCCGTCATCACCCCGGCGTATAAACATCGGGCAATATCCAGATTCAGGAGATGTTCATCGTTAGAAGATAAAATATAGTCGTACACCATTTCGCAGGTGCTGCTCTTATCCGGTAGGCTTAATCCGTATTCAAATACATCATCAGGGAATAAATGATGATCGATAATCACTTTAACCGCATTGGATTGTTCGAGTACCGGGGCCAGAAATTTAGTCCGGGAAAATTGATTAAAATCCAGGCTAAACAACACATCCGCTTCAGAAACGGCCTTTTTGCAGGCTTCGGCATGTTTGTCGAACAGCAAAACTTCGCGAGCGCCCGGCATCCAAAGGAGAAAATCGGCCATGGAATTGGGTGAGATCACTACGCATTGATGACCCTTTTGATTTAAATAATGAAAGAGGCCTAATGAGGACCCCAAAGCATCAGCATCCGCATTGTAATGATGGGTAATGACAATTTTTTTGGGGGTAGTCAAAAAGGAGTTCAGGGCGTCGAGCGACTTCATAAGCTTGGCAAAATTGGGGTTTTGTACCTGATTTTCAAAATCTAATCCTTGAACCGGAATCCGAACAACAACAGAATGAAAAGGCGGCCTGCCGCCAAAGCTTGGTATCTGCGAATCGATGAGTCATTTGCCGGCGGCACCGGGCTGTTCGCATTACTCCTCGCTCCTGCGTCGCTGTGGGGTAATTTGCTGCCATCCCTGGCCGTACACAGAATGAGAATGAGGAAGAGAATGAGTCCGCCGCGGCGGATGCGGATTGTGTGGTTTATTCTTTTATTCCTTGGTTTGTGTCCTTTATTCCTTGGTTTGTGTCCTCACAAACCTATTCCTTGGTTTGTGTCCTCACAAACCAAACGGGTTAATAATGAGAATCACTCACCATTATATTTACTACGGAAAGATGATGAAAGATTTCAGTCACGGTTTAAAAACCGGCGCTAGCTATTGTGGTTATTTAAGACTTGGGCTAGCGGGGGATAGCATTGAGCTTGAACCAAGGATATGGTTTCGCACCTTATCATGTGCCAGGGATGGCAGCAAGCTAGCGCCGCATTGAAGGCAGTGAACTTAGAGCTTGCATCAACTATCAAAGATAAATATGACATGAATTAAACCCAGGCCTGCGGACTAGCGCGTACAGCCCGGTGGCGCCGTTGCCGGATATTTTTTTAAATGGAAGGATGAACGGCGACAGGCACCCGAATAAAGAGGAGTCGTAAAATCTAAGGACAATTAAACAAGAATGAATCTTATAACCTACTAAACCGATCAGGCCGCCGTTTGCACCTGGGGCGGGGTATTGCCAAATTCCTTCATCATTTTCAGGTGAGAAGCGATAGCACTTCGGGTAGTTTGGAATTCGTTATAGACGATGCCATATTCTTTGCAAACATCTTTTACAATTTCACTCAGGGCCGGATAATGCACATGACTGATTTTTGGGAATAAATGATGTTCGATTTGATAGTTCAGTCCGCCAACATACCAGCGAACCAATAAATTTTTAGGGGCGAAATTGGCGGTGGTCATCACCTGATGAATGGCCCAGTCGTTCTCGATGTTTTTGTCGCCATAAGCTTCTTCAAAATGGGCACCTTCTACCACATGGGCCAGCTGAAAAGTTAAAGCCAGCGAAAGCCCCATGGTGATATGCATGACCGCAAAACCAATAATCCAGGCTTTAAATCCGACCACCCAAATTGGCAAAAGGATAAATACCAACAGGTAATATAATTTACTGGTCCAGAAGATGACTTGCTCTTTTTTGTCTACATCCCACATTTTAGTGCGATAGATATGGCGAGATAAATATTTTTGAAAATCCATGACGAACACCCAGGCAATAGAAGAAATGGCATAAACAACAAACACATAGATATGTTGCCAGCGATGGGCCGGTTTCCAGGTTTGGGTATGACACTGGCGAATGACCGGACTTTTTGCAATGTCATCATCTATACCATCTACATTGGTATAAGTATGGTGAATGATATTGTGTTTTTGTTTCCAGATAAAAGCATTACCGCCCATGATATTGAGGCTGTATCCCATGAGGTCGTTGACCCATTGTTTTTTGCTGTAAGAACCATGACAGGCATCGTGCATGACGTTAAAACCAATAGAAGCGAAAACCAGTCCCAAAATTCCACACATGGTTAAAGAGGCATAAACAGGCAAAGTTTCATGGAAGTATAAAACTGAAAAAAACAGTCCGAAAGCCAAGGGAATCAATATCAGAGACTTAGCATATAAACTCCAATTGCCTGTTTTATCGAGATTGTTATTTTTAAAATAAGCATCTACCCTGGATTTTAATGTGCTGTAAAACTGCGTATTGTTTTTCCTGAAGGTGACTTTTGACATATTAACCATTTATGATTGCCACAAAGATAACCTATAAATTCCCCCTTTTGTGACTTTTACCGATGACTTATGTCATTTTAACTGCAATTTTTCCACTTTATTGTGTATAACATCGGGGCCTAGCTCCGAAGAGCAAAGTATAGATTTGCCGAAAGTACAGGAATTATATGGCAGAAGTGAAATACGACGAGAGTTCGATTAAGTCGCTCGATTGGAAGGAGCATATTCGCCTTCGACCCGGAATGTATATCGGTAAATTGGGTGATGGCAGTAGCGTGGACGATGGCATCTATGTATTGCTAAAGGAGGTGATCGATAATTGTATCGACGAACATACCATGGGTTTTGGCCGTCAGATTGAGGTGGAAGTGAAGTCGGGAGAGGTGATGGTACGCGATTATGGTCGCGGAATTCCACTCGGCAAGGTGGTAGATGTGGTGAGTAAAATAAATACAGGTGCCAAATACGATAGTAATGCTTTTCAGAAATCGGTAGGGTTAAATGGGGTAGGTACCAAGGCGGTGAATGCGTTGAGTAAACAATTTAAAGTGCGTAGTATTCGGGAAGGGAAAATGAAACTTGCCGAATTTGAGCGTGGCGTATTGGTGAAAGAACATAAAGAAACGCCCACCAAAGAGCCGAATGGAACCGAAATTTATTTTACCCCGGATGAAACAATTTTTAAGCATTACAAATACATTGAGGAGTATATCGAAAACCAAATATGGAATTATTGTTACCTCAATGCCGGGCTACAAATTGTTTTTAATGGTAAAAAATTTGTTTCGAAAAACGGATTGCTCGATTTGCTGCAGCGTAAAACCAATCCGGAGGAAATTCGATATCCGATTATGCATCTGAAGGGGCCCGATGTGGAAATTGCCCTCACCCATAGCAATGATTATGGCGAAGAAATTTATTCGTTCGTAAACGGACAACATACCACGCAGGGAGGAACCCATCAACAGGCCTTTCGGGAGGCATTCGTAAAAACCATTCGGGAGTTTTATAAAAAAGATTATGAGGCCAGTGATATTCGTCAAAGTATAGTCGCCGCAGTGAGTGTGAGGGTGGTGGAGCCGGTATTTGAAAGTCAGACCAAAACCAAGTTGGGAAGTGTGAATATGGACGAAAAAGGTCCATCGGTGAAAAGTTTTATGCAGGATTTTTTATCGAAAGAACTGGATAATTTCCTGCATCGAAATTCGGCCGTGGCAGAGTCCATTAAGAAACGAATTGAGCAAAGCGAGCACGAACGCAAGGAATTGAGCGGTATTAAAAAAATTGCCAATGAGCGGGCTAAAAAAGCCAATTTGCATAACCGTAAATTACGTGATTGTAAATTTCATTTTGATGATGTGCCGGAGGGTAAGAATAAGGCTGAACTGGAAATAAAACGACTGGAAACAACCATATTCATCACCGAAGGAGACAGTGCAAGTGGATCAATCACCAAATCACGCAACGTGGAAACGCAGGCTGTGTTCAGTTTGAAAGGGAAACCGCTGAACTGTTTTGGAATGAGTAAAAAAGTGGTGTATGAAAATGAAGAGATGAATTTACTGCAACACGCCCTCAATATTGAACAAGGGATTGAAGGATTGAGATATAACAATATCGTAATTGCCACTGATGCCGATGTGGACGGAATGCATATTCGTTTGTTGGTGATGACCTTCTTTTTGCAGTTTTTCCCGGATTTGGTTAGAAATGGTCATGTTTATATTCTTGAAACGCCTTTGTTTCGGGTAAGAGATAAAAAACAAACGATTTATTGTTATTCGGAAACCGAAAAACAACAAGCGGTTAAAGCCCTGAGTGGCAGACCGGAGATAACCCGTTTTAAAGGATTGGGTGAAATTTCGCCGGGTGAATTTGCCGAGTTTATCGGCGAGAATATCCGCAAGGAACCGGTACTCTTAGCCGGTGAAGCCCATATTCAAAAATTATTGGAATATTACATGGGTAAGAATACTCCACAACGACAAGAATTTATTATTAATCATTTAAGGGTGGAGGTTGATGCCACCGACGAAGTTTTAATTTAAGCGTATGATGCATATCATGGCCGGACAGGCAGCTGCAGATAATTTAAAAAATGCTTTTGAACTCGATGAAAATCTGAGAGGCGAAATTTTGGTCTTCAATGATCAGCTGGCTTTCGGGCCAATTATGATGGAAGAAGGGCAGAGCTTCGATGAATTGCGCACGGCATATCTTCAAAAACTCAATCCTGAGTCGAAGGAAAGCATGCAGGAAGATGCTGCCTTGAAAACGTGGATTGAAAGAGCCGTGGCCGAAGAAGAACCTGTTTGTTTTTGGCTATCACCTTGTGCCATGGACGTGTGCGCTTACTACCGCATTTTGCCCTATTTTAAAGACTATCCGGGCATGTTGCATATCATAGCCATTAGTGGATTACCATTTTTAAATGAAAAGGGACAACTTTTTTATCCGAATAGTTTTGCACAAATACCTGCCCGTGAGTTTATTAAAACCAAACGATTACTGCGGGAAGTAACACCTTCGGAGTATGAAACAGATGGGGATGAATGGGCCCGACTATGTGCCGAAAATACCTGGGTTCGAACTTATGAAGGCGGTAAAAAAATCATTTCGCGGGAGGTGAGTCATTATGATGCTCAGATACAAGCTGTGATCGGAACAGAATTTCAGAAAGCATCAAAAATATTGCATGAAAGCCTGAAAAAAACCGCCTTACAGCATGGAGAGGCATTTCTTTCATGGCGTATTCGAACCTTAGCAACTTCCGGTCAATTTCAAACACAAGGCGATCTCAACAAAGGGTTAAAAGACTTTGAAGTGAAGAAAATAGGGGCAGAAATTACCGAAGCAGCGCAGGTGATGGAGTAGGTAATTTGAATACAATCCTAATGAAGGAGTACTTAGGGTACACTGAATAACTCAGAAATGCTGTAGATTCAAGGCGCGGGTAATGAAGCTGTATTG
>JBMOFV010000066.1:0-8924 GCA_049318705.1 Chitinophagaceae bacterium
GATTTTTTGAGTTCTTCTAAATCATTAATTTTTTGCTGATAAATGGCTTCTAATTTTTTTGTTTCGGTGGATAAGGCATCAATTTTTTGAACGATAGTTTGTTGTTCCTTTAATGATGTAGGGTAAGGCAAATAAACTTCATCAAAACTGTAATTATTAATTTGAGGAATGTTTGCTCCATTACTGATGCTATTCAAATCAAACAATTGAAACCAATGAAAGAAATAATCTTTATCAATTTTCTTACTTGGAATAATTGCCATTGTGTTCAAATCAACAATAGTTGGTTTAATAATTTTCCTTTTTTTATTTGTTGCAATTGCTCCACCTCTTTTTGGAAAAATTATTGCTCCTATTGGAATGACTTGATTTATCTTAATCTCTTTAATATTTACAAATCTGCTTGAAGTGTTTATTTCAACTTCATTGTCAGGTAAATTCATATCACCAACCTTTGTATAAAGAACATCACCTTCTGTTCTTTCAAGTGAAGGTGAAATAGTTGTCCCACTTTTTAACTCACAGACTTCTTTTAAAATCTTTTCTTCCCAACCCTCTCCTTTATTCTCAAAAACATTTTTCAAATAATTTTCAAAAAGTTCTTTGGCGTTTTTGAGGTTTTGTTCGGCATTGGCTTTTGCCTTGGCTATGGCGGCAAAGGCTTCATCTAATATCGCTACGATGCGTTGTTGCTCGGGAAGAGGTGGAAGGGGGATTTCAAAATTATTTATTTGTTCGGTGCTTAAATTTGGTTGTGCTGCTCCTGCTGCAATTCTCAAACTCTCCTCCACTTTTGTAGATAAAAAATAATAGAGAAAAGGCTTTGCTATTTGGCTTTTAGGAATGAATTTTCCAACTCGCTGGTTTAAGTAAAAAACTGTATCAGTTGTGTTAATCCCAAGTTTACCTGTTGTTGCTCCTGACATTGCTACAACCAAATCATCTTTGAAAACTTTAAACCTATCAAAGTTTTCTTTGTAATCTTTTGCATCAAAATAAACCAAATCATTTAATTCTAAAGTCTGATTTTGAATGTTTGTAATTCTAAGAATTGGCAAACCTGTTTCCTTGTATGTGTTGCTCTTAAAAGCAAAGCCATTTTGGAAATCGCAAATTTCCCCCAACTTTTTTATTTCCCACCCTTTCTTCATATCAATTCCAATATTGAGTTTAAGATACTTTCTACTGATTTTGACTCTAATTTAGAAAACGCAAACCATTTTTTACCTAAATCTTTGAGCGATGCTCCCAAATGATACACTTCTTTGCCATCAATAATCAAAAAGCGGTCGTGGCTTTGGGCAAATACTTTCACTTCAAAGTTGCCGTATTGTTCGTTGGCTTTTTGTATGTCTAATGCGAGTTGCTTATTTATGTTCTTGGTAAGCAGGTGCACCTTTACGCCTTTGTTCTTTTTAGTCAAGTGAGTGAGTGTGTTTTCGTCTATGTAATTATCAATCAGCACAATGCTTTTCTTGGCCGCGCGAATGATTCGAGAGGCTAACGCATAAGCATCAAAGATTTGTCCATCAAAAAATACACCTTGGGTGGGAATAAGGTGCGAGTTGATTTGCAATTCAATCTGGTTCACCTTTTCTGAAATGGCTTGTACATTGCCCTCTATCCGGTTCATCCGGTTGTTGATGGCATAGCCTTTGAGCAGGTATTCTTTTAAGATCCTCGTAGCCCAAATACGGAATTGAGTCCCTTGTTTGGATTTTACCCGATAACCAACAGAGATAATGACATCCAGATTGTAGAGTTCTATTTTTCGTTTAACCGTTCTGTTTCCTTCTTTTTGAACTGTCAAGGATTCCTTGACGGTTGGCATCCTAACTAATTCGCCTTCTTTGAAACAGTTATTGATGTGTAAGCTTATGTTTTGCTTTGTTTGATTAAATAGAGTAGCCATTTGCTGTTGCGACAACCACACTGTGTCGTCTTCGAGCCTCACTTCAATGTGTTCGGCCAATTCATCAGGTCGATATAAAATGATTTCGTCTTTCATTTTTATACCAGTGATTTTATTGATGCTAATATTTCGGCACTCTCTTCATCCAAGGCTTTCATTTCTTCCAAAATGGCTTGTGGTTGGCGTAGGGCAGCTTCTTCTTTTTTGTTCGGGTTCTTTACGCTTAAATCAAAGGTACTTTGGTCAATATCTTTAATATCAACAGCCCAGCTGTTCTCGGTTTCTGGAGCAATACGAGTGTCTGTCCACTGCTTTTGCAGGGCTACAAAATCGGCCAAATCTTTTTCGCTTAGGGCGTTGGTTTTGCCCAAGTTGCGGTCCAGGTTAAGTTGATAAAACCACACCTTTTTTGTGGGTCGGCCTTTCTCGAAAAACAGCACCACTGTTTTTACGCCTGCACCTGTAAAGGTTCCGCCCGGCAAGTCCAACACGGTATGCAGGTGGCAGTTTTCTAAAAGTTGTTTTCGCAATGCAATACTTGCGTTATCGGTATTACTCAAAAATGTGTTCTTTATCACTACACCAGCCTTGCCGCCTGCTTTCAGTATTTTAATAAAATGCTGTAAAAATAAAGAGGCGGTTTCGCCCGTTTTTATGGGGAAGTTTTGTTGCACTTCGGCTCTTTCTTTCCCTCCAAAGGGTGGATTTGCCAGCACGACATCGTAACGGTCTTTTTCCTGTATATCGGCAAGGTTTTCGGCTAGCGTATTAGTATGCACAATATTGGGTGCTTCTACACCATGCAAAATCATATTCATGGTACCAATGATGTAGGCCAATGATTTTTTCTCTTTGCCGTAAAAGGTTTTTTTCTGCAGAGTAACCACATCAGAAGTCGTTAGTTTTTTGCTGTGCTTTAAATACTCATACGCCTCGCATAAGAAACCAGCTGAACCTGCGGCGCCATCATATATCTTTTGTCCTATTTCGGGGGCTACCACTTTTACAATGGTTTTAATCAAAGGGCGTGGCGTATAATACTCTCCACCATTGCGCCCTGCGTTGCCCATATTTTTAATCTTATCTTCATAGAGGTGGCTCATTTCGTGCTTTTCGGCGTGCGTTCTAAAACGCAGTTCGTCGATGCGGTTGATGACCTCACGTAAATTGTAGCCACTTTGTATGCGATTTTTTAGTTCGCTAAAAATCTCCCCAATTTTATATTCAATGGTGTCGGCACTTTCGGCATCTGCCTTAAACTTTTTGAGGTAAGGAAAGAGTTGAATATTTACAAAATCGGCCAGGTCATCGCCTGTGAGGGCTTTGTGATGGTCAAGTTTGCCTTCATCATCTTTTGGTGCTGCCCAAACGCTCCATTGAAATTCAGGTGCAAGGATTTTGTGGTATATCTTGCCTGAGAGTTCGGCCGCTGTGGCTTTGTCTTTTTCTAAGTCGTCTAAATACTTCAAAAACAAAACCCAAGAGGTTTGCTCCACATAATCTAATTCACTTCCACAACCGGCATCCTTGTGCAGGATATCATCTATATTCTTAAAGGTTTGTTCAAACATTTTTTTTTATTTAAGGTCGTAAAGTTAAATTTTTAAACCCTGTTTATGTCAAAAATCACCCTCCAATTGTCACATGTCCGCTGCTTAGGTATTGGGTAAATTTTGGGCGATAATCCAAAAAAGGAATTCTATAAAATCAGTGCTGATGAAGTTCCTTGCCCATGACATAATCATTTAACCAATAAACATCCAAAGGGATATCTACTTCTTCCAAAATTTGATAGCCCATTTTTAAATAAAAATGTTGCGCGGGATTATGCCTGTTTACATTCAGAATCATTTTCCCATACCCCAATTGAACAGCCTCCTGTTCACAATGTTCGATCAGTATTTTTCCATACCCTTTTCCTTTGGCTGCCGTGTAAAAATAAATTTTACTCAGTTTCATGGCATCTGCTTCAGGATAACAATGCGCATATCCGCACACTTTACCAGCATCTTCGAGCATGTAAAAATGATGTTCCGGATCATTCATCTGCGCAGATAATATTTCAGGATGATAGAATCGATTCAGCATAAAATCGATTTGAGCAGCACTGATGATGGACGTATAGGTTGCCTGCCAGGCCTCCAGGGCCACCCTGCGGATTTCTTCCAGATCTTGTAAACGCCCCTTTCTGACTTGAATCATTTGTGCAAAGATGTGGAGATATTTGCTTTATTTTACAGCTTTCAAAAATTATCAAATATCCATTAATACTCAATCGCTATGCAAGTTTGGAATGACTATCAACAACAACATCAACAACGTTTTCTTGACGAACTTATGGAGCTGCTTCGCATTCCATCGGTAAGTGCCAATTCAGCCCATCAAGCAGATACCGCTCGTTGTGCCGAATCCGTTCAACAAGCCCTCCTTTCTGCCGGTTGTGATCTGGCTGAAATTTGTCCGACTGCCGGGCACCCCATTGTATATGCTGAAAAAATAATCGACCCCGCCTTGCCAACCGTGCTAACTTACGGGCATTACGACGTCCAACCACCCGACCCGCTCGATTTATGGACCAGTGGCCCTTTTGATCCACAAATCCGCGATGGTAAAATTTATGCCAGAGGAGCCTGTGATGATAAAGGTCAAATGTTTATGCACGTAAAAGCCCTCGAACTGATGCATAAAACCAATACCTTGCCTTGTAATCTCAAATTTATTATTGAGGGTGAAGAAGAAGTGGGAAGTACAAATCTGGGTAGTTTTTTGGAATCCAATAAGGATCGCCTCAAAGCAGATATTGTTCTGGTGAGTGATACCTCCATGATTAGCATGGAACATCCGAGCATTGAAACAGGCCTGCGCGGCTTAGCTTATATGGAAGTAGAAGTTACCGGACCCAACCGCGATTTACACTCGGGCGTTTATGGTGGTGCAGTAGCGAATCCAATCACGATTCTTTGCCAAATGATTGCCTCTTTGCATGACGAGAATAACCATATCACCGTGAAAGGATTTTACGATAAAGTGCTTGAACTTAACGAATCGGAACGTGTGGCCCTGAACAAAGCCCCGTTTGATTTGGATGAATATAAAAATGAATTAGGTGTGAAAGCTGATTGGGGCGAAAAAGGATACACAGCCTTGGAAAGAACTGGCGTTCGTCCAACATTGGAATTAAATGGCATCTGGGGTGGCTATATCGGCGAAGGCGCGAAAACCGTTTTGCCATCCAAAGCATACGCAAAAATTTCGATGCGTTTGGTTCCCCACCAAAGCAGTCATGAAATTGCCCAATTATTCACCGCGCATTTTCAATCCATCGCTCCGGATAGTGTACAAGTGAAGGTAACGGAGCATCATGGTGGCGAACCTGTGGTAACCCCTACAGATTCGATTGCCTATCAGGCTGCCGAAAAAGCTATTGAACAGACCTTTGGCAAAAAACCTATCCCGACCAGAGGTGGTGGCAGCATTCCGATCATTGCATTATTTGAAAAGGTATTGGGACTTAAAACCGTATTGATGGGATTTGGTTTGGACAATGATAATATCCATTCACCCAACGAAAAATATGATGTCGCCAACTTCTTCAAAGGCATTGAAACCATTCCGCACTTTCATCAAAATTTTGCTGCATTAAGCAAAGCATAATACCTTTAAAAAAAATAAACATGGAATTAGAACAAAACAATTATCGTGAAACCAGCATTGATCGCAATATCCTGACCGAAATTCCGGCGAGTAAACATTTTATCGCCAATGTATTTATTTGGATGTTCGCGGCCCTGGCCATTTCTGCCCTTTCAGCCTTCGTATTTATTTCATCACCCGATTTACTGAATGTGTTGATCGACACTACCGGATTAAGCCTGATTGGAAAAATCGTGATGTTTGCTCCATTAGGATTTGCTTTGCTGATGTCTTTCGGTTACCATAAACTATCCTTACCGGTATTATCCGTGTTGTTTGTAACCTATGCCCTCATCAACGGCATCAGTTTCAGTTTTATCTTAATGATTTATACGCCTGGTTCAGTGCTGAGTTGCTTTATTGCTGCTGCATTGATGTTTGGTATCATGGCCGTACTGGGTTATACCACTGATAAAGACCTCACTTCTTTCGGCCGATTGATGATGATGGGATTGATTGGTATGATTGTGGTCAGCCTGGTTAACTTCTTCATGGGTAGTGAAACCATCAGCTATATCATTGGTGTTGTGGGCGTTTTAGTATTCACCGGATTAACCGCCTATGATGTTCAGAAATTAAAAAACATTGCCCGTGGTATTGATGCCAATGGGGATGCGCTGGAAATAGCCGATACCCGTAAGTTAGCCATCATGGGTGCATTTAGTTTATACCTTGATTTTATCAATCTCTTCTTGAGTTTGCTGCGCGTGTTTGGACGCAAAAATTAATTCAATTTATTCCATCAAAAAGCCGGTCATTCAATGGCCGGCTTTTTTCATAGATTTGATGAAGGATTATTGTTTGAGCATTTTTTTACTATCCATCACATTTCCATCCACCACCAGGGTATAGGTATAAATACCCGTACTTAAATCTTCGGCATAGACCAACAATTCGCCCTTTCCTCTTTCGGTAAGTTCCACAACTTTGATGCTGGCGCCCTGATTATTCAGAAAATGGATTTGTGCTGTTTTGGCTTCCCTGGGAATCACATAGGATATCAAGGTTTTTTCGGCAAAAGGATTGGGTACATTTTGATTCAATACAATAGAAGCAGGATTGCCGATACTTACTTCCTGGCGAACAGTTGGTGTAGCATTTTGCAACAATAACTGCTCCAGTTTGCCCATTCGATCGAGTAATTCCTGATTCAATTTTTTCTGATTTTCCAATTCCGTTTTCAAGGTGCTTAATGCAGATGATTGGGATTCAATTTCGGCTTGTTGTTCTTGGACGCCTTTTACAAGCATCGGCACTAACGCAGTATAGTTTACCGCTTTAAAAGTTATTTCTTCCGTTAATATATTTCCTTTTTCATCTTTGGTTAAAGGCTTCCGTTGCTCCTTCACTAATTCAGGAAAATCTTTTTCAACCTCCTGAGCTATAAATCCATAAGACAATCTATCATCGAAGTTCATACCCCATGAATTTTTTGATTTGTGATGATACTGTGTAGGTCGAAATTTTTTCAACATTTCCATCGCATTTTGAATACCTACTACATCTTTTTTGAATCGAGCATCTGAAACAATCCATGGACTCGGAGAAATCGTACCGGTACCATTGATGAATACATCACCATCAGCATATAAAGCTAAATTGCCAGGACCTACCGGCGAGTTTGTATATATGCCGTAATTAAAACCCATACCTGCCGTGTTAAGTGTAGTATGAGCGTACACCCCTGCACTCATCACTAATGAGTTAGATGCATGGCCGTAAGCACCAATATTAGCAACAGCCCCCCATGGATTTGTTGTCATATCATCAGACATGAAGGCACCACCAATGGCATATCGAGCGTTCGGAGCACCTATTGAGCCGGGATAAGGAAGTGACACATTACTCATTCTTCCAAATACACCGATAGAAGCACGGGTGCCAAATCCTTCAAAAACCCCACCAGCATTTACTCCAGGATTTGCCATCGGCAAACCAAGTTCTAAACCCTTTGCTTCGCCGTAAACACCTCCGGTTATGTAGTTAAAGCCTACCTGGCTTTGATTATCGTTTTTAAAATGTCCGGCATAGGTTTGAACCGTAGGGCCTCCTGTTTGTGCTTCCAATACACTAAAATGTGCAGGTGGTATTTGATTACAGTTATATCCCACGGATACGATGTTTTCTTGTTGTGCCGCATTAATTACACCTTGACCAGGAAAGTAATATCGAAAATTATTCATCGGCACTTCGTAATTACCTATGAGTGGACTTGGAGCCGCATTACAATAGTTACCTACACCGCCACCACCTCCAACAGGTGCATTCACATAAATGACATTCCCTAATCCATCGAGCCCAAGTACCCCATTACCAGGATTTGCAATCGGTGTATTTCCTGAATTCATGTTTCTAAACTTGAGGCCACTGCTCCCATTTGGAGAGCCAAAATAGGGTGAGCCTGCAGTCGTATTAATTTCTAATTTATTGAGTGGACCAACTGGATTAGCACTTAGTCCAATTCCTGTATTACATGCATTATCACCCAAAATAACTGAATTACTTACCATAGTGGTTGCGTTTTCTCCCAGGGCTGTCGTGTTATTAATGCCGGCAACACCAGGGCCTGAGCCAGCGCCAAGGGAACTATGACTAAACCCGTTAGCATTCATTCCGCTACCTATGCCTATAAAAGTGTTGTTGCTGCCAAAATTGTTCACTCCACTTAAGTTTCCCATAAAGGTGTTATGAACCCCGCTGTTATTCATTCCGGTATGCCAACCTACAAATACATTCTCATCTGCTCCCGGCACATTGTTCATACCGGCTTGACAACCCACAAAAGTATTATTCACACCATCGGCACTTGCTCCGGCTTTGTAACCGATATATACAACATCATTTACACCACCAAATGAGAAGTTGTCAGCAGCATGGGATCCAATGATTACATTTTTAATATTTGCACCGGTCATGGGCATATTGCTATATGCGTCGTGACCGATTACTACATTATCGTTACCGCTTGGGCCAGTTGGAGTGAGTTGGCCAGCACCTACGCCAATAAATAAATTATCGCTTACACCCTTATGCCAAAGTATTGGATCATCGTTAATTTCGTATCTGCTAAAAGGGTTGTTGATGTCTATATCTCCTGTACTTCCCGGAAGATTGTTAACATCCAGCGCATCATTCGGATTGATGTTGTTTATTCCAACTAAACCAATTGGATTCAAATCGGTAATATTGGTTTCACAGATTGTGTTTCCACCTACATTCTTTGTTACATTATTGATAGGTATTGTATTACAGATGGTCGTATTACCACCACCTATTGCTGCCTGCACCAGGATCACATCTCCATTCGCGTTGACACTTA
>JBMOFV010000067.1:0-8661 GCA_049318705.1 Chitinophagaceae bacterium
TACGCCCGATTTCAAATTTTTCTTAACGCCTCAAGAGCAAAGGCCGAAAATGACCGTGCTATGATTGTTAAACTGCCTCAAGTTAGACGATGTCTTCTTGAGTCGAGTCTCAAAGTTGAATTAGGTTTAGTTCATTTTACGTCTGATGCCATCAGGTATCCCTGATTGATGCAAGAGAATTGCAATGGTTTTATATTTAAAAAATGCTTTTGAAACATACAGATAACCTTTGTAATCGTTTGCATCGCCCCAACTATTTTTAACCATATAATATTCTTTGCCATTCTGATCTTTAGCCAGGCCAACGATATGCATACCATGATCATCGGTTGTGGTATAATTATCAAACGCTTCTTCACGATATTGTGGCGTAATATCTCTTTCAGTTTTCGGACCATCAAACATCAGTTTAAGTTCCTCCGCATTCATATCTTCCAATTCTTTTTCCGGAACGATGGCCACTCCATTTTTCCATGAAAAATATTTCTCACTCACATCTGTTGCCCAGGCTACTGTTTGTCCGTTTTCCAAAGCATGATCCACAATATCTTCCAGTTCATCCAATGGCACATTCATCACACTTTGTAAGCTCCAGTTATCCGGCACCATCAAAAAGGTAGGCTCATAAAAGGGCGTGTACAAAAATGAACCAACTTCTATATAGTCATCCGATTTGATGCCCACTACCTCGTCGGCAAAAGTACGAGGCGTATACTCCTTGCCTTTGTATTTAAAGGTCTCCGGTACTTTGCCCAAATAAGCATCCAATGCTGCCGTAAAAGCAGGCAACCAGTTTTTAGTCAATTTGCCGTTTTTATTCTCTACAATCCCTTTCAGGAAGCCTTCCAAAGCAGCCTGCATTTCACCGAATTTATTTTTGGTAGTTCCATAATTCAAACCGGTATAGGCCTCATACGGCATGGCCCCGTATTTCTTATAAATCTGAACCACATCATGTAATTCGGCGCCGTCTCCCCAACCAATGGCTCCATGCATACGTACATAGTTTTTGGCTCTTTCAATATAAGCGCAGCGGGCAGTATAGATTTCTGAAATATCTACCAACTCTTTGCCCTGTCGCATCATTTCGCTTTCCAAATACGAATTACCGGAATAACTCCAACAAGTACCCGAACTACCCTGATTTTTAACAGGACTATCTTCTAAGTCGATGATGGTTGTAAATTTAAATTTTCTAGCACTATCTGATTTGTTGGCATCCAACGATTTTACCAGATTGTCTTGGGCCAAACCTGTGAATCCGCTAAAAATCAGGAACCCTAAAAGAATTTTTTTCATGAATTAAAATTGATGGGCGAATGTACAACAGCCATCACTTTATTCAAAGCCGCTGAGGTGCAGTAAGCCAGAAATGCGGGTAATCCCGTTTTTGATCCCATGATTTATGGACGCATCATCGAACAATTGCAGCAGTATTGAACCGTCCCATCTTCAAATTGCGGCCATAAAAATTAAGGTATTCACATGCTGAGGTAGGCTTTTAATTCCTCATCGAAATACTGCAAGGCATTCTTCACGGGTAAAGGTAGCCCACCGCCAAGCGCACAAAGCGAACCAATTTCCATGGTTTCTAACAAATCGTTTAAAAGTGTTCGATCTATTTTATAATCCGTATGGATAGCTTTTTCGAACATCTCCTTACCTCTTGTACTACCGAGCCGGCAAGGAAAACATTTACCACAACTCTCATGTGCGGTAAATTCGAATAAATGATGTAGGTATTGGACCAGTGGAAATGTTTGCGGTATACAAACCACTGAGGCATGCCCCAATAAAAATCCATTCGCCTGAAAGGATTCAAACGTGATGTTTAAGTCTTTGATTTTATGCACAGGTACCAAACCTCCCAAAGGACCGCCAATATGCATGGCCTTGATGTCTGTTTTGAAGCCCTGACCCAAAGTCTCAATCACTACTTGTAAAGGCGTTCCCATATCAACCTCGTAAATCCCCGGGCGATGAAAAAAACTATCTAGTGAAATGAGTTTTGTACCCGTTGATTTTCCCTGACCAATTGCTGCAAATGCCCCTCCACCCTCTCGCAAAATAAACGGAATACAGGCCAGCGTCTCAACATTATTCACAACGGTGGGTTTATTAAAGAGCCCTACCTGAGCGGGATAAGGCGGTCGAACCCGTACTTCCGGGCGCTGCCCTTCGATGGATGATAAAAGGGCTGTTTCTTCTCCACAGATATATGCGCCCTGGGCATGAATCACTTTAAATTGAAAATTAAAACCGCTGCCTAAAATATTTTCACCCAACAAACCCGCCGTATAGAGTTTTTGGATTTCTGATTCGCAGATGGCAATGCTTTCGGGATATTCACCCCGGATATACAATACCCCCCATTCTGCCCCAATGATATATCCGGCCAGCATCATTCCTAATAACACACTATGAGGTTGTTGCTCGAGTAAGTAACGGTCGCTATAGGCTCCGGGATCACCTTCGTCGGCATTACAAACCACAAATTTGGTTTCAGAAGGTGTATTCCGACAACTTTCAAATTTGAATGCGGTTGGAAAACCAGCACCACCCCGACCTCGGAGTCCACTTATTTTTAATTCAGCCAAAAGTGCTTCCGGACTTTGGGTCAAAGCAGCTTTGAATATCGCGTAAAATGTATTGATATCCGTAAATGCAGCCGTCAGTACCGGTGTTCCGAAATGACCCACATGATAGGTATCCTGATTCGCGGATTCAGGCATTTTTTCATCTTGCGATTTTAGTGCTTGAATCGCATCACCGGAGTAGTTTTTTCCTTCATAAAAAAAGGCATGGTTTTCATGACAACGACCCAAACAATACATAGAACCAATTTCATCCTCCTGAAAATGTGTCTTGAGTTTATTTCGCAATTCATCTTGAGTTCCTGCACACATACAAGCACTGCCTTCGCATACATATACTTTTTTGCCCTTATTCTCCGGTCTGGTGAAATCATAAAAACTCGCCGATCCATAAGTGTTGGCATGGCCAATTAAAAATTCCCTGGCCAGTCTTTCAGTTTCCTCAACGGATACTGTACCTGTTTCGCGGGCAGCTTCGCCAATTTTTTCAAATAGATTTTCGCTTAAACCTTTTCGACCGGAAAGCTCACTGATGTTAAATGACATATAAAAAATTGTGGAACGAAGATAGTTGAAACTTGCTAAAGAACAGCCACCGTTCTTACACTTGGTATGGCGCAAGTTGAATGCGCGCAATCGTACCTGCGGCTTTACCCACATCATTCATTTTATCGATATATACAACAGGTTGTTCAGGCATTCGTTTCCCCAGCGAAACTTTTAATCGCGAACGGGTAATCTCCAAACCAGCACTCTGATGGCCCGGGTTTTGTTGCGCCCGAATTTCAGCAGAACGTTTCCTGCCAATTCCATTATCCTCAATTTCACAAATCACCCAATCATGATTCATCAACACACGAATGGTTAATTGACCTGGATAATCGGCATGCAAAAATCCATGACAAATGGCGTTTTCCGCAAAAGGTTGTAACAACAAGGGAGGGACCATCACTTCCGAGGTATCGATCTCTTCCGATGTTTGTAGTTCATATTGAAATGAGCCTCCAAAGCGCAGTTGTTCCATTTCGATATACTGACACAAAGTAAGCAACTCACGCTCCAAACTGATACGTACTTCTCTGGAATGATCTAAAACCTGTCGCATCAATTTTGCATACTTGGTTAAATAACGTGAAGCCTCCATAGGGTTATTATTGAGAATAAAATGATTGACCGCATTCATACTGTTGAACATAAAATGCGGATTCATTTGCGCACTGTAAACCGACAATCGGCTTTCGAGTAATTCAACCTCGTACCGTTGTTTTTCAAGGGCTGCTTTTTGCTGTTGTTTGTTTCGTAGATAAACATAAAACAGACTGATGCTGATTACCGCGGCCAGCGATATGCCGAAAATAAACCAGGTACGCAACCGATTATATTGTTCGGTAGCTTGTAATTTTTCAATCTGAATGCGTTGTAATTCCTTGGCTGCTCTTTCCTGTTGGATTTCCGATTCTTTTACAATGAGTGAAGCTTTTTTCAGGTCGTTGTCCTTAGAAAGCAATTCATTTTTCTGGTTGAGTAATAATTTGTCTTTATTCAATAAATCAATTTCATTCCTGCGTTTGAGTTCATCAAGGGTCTTTTGTTTCAACGTATTTCGTTGCTCTGCGATAATCAGTTGTTTCAATGCATTTTCTTTATCGAGCAGGTTGATTTGTTTTTCTTTTTCTACCGTCTCATAACGAGTTTGAAGTTCAGCATATTTTTCATCATAACGTTTATTGTACGACTGAATCGTGGTACTTCGAATAGAGTCAATCATGGCCAATACCAGATTGTCTTCCCTTTTTTTCAGATAAATTCCTGCCAGTGAATAATACTTTTCCATCTGAAATTCTTCAATATCCAATCCCTTGGAAATCGTTAAGGCATCTTTGGCAAATTGCTCTGCTTCATTCAGCTGATTGCTTTTGATACTATTCTGAATCAGAAAATTATAAGTCATATATACTTCTCGCAAACTACCGGCCTTTAAACCAATTTGAACCGCCTTGCGCAAATAGTAGCCTGCTTTTTCGGCATCAAATTCTATCCCGGAATAATATGTTCCAAGGGCAAAGTAATTCCCAAATAAAGTGAGATGATCATCTACATTGATTGCCGCTTCTTCACATAAATTCGAATACTGCAACATTTGCGTTTTATATCCGGTGGTATCCTGAATGGACTTCAACATGTAAACCGTACTCAGGGTTCGATAAATTTTAGGTAAGGCCATGGGCATATCTTCCGGCTTAATCCGTGCCTTGATTTTTTCTAATTCCTGAACGACTTTATCCGGTTTTCGCACGACCAGATAACCCGAAAGCAAGGCCATTTCTGCACTAAACCGATCTTCGGTATAACCATATTTATCTGCCAGATCACGCACTTCGGTAAAAAACTGCCCGGAACGATCAAACTGAAGTTTTTTGAGCGCATTGATCCCCCGAACCATGATGAGTTTCAGGTACACATAACGATACTTCTCCCGGTCAAGTCCGTTCAGTATTTCATCAATATTCCGGTTACTTTCGTCAAACAATCCCTTCACCCCACATAATGCAGCATAAACACTTTGCAAAATAATACGATCTGATTCGGGAGCTACAGCCAGATCCTTCAATAATTTCTCTTCCTTCTCAATAGAGTATGGTTTGGTATAGGCTTCCCAGATTTGTTTGTAACGTGTGGTTTGCTCCCGTGCACTCATCGCCTGATGGTACGCTTGCATCATGGACCGGGTATCTTGTGCCGAAGTGGTGAGGCCCCAAAACAAAAAAGCATAAAACAAAAAGAAATACAGGCCGCATTTGTAACAATCTGCAACACATCTTGTAAAAACAATACTTGAGCGGTAGTGAATTCTCAATATGGGCGTAAAACTAATGGATTCAGGGGAGAGCTTTGGGCTGTTTTTTCAGCATGCAGAACGTATCTTTGCGCCCTTATTGAAGATTATGTTCAGAACCATTGATTGTGGTGCATTGCGCAGCACAGATGCAGGCCAGGAAGTTACTTTATGTGGTTGGATTAAAACCATCCGCAAATTCGGAAGTATCACATTCGTTGATTTACGCGACCGATATGGTATTACCCAGCTTTACCTCAATGAAACACTCACCGCCACACCGGACATTGCTTCGCTGGGTCGGGAGTTTGTGATTCAGGCCCGTGGAAAAGTGATTGAACGAAGCAATAAAAACCCTCATCTGCCAACCGGTGATATTGAAATTGAAGTAGAGGAACTTAAAGTGTTGAACAAATCGGCAGTCCCGCCATTCACCATCGAAGAGGAAACTGATGGTGGCGAAGAGCTCCGCATGAAATATCGTTTTCTGGATTTACGAAGGGAGCCTGTGAAAAAAAATCTGGAACTGCGTTATCAGGTTAGCCGCGCAGTTCGAACTTTTTTAGATAAACATCGTTTTATGGAGGTGGAAACACCTATGCTGATTAAATCAACCCCTGAAGGAGCCCGCGATTTTGTGGTTCCCAGCCGCATGCATGAAGGTCAGTTTTATGCCTTACCTCAATCGCCACAGTTATTTAAACAATTGCTCATGGTGGCCGGCTATGATCGTTATTTTCAAATCGTCAAATGTTTCCGGGATGAAGACCTGCGGGCAGATCGTCAACCGGAGTTTACCCAAATTGATTGCGAAATGAGTTTCGTTGACCAGGAGGATATTCTCAACATTTTTGAGGAAATGACCAAGCAGGTTTTCAGTGAGGTAAAAGGGCTTGAAATAAGTGAGCCATTCCCCCGAATGACTTATGACGAAGCCATGCGGGACTACGGCAATGATAAACCAGATATTCGTTTTGATATAAAAATCCAACATATCCGTTCACTGGTGCAAGGCCATGGATTTGGAATATTTGATGAAGCAGATGCCATCTTCGGAATTGTTGCTCCAGCTTGTAGTGAGTATACCCGCAAACAAACCGACGAATTAACGGAATGGGTGAAGCGTCCGCAAATTGGCATGAAAGGAATGGTCTATATCAAATGTTTGGCCGATGGCACCTTTAAAAGTTCTGTAGACAAATTTTTCGACGAAGCCGCCTTAAAACAAATTGCAACTTCTTGTAATGCAGTGGCCGGCGATTTGATTTTAATATTAGCCGGTCCCTTGGCATTGACCCGCAAAGCCATTAGCGAATTACGACTGGAAATGGGTCAGCGTTTGGGCCTGAGGGCAGTTGACCAGTTCAAACCACTTTGGGTAACCGACTTTCCATTGTTTGAATATGATGCGGAAGACGACCGTTATATCGCCTGCCACCATCCCTTCACTTCTCCGAAACCCGAACATTTGGCCTGGATGCACGATCGAAGCAAGTATGCCGATATCAAAGCAAACGCCTATGACCTGGTATTAAATGGCACAGAAATTGGCGGAGGTTCAATTCGCATTTATAACCGCGAAATTCAGGAAATTATGTTCGATGCGCTTGGATTTACCCGCGAAGAAGCCGACGAAAAATTTGGCTTTTTACTCAGCGCCTTTGAATACGGAACGCCACCCCATGGCGGAATTGCCTTGGGTTTTGACCGACTGTGTGCTTTGTTGGGAGGCAGTGAATCGATTCGCGATTTCATTGCATTTCCTAAAAATAATGCCGGTAGAGATATGATGCTGGATGCACCAGGCCCTATCGACCAAAAACAGAAGAAGGAATTGGGTTTGTAAAATAAACTTCCTGCATCCCGGCCATTGGGCCATGGAAACCAGGTTAACGGTTATTTGCTTTTCAAGAATGCATGTAGCTAAACATTGAATTTTTAAACCAGACTGGCTTCAAACTATGATACCCTTATCGGAACGATTACGCCCTCTTAAACTTGAAGAACTCATTGGACAGGAACATCTCTGTGCTCCGGGAAGCATTCTGTATCAACAAATCAATCAGGGGCGCATCCCTTCAATGATTCTATGGGGACCACCGGGAGTGGGCAAAACCAGTATCGCCCACATCATTGCCCATACACTCGACAGACCCTTTTATGCGATCAGCGCCATCTCCAGTGGAGTAAAAGAGATGCGCGATATTATAGAGAAGGCTGGGCGGGAAAGCGGAGTTATTTTATTTATTGATGAAATTCATCGATTTAATAAGGCACAGCAGGATGCGCTGTTGGGGGCTGTTGAAACCGGAAAAATCACCCTCATTGGCGCTACCACCGAAAATCCAAGCTTCGAAGTGAATAGTGCGCTTCTAAGTCGCTGTCAGGTATATGTGTTAAAGGCCCTGGAAAAATCAGACCTTGAAAAATTGTGCCACTTTGCCTTGAAATCCGACGAAATTCTAAAGCAGGCACAATTACACCTGCAAGAAACCGAAGCCCTCCTGCGAATTTCAGGGGGCGATGCCCGAAAATTATTGAATTTACTTGAATTGCTAGGCAGCCAATTGCCTCCCAAAAGTTCGATTACGGATGAAATTGTGATGCAAGTTGCGCAACAGAACATTGCAATGTATGATAAAAAAGGTGAACAGCATTACGACATCATCTCGGCATTCATTAAAAGTATGCGTGGTAGCGATCCGAATGCGGCGGTCTACTGGCTGGCCCGCATGATGGCCGGTGGAGAAGACGTCAAATTTATTGCCCGCAGAATGCTCATTTTTGCCAGCGAAGATATCGGCAATGCCAATCCCAATGCGCTTTTGCTTGCCAATGCCACCTTTGATGCCGTCCATAAAATTGGGCATCCGGAATCAAGAATTATTTTGTCGCAATGTGCCATCTATTTGGCCTCCTCCGAAAAAAGTAATTCCGCCTATATGGCAATTGAAGACGCTTTAAGCCTGGTGAAAAAAACGGGCGATTTAAGTGTGCCTCTTCATATCCGCAATGGAGTGACGGGTTTGATGAAGAACCTGAATTATGGAAAAGGTTATGCCTATGATCATGCTTATGAACAACAATTTGCCGGACAGGAATTTTTACCGGAATCGATACAAGGCAGTAAACTTTATGAACCCGGACCGAATACCCGTGAAAATGAAATGCGAAAATTATTGAAATCGCGCTGGAAAGGCAACGACCTGCGTCTTGCTGCCCCAGCCGTTA
>JBMOFV010000068.1:0-8652 GCA_049318705.1 Chitinophagaceae bacterium
GAACTGGGTTCAGAACGTCGCAAGACAGTTCGGTCTCTATCTGTGGTGGGCGTTACGGAATTGAGAAGACATGACCTTAGTACGAGAGGACCGGGTCGTACACACCGCTGGTGTATCTGTTGTGCCGCCAGGTGCAGTGCAGAGTAGCTACGTGTGGCAAGGATAAGCGCTGAAAGCATCTAAGCGCGAAACCTTCTTCAAGATGAGTTCCGTTTTAAGGGTCGTAGTAGACGACTACGTTGATAGGCTATAGGTGTAAAGTTGGTAACAACAAAGCCGAGTAGTACTAATTGCCCGTAAGCTTTTACTTTTTTCTTATACATTTCGATCCAATATGTTAATCTTATTGCGTTTGTTTCCATAACAACGATTTCTTTACCTTGGGTGAACACAGGTAGTAATCAGGAACCAAACTTACCTTATGGTGGTTTTACCGAGGGTGTTCACCTCTTCCCATTCCGAACAGAGCAGTTAAGCCCCTCATGGCCGATGGTACTTGGACACAATCCTGGGAGAGTAGGTAGCCGCCGTCTTATTGATCCCGCTAAGTATTTAGCGGGATTTTTTTTGCCCCAATATTTTTGTAAAGTCAATTGAGTTCCTACTCCTTCCATTCTTTTAAGTCAAAAATGTTTGTTTTATTTGTAAACCTAGTTAAAACAAGTGAACTTTAATCCCAGATTTTGTCTCGTCGATTTGTACAAGTGGCTGCAAAATCTACCCGAGTGTTTGACGAAACGAAGTTTATCAGACACAGACCAGAAGCGACAATAATTCAAACCCAGGCCGTAGCGTCGGTGTTGCAAACCCAGACCGTAGCGTCAGTGTTGCAAACCCAGACCGCAGCGTCGGTGTTGCAAACCCAGACCGTAGCGTCGGTGTTGCAAACCCAGACCGTAGAGTCGGGGCAAAACTCGTCTCGTCTTTTTGGACGAGACAAAATTTGGGTTAAAAGGGAAAGAAATCATTGAATAGCCGTTCTGATTTTCGCTATCCTTACCCGAAAATAATCATTTTCTGCAATCCCATATGCATCAAAGATAATTCTCCGCCCAGGCTTAAATATCTCCTCAAATAAATTAGTATTTGCCGTTACACGACTTTCACAGTAATAGGCTTCAAATTCTGATTTTTCACCCACGGTTAATCCTATTTGATTTTCTTGAGTTTCGCTGATTCCTGTAATCTGAATCAGAATCGTTGCCATTTTTTGATGTTCCGGATTAAGATTCTCTTTATTATTGTCTTTCTTCGATAATACAATTCCTTGTATTTCTATTGATTTTATAAGTTCGACATCATCATGTTCCGGCACCCACGGACCGAAATCATCACCACACATCGTAATGTTCCACATTTGTTGGATATTCAGTTCCTTAAAAACATCCTGATCATGTGGAGGTGGTGGACTGGCTTTGTCCAAGGATAATTCAGCAGATTTTAACCAACTGTTTTGAATGGCTTCCAATCTTCTCGATTTCGACGGATGTGTTTTGGTGTCAACCCGATTTGAAATGAATTTTGACCGGACTGCTAATTGTACTTGACTGGAATCTGCACCCATCTTGTATAGAATAGCCGCTGCAAAGCGATCTGCTTCCAATTCTGATTCCATGCTGTTGCTCGAATGTAAATTGAACGATAGATGATGACCAATTTCATGCGCCATGATAAAAACAGACGACCAATAACTATGAGATTCCCGATCAATTCGGGAGAATAAGTCTTTATTGTAAATGATTAGTCGCTCATTCTGATATTGTGTGGCCAAAGCGTTGCTAACATCACCCCGATAAATACTAAAATTGGCAGGTAAGCCAGTGTAGGACATCATACTTCGTACAAGTTCGGTTTCTCTGGGATTTGCGGTTTCCAATAATATGTTTAACGCCATTTCAGTAGAATCTACTTTGTCGAAATAACAAGCACGTCCGTTGGATATCAATCGACCGGAAGTTTGTGCTTTCGGAATAACAAATGTATCGCCCGTTCCAGTGGTTTTAACAGATACCGTTTGGTTCGATTCAGTTGTTGAATTCCCACAATAACTAAAAGTCATTCCGATAAAAGAAACAAGTAAATACCTTTTGAAAATAAACCACCTGCACATAGTTATTTCGGATAAATTAACTGAATAAAAATTTTTGTCATTTTCTGATAGTTGACTATTCCAGGTTGTGCTGAACCCATCTATGGTAAACTCTCGTGCCACCGCATATAACATGATGGATTGTGGGTCAAATTCACTCGCCATCAGTCGTTCATTTTCAAACCGTGTAAAAAAATTGGTGTCTACTTTCTCTTTGCTCCAATTTTGGGTGACTTTATAATAATGATACACCTTTTCCTTATTCCAATGGATTGGATTATTTTGTGGGTTCTGATGTTCATGGATCAAACCAAGGGCATGCCCAAATTCATGTAAAACATATTGACGAAGTTCTTCATTCGAAACTGTTTTATTCAACAAATCAAATCCCATGGAAGGTTGTTTTAATTTAGATTGCGTACCAATGTATGACCAATACCCTTTGGTGTTACAGGTTATTGTTATATCAGCTCGTTCAGTGGTATTAAAATTGAATTGAATGCCACAATAGTTTTCCCACTCTTTCGCGTATTCAATAATTTTTTGCTGAATGTCTGGCGAGCCATCTAAAAATTGAACGTTCAATATTTTTTTTGCTTCAGGCCAAAAAAATCTTTTGATTGCTCCCATTGGACGAGAGGCATCAATTCCTTTGCCATAGTTATTTTCCGGAATGAGGGTACATACCGGAAGATGTTCATCCACACTTATCTGAGAGACGGGATTTTCTGCCGTTGAAACCGGATCTTTTTTTTGATCCACATTCTTTTCCGCCTGTTTTGTTTCGCAGGAAATGATGACAAATAGTATGCCGATTAAATAAATTTTTCTCATGAAGATGGGTTAGGAGCCCGAAGATTTATTTCAGGCCCTCAACAAATATAATTAAAATTCAAGCTTATAGTATAGGTATCCTATTCCACAGGGATGAGTATATTTCCATTATTTCGAAATAATTGTTGAAGCTCTTGTGCTTTTCACTGCAATGCTTACAAAGTATAGATGCTATTCAGCTTTAGGTACATGCAACAAACAACCATCTCCGTAACTCAAAAACCGATATTCATTTTGTAAAGCATGCGTGTATATTTTTTTCCATTGTAATCCTGTTATTGAAGCCACTAACAAAAGCAAAGTAGAAGCCGGTTGATGAAAGTTTGTGAAAATTCCTTGTATCATTCTGCATTGGTAAACTGGTGTGATGAGTATTGCAGTCTGACAAACAAGCTGTTCTTGATTTACGCTTTTCATTTTATCTATCAAGGCCTGTAAAGCTTCAATCACTGTATGATTTTGTGGAAGTTCATATGCTTCCCATTGTTGAACCGGCAATTCAGTGATCAAAATATCAGGATTCTCGATACATTTAACACCCATCCAATAAATACTTTCAAGGGTTCGTAAACTCGTAGTTCCAACACAATAGACAGGTCTGCCGTCAGTGACACTTTTGAGTATGCTTTCGATAAATTCCAATTGTATTTCCATCCATTCAGCATGCATAGCGTGTTCACCAATGGTTTCACTTTTTACAGGTTTGAAAGTGCCGGCGCCAACATGCAAGGTTAAGTAATGAATGTCACATCCTTTTTGTTGAATATGAGATAATAACTGATCTGTAAAATGTAAAGATGCCGTGGGGGCTGCAACTGACCCATCTTCTGAAGCAAATACACTTTGATAACGGGTTTCATCTTGTTTATTTGACTCCCGTTTTAAATAGGGAGGAATGGGCATTTCGCCAATCAATTTTAGAATTTCGGCAAAACTCAAATGCGTTGGCTCCCATTCAAAAGCAATGTGTGTCGTATCATCTTTACTTTCCTTGATACGAGCCATTATTTTACAGTCTGTTGTTTGCAAAGTCAGATAAGGCTCTTTCCATTTTGCCTTTCTTCCTACTAAACATTTCCATTCGACCTGACCACATTGTATCATACCAGCTTGCGGCGTTTGATGGCCGATTGGTTCAAGACAAAAAATTTCGATGCGGGCACCATGTTGATTTTTGAAAATTAAACGAACTGGAACAACCCGCGTATTATTCAGAATCAGCATGGCATTTTTTGGTAAAATTTGGCTGACTTCCCGATAGGTTCTGTCATCTATAGTATCATTTTCCCAAACAAGTAATTTGCTTTCAGATCGTTCTTCAAGCGGATGTTGTGCAATCCGATGTTCAGGTAATTCGTAATGAAAGTCGGCAATTTCGATTTTTCTCGGATCCATATTTGGCCTGCAAATTAGTCCTAATCTTTTAATTTTAACACCACGTTCAGCTTCTGATAATGCATTTTCACACTTTGCTATTTTCAACTGAAACGATACAAATTTATTGGAGTTTACAAGTTTTTACAACGCTCCGATTTTTTTCAACTTCTGTCCAAACCATATGCGTTACATTTTCATGGGTAGTTACTTGTATATAATCTCCAAAGAACAATGTTTCTCCAGGGACTTCAAATGGTCTGCGGCTGATGATTTGATGTTCGAAATTTTGAGCACCCGGTTTAAGAGTGGATAAAATAACCTGAACCTGATTCTTTTTGATTTCATAATAAAGGACACGATACGTGCGACTTTTTTTATCCCAATCAGCATGAGGCATAATATGATCTGCAGTTTCATCCAAATCAGATACTCGGATTGCCTTCCAGTTTTTTCCGAGATCATTACTTTCATACATCATAATTTGTTTTCTGCCATTTACATCATGTGCAGTTATAACCCGAATACCAAAATCAGTTGAAACGTGAACAAAGGGTAATCCATTACATCTCATAAAACCAGGAACTTCTATTTTCCAACCATCTGCGATAGAAGTAATGACTTGATCCGTTCCCCAGGTTTTTCCGCCATCAGAGCTTTTGTCGAAATAAAGACGTCCAAATCCCGCCCAAACCATAAAAAGTGTACCATCCGGCAAATTGCCCAAAGTTGCTCCTTCAAGGGTTGAGTCTCCATCCAGGCAATCACCACTTTGATCGTTTACACGAACTGGTGTGGAAAAATGTAGTCCGGCATCTATACTTTTTGAAAATAAAATTTGGCTCGAATCTTCGGGGGCTGAACTATTGTATTTATCGAATTGTGTCCAGGAAATATAGACGGATCCTTTATAGGGGCTGTTTATTTCATCATCAATATGAATCCAGGCCTTGTCGTGCATTTTTCCATTCAGGCCAATCGCCGCTCCATCATTCCAGCTAATCCCGTCATCGGTACTTTTTTGAACCACAATACAATCAAACCATTCCGGCCACTTTTTCTTGGCATTGCGCGACAAATGCACGAAGTAACATTCACCATTTGATCCATATCTTAAAACCGGATCACCATAAATACCATGAGAAGATTGTACTTTTTGATGTCGGAATTTTTTGCCGCTATTTTTTGAGTAAAACAAATGATTGGTATTCGTAGCAATCATTACTTTTAGATGATTCAAGGGATTAAAAGCAATACTTGGCTCATTGCAGTGCCAGCTTCTTTTTCCAATTCTTTTTGGCCTGGTTACTTTTTTTTGCGCGACTACATTTGTTTGATAAAGAATCATCAAGACGGCAACGAGTAGGAAATTTCTTTTAATACCCATCTTCATAGACCTAATCAAGAACCCATTAATTTTTCAATCAAGGCTGGTGGAATTGGAATTTTGCAACGCTGCGCATAATCAAAGCAAACCATACAAGTTCGGGCAAAGGCAATATCTATAGAATTTTCTTTCCGCACGGTTGTCAATTTATAATAAAAATTAAACGCACATGTTTCTATTTCATCTGCGTACAAGGAGGCTTGCAATATATCACCATAAAAAGCTTCACCCCGATATTGTATCGCACTATCCGCCATGATCAGACCAGCCCCTTCCGCATTCATTTCGGTATAATTAAATTGTTGCAACCATTGTAAGCGACATTCGTGTAAAATCGATAAAATGGAATCATTCCCTACATGACCACCATAATTGATATCAGAAATTCGAACAGGTATTTGAATACTAAATCCGAAGGTTTTTAGAAATTGGATTCGGGTTTTGTTCATTGTTCAGCACTGTTTAGTTTCTTTAAAAAAGCTGCAAATTCTTCAAATGCTTTTCTGCGATGACTGTAGATGTTTTTTTGTTCTAAAGTCATGGTTGCAAATGTTTGTTCACTCCCATTTGGAATAAATATGGGGTCGTATCCGAACCCGGAATCGCCTGATCTACTTTCTGTAATATGGCCATCACATCTTCCTTCAAAGTAATGAATACCATGAATATCCACATAGCAAATAACTGTTCTGAAAAAGGCTTGACGATCAGACCGATTGCTTAGGTTTTTAAGCAATTTATCCATATTTGCCAGGCTATCACCGTGTTCGCCGGCATATCGAGCTGATTTTACACCGGGTTCATCATTCAGCGCAGGCACAAATAAACCTGTATCTTCTGCAAAACAGGGTAGGCCACGAAACATAAAAACGGTCATTGCTTTGGTCTGCGCATTTTCATGCAATGTATCATATGGTTCCGGTATATCCTGATGATAGCCAATCTCATGGAGGGTCAGATATTCGAACTGCTGGCCTAGTATGGAGCCTGCTTCTTTTAATTTATGGGCATTGTGCGTACAAAAAACAAGTTGCATGATTAGATTTTATACAGAGGTTTTAGTCCTTTGGTCCAAAGGCTTGACTTTTTGGCCTGGTCATGTAATAATTCAGTCAATGATTCTCCCAACAACCATTTATTTCCATTAAAACGAAATGGTTTGTCTTTTTCCTTTCTGATGTTAAAAACCTCACTGTTTATTTCCAAGCCGAATACCAGATTATTGGATTTTTGATGGGCACCCAAAGCCGAAAGTAATTGTTCAGGCTTTTGAATGAGGATAAAAAAATAATCTGTAGGTTCCAATTTGCATGCGGCCAACATTTTTTGGAGAAATAATTCAGTTTCCTGATTTAAATCAACCGAAGGCAGAAACACGGCAGTCGGTGCAGTTGAATTTCCACGAAGTTCCCATCCAGCGTCATTCGTACTTAAATTTACATATAAGACTTCATCAAATATGTTGATAACTGATAAGGTGTCTTCTGTCTCCATGGTAAGATTATGGATTTTTTTTTGTTGCTTTGCAAGTTAAGAATTGTTTTCAAATAAAGAGTTGTATCATGAATATTCAAACACTTAAAGTAGAAGAAAGCCGGATTAATGAAGTAGATGCTTCAAATATTCAATTTGGTAAGACCTATTCCGACCACATGCTTATTGCAGATTATGTGGATGGTCAATGGCAGCCGGCGCAGATTGTACCTTATGATGATATTAGTATGAGTCCGGCAACAACATTTATCCATTACGGTCAGTCGATTTTTGAAGGGGTTAAAGCCTATAAGAACGCCAGTGGCCATGTAAGTATTTTCAGACCTGCGGATAACTGGAAACGATTCAATATTTCTGCTGAACGTATGGCGATGCCGCATGTTCCGGAAGAGATTTTTATCGATGGGATGCGACAGCTGGTAGAATTGGATAAAGATTGGGTCCCCTCTTCCGACGGGAGTTCTTTATATATCAGGCCTTTTATGTTTGCCACCGATGCATTTATTGGTGTTAAACCTGCAGATTGTTTCCGCTTCATGATTATTACTTCACCTGCCGGAGCCTATTATAATAAACCCACTCGAATTTATGTGCAAAACAAATATGTACGTGCCTTTCCGGGTGGAATCGGTTTCACCAAAGCGGCTGGAAATTATGGCGCATGTATGTTACCGACTGCCGAAATCCGCAAATTAGGATATGATCAGATATTATGGACAGATGGTTATGAACATAAATATGTTCAGGAAATTGGCACCATGAATGTCTTTTTCGTTTTAGGGGATAAAATCATCACACCAGATTTGAGCGGAGGCACTATTCTGGCCGGTGTTACACGCGATAGCGTTTTGAAATTACTGAAAGAACATGGTTATGTGGTAGAAGAAAGGCCTTTAACGATTGAAGAGATTCGGGAAAGTTTTTATAAAGGTGAATTGAAAGAAGCTTTTGGTACCGGTACCGCAGCGGTGATTGCACCAATCGCGGAATTATTCTACGATGGACAAACGCTGGATTTACCGCCTGTTGAACAATGGGATGTGTCCAATTGGTTAAAAAAGGAATTGGCAGATATCCGTTATGGCCGAACTGCAGATTCCCACCATTGGATGTATAAAGTTTGCTAAGTGCACAGCATCTTCAGGTTTTTAGATGAAATGAAACTTGTAAATCGATTTTTTTGCAAGTTCATTTTTCAGATCTCACTCAGGTTTGAATGTGATTTTTTTATTTAGATGCACGTTTAGTAAAGTCGAACCTTTTGCACATGGACTTGGTCCTTCGAGAGGATTTTTTGAAACCGAATCGATCAAAAAATAGGAAGGAATTTGGAGCACTTTAATATTTATTCTCATTTTCCTGCTCTTACTCCAACTCATACTGCTTTTAATGAAGAATGAGAATGAGTAGGAGAATCAAAATGAATTAAGGTAGGGATTTGAATTACTTTAAGATTCATTCTCATTCTCTTACC
>JBMOFV010000069.1:0-8425 GCA_049318705.1 Chitinophagaceae bacterium
GAAGCCAAATGACTTTTTAGTTGATTTACAGAGGTTTTGCAACGGTCTCATTTTGAGTGTTATTCAGGAGTCCCTTGGATAGTTGTTTACACCAAATTTATTGGTCGATTAAAAATATCATGCTATAAACCCTATTTATTGCCCTGTATCAATACCCAATCCACCCAGGCATCCACCTGCTTCACAGAAAGTGGCCGTAACAAAATTTCCCGTTTTTTATCCAGCAGAAATAAGGTGGGCGTTCCAAACACATAATACGATTCCACCAGCGGACTCTTCCAGCCTTTGAAATCGCAGGTACTGAGAAATGGGAACGAAGTGGCAAATTTGGAAAACTCCTGCGTGTCCGTATCCAGCGAAACAAAAACCACTTCTACCCCCTGAGCCTTCCATTTCGGATACAGGGCGCTGATTTGCGGAATATCCTCCCTGCACTTCGGGCAGTTACTCGACCCAAAAGCCACCAGCGTATAGTTGCTTTTCAAATCAGAGAGGGCTTTGGGCGGGCTTGCCTTTACATGTTCGGGCCAAATAGTCGTTGGCGGGAAGGTCAAATCCGGTGCGGTATTCCCCTTCTTCATCACCCTGTAGGTCTCTAGTTGCCGCGCCAGATTCTGCTCAATCGTACAACTTTTCTCATTGAGCACCTTCAGGGCAAGATACTCTGAGGCACGGAACAAGCTGTGCCGCTCCAGCAGATCAAACAAGTGATCCGTCACCTCATTCAGTTTCGTTTCATCCCTAAGCAGGGAAACCATCATGGCATCAATGGACTTCTTCATATCCTCAAATACCTGATCCAACCCTTTACCGCTGTTTTCTATCAACCAAAAATGATTATCGATGGCATCTTTAAACAAACCGCTTTTGTACAATCGCGGATCGGCATAATTTAATGCTCTGAAGGCTGCAATGGCTTCAGGAATTTCAGCAGGGCGACTTTGCGCAAGCACAGAAACGGAGCTAACCAGTTTACGCACCGGTAAAAACCAGCGTACATAGCTGTTGGCAGGCAGCGAAGTCAGAAACAAGGAATCCTCCTGCCTGATTCTCCGCTTTTCATCCAGTATAGCTTTTGAGGGGCCCTTATGCACCGAAAACAGCGAGTCGGATTGGTAGAGGCTCTCCAAATATTGCCATGCACTCAAGGCCTGTTCCCGCCTTGGATGTTGCAGGGCATATTGCTCAAACCATCTATTCTCTGCTCCTGATTGTATGGCAAGGGTTTCATTTCGTGCCAAAGACTCCCCTTTCAACACCACATCCTCCCCGCTCAACATCACAAACAAGGGTTTGTTGTCGGGTCCCATCAGATACCCCACACCGTAATCCGCCGCACCATAGGGAATGGAAAACCGGCCTTGTGCATCTGTTCTGGTGGCAGCAATATTGTAAGTCTTCAAGCCGGCGAAGCCTTCCAGTTTGATTTCCTGCTTGGGCAGTTGCGACAAGGTGCCCGAAATGACCTGAGCCTTGCTTTTTACTGCTACAAGTGCAAATAATAAAAATACAATAGTCTGCTTGATCATACTGCAAATATGTCTGTAGAAATGGAAAAAATCACTTCAATGCTGTGAAAACGATAGTATATGTCCTCTGATAGAATGATAGCTTTTAGCGCTCTTGGTATAAAACCTTTGAAGGAGGTGAATTATTAATTTTATGAAGTAATCATTTTAAAAAAATTCGACCGCTACGCGGTAATAAAACTATGCCATCCGCTGAAATAGCGGAATGGCATAGTTAAGTGTCAAATCAATCTAATCGCTTCGCTAATCAAAGTGTCAGTCCTTCAGGCAACGCACAGAGAGTCCGTAGGCTCGGCCATTGAAGTTCATGCTGGCATTGCTGCTGTTGAAGGAGAGGTAGTAGGCGTGAGTGCCATTAACCGTACTGCTCCAATAGAAGCCGTCGGACCCCACACCGCCGAGCGAACCATTCCAGTTGGCGCGGAAGCCCGCCACGGAGAATTTTAGCGGGGAAGCAAAAGCACCGGCATCATTATTACTCATCCAACTTGTGCGTTCTGCTTCGAGTTCTGCGTCTGTTGGCAAACGATAAGCACTTGGGCAAGGATTGTTTACCCCATTGACCCCCTGCCAAAGGTTATTGTTTTGTGGGCTGCGCCAGTCATAATTTCCAGAGTTAGGCAAAATAAAATCACCGTGCCCCGGCTGATCCGTACTACTTAGCGTAAATGTAGTCGCCGAATTTCTGCACTGGTGGCCATCAGCTCCTCTTCCCCATTGGTACAAATCACCATACGCTGCCGTATCTGTGGAACCGGTAGCAGCCTGAGAAGCACCCAAATTCCGGTCCATCCATATTTTGCCTGTTACGGGATTGGTTACATCCACTACAGCCGTGGGTATGCCATTGCAAAAGATGGAGCCTGCAGGGTAAACCGGTGCAGCGTTCACAGTTCGGGTAAAGGTGCAGCTTTGGCCGCCAATGCTGAGGGCAAAAGTAGCCGTTCCCGTACCATTGGGTGTACCACTAATGGTATAGGTAAGTGAGCCGATACCATTGGCAAAGGTGCCTGCGCTTAAAGTGGCTGTTAAACCTGTAACTCCTGTAGAGGCAACGCTTTGTCCGTTATGTGCCCCCCCATTGCCACCTGTGTAAGGAACCGTGCTGCTTACCCCGGTGGCTGCTGTTCCGGCATAGAGCATTCCATTGGTGGTAGCAGAGCCGCAGTTGAGGGCGGTGATGGTCCCGGTCATTTCTCCGCACCACTGGTGCCAATTGCCCCCAAAATAATAATTGGGGCAACCGGTGGTGGTATTGAAAATGATAAGACCATCAGCCGGCGAAGCAATCAACACCCGCTGTGCATCCGTCATGCGCGGAGGCAGGAATCCTTGGGTGGTAGAACTCAGTTCAGTGATGGCTGAGGCGTTGGGCGCAGTGGTACCAATGCCTACATTGCCGCTGCCTGTAATGGTGAGGCGGTCGGTATTATTCGTACCCAGCAGTAAACCCGCGTTTTCCTGGTTAATCAGCCGTGCAGTATTCCCGGTGGTGCGGAGCTCCAAACCATCAGAAGAAGTGTGGCCGGTGGTATTATTCGTTAATCTGACATCCATGGTCGTTCCATCGGTATTGTTCATGTGTACACGACTAACTGGTGCTGCGTTTCCTCCTATCCCCACATTCTCAGTGGTGAAGTCGGCATGGAATTTTAACTTACTCGTTCCGCCTTTAAATAAACTAATCCCCGCATTGCCTGCAGTGCTGATTAAGAAACGTCCTAAGCCATCATTGGGATTCACCCCATTGTTTCCGAAGGCCAATAAATTGGCATAAGGATACTGTGTAGTGACGCCCGCATAACCACCGGTATATGCACTCCCATATTTGGTAAAGGTCGCATACGAATTGGTGCCGTTATTATACATCGTAAACCGGCCGGCACCTGTTGTGCTTCGATTCTGCATACGTAAATGTTCCTGAACCACCGAGGCATTATGGTCGATGTGAACTTTTGCAGCAGGGGTTGTAGTGGCAATACCAATACTTGTTCCATTGTCAAAAATCTGCGAGTTGATTTCAGCGCTGCTGCTTCCGCTTGCATCAAATTTCGATAAATAATGCTGGTTACCGGCACGACTGCCTCCCGCATCTTTCGCCATACCCGCTTTATCTGCATATATCGCATAAGGTACACTCAGCAATTGGGTTGTGCCGGCATCCATATAGTTCGTTCCACCCTGAGGGTCTATCGCTACTTTGATGTATTTATTGCCTGTTTCCCATTTCACCGCTTTCATCGTGCCCGTTACCGCCGTTCCGTTTCCGATTTGTAAGGTGTACAAGCCAAACTCATTTGTGGTGATCGTTTGTACTTCTTCGTATTCAGGGGTGGTGGCATCTGAGGTAGGCAATACGCTCAGTTTAATACCCAGGGTTTGTTTACCCATCGGATTGCCTTTGGTATCGCGGGCGATGCCCTGATAATTAAATTTTTCCGGCACCTGGGCTTTCAGCAGCGCAGGGCTTCCGGCTAAAATTAAACCGGTCAATAAGAGTTTAAGGGTCTGTTTCATACGTATAGTTTTTGTGGTGTGTGAATGAATTTATTTGACTTTTTGAATTTTAAATGAAAATTGTTCTTGTGACATTTCTGCCAATAAACCAGATAACATGAGGTAATAAGTACCTGCTGCCAGTGATTGTAATTCCAAACGAATTTTGTTTGTCCCGCTCACTTGCTGATAGTTTCCTTTCAGAACCACCTTGCCGGTTGCATCAAATAACTGATAAGAACAATCCGCTGTTTTATCGGCCTGCCACTCGGCATAAACCAGATTATCGCTCGGGTTCGGATATACCTTTACCAGATTTTGCCATTGATTTAAATCTGAGGGAATGGTCGCCTGATCGGATGTGGTCTGATTCGGTTGCAACAAACCCTGGGTGATGATAAAATTCGATCGGTGTTCGGTACTGACTATGGTCATCTCACCAATGGAATAATCGAAGGTCATTCCATTTATCCGGGCGCTATTCCCGCTCACGTTTAAGGTATTTTGGGCATACAAGGAACTGAATCCGAGGAAGCAACAAAGTAAGAGCGTCCTGAAAATAGGAATGTTCATGAACTTAAATTTTAGAATTTTGAAGATATGCTTAAATCTTATAAACCGCTGTTTTTTTACCGAATAAATTATTAGCCGTGCTAAGGTTAATTTAGGGAATAGTCACGGGCCAAAATATCTTCAGATCAGCCTGTAATAAAATTTGGGTTTAACACATTCATTATACTTTTAGTTTGCGTACAAAGTTCTCCACCCGCAACATAACCAGTTTACGTAGGGGAAGGAAACGGAGATTTAAAACCTCCATCCTCGATTTGCAGGATAGGACTATTTCAACCCAGATTTTGTCTCGTCTTTTTGAATGACGAAGCTGCAAAATCTGCATACAGAGACTGACGAAACGAAGTATGTCAAACCGAGACCCTAAGCGTCAGTATTGCACATTTTACTCTCTGAACTCATTGATTTACAGTTGTTACACCAACTATTCTTTCATCCATTGAATAATTTGATTCCCATCGCGATTGCCGAATTTCAAAAAATACACCCCTTTGGAGTAGGCATCCACTTCAATTTCCAGATATTGAGTCCCGGCTTTTAAATTTACAATTTGCTCATATAGTACCCGACCACTCATATCCAACAAAGTAATTTGCCCCTTCTCCACGCGATTGCTATAAGCCCGAATGCCTAATCTATTTCCTACCGGACTCGGATAACACTGAATCCAGTTTTCTTGCTCGGCATTTTTTTCCAGCATCACGGAATGGGTCCAACTTTTTTGTCCGTCCAAATCCTCCGTGCGAATCCGATAATACCATTTTCCATTCGGTAAATTCCGGTCAACAAATACATAGGATTGCATCAAAGAACTATTCCCCTTTGCATTTACCACACCCCTATCTTCAAATTGAAATCCATCTGCTGAACGTTCCACAACATATTGTTTTACCTGATATTCATTCTTGGTATTCCAAACAATATCCGCCCCCGATTGTGCATTTAAATTTGCCCCCAAATCCACGATATATGCAGGCAAAGGAGCACTGCAAGGTAAAATATAACTGACCGGCGTATAACAGGCCGGAGTGGCCGTGTTGCGGATGTAGACCAAACTATTTCCCGGCGATCCCCACCCAGCCCAACCGGGGTCAGCTGCAGTGAATGTAGGTCCATTACTCCAGGTACTTCCGTTTAATGAATATTGTATACCATTTGAACACGCCACTGGAAAACAATCCGGACTTTGCGGAATAAATGTCACCTGTGTGCCGTTACAAAATACAGATGGTGCGGCAGGTAAAGGATCCAAAATCAAATCAACAGGCACACGCGCACCTTCACAGCTAATATTAATACCTGCCGATGGTGCTACATAATAAGTTGTCGTGGCTGATGGATTCACAAATGTATTGATGGGCGATCCGCCAATCGCCTGATCGTACCAGATAAATGAATTGGCAACCGGATTGGTTTGTATCTGATTTTCAATAACCGCCAAATCATACCCATACGCATAACAATTGGATACCGACACAGGCGATGTGGTTACAACTGGAGTTTGATAGATATCCACTTGCGCCTGACCCAATACTTTTGGCGGACAAGTTCCCAAAGGCGCCAGAATATTACTAACCACCCAGGTTCCTGTTTGTGTAACGTTTGCACCAAAGGGCCCTGAGCCACTCAAGCCAGTCAAACTTACAGTAGATGATCCATTACTCAAAGTCACATCATGATTTCCAATCAATGGATCACTCAAGGTAAGCGTAAGCGGGGCCGTAGCCGGTGCACAATATTCTGCACTTCCACTCAGTGTCATGATTGCACAAGGCGGTATAATATAATTCGCTAGTGCAGTCACTGCTGATTCTGTACATGGAAAAACGGGATCTGGTCTGTAAATGGCTTTCAGGGTTAAAGGTACCGGCGTTAAATTATTACAAGTATCCGGTAAATTCACCGTTATACTAGCGTTTACAGGTGGTGGTGGACATTGTGAACCCAAAGGTGTTCCACTCCCGTTCCACATCACAAAGGCTCCGTTCACGGCTTTTGGCGTCCCGTTAAATCCAGCCCCAAATTGTGAGTTGTTCACAACTACCGACCACAATCCACTGCCATTTCTGGCCCGGCCTCCATTGCTACCCGAAAAACTTCCTCCGGTATTTTCTAGTTGCGTGGCTGCCGGTACTGTTGCTGTCAGTCCGGGGTATACCGGCGTTTTGGATGTGAGGTAATTGCCGCATCCTCCCGCCAATGATGCCGGAGGGCTCGTACTTTGTGTGCCAATGGTTCCCCAATACAAACCATCAATAAAGTTGTTGCCGCAATCATATAATCCCAACCATTCTGTAGTATTCGTCAAATTCATAAAATCTGTTCCGGCCGTATTGGTTCCTCCGGTACAATTACAAGTTTCTACATTCAAATCAGGCACTACTCCCGAAAAACAAAAAGTTCCTCCACCGCCAATCAAATAATAACTATTGGCATTCAATACCGTTCCTTGTGGTATCGTCACAGTCCAGTCGCCGTCCGTAATCATCCATCCGCTCACGTCTGTATTTCCCGGACCGGCATTATACAGTTCCACATACTCTCCGCTGTTCGGATTCGTTCCATCCGAAGCACAAGGTGCTACATTATAAGGTCGTGGTACAAACTCACTGATATAAACAATCCCTGTTGCAGTAGTCACAGCCGGTGTGGCTCCCACCGTTGTATTCACTGTTCCCAATGATGTTCCTTGTGTAAAAGGATCAAATAAACTATTGTGGTCATACAACACTTCTACCTGCCCACCTGTGCAAACACCTTTAATGCCTACATCAAAAGTTACTGTCGAACCTGCACAAACCAGGCCGGGCCCCGGACTAAATGTTGGCACACCTGCCCCACTTGTTTCGTATATCGGACAAGCAGGATTTCCCAAACATGAAGTTGGCACTGCAACTGTTTGTGTATTATTCGCACAAAAGGTATTATTGGTACTAATCACTACCTGGTAGTTTGGTAAATTCGGATCTGCATCGTCATCAATAATTCCTCCAAAAATATTACTGCTTTGTGGGCCTAATACATCCGTAAATGCGCCGCCCGATGTGGTTTGTTTTTGTACTTTATATTCAATATTACTACCACTCAATCCCGAAATAGTAATAGCACCGGGTAAGGCACAAGTCACGCTGGCAACACCGGTCAAAACATCTTCGCGGTTCACCGTCAAGGTCCGATACACAAAACATTCTTTGTTTTCATCACTCACATTACTCGGCACCTGTTGATTGGTCGATCCCGGACAAACCGCACATTGTGTCACTCCATCCGCCCATACAAATTCATAAACGGTTGTACCAATCGGCGGCGTAAATGTATGACTCAGTTGAGTCGTTCCGGTGGCCGCATTATACGTGGCAGTAGAAAAAGCCTGTGGCAATCCTGTTCCGATTTCCTGTACATAAGATCCCAAATTTCCATTACTCTGTTGCACTTGAAGCGCTACATTCTGATGCAAACCAATCAGGTATTCAAATGTTTGAGCCTGCGCGCCGCAAATGTTTACGCTGGAGTTTATCACACTCACCGGGTTACCATTCAGGCTCACACCAAAGGCATTCGTATTGTTACTCAAGCCGGGTGTTGGATAATCTGTACTGGCAGTATTTAATGCCCCCGATACACATGGCTGTAAACAATTGACGCAAGCTAAATTTCCACTTTGATCCCAAGTGATGGCGTTATTGCCATCGGGCAATCTGGCAAACGATGAGTTGCACGATAGCTGATCATTACAGATTGTTTTACCGGCATATATCGCATCATTGGCAGCAGGCACACTCACGCCCGGCGCAAACGGGCATGCGCCCAATGCCGTATAATTTACA
>JBMOFV010000070.1:0-7856 GCA_049318705.1 Chitinophagaceae bacterium
GAGTAGGAACCTATACCATCAGCACCCAGGATGCAAATGGATGTACTGCGAGCAGCACAATCGTGTTAACGGAACCGAGCGTTCTCAATGCAAGTATTCTAACATGGGTCGATCCAACCTGTACCAATCCTGGTACAGCAATTGCTACGGCAAATGGTGGAGTTGCGACCTATAATTTTACCTGGAATACATTGCCCGTTCAGAATAACGCTGTAGCTACAGGATTAAGTGCAGGAACCTACATCGTTACTGTTGCCGATTTGAATGGATGTACAGATACCTCTTCGGTGACTCTAATCAATCCAAATACACCAATAATTAATTCAGTAAATACAACAAATGCCACTTGTGTTCCGGGTTGCGATGCTTCAATGCAAGTTTTAGCTTCTGGTGGTGCCATTCCATTTAATTACTCATTTGACAATGGAATTAGTTATCAAGCAGGTAATTCGTTGAATGGGTTGTGTATTGGTACATATACAGTGGTTGTGAAAGATGCGAATGATTGTACGGTGAGTACTTTAGTAAATATTCAGAACCCGAATGCTCCTGCCATTAATTTAGTTACAAATACGAATGCAAGTTGTGTTCCTGGGTGTGATGCCAATTCTACAGTTTCCGTCACGGGAGGTACACCTGCTTATCAGTACTCGTCAGACAATGGTGTTACCTATCAAGTTTCAAATCAGTTTCAGTCACTTTGTACCGGATCATTTACAATCGTTGTAAAGGATGCAGCAGGTTGTTCGGTAAGCACTGTTTCAACGATTAACACCAGTAATGGACCGCAAATTGATAGTGTGCAATGGAGTAATCCTTTATGCTTTGGAGATTGTAATGGGCAAATTACCACATTTACAAGTAATGGAACCCAGCCTATCGTTTATACCATTACACCAAATACACCCACTCAAACAGCTGTCGGGCAATTTGGAAATGTGTGTGCCGGAACTTATACGATTGTTGCCACTGATGCCAATGGATGCACCTATTCAACGATTCTAACTTTAAGTGAACCTTCCTTATTACAAAATAATTTGATCTCGACACAAAATGTTACTGTATTTGGCCAATCGAATGGGAGTGCCATCACTACTGCTACGGGAGGAACACCGGGATACACTTATTCCATCAATCCAAATATTGGGGTGCAATCACCTCCAGGAACGTTCACGGGATTGCCATCGGGGATCTATACCGTAACTGTTATAGATACAAATGGTTGTTCGGATCAAATAGTGTTTACCATCACTGAACCTGCACAAATTTTTGTCAATGTGCTGAATGTGAATCCTAATCCTTGTTTTGGAGATAGTTTGGCAAGTATCACTGCCAGTGCAATTGGTGGGGTGCCTCCATATATTTATACGATCAATCCATTATTAGGTATTCAAAATCCGAATGGCGTATTTGACAATTTGCCGGCTGGTATTTATACCATTCAAGTTCAGGATTTGAATGGAGCAGTAAATGATACCACGATTCAAATTGTTGACCCTGCCAAATTGAACATAACGAACCTTGTCACTACTAAAGAATCATGTATTCCGGCTGCAGATGGCAGTATAGTGATCAATGCAAGCGGTGGTAGTGGTCAGCTTGGGTATACTTTATTTCCGAATGGGCTTTCAAACCTAACCGGAATTTTCAATGGATTGGTTGCGGCTACTTATAGTTTACAGGTCAGTGACCAAAATAATTGCAAAGTTGATACGTTTGCCAATGTGAATCATGTGCCTTTCCCGGCATTGAGTTCTACCACGACAAATCCACTTTGTTTTGGGAGTTCTGATGGACAAATTCAATCCTCAGCTAGTTCAGGAACGCCGCCTTACATCACTTTCGCCATCACGCCAATTGCGGGCACTCAAGGTCCTGTGGCAACTTTTACAGGATTGGCAGCCCAAACATACACGCTGTCTGTCACTGATTCTAAAGGTTGTATTGGTTTGGATACGGTACAATTGGTCAATCCGCCTCTTTTGCTTTTAGATAGTGTAGACCAACAAAATGTTTCATGTTTTGGATTAAGTGATGCCATTATTCAAACGTATACTTCTGGTGGAACAGGTGTCATACAATTTCTTATTCAGCCAACAGGGGTAAACAATACTACGGGTTATTTTAATGGATTGTCAGTGGGTAATTATACCATTACTGCTACTGATCAGCAAGGTTGTAATACAGTCACACAAGTGCTTATCACACAGCCTACTCCGCTCGTAGGAACCTCGCCGCAATTAACGATGGTTACCTGTTATGGTGGTAATGATGGCGCTATTTCTGTGAACGCCAATGGAGGAACCGGACCTTATACCTTTACCATCGCACCGGGAGGGACATCGAATAACAATGGGCAATTTAGCAATCTTCAGGCGGGTACTTATTCGGTGTTAATTACGGATGCGAATAATTGCACGGATCTTATCACGAATCTCATCATCACTCAACCTGCAGCCATTAACTATAATAATGTAAGTATTCAGGATATTGCCTGTTTTGGTGATTTTTCAGGAGCGATTACGGTGACAGCAATTGGGGGAACCGGCAATTTGATATTTTCTATTTTGCCAGCATCAGGATTGCAACAAACAAGCGGTGTGTTTAGCAATTTGGCGGCGGGTGTATATACGATTATTGCGACTGATCAAAGTGGATGTACAACTTCAACAATTGCACAGATTAAACAAAATCCGGATATTCAAATTGATCTGCTGACATTTGGAGAGCCCACTTGTTATGGAGATGGTGATGGATATTTGCTGGTGAATGCGATTGGAGGTGTGAATCCGCTGACCTATCAACTCAACGGCAATTCACCCTTTGTCGTTGGGCAATTTAATAACCTGATAGCTGGAAATTATTTGCTTTCTATTGTAGACGCCCTGGGATGTCGATTAGATACCACGCTGGTATTAACGCAACCGGATTCTGTCTATTATTCAAAATTGGAAGTGAATGGCGTATTATGCCCCGGCGCTTCCAATGGGAAAGTGATTGTCGTTGGGCAGGGTGGTAGAGGAGATTATACTTATTATCTCAAACCCGGACTTCATTTTAATAAATCAGGTTACTTTGAAGGATTACATGAAGGGAATTATGTACTGATTATTAAAGACAGTGCAGGTTGTCAGTTTGATACGACTATTTTTATCAGTCCATCCAATGCAATTAATTCCAATATCATCAAACAGGATTTAAAATGTTTCGGAGCCGGCTTTGAAGCCTGGGCCGAAGTCCAAATGCAGGGTGGCGAGTCGCCATTCACTTATGCGTGGAGTACGGAACCCGTGCAAACTACGGCTCGTGTGGAAGGATTGACATTTGGGTATTATTTCGTCGATATTGTGGACGCAAACGGATGCGAATTAAAGGATACGGTTTATATCAATCCCGGGCCTTGTTGCGAAGAAGTATTTATTCCGAATGCATTTTCGCCGAATGGAGATGGAGTCAATGATTTATTTAGAGTTACCACCAGTGCTGGTATTGAACTGATTCAATTCGCTGTGTATAATCGATGGGGGAATCGGGTATGGAGTACCAATGATTTTAGAAGTGGTTGGGATGGAACATTCCAGGGAAAAGATGAGGATATGAATACCTATTTTTATATTTTTAAATATACTTGTTTGACGGATAAACAACAGTATACTAAAAAAGGTGATTTGCTACTTATGCGATAGCGATTTTTTGATCTAGGTGATACTTCTAAAAATAGTCAGCTTTAAAAGTTGCTCAAGTGCCAATGCTACAAATGCAATGAGGGCGTACAGAAAAAATAATTCTGTATAACGTTTAAAAGAATTGATTTCAATGTTGGTTTTTTCTAATCGGTCAATTTCTTTGTATACTTTTTGAAGCGATTGATTATCCGTTGCCCGGAAGTATTTGCCGCCAGTTTCCATAGAGATTTTGCGCATTAAAATTTCATCAATTTGCACAGGCATCTGTTGCATGCTGGTATTGCCAAATTGATCCTGCACAGGATAAGGAGCCGAACCTTTCGTGCCCACACCAATGGTATACACCCTGATTTTGTAGGCTTTGGAAATTTCCAATGCAGTCATCGGATCAATCAAACCGGCATTGTTTACACCGTCGGTTAATAAGATGATTACTTTTGATTTTGCTTTACTATTCCGTAATCGTTCCACTGCAGTAGCCAGCCCCATTCCAATTGCTGTTCCATCTTCCAATAATCCACTGCGAATATTTTTTAATTGTTCCAGTAAAATATTCTGATCGGTGGTTAATGGGCATTGCGTAAAACTTTCTCCAGAAAAAATGACCAAGCCAATCCGATCAGTGTAACGACTTTCGATAAATTCACGGGCAACTTTTTTGGCCGCTTCAATGCGATTCGGTTTAAAATCTTCCGCCAACATACTACCCGAAATATCAATACTCATCACGATGTCAATCCCTTCACTATTGATGGTTTCATTCACAAATGTGTTTTGAGGGCGTGCCAAAGCGATGATGAGTGCCACCAAGCCTATGGATCTTAACACAGGCAAAAGAAATTGCCATTTAATTCTATTTCCGACATGAGCGTGCCAATTGCTTGATATGCCCGATAATACCAATGCAGATTTCTTTTTCGATCTGAAAAAATAATACATAGGCACCAATGCCAACAAAATGAGGAAGGCTGGGTTTGCAAAGGTGATATGACTTAAATCAAAATATTTGTACATGGCTTATGGGCGGCTTTTGCTGGCTGCCGTTTCTTGCTTCTTGATGAATTGAGAATAGGAGTGTTCAATAAATGTTCGGGTGAGTTGCATACTTTTTAAATGTTCATCTTCACCTGGCTGGCTTTTGGCAAATTTGACCATATCTGCTGTTTCAAAAATCCATTTGAGATCAGGGATATATGCTTTCAGTCCTTTCTCCTTCCGAATCATTTGAATAATTTCATTGCTGGTTTTTTCAAAGCAATCGTATTCAAATGTAGTTTCAAGATATCGGCGGATGATATCATTGATTTGGGTGTGGTATGCTTTGGCTTGATTTTGTTGCCAAAGCTCTTGTTTTTCAAGTTGGTTAAGGTCTTGCATGGCTTGTTCAAACGGATTCAGTCTGACCACAGGAGTATCCACAGTTTTTTTCTTACGTTTGGCATTTTTGACTAAATAAATAATTAAAAAGATAAGTACTCCCAAAAGAAGAACAATTCCGACAATATACCAGATTAACTCCTTCCAGGGCATTTTTGCTTCCTGAATGCCCATGATTGGTTTAAAGGGTTTGCTCGTATCAACAATTGGCATGCCTACCGAGACAAAGAGAGAATCCGTCCATTGGGTGCTGGCTGTTGTTCCGTTGAGGGGTTGGATATCAAATCTAAATGATGGTATTTGCCATCTGCCCGAATCAAATGAAGTGATGGTTAAAGATTGGGTGATCGTGTGTTCCGACCGGCCAATGATGGTGTCATTTTGTTTAGCAATAAACTCCAGGTGATTCACGGTGTCCGGAACGGCAGGAAAGTTGATACGATATTGTTGCGGGTCAAAAACTGCTTGGAGCTTTAACTGGATTTGTTCGCCAATTTCAATTCGAGCGGTATCCAGCATGGCTTTAATCCGGACATTTTGTGCATGACTGTTATGAATCATGAAGAGTAAGCAACACAGCAGGAAAGGCCATTTTGATTTAATCATGCTCATCGTCCTTTAAAGAAAACTTGTAATTTTTTAATATAATCATCATCTGTGCGAATGGACAATAAAGATGAGCCCGACTTACGGAAGGCATTGGTTGTTTGAGTTTCGTGTTTCAGAAATGACTGCGCATATGCCTGTCGAAATTGAGCGGATGAACTATCAATCCATTGCATGATGCCGGATTCTGCATCCTGTACCTGGACCAATCCTATGTCCGGAAACTGGGTGTCTCTTTCATCATAAACCTGAATGCCAATGAGGTCATGTTTTTTGGCGGTGAGCTTGAGCGCCTGGTCAAAATCAGGTGAAATAAAATCTGACAAGAGAAAGCTGATGCATCGTTTTTTCATCACAGCATTCATAAACTTCAAGGCTTCTTCAATATTGGTGGATGATTTTTTATGAGCTTGTATACTGAGAAGTTCTCTGATGATAAACAGGATATGGGATTTTCCTTTTTTTGGCGGGATATATTTTTCAATTCGATCGCTAAAAAGGATTACACCCACTTTGTCGTTATTGGATATGGCACTGAACGCGAGAACAGCACAAATTTCTGTAATCAGTTCGCGTTTGTTTAATTTTTTTGTACCAAATAATGAACTCGCACTGATGTCTACAATTAACATGAGCGTTAACTCACGTTCTTCTTCAAAAACTTTAATAAACGGAGAACGAAATCGGGCAGTTACATTCCAATCAATCGAACGCACATCATCCCCATAACTATACTCTCGCACTTCGCTGAAACTCATACCACGACCTTTGAATGCACTGTGATATTCTCCACTAAAAATATGATTGGAAAGGCCTTTGGTTTTAATTTCAATTTGGCGCACTTTTCGAAGTAAAGCCGGTAATTGCTCATCCGTAACCAGATCTGAATGGTCGTTCGAAGAAGTCTTGCTGACTAACTCCGAATTCGATGGGGTTTTATTAAAAAATGGCCATTTCATGGGTGGAGTGTTGCCTATTAAGGAACTTCTACGGCATTTAAAATCTCATTCACGATCATTTCGCTGTTCATATTTTCCGCTTCTGCTTCATAGGTTAGTCCAATTCGATGACGCATGACATCCATACACACTGCGCGAACATCTTCAGGTATGACATAACCTCTTCTTTTTATGAAGGCATACGCTTTAGAAGCCATGGCCATATTAATGCTGGCACGTGGCGAGGCGCCATAGGCAATTAAAGGTTTTAATTTATTCAGTTTATATTCTTCCGGTTGACGAGTGGAGAAAACGATGTCCAAAATATATTTCTCAATTTTTTCGTCCATATACACTTCTCGAACCAGGTTACGTGCTTCAATTATTTCCTGAGGGGAGACAACGGCGTTGATTTTAGACTGGAGGTTGGGGTGAATATTCTGACGCATGATCAATCTTTCCTCTTCTTTTTGGGGATAGCCTACAACAATTTTGAGCATAAAACGATCCACCTGTGCTTCTGGTAGTGGGTAAGTGCCTTCTTGCTCGATTGGGTTTTGCGTGGCTAATACCAAAAAAGGTTCTTCCAGTTTGTAAGTGGTATCGCCAATGGTTACTTGCTTTTCCTGCATCGCTTCGAGTAAAGAACTTTGTACTTTAGCCGGGGCTCTGTTGATCTCATCCGCAAGAATAAAATTTGCGAAGACAGGACCTTTTCTGACCTCAAATTGATTTTGTTGTTGATTATAAATCATGGTTCCTACTACGTCAGCTGGCAATAGATCCGGGGTAAATTGAATACGGGAGAATTTACCACTAATTGCTGTTGATAGAGAACGAATGGCGAGTGTTTTGGCCAAACCGGGCACCCCTTCCAGCAAAACATGTCCCTGAGCCAACAAACCTATCAATAAGCGTTCGAGCATGTATTTCTGACCGACAATAGACTTATTCAATTCAAGCAAGAGCATTTCAATGAAGGCACTTCGTTGATTGATTCGTTCGTTTAATTCTCTGATATCCTGGGTAGATTGTTCCATCTTACTTTTTTTAAAGCCGCTCAAAAATAGAACGCACATCTTAACCATTCAGTTAAAAAAAATCTAAAGCCTATGAGGTCCGAATTGGCCGGTGGATATAGTAGCAAACAGAACGGTCATTGTTTTGCTTCAAAGCTTTACTCAGATTGCTTTTCGCGCACATAAAATGGCATTGAAAGGCAGTTTTATCCCCGGTGCATTTATTTTTA
>JBMOFV010000071.1:0-7105 GCA_049318705.1 Chitinophagaceae bacterium
GCCGGCATTTTAGACCGATCGAAAGCATCTTTGGCCTTTTGATACTGTAAACCGGCATAATTTTCCGGAACATATCTAAAATCTGATTCAGGGCCTGCAAGTGCGCCAGGAGTTAGCTCTTGATACTCTTTGGTCTGTACGTATAATATAACCATCCCCTTACCTTTTACATAGGTATCATATGCCTTACGCACATCAGCCAAAGTAAAATCTTTATATCGTTTGGCTTCTTCTTTGATATAGTTTGCGTTATTGGTGAAGGTCTGGTATGCTGCCAGTTGCGATACCTTACCACTGACGCTTTCCATTCGGTAAATCATTGAAGCATCGTAGGACATTTTAAATTTATCCACTGCTTCCTGGGTAATCGCACTTTGACTCATCTCACGAAGTGCCATGCGTATTTCTTGTTCCATCGACTGAAGTGTTTGTCCCGGTTTAGGGGTCACCGTTATTTGTAAAGCACCAGACAATTCATCGGTATAATTTCCGGCATTTGCATTTTGCGCTCTTTGGTTTTTAACTAAACGCTGATACAACATGGAATTATTATCCCCACCCAAAATTTCGGCCAAACAATCTAAGGCAGGCTCATCCGGATGGTAGGCCGGTACAGTTGGAATAGCACAAACGATTTGAGGAAGTTTGGCATATTGATCTACCATAGTCGCATATCGATCTTTTGAAACAACCGGCACTGAGGAAGGTGCTTTTTTAACCTCCGGCCCTCGGTTGATACTTCCGAAATATTTTTCAACCATTTTCACCACTTCACTCGTTACCACATCTCCCCCTACAGTGATGACGGCATTGTTTGGTCCGTACCAACGCTTAAAAAAGTTTTTTAAATCTTCAACATTCACCCGATCTAAATCTTCCACATACCCAATAGTCAGCCAGGAATAAGGATGACCTTTGGGAAATAAGTTTTTAGCCAGGGTTTCCTGTACCAATCCGTAGGGACGATTATCATAATTCTGGCCTCTTTCATTCTTGACAGTAGCACGTTGAACTTCAAATTTTTTCTGCGTAACGGCATCTAACAAAAATCCCATCCGATCTGCTTCCAACCACAGCATTTTCTCCAATTGATTACTGGGAACTGTTTCAAAATAGTTGGTACGATCACGATTGGTGGTCCCATTTAAAGTGCCACCAGCCTCAGTGATGATTTTAAAATGTTGTTCATCGGCCACATGATCTGAGCCCTGAAACATCATATGTTCAAAAAAGTGCGCGAATCCGGATTTTCCAATTTCCTCTCTGGCGGAACCCACGTGATAGGTTACATCCACATGACAAATAGGATCGCTGTGATCTTCATGCACGATTAAGGTTAATCCATTGGGCAGCAAATACTTTTCATAAGGAATCACTAACTCATTGCCTGATTTAGGGACTTTTTCAAGCAGTTTAACCTGAGCGAAACTGAACTGCATCCAGGCCATACAGGCGATGGACAAGCATAATTTTTTGAACATACTCTCTTTTGTTTAAGGCCCCGAATTTAATACAATTCATTGAAATCTTCTTCGCTGGATTTTTACGCCTTGTGTTCCATTGTGCATGGACGCCTTAAAGATATATTTTGCCTTTATCGTCTGATTTTTTTTCAATCAAAAACTTGAACGAAGAATGGTCATGAATCCTAATTAGGGTCTGCCGGTTAACGTGAAACTAGTTGATTTCATTACATGGAATAGCAAATTACACTCATTTAGATGCACGATATTTATTCATATCCCTTCAATATGCTTGCATTTTATTTTATAATTTTCACTTCTCACGGGCATCTTCAACTTCTGCGTCATCGTCCAAGGGCTGTCCCGTACGTACGGGACTATCCCTTGAACGCTTCCTTGAATTTGAAGCGCCCGTGAGATAATCAGCAGACCCTAAATAGTTTGTTTAAATCGCCCGCTCTTGCCAGAAATGAATGATAAAGGAGATTGAGTCAAATCGCTTGTTGGTGGAATAATTCAAATATTGCACTTATTTTAGCAAACAAAAAAGATGTTTAGAACAAAATTACATGAGAATGCGGCAGGATTTGCTTTGTTATTGCTTCGATGTTTATCGGGGGGCATGATGATGACTCATGGATTGCCTAAACTGTTGAAGTGGGCGGACAAAAAATCGAGCTTTGCAGATCCATTCGGTATGGGACCTGAAATTTCACTGGCATTAACCATCTTCGCAGAACTGGGATGCGCGGCTTTGTTGGTACTCGGACTTGGTACCCGCTTAGCGCTTATTCCACTCATCATTGTTATGGGGGTGGCATTCTTTAAAATTCATGCTGCCGACCCTTTGGGCGACAAGGAACTAGCCCTTTTTTATTTGGTCATCTATACGGCACTCCTTTTCAGTGGAGCTGGTAAGTATTCCTTGGACAAATGGTGGTTGAAAAAATAAATATAACCTGATTATTCAAAACGAACTTTTGTAACAGTAACTCCGGTACTTGGAATTTCTTTGCCCATCATGTTCATTTTAGAATTTGTTTTAAGGGTTTCTTCAAAGGTTTGTACAAGACCTGTGGTGATATCCACCGTGATCAATCCGTCTGATAAATTATCCACTTCGTTGGTTGATTGCATGCCTTGAATTTCGATTGAGCTGGTTCCTTTACTTTTTCGTTTAAAAGAAACGCTGGCGATATTCCCTTCTATTTTATCGAGGAAATAAATCGTTTGGGTTCGAATGCCCTCCTTTTCTTTATCTGCTTTCCAGCCGCTACCAACTTTTGCTTCTTTTGGAATGAGCAGAAAAGCGTTTTCGAAATTAGGACCTTGCTGCATCCTTCGCATCATTCCTCTGCCTTTGCCTTTTGGTTTTTCTTTTTCTTCAGCCTCCATGATTTTACCGTTGGCATCACAGATTAAGGAATCGGTTTTCCCTATGAGCTCCTTAATATTCGCGGCCATCATGCCTTCTTGTTTCGCCGGATTCTCACTGTCATAATCCATTTTTTGTCCATATCCTTCAAAATGAATTTTTATTTTTTGCAGGGTTGTTAGCAGATTGATGTTTTCGGTAGAGTTAGGCATCAACTTAATTTCTGTAACCGACTCCGAAATGGTTTTCATGGGCATTTCATCCTCCCCTTGTTTTTGAACCAAATCCGACGAATCTATCGAGAACATTTTGATGGTTTTTCCGGGCCCCAAAACTATTTTCTCGGTAAAGGATTGTGCCTGAATGTTTAAGTGCAAAATGCTGAACAGTACAGTGCCTGTTAACATGGAATAGAAATGCTTTTTCATGATGGTATTAATTTTTTTCTTCAAGTCGAATGAGTGCAAAGATGGCGTAATTTATGATATCCCGGTAATTAGAATTCATACCTTCCGAAATTTGGGTATTCCCATCATTGGCTAAAATTTGTTTAATTCTCAAGAGCTTGGTTAAAATCAAATCAGCAAATGATTCCTGGCTCATTTCACGCCAAGCCTCCCCATAGTCGTGGTTTTTAGCCTGCATGAGAGCATGCGTTTCCGCAAGATGACGATCATAGCCTGACATCGCTTCTTCGGCTGGCAAGTCCCAATTGCTTTCATTTTTAAGTTCATCCTGAATCAGCGCAATGATCCCGTAATTCACAATAGCCATCCATTCGCCCCGGATATCATCATCAATTTTTTGTGTACCGGTTTCCTGAATCGTGCGGATACGTTGCGTTTTAATATATAACTGATCAACGATAGAAATAGGCCTGAGTACCCTCCAGGAAGTTCCATAATCCGCATTCTTGAGTAAAAATATTTTGCGACAGCTTTGAACCACCGCCATGTATTGTTTTTCTGATTTTGTCATCGTCACCCTATCTTCGTATTTGATGTCCAAAAGTAATATTTTCCCTATGCATTCTACCATCAATTGTCGTGGAAAAATGCTGGACCTTGCCGCTCCCCATGTCATGGGTATACTCAATGCCACGCCAGATTCTTTTTACCGCCCGGATTCTACAGATATGGATAGCTTGTTGAAGCGGGCCGAGAAGATGTTACAAGACGGGGCCAGCATTTTGGATATCGGCGGAATGAGCAGCCGACCGGGTGCCCAACAAATCAGCGTTGAAGAAGAATACGGAAGGCTTATTCCTGTGCTGGAACGTATTCGCAAGACTTTTCCCGAAGCCCTTCTATCTGTGGATACCTACCGTTCAGAAATAGGAAAGGCTGCCTTGGAAGCAGGGGCTCATATCATCAACGATATCAGTGGCGGCGTACTCGATCCCACACTTCCGGGAATTGCAGCTTCGTTTCAGGCGCCTTATATCTGTATGCATATGAAGGGGATGCCGGATGTTATGCAACAAAATCCGCACTATGATGATATTTTGGCTGAAATGTTGGATTACTATTACCAAAGATTCAAAGCACTGCACGAAGCCGGCCTGAAAGATATTATTCTGGATCCCGGGTTTGGTTTTGGAAAAAATCTCGAGCACAATTATCATCTACTGCGAAATATGGACACATTTCATATTTTAGAAAAACCGATCTTGGTGGCCATTTCGCGAAAATCGATGATTTGCAAGGCACTGGAAGTCAATGCCAGTCAGGCACTCAATGGAAGTACGGCCCTGCACATGCTGGCCTTAATGAAAGGTGCAGCGATTCTTCGTGTACATGATGTGCGTGAAGCGATGGAATGTATTATTTTGCACCGGCATTATGCAGGAGAATAAACTAAAAGTTATTATCATCGGACCGGCTCATCCTTTGCGAGGGGGCCTGGCTACTTATAATGAACGACTTTGCCGGGAATGGTTATTACAAGGACATGATTGCAGTATTATTACCTTTTCGTTGCAATACCCCGGATTTTTATTTCCCGGTACTACCCAGTATTCCGAAGAGCCGGCACCAAAAGACCTTCGCATCCGGGTTATGTTGAATTCCATCAATCCAATCAATTGGATTTTGAGTGCCATGCGTATTCGTAAGATGCAGGCTGACCTAGTAATCGTAAGGTATTGGTTACCATTTATGGGGCCTTGCTTGGGCAGCGTTTTGCGTTTGCTCGGTAAAAAAACTAAAATTATCTGCATTGCCGATAATATCATCCCCCATGAAAAAAGATTCATGGATCATGCTTTTACCAGATATTTTGTAAAGCCTATTGATGGATTTATTACCATGAGTGAAAAAGTTCTGGAAGATCTAAAACAATTCAGTCAGAAACCTGCACGTTATGTTCCGCACCCGGTGTATGATACCTTTGGTGATGCCGTAGATAAAAAAACAGCCTGTCAACAACTCAAACTGGATGAAGGATTTCGTTACTTTTTATTTTTTGGTTTTATCCGCAAATACAAAGGATTGGATTTATTGTTTGAAGTAATTGCCCAATTAAAAGAACATCATTTTTTCGAAAAATATCCGGTACGTTTTTTAATTGCCGGCGAGTTTTACGAAGATCGCAGCGGATATGATGCTATGATTCAACGATTACAGATTGCCGATTATCTTGAAATGCATACCCATTTCATCAACGACTCCGAAGTAAAATTTTACTTTAGTGCATCAGAGGTGGTTATTCAGCCTTATCGGAATGCGACACAAAGCGGCATCACTCCATTGTCGTATTTTTATAATAAACCAACCATTGTGACACAAGTTGGTGGTTTAGCCAAATTTGTCAAACATGGCCAAACAGGTTTAATTGCAGATGCGGATGTCAACTCCCTGTGCGAACAAATTGAGCATTTTGCCGAACTACCAGAAAATACATTTAAGGAAGAAATTATAGCTGCGAAGAAAAATTTTACATGGGACAATATCACACAAACCATGCTGAAATTGTGTGAATGAATGCATGATTGGCTTCAAACAAAACCATTACATTTGTAATTATGATTTTTCGTAGCAAAGCCCCTCTGCGTATCGGACTTGCAGGTGGCGGAACCGATGTGAGCCCCTACAGCGATTTATTTGGCGGAGCAATTTTGAATGTAACGATTTCATTGAGCGCACATGCCAATATTGAATGGATTGAAGATAACCATATTGAGTTGAAGGCCTTTGACCGAAATGAATCCGAAATACATCCTCTGGGTGCAACCCTCCCTTTAAATGGTTGTTTGGATTTACTCAAGGGCGTTTATAATCGTGTGCAAAAAGATTATCCCTTTCAACCCAGAGGCCTTCGCATCAGTACATTTGTAGACGCTCCTGCCGGTTCGGGTTTGGGCACATCTTCCACTCTGGTGGTGGCCATTTTAGGTGCCTTTGTAGAAATGCTCAAGTTACCGCTGGGCGATTACGATATTGCGCATTATGCCTATTCCATCGAACGCTCCGATTTACAATTGGCCGGCGGAAAACAAGATCAGTATGCGGCCACTTTCGGGGGTGTCAATTTTATGGAGTTTTTTCAGGGAGATAAAGTCATTGTAAATCCTTTGCGTATTCGTACCCAATATCTACACGAGCTCGAAAATAATTTACTGTTGTTTTATACTTCCACGAGTCGTGAGAGTGCAAAAATTATCGTGGAACAACAAAAAAATGTACAAAGCGGAAATGAAAAATCAATTGACGCGATGCACAAATTAAAAGAACAGGCTCAACAAATGAAAGAAGCATTATTGACCGGGCACTTGCATCAAATCGGAGAAATACTAGATTATGGGTTTGAGCAGAAACGTAAAATGGCTTCTCATATCAGCAATGCTCAGATTGAGAATTTGTATGACCTTGCCAAAAAGGCCGGTGCCACAGGCGGAAAAATAAGTGGTGCAGGTGGTGGCGGATTCATGATTTTTTATTGCCCCGGAAATACCCGTTATGCCGTGATTGAAGCATTGAGTCAATTAGAGGGAAAAATTAAGCCCTACTCTTTTACAAAGCAGGGCTTACAAACCTGGTCGGTGAACGATTAATACCGATAATACATCTCTCTAACTTACTGTAATACCTTGTAAGACAATGGTTGATTTATTAAGTTTTTTCACGGCCTCTTGTATTTCACAATGACTAGATTAAGGCCGGGATTTCCTAAGAAGTAAATTGCTATTATTCTTGTTTCCCACCTTTTGTCTTGAAACAAAAGGTGGAGCCAAAAATTCAAGGCTGTTGCTCTTTAGACTAAAAAATTC
>JBMOFV010000072.1:0-7022 GCA_049318705.1 Chitinophagaceae bacterium
GTCAGGTTTTTACTCTGGTCATCGTATGCGTTTATTTCGGCATCCGGGCTTAATTCAAGGTGTCCATGTACACGTAGGGTGAACATTTGGAAGTCTTCGAAAAACATCCCGTAGGCGTTCTTGCTATGGGTGTACTGCAGCTGAACCGTATCGGGATGATAATGTTTTACATCAATCCCCTCAGTGATCACAAAAAAGTCCGGCGAACTCCCGTTGTTTGGCTTGTGGATCATCACCACATATTTACCATCAGGGACATCCCACAGCGGAACATTGTAGTACCATATCTGAGCTCCTGTTGATAATACCGGAGTTCGTTTTGAACACGTCACGGATTTGACGATTTCACCGCTGCATTTGACAATGTGCATCTTGTAGGTGAACGTAGCCGGTGATCCGTATTCCTCAACTCCCGTCCATTGAGCGCTCAAAGTATCCCCTGTTTGATATGGTTGGAAATATCCGGTTGGTTCGAAGTAAGTCGGGATATTCCGGCCCATGAAATCGGCATCGATATGACGTTGGTTTATGTTCGCATTGAATACCTTATACGATGTGCTACCATAAGCGCCTGTATTGAACAGGTCGGATAACTGATAGAACTTCGTGGGGTTAAGTTGCGGTATGTTAAATATGTCTACTGGCATTGAATTAGTTTATAACTTTGGGTAAAACAAAAGCTATGAGAAAGTTTATTTTGGTTGCTGGTCTGGCCTTGGTGTTTGGGGCGTGTAAAAAAGATTACAGATATTGCCTTCAATGCAATGAGCTTAATGCGCCAGCCTGGGTAACTTCCGATTACAAGCGCTGTGATATGGATAAGGCCTCTGCTGAAACCGGAAAGAAAAACATGGAGGCAGGCATACAGATTACAGATGGCCCTGAAAACAAAGCCCGTACCGCTGTTTATAGCTGTGAAATGTCCGTGCATAAATAGTTTCATCATCTGTACGCTAGATTTAAAAGGTCAGAATTTGGCGAAAGGATCAGGGTATACTCCTGTGTTCTTATTTCACTTGGGATGGTTGAGACCTTCATAATAAAGCCTTCCTGAGTATTACCCCCGTCATCAAGGAACTGCAATACCCCTGCTGGGTCACCATCAACAATAGATGGCAAATCTTGAATATCTGGGCTTTCAAATGTTGCGACATATGGCAGGAATAGAGGTGGATTGTAAAGCGATACGAATTCGTTTGCCCCTTCATCAATTGTAACCACCGGTGAACCTTCTCCCGTTGACATCGGAGCGGCCCCATTATTATCCTTTGTTTTTGATTGGAATTTAACTTCTTCGGCATCCAATGTGTAAAGGATTGAACTCAAGTAATTTGCCCAGATCAATAGCTGCCGTTTCCCACTGAAATCAATATTAAAAGCGGTGTCCGGATGCTCAAGATTCGATATTTCCCAATAAGAAGGCCCCGCAACTAAATCAATGGGTTTGCGGTAAAGTTCATAGTAATCTTCACCGGCGCCATCCAACCCCGCTGGTATTGTTCCGGCTACGCTGCTATCAATATGTAAAAACCACCAATCACCCTCTGCATCGGAATCTGTTGTTTCACGATCTGAATAATTGATTCTCTCGTATTCGGCTCCATACATATCTGCACGGCCAACGCTGGTAAGGTCGATTTCATTGGCTGTTTTAATCATAGGGAGTAAATACTCCGTCAGCTGATTTGGTTCATCCTTGCCATTCACTTCATCATAGCGATATGGACCAGAGCCAACCTTTAACCTTGACCCTAACAACTGCAAAAGCGGAGTGATTTTCAGGTTTTTGACGGTGCCTAATGTACCCAATACGGTGGTATCATCGAATACATTGGCCTTTTCTTCGATGTGGACGGTATCAGTTGATTTCACGTATTTCAGTGAGGCATTAAAACGTGAATTGATCGACTTCCAAAAGTCGGAGAATGTTAATGAGATCGCTGAATTCTGAGCCCCACGAATTGAATCGGATGAAGCAATTACCCTGTCTGTATAGGTTGTATCTAGCAACGTAGATGACAAAGAAGTATTGTTATCTGATATGTTATCAATGAGTTCGGTTGCAACGGTGCCAGGCCTTAATGCCGGGATGTAAGTAGCTGGAAAAATATTTGTCCATCGGGCCTCCATTTCAAAGGAGTTAATCCGATACGCTGCACTCCCGGTAACGGTTCCGCTTGTATCCTCTTGGAACATGAACCACAGGCATTCATTCGGCCCAACTGCTATTGTCTGGTCAAAAGTTATAACCTCGTTTGCTGTTGTAGTACCTGTTGTATGAAACGCCCCATCTGCAAGGGAATGGTTTTGAATGATGGGCGAAGTATTGAATACAGCTCGTAATGCACGCAAACGATACCGATATGTACCACCGCCAGAAGTAGCTGATAAGTCCTTGCCTACATCAAGGGTGCCAACAAGTCGAATATTGTATGTGATCGATTGGCTTTGGTTCATTATAAACCACTTGTCGCCCATTGATACAGATATTACTCCCAATGTAGGAGCCTGCCCGAATGGCTGTGAATCCACGTTATCAATGTATTCATTTCCTTTTATCAGCACATCCCCGTTATTCTTTCCTTCCAAATCAACGAAAATAGCGGTCGGGAATACCCACCCCGGGTTGTTATCCCAAACAAGGCCGGACCCATCAAAAGGTTGTGCGATTCCCGTAAAATCTGCCCTGTTGTTTAATTTCAATCCATCCATCTTAACCCATACACGTGCTGCATTATCTCTGATTTCAAGTTTGTATTTGGTATTATCCCTGGCAATTAGTTTGGCCGCGAAATCATTATCTATGGCTTCGATTTGAACATAATCCTTGAAGTCCTGAAATGATGTAAAATCAAGTTCACAAGTAAAGAAATCTTCGTAGTCATAAACGGCCTTTGTGTTGTTGAATATCTCAACTTTTAAGGTTATTTTACTTTCAGATGCACCGACTAAATAGTATGCCCATCGAAGTATTGTTTTTGCATCCCCAACGAATTCAAAGGCTGTGGAATTTCTGCGTATCAATCCGTAATAAGTCCAGGACCTTTCAAATGAAATAGAAATTTCCCGCCAATTTTGCGGAGCCATATCTAAGTAAATGGCGCTTACCTGATTGGCAACACCTCCGGAATTATCGATATAGAGATAATCCCCAGCTGCATTGAGCAATGAAAAACGATATGTATTAGGGTGCGCCATTATTTAATCAATTCTTTCATTCGGATCATGTGAGCTAAATCACCATTAATCGTAACACTAAGTTTTTTTGCCTGTAATACTTTTCGGGTTTCCTTCATTTCATTGCTGAGTGATTCATAGTCCTTCATCATTTGTTCAGCAAAGGTTTCAGAGGTGATTTTCCCGCCCATCTTACCTAGCGATGCCATTGTTTTGTACATCAGGTTCTGCAGTAACTTTTCAGGAGGAGTTACTTTAGTTTTTGCTGGCAAATCGACTATTTCGGCAAACGGCTTGGACCAATACCCTTTTTTGCCGGGTTCTTGGATATACTCCGGAACGCCTCCATCACCAACAATAGCCAATCCGCCTTTGTGACCGTCCGGTCCTGTTCCATCCTTGTATGCAGGGATTTGAACAGATAATGCCTTCGCTAAACTTACCGCCCCAATAGCTGCCGCAAATGCTGCACGTCCGGCCTTTGTATATGGGTCGCCTTCTGTAAACGCTTTAATAACTGCAAGTGCTGTATTTGCGATGATTTCAGCAACTGCAAGCCCTTTATTTGTCAATGCCCTGCGCCTATCAGCTGCCCGGCGTTGGTTATCAATTCCACGCTGTTGGGCTGCTCTTTCTGCCTCAAGTTTTTTCAGTTGCTTCTCCCTATCTGCCTGAATCGAATAGCTGTTTTCAATCAATTGCTTTCGCTGGTCGTAGCTATCTTTTAGTTTGCGGTCACGCCTTTCGATGCTGGCAATTTCTGCATTGTAAATGATGTCATTGAGTGATGATAAAAACGAAGCCCCCATCTGGACGGCTTGCATATCCAACTCAATTCGACGGATTTTTAAAGCCTTATTATTTTTATCATCCAACTGCTGCTGGATGCGCTCTTTTAATGCATTTGCAATATCCCGGGCTTGTGCTTCCGTCGTTGGATCGCCCGGCATATTTTCCGCAATGTCCCCTAAAATACTTTGCTGAATTACAGGGTCTGCAGTGTATTCAGCCGCAATCTTTGCAATCCATTTATTGAGGTCGTCGTAGTATTTTTTCAGATCCTGAATTTCTTCATCAGTCAGGTCTTTTGGGATGTCAACAACGGGAATTGTATCGCCTTGAGGCGTAGTCTTCCCTCCGCCTTGAGGCGTTGTTTTATTTGGCCCAATTATAGCCGCCCTTGAAGTCATGTTGCCTATCTTTTCGGCTAGGCTGTTCATTGCCATTTCGGTTTCAATAGCTGTTGTTTGCAGGTCTCTTATTTCATCTTTTAGGGCATTTGTATTTTTTACGGCCGTGTTGTAGCTATTTATAGTAAACTGCTGATTTTTTGCACCTGCCGTCGCTCTGGTTGCTTCAAGTTTGGCCGCTTCATCTGCCTCAGCTCTCATTAACTCCGATTTCTTTAAGGCCAACTTTCTTTCTAATTCATATCTTTCAGCGGCTTTCTTCTCTAACTCTGTTTGATAAGCCCGTGCCATTGCAACGGCCACCAATGCATTTCGAATGCTCATAATTGCATCCGCTGCTTTGCCTGCTGCAATTTCTTCGGCTGAATAGTTTTTAAGTGCTGTGGGGTAAAGGTCTTTTAATTCCTTCGCCGCTCTGATTCGTTCCTGAGTGCTTAGGTTGTGATTATCTAATTGACGGGTAAGCGCTTCCAATTTCCCGGTTTCACTTCCTACGGATTCAAATAATTGCTTTGCGGCCTCACTTGCTTGTTTTGTGCCGGTCACAAACTGCATTATTTCTTTGTAAAAAATCGTAAATAGACCAATAACTACGGTAAGGATATTCGGGAAACTTAATAAACTAGCACCAAATACTTTCAATGCGGACCCTGCGCTTCCTGTTTGGGCCTGAACCTCCCTAAACTTGTCAATCAGGATAGGTAAATTGTTTGATATACCCATCAACCCCGTTTGCGCCGAATAAGTAAACGCAGGCATTTCTCTAAGTACCTGACTGAGTGAATGCGTTGCACTGGCGTAATTACCTACATTGCGGGTATGTACACCCATGCCGGCATCAATTGCTTTCAGTTTGTCATTGAGAAGATTGGCCTTTTGTGCGGCATCAACAAATTGCTTGCTGTTGGTACCGAGTTCAGCTCCTAAATTCTTCGCCTCACGTGCTGCTTTTGAGTATTCAGCCTCCAATTTCTTGTAGGCATCACTGGCATATACTACCGCCTTTGCCTCCTCCCTGAGTTCGCGGTTATTCTTATTTCTTTCTTCGCGCAATGTAACCAATGACTTGTACTCGTCGCTGTTCATTACCGCGATTTGGCGCTGAAGTGCAATGATTTGATTTTTCACCCTCTGCATTTCATCCAACGCCTTGGTATTTTTATCGAGCGCATCTGAAACATTGTTATAGCCGGTCACGTTTGACAATGCCTTACGCATGAGGTCAACGGCTCCGCTGGTCTGAATGAAGGTATTAAGAAGCGACTGCAGGTCGGTCTGCAACTTCTTAACCTCCACCGAAGCGGATTGGTCAACTATATCTGTTCCAAATATCTTATTGCTCATTTTCTTTACTTAATCTGTGGGTTTCGGCCATGGAGTTGATTCTAAACAGCAATACGCGCAATGCCATGAGTGCAAGGCATCCCGTAACAAAGCCGGCTGTGAATACTCCTATGAATTGAATTAATGTCATTGTTTTTGGCTTGATTCGTTTAGTTGTTGGAGGTATTGCCGGTATTGATTCACCATGGAGCAGAATTGCCCCGCTGTGATCTGATTTGGCATCATTACCGGTGATTTAAACCCGATAGCTATCTCGGTCATTAACTCAATGAATTGTTTGCGGTCCGCTGATTTCTCAGGCTCAGTCTTTTCCTCTGCCAACTCAGTTTCAATGAGGCTGTATGATGTGCGATCGAGCCGGTAATACCCAATTAATATCCTCAGTAATTTCGCCATACCTTCCTCGCTATACTTAATTACGGGAAGAGGATAGTTGAATGTGTAAAGCAGATTAAACACATCCTCTGTAGGAAGTACTTCGGCCACTTCTATAATGGCCTCAACACTTCTGATCTTGTTTTCATAAATAGCTGCATCCACAACTTTAGTCATTTTCCCGCGCGATGACTTTTCATCGAATCTGCTAACGAATTCTTTCCCTAATTGCTCCCATGCCAGCGCCAATTGTTCAGCTGTGGCATGACCTGATATGATTAATCCGGTCAATACTTTATCGCATTGACAATCCAGAAACACATTGAACGGCAACTCATCAATATTGCGATATAATTTCAATACCGGTTGCTCCTCTGCGGTGTGCTTCTTCGATTGGGGCGGAGTAGATTTTTTTGTCGTCGTTATCATACCAGATTGCATATGTTTGTTGCTGGCCCTGTGCCAACTTTTTCACTTCGGTTCTCCTCATTATTAATTTGGCCATAAGCTCTGATCGCTTGCGTCTGCATGGCTCGCAGTCTATGGCCGCTTCTAGTTTCATATCCCCACATAAGCCTTTACGTTATTTACCAATTTGTCGCTGAATTCCGGCTTCAATTCCCCCAGGCTTTCATCATTCAGCCCGAAAATGTTATCAGCTCCATACATGCCTTCAAGTCGGGCCTCCTTACCATCCGTTGATCCCATATCACCTCCATCAAGTCCAACTACTAATTTTATCCCCGCCGCGAACTTCCCTTCGACAAATAAATCAGGATTACCATAGCCCGGTATCGGGTTCATTCTGTTTTTTACCGAAGCATAGTTATCACTTGCATACGGTTTGAACTTTGTCCCTTTCGCAGTTTGTCCCTTCTTTAATTGCGCACGGTTCTGATCAGCCAATTCCCTTGACATATCTGCCATGGTTTTTAT
>JBMOFV010000073.1:0-6695 GCA_049318705.1 Chitinophagaceae bacterium
TGTTTCTCGCTCTGATTTAAGGAGTTAGAAGACTTGTTTAAAAAAAGCATGAAGAAGTAGGAAAAAGAATGAGAATGAGAAACAAAAAGAGAATGAATAAAATCATCGTTCAAAACCCCGCTCTCGCTCTGTTTCTCGCTCTGATTTGTATTAGTAAGTACAAATGTTCTGCCTAATTCTAAAGCCACAATGACGCAAAACCAATGTTACTGGTAATTTTAGTCCACGAAAGTCTCTTTAATGACGTCTTTAACGTTTTCAATTTCTTTATTTGAAAGTGTCTCAAACCTCTTGACAATTCTTATTCTATCAATGGTTCGTATTTGGTCGATAGCAATCCAACCTTTCTTTGAATGATGTTTTACTTCTACTCTTGTAGGATAGGGCCTTGAACTGCTTGTCATAGGAGCAATTACAATTGTTTGCAAATACTTATTCATTTCATTAGGAGATAAAACAACACAAGGTCTTGTCTTTTTCATTTCACTTCCTATCGTAGGGTCAAGATTAACCAATACGATGTCATACTGATTTATTTGCCCCATTCTTCAAACGTTTCGTCTTCAAAGACATCATTCATTAAAAGTTGGTCGTCACCATTTTGGTGCATTTTTTTAAATGATTTTTCCCAACCTTTTCGAGGCTCAGTTTTAGGCTTTAAAATAATATAGTCCTTTTCTAAAATCAATTCTATTTTGTCATTGATGCTGTATTTCTCAAGAATTGTCTTAGAAAGTCGTATCCCTTTAGAATTTCCAATGTTTATCACGGATAGTTCCATATTGGTTATTTGTTATTACAAAGTAATTACAAATAATTAGAATTTCCAAATTGTCTTCATAGAACGATTTAGTCGGAAGAAGGTCGTTTAAAATGACAGGTAAATTGTCAATTTCGCTCATAAAAAATTTGTATAAAATAAAAAAATGATGAAGAAGTAAGAAAGAGAATGAGAAAAAAATCAGAGTTCAAAACCTCGCTCTCGCTCTGTTTCTCGCTCTGATTTTTTGTACCCCAGGCGGGACTTGAACCCGCACGGACATTGCTGCCCACAGGATTTTAAGTCCTGCGTGTCTACCAATTTCACCACCAGGGTCTATTTCGTGATTCACGAAATATTTTTGGTTAATGGTCTTCATTTAAAACCAAAAAATCCACCCGAAGTCGAATGGATTTCCATTGGAGCGGAAGACCGGGCTCGAACCGGCCACCCCGACCTTGGCAAGGTCGTGCTCTACCAAATGAGCTACTTCCGCGTTTGATGTTGTTAAGAACTTCGTTGGGAGTGCAAATATAGAAGTAAAAATCAAAATTCAAAAAAATATTCAGGCATTTTCAAATTCCAATTTTTATCACTCACCTGAACTTTTTCTACATCATTTCTTTGGTACATTATTGACCCAATATCCATGCAAAAATTAAAGGCGCCACAATGGTTGCATCGCTCTCTACAATAAACTTAGGCGTGTTGATATCCAGTTTACCCCAAGTGATTTTTTCATTTGGTACTGCACCACTGTATGAACCAAATGAAGTGGTTGAATCTGAAATTTGACAGAAATAACTCCAGAATGGAACATCATGCCACTCCAAATCCTGATACATCATTGGAACAACGCAAATCGGAAAATCACCGGCGATGCCCCCTCCTATCTGAAAAAATCCAACCCCTTTACCACCACTATTCTGTCGATACCAATCTGCCAACCAAACCATGTATTCAATCCCACTTTTCATGGTTTGTGCTTTTAATTGGCTCTTAATCACATAAGAGGCAAAAATATTGCCCATGGTACTATCTTCCCAACCAGGGCAAACAATCGGTATATTTTTTTGAGCAGCAGCTAACATCCAACTGTTCTTGGGATCGATTTCGTAGTATTGTTCCAATACACCACTCAATAACATTTGATACATAAATTCATGCGGGAAATAACGTTCACCGGCATCATCCGCTTTTTTCCACAAATCATGTATATGCTTTTGTAAGCGGCGAAAAGCCTCTTCTTCAGGTATACAAGTATCGGTAACACGGTTGTAGTGATTTTCTAATAAATCCCACTCGTCCTGCGGACTCAAATCACGATAATTTGGAACCCGTTTGTAATGACTATGTGCCACCAGATTCATAATATCTTCCTCCAGGTTTGCCCCGGTACAAGAGATAATCTGAACTTTGTCCTGACGAATCATTTCTGCCAGACTCAAGCCCAATTCAGCCGTACTCATCGCACCAGCCAGGGTAATCATCATTTTTCCACCTTCCATTAAATGGGTTTCATATCCTTTGGCGGCATCCATAAGCGCAGCGGCATTAAAATGTCGATAATGATGTTGAATAAATTGTGATACAGGGCCTTTGTTCATATTCCTAATTTTCCGGCAAATATATTGTTGCCATTTTAAATTCGAATGACTTATTAAAGCCCGTTATCATTCTGACTTGAGTCTATTCATCGTTTTTATCATTTAATTGAACCTTACGCAAAGTTGGTACGCCAAAAAAGGTAACAATTACAATCAATACAGTCATACAGCCTCCAAATACTACTGCCGGTACAGTGCCCAAAAATCGTGCTGCCAAACCACTTTCAAAAGCGCCCAATTCGTTACTGGAACTAATAAACATCATATTTACAGAGGAAACCCGACCTTTTATTTCTTCGGGTGTTTTTAATTGAAGGATGGAATGACGTATCACGACACTAACCCCATCAAACATGCCTGCCATAAAAAGACAAACAAATGAGAACCAAAAATGTGTAGAAATTCCAAACAGGATAATACACACTCCAAATCCGGCAATACTCCAAAGTAACTTATCCCCTACCCGTGTTTTTAACGGCAAATATGCAAGTACCAATAACAATAATAAGGATCCAATTCCATGTGCGCTTCGAAGCCATCCGTATCCTGTAGCACCACATTTCAGAATTTCATCGGAAAAGACAGGCAACAGGGCTTCTGCACCGCCAAAGAGAACTGCAAACAGATCGAGGCTTAAAACGGCTAAAATGATTTTATTGCTGAAAATAAAACGAAAGCCCTGGGAAACATTCTCCCATATTTTGCCTTTAGGAGGTGCAGTAAATGGACGTTTGCGAATTCGCATCATCAATATTCCGCATAAGATAAATGCACAAAAAGCACAAAGGATGGTGGGCGTTAACCCAATCCAGGCCATGAGCACTCCGGCAAATAACGGACCACAAACGGATCCCAATAACCAGGATGTACTCGACCAGGTGATGGCTTGAGGAATTTTTTCCCGTTCAATCAGTTGAGGTAGTAGGGAAAAAGAAGCCGGTGCCAGGAAAGCACGAATCGTACCATTTAGAAACATCACGCCATAAATGCTCCATTCTGTCAGCCATAACCCAAAATTTCGGGTGAATTGTTCCGAACTGATCCAAAGCGTTAGAGCACCACAAAAGATGTAAGCAAACACACAAAAAATATACAAGGTTCGTTTTTCCATACGATCGGCCAAATAGCCGGCAAAAACCGATAAGCTTAATGCAGGTATTAACTCTGCCAGCCCGATTAGTCCCAAATTCAATGGATTTCCAGTGAGCTGATACATTTGGTAACTCAATGCCGTTGATTGCATAAAAAGGGCAGAAATGAGCATAAACCGAATCAGAATAAACGCTGAAAATTCTTTATTTCTCAGAAGATGTAGTAAGGATATGGCAGTTGAGTGATCCATATGGAATTCGCGAAAATACAAAGTATCTTTACCAATTCTGATATGGGTTTTTTATTGCAAAATATAGCGATGGCGCTCAAAGAGTTGTTTTCAAATAAATTGAGAACCTTTCTTTCATTATTAGGCGTTACAATTGGTGTTTTCTGTATCATCAGTGTGCTCACTGTATTCAGTAGTTTACAAAGTAATATTCAAAACAATATGCAAACCTTGGGGAGCAATGTATTGTACATTGGTAAGTTTGCCTGGATTCCGGAAGAAAAAGGCGAATATCAATGGTGGAAATACAAAGCCCGTCCGGTTTGTAATTTAAAGGAATTAAAATTGATTGAAAAAAATGTCAGCACCGCTTCTTATGCTGCTTTGAACTATTCGGATGAACAACAAAATATTAGTTTTGGTTCAACACAAGCTGAAGGTGTCGGTTTATTTGCGGTCACTTATCATTTTAATAAATTGCAACCCATTGATATAGCAAACGGTCGGTATTTTACCATGGGTGAAATGCAAAGCGGGCGAAGCAATGGGATTATTTTAGGAGCAGATGTGGCCAGTCAGTTGTTTGGCGAACGTATCGATCCCATTTCAAAGATGGTAGATGTTGGTGACCGAAAATTTCTGGTGATAGGGGTTTTGAAAAAACAAGGCAAAACCATGACCGGATTTGATTTTGATGGAGGTGGAATTATTTCATACAGCTTCCTCAATTCCTATAAAAATATGGATGGACAAATGGGTAATGGATTTGTAGATCCGATGTTGATGGTGAAAACAAAAACCAATGCCAGTATGACGGAGATGAAAGATGAAATACGCTCCGTGTTAAGAGCCCATCGAAAATTACGGCCCCGTGATGCCGATAGTTTTGCCTTCAATCAACTCGATAGTATTACGAATTCTATCAATGCCATTTTTGCCAATTTTAATATTTTCGGTTGGATCATAGGTTTGTTCTCTCTCATAGTTGGTAGTTTTGGAATTGCCAATATCATGTTTGTGTCTGTTAAAGAACGAACCCGATTAATTGGCATTAAAAAGGCAATCGGGGCTAAATCGTTTAGCATCATGTTGGAATTTTTAATCGAATCCATCTTGCTTTGTATCATGGGCGGGCTGATTGGAATTGGCTTGGTGATGGTTCTGGGGCAAATTCTGGAAGGCCCCTTGGGTTTTCCGGTGCGTTTATCTTTCAATCATTTTGTGCTTGGAGTAAGTATTAGCGTTATTGTAGGTATTCTTTCAGGTTTCATCCCTGCTCGCCGTGCTTCAGGGCTGGATCCGGTTGTGGCAATACGAAGTTAATCGATTTGAAGAGCTCCGGCCTCTCCATTTCCAATCAATCATCAATAAGATATCTCGCATTCAAGGCCCATTTATCTGACGATTTTATCACTCCGGTAACACTTGACACTTTCATTTAAGGCATTCAGATTGTACTTTTGCATCCTAAAAATTTAACTATGAGTTTTATCACGCATGTACATGCCAGACAAATTTTAGATTCCAGAGGGAATCCAACGGTAGAAGCCGAAGTATTTACTGATGAAGGTGCAATGGGAAGAGCAGCAGTGCCTTCTGGTGCCAGCACCGGAATACATGAAGCGGTAGAATTGCGTGATGCGGATCAAAAAAAATATATGGGGAAAGGTGTCCTCAAGGCAGTTAAGAACGTGAATACACAGATTCATAATGCATTATTAGGTATGGATGTAACAGATCAACGTGGCATTGATCAGGTGATGCTCGACTTAGATAAAACGGCTAACAAAAGCAAATTGGGTGCAAATGCCATTCTTGCGGTGAGCATGGCTGCGGCTAAAGCGGCTGCGGAGGAATCAGGTCTGAGTTTATATCGTTACATTGGTGGTACAAATGCCAAAACATTGCCTGTTCCCATGATGAATATCTTAAATGGCGGGGCACATGCGGATAATAAAATCGACTTTCAGGAATTTATGGTGATGCCAGTAGGAGCCAGTTCATTTAGTGAAGGATTACGCTGGGGAACTGAAATTTTTCATACACTGAAGTCGGTATTAAAGAAAAAGGGATATTCAACCAATGTTGGTGATGAAGGCGGTTTTGCCCCGGATATTCAGAGCAATGAAGAAGCGATTGAAACCGTGCTCACTGCTATTCAAACTGCAGGATTTAAAACAGGATCTCAGATTGTGATAGCCATGGATGCTGCTAACAGCGAACTTTGGGATGCGAAACAAAAGGCATATATCTTCAAAAAGTCGAGCGGTAAAAAAATGAAAAGTGAGGAGTTGGTGAAATTTTGGGAAAACTGGTGTCGCCAATATCCGATTGTATCTATTGAAGATGGTTTGGCTGAAGATGATTGGAAAGGTTGGAAAATGCTGACTGAAGCCATTGGCAGCAAAGTACAATTGGTAGGTGATGATTTATTTGTAACCAATGTACAACGCCTTGAAAAAGGAATTAAGGAAAATATTGCCAATGGGTTATTGGTGAAAGTCAATCAAATTGGAAGTTTGAGTGAAACTATCAATGCTGTTACAATGGCCCAGCATGCAGGTTATAACACCATCATGAGCCATCGAAGTGGTGAGACAGAAGATGCTACTATTGCCGATTTAGCGGTGGCATTAAATTGCGGACAAATCAAAACCGGTTCTGCGTCTCGCTCGGATCGTATGGCGAAATACAATCAACTCCTTCGTATTGAAGAAGAGTTAGGTGAACAGGCCATTTATCCGGGGAAAAAATTAAAGTTCGGAAAATAATACCGATGACACATTCATAATAGTCCAATTTAGTATCTGACTCATTGTATTAAATTCATCGAGTATCCGAATTGACCACTTCATTACTAAAATAGTCTATCGACTTTTTATCGAAAGAATTGGTAAAATTGAATCTCAATCTATCAAAAAAGTCCGGTGCCAATTGCATCGGACTTTTTTATTAGCATTCAACTCAAGTTTTGTCTCGTCTTATTGCTCGCGACAAAATTTGAGTT
>JBMOFV010000074.1:0-6680 GCA_049318705.1 Chitinophagaceae bacterium
CCAGCCATCGTTTAAGCCATCGCCATTGGCCGTAATGGCATCCGGTACTACAATGATGGGGTTTTGTTGTGGTAGGGTGGCTATGGGAGGCCGTATGGTATCGCAGGCACTGCCCTTAGCTGCACCCAAGGTATAGTGGGGCATATTGGGTGGGACCATGAGGTATGTGTATGGCTGGTTAAAAGCACCGTTACCTCGGCTTCTTAAATGACAAGCGAATCCTTTATTATCAGGGCTATCAATAAAACACATACTACGGCCACCAACTGTATTTCCAATATAAACTTTACCATTAGGAGCCAAATAGCTCATACCATACCACGGAAAGCCCGATAAAATGGTATCTATATGCGATAAGTGAACCGGAGGTGAAAGCGTGTCCGACAAATCGGCTTGCCAAATATTCAGTGACTTCACACAATACAAGAATTGACTATTTGGCGAAAATGCAATTCCACTTGAAAAATCACAAATACTTGGGTAACAGGTATCGTGTGGTGTTGAAAAAAAATGATACGGAAGTAAGGTTCCATTACAACGATCAAAGTGATAGACAAATGCTCCTTGATAAGCCGCCTCCGTACTTGCCATCCATTCCCCATTGGGGCTAAAGCCCAATTGGCCTTGAATACCATAAATGTCAAATTGAATTGGTATGCTGTCCATATTAATGGGCACTATTTGTTCATAGGGTCCAAGTATGGTATCGGGCTGAACCAAAAACAAATAAAATTTTTGTTCGTTGCGGTGAGGTTTTACCAACCACCAATCACGCCCATTGGCATGGCGCACTGCACTCATACGATTGTGGCTGAGGTAGGCATCTTGCATCAAAATTTTATTTTTCTCAACCACTTCACCCTGCCCGCCCTGTGCATCCATATCTACCACATGGTAAGTGAGTACATCAAAACGAAACTCCGTTTGGGTCACCTTCCAGTCATCATAGGCCCCATCACTCATACCTGTTGTGAAGACATAATATTGATTGTTTTTTTTAGGAAGAATCAGGCTCATTTGATTCCAAAAACCGTCACCGTTGTAATAGTCATATAATTTTAGTCCCAGGGGGGTGTTAATCTTTTCACCTCCCGGAATCACATTTGCTTCCTTATCAAACACAAAAAAACCATTTGTAAATATTCCTGGAAGGCCTGTTGTATCGGAAATACAAGAATTCCCAAACGTAATACCCGTCATAATTTTAGTGGTATCCACAGCAATAGTGGTTTGACTGAAATTCATTGTAACTACAGGAGTAAATCCCAAAACCCAATTCCAACCCTGTTTGTAGGATTGAGCAAACAGACTTTCTGTTTGACTACTTAAAATCAAAAGTAACAATACAATTCTTTGCATTCAGAGTTAGTACTTAATTAATTTACCAGTATACACAAGGCCGTTTGAATCAACACATTGGTATGTATAAAGGCCTTGAATAAGGTTTTTAATGTCCATTCGTTTAATTCCGGATTGGTTCAGTTGGGTGTCTTCTAACACTTGTTGGCCCGCCATATTGTAAATTCTTACAGATTGTAATAACAAATTGGGCTCTGTAAGTTTAAACGTCACAAAATCTAATCCAGGATTTGGGAAAACCTGTAAACTGCCAACTTGATCTTTGCCATGCTGAAACAAACTTGCGTTTTCTTGTTCGTACCAGCTTTGAGAACCTTTGTATATGCCAACTGTATTACATATTTGCAAATCATTGTACGTTTTGGGACCAACTAACATGGCATACAAAGTACGAGCTTTAAACACAGCTTGCCCGTCTAAGTAAGGACATTTTTGAGCGAGAGTCTCTATCCAAAGCAGGTTTTCAGTGGTTAAACTTTCCATACCAGAGCCTAAATAATTCAAATAGAGGCCATTTAATGTCTTCTCATTGGTTTCAAATAAATTACTACCATTAATTGATTGGTTTAGTGTTTGCGCAGCACTTAATTTTTGTTGCCGCACGCTTGCGTTCGTAAAAGGGTTCGATAAATTGTGATTTGTTTTCATCAGGTTTTCGTTCGGGTTATAAAAATAAACAAAAAAACCGTTTTTGTCTATTAAATACCCCCTTACCTCAACACTGTTACCGTTCCTTTTTGTACACCTGTTTGCCCATTGGCTTGGCGGTAACGAATCAGGTACATGTAAGTATCAGATGCATAGCCAGTGGCCTGCCAGTTAAAATTATTTTGTTTGCTTTTAAATACCGCCTGTCCCCAACGGTTAAATAAGGCTACTTCATTTACTTCAATACCGGCCTGCTCCAGGGCCGATAGGTTGAGAATATGCCAGCTATCGTTTAAGCCATCGCTATTGGCGGTAATGGCATCGGGTAGTACAAGTGGGTTCAGTTGCGGCACCGCGGCTATGGCAGGCCGTATGGTATCGCAGGCACTGCCTGACAGTTTGCCCAAAGTATAGAGGGGCATATTGGGTGGCACAACTAAATTTGTGTAAGGCTGGCTGAATGCTCCATTACCTCGGCCTCGAAAACCACAGGCTAAGCCTCTTTTATTGGGGAATTCTATAAAAGGCATAGACTTACCAATCGCATGTCTTGCTCCAATATAGAGATATCCATTCGGGGCCAAATACGACATGCTATACATCGGAAAATAACTCAATACCGTATCAGGTCCTGTAATATGCAAGGCGCTATTTGTTGTCGTATCCCATAAATCATATTGCCAGATATTGGCACCACAAACCAAATAGAGTAATTGATTGTTTGGAGAAAAACAATGGGCCGATGAAAAATCTTCCAGCGTTGTATCCATCCAAGGTTGTTTAAAAAAATGATGGGGTCGTAATTCACCTGAACATCGGTCAAAATGATACACAAATACTCCGCCATATCCTGCTTCGGTACTGCCCATCCACTCTCCACTGGGACTAAAACTTAGCTGGCCTTTGATCCCATAAATGCCAAATTGAATTGGAATACTATCCATATTAAATGCCACCACCTGTTCATACGGTCCCAAAATGGTATCAGGCTGAACCAAAAACAAATAAAATTTTTGTTCGTTGCGGTGGGGTTTTACCAGCCACCAATCACGCCCATTGGCATGCCGTACTGCACTCATACGGTTATGGCTCAAATAGGCATCTTGCATCAATATCTTGTTTTTGGCTACCACTTCGCCTTGCCCGCCTTGTGCATCCATATCTACCACATGGTAAGTGAGTACATCAAAACGAAACTCAGTTTGGGTCACCTTCCAGTCATCATAGGCCCCATCACTCATACCTGTGGTAAAGACATAATATTGATTGTTCTTTTTAGGAAGGATAAGACTCATTTGGTTAAAAAAACCGTCACCATTGTAATAATCATGTAATCGCGTGCCAAGTGCAGTATTAATTTCTTCACCTTGTTTGATAATATTCGCTTTGGCATCATATAGATAAAAACCGTTCGTGAAAACTTTAAGTGTGCCATTGGTGTCTGAGATACAGGAATTCCCTATTGTGAGGCCAGTGGTCACCAAAGTTGTATCAAACGCAATTGGTGAAAAGTTAAAATCCATGCGACATACAGGCGTAAAGCCTAACATCCAATTCATGCCTTGTTTATTTTGCTGGGCACTCGACAGGCCTATATGGTTAAACAGACAAAATAGTAGCACTATCCATTTCAGCATATATTTTTAGTTCTTGATTAATTTTCCGCTGTAAGCCAATCCGTTTGTACTTATGCATTGATAAGAATACATGCCTAGCGGAAGATTTTTGATATCTAATCTCCTTAAGCCAGTCTGGTTCGAGATATTATCTTCTAACACAATTTGACCCGTAATATTAAAAATGCGAATAGACTTTAACTCGGAATTTGAACCTGATAATCTGAACGTAACTAAATCTGAACCAGGATTTGGAAATACTTGTAATAACCCATCGTTGACTTGTGGTTGATTAAATAATCCGGCATTTTCCAACTCATACCAATTGACACCGCCTTTATAAACACCCAGGTTATTACAAATAGCCAAATCATTATACGTCAAAGGCCCAGCAATCATGGCATAAAGTGTCCTCGCTTTAAATACGGCTTGGCCATCTAAATAAGGGCATTTGGTGGCCAAGGATTCTATGGTTAAATTTTTTGATTGCGTGAATAAGGGTGTGAGCAGTAAAAGCAACAAGCATACAGAATAAAACTTGAGGTATTTTTTGATATTCCAATTTGTCAAATCCGTTTTCATAATATTTAGAATTTTACACAATAAAGATATACTTCTATTTTGGGAAAAGACAAATACTGTTCTGGCTTTTGACTTCTAAGTCCTCACGCTCTCTTCCTCCGCTCCCGCTTTGTTCTTCCGCGAGCCCAATCTTTAAAAACCCGGAAAGGCTATTGCAGATTTGCAACCCATGCCAGCCTCTGGGTACAATCAGATTGTTTTGTGGGGACACAAACCGAGGAATAAAAGATATACTTCTATTTTGGGAAAAGACAAATACTGTTCCGGCTTTTGACTTTCCTCCGCTCTCACGCTCTGTCCTTACGATCTCTTCCTCCACTATCGCTCTGTTCTACCGCAACACCACCACACTCCCTTTTTGCAAACCCATTTTACCATCCTTAAATCGATAACGGATAAAATACGAATAGGTATCGGAGGCGTAACCAATAGCCAACCAATTGAATGGGTTTTGATTGGCGCTAAATACCTGTTGACCCCAGCGGTTGAATATTTTTACTTCGGTAATAGTGATACCTGCTTGTAACAAAGCAGCCTCGTTGAGAATGTGCCAGCCATCGTTTAAGCCATCGCCATTGGCCGTAATGGCATCCGGTACTACAATGGGGTTTTGTTGCGGCACCGCGGCTATGGCAGGCCGTATGGTATCGCAGGCACTGCCTGCCAGTTTGCCCAAAGTATAGTGCGGCATATTGGGTGGCACAACTAAATTTGTGTAAGGCTGGCTGAATGCCCCATTACCTCGGCCTCGAAAACCACAGGCTAAGCCTCTTTTATTGGGGAATTCTATAAAAGGCATGGTTTTTCGAATGGCATGAGAAGCACCAATATAAATCTGGTTATTTGGAGCGAGATAGGATAAACTATAAAGTGGAAAATAATTTATAAGGGTATCATGGCCACTAATATGAATGGCGCTATTTATTGTCGTATCCCATAAATCATATTGCCAGATATTCGACCCACTTATTATATAGAACAATTGGTTATCGGGAGAAAAGCAATGAGCAGATGAGAAATCCCAAAGTGTGGAGTCCATCCAAGGAACTTTAAAAAAATGATGCGGTTGAAGTATTCCTGTGCATCGATCAAAATGATAAACAAAGGCCCCCTGATAAGCAGCTTCGGTACTGCCCATCCACTCTCCATTGGGACTAAAACTCAACTGACCGTCTATGCCATAAATGCCAAATTGAATGGGAATACTATCCATATTAAATGGCACTACTTGTTCATAGGGCCCAAGTATGGTATCGGGCTGAACCAAAAACAAATAAAACCGTTGTTCGTTGCGGTGGGGTTTTACCAACCACCAATCACGCCCATTGGCATGGCGCACTGCACTCATACGGTTATGACTCAGGTAGGCATCTTGCATCAAAATTTTATTTTTCTCTACTACTTCACCCTGCCCATGGTTGGCATCCATATCTACGACATGGTATGTTAGCACATCAAAACGAAACTCAGTTTGGGTCACCTTCCAGTCATCATAGGCCCCATCACTCATACCTGTGGTAAAGACATAATATTGATTGTTTTTTTTAGGAAGGATAAGACTCATTTGGTTAAAAAAACCATCCCCGTTATAATAATCATATAATTTAGTACCTAATGGGATATTCAAGGTATCTGTTTGGTTGTTTTCCCAGCGCAATGGCCAACCCTCCTTATTGTAAACATGAAATCCATTACAGAAGAATTCCAGATTGCCATTGGTATCAGAAATACAGGATGCGCCAACACTAATAGAAGGTCCATGTTTAAGAAATGTGTCAATCACTAAAAAATTTGAAGTAAAACTAAATTGAACTGGAGGGCTATACCCGGCGACCCAATTTCCACCCCTCCTAAGTTCTTGAGCCTCTGCGTTACAAAAAATGTATACACAAGTCAATATAAAAACTATCAATCTCATTCCTTAACTACTTTTCCTGTGTATTGCATTCCATTTGATAATTTTAGCTGATATTGGTATATACCCATAGGAAGTTCATGTAAAGAATAGCTAATTTTATTGAGATTTTTAAGTAGAGCCAAACTTTTCACCTTGCGCCCTAAAACATCATAAAATTCGACAACAGCGCCGGACAGTGCAACATCTTTAGAAGTAAAATAGATCTCTCCGTTGGTAGGATTTGGAAATACCTGAATAGCAATATCGCTTATTTTATTACTTCTACCAATTTGTGCATTTTCCAACTCATACCAATTTGCCCCTCCTTTATAAACGCCCAGATTATTACAAATTTCCAGATCGTTGTAAGTTTTTGGTCCCACCAGCATCGCATATAAGGTTCTTGCTTTAAAGACAGCCTGTCCATCCAAATAAGGGCATTTGCTGGCAAGGGATTCTATTTCAAGTAACTCACTGGCGCTAAGCGATTCCATGCCCTGAGCCAGGTATTTGAGGTATAAAGCATTCAGGGCTTTTTCGTTGCTTTCAAATAAATTCTGTTCGGCCATGCCCTGGTT
>JBMOFV010000075.1:0-6641 GCA_049318705.1 Chitinophagaceae bacterium
CGGAAATAATGGAGTAGCTGCGAATGATGGCTTAGGTCGTTTTTTAATCAGCACTGCGGGTAATGCCGGGATTAGTTTATTTAAAGGCGGTACAAGCAAATTAAAATTCCATGCCGACTTCACGACTGAGAATGTGGGGATAGGAGGAAACGCAGCACCAGTTAGTCGTGTGCATCTGAACAATACCGATGGTTCGAATATGGACTTACGCTTAACCAATACTACCAGTGGTCAAACTGCTACGGATGGTTTGGTCGTTTCTCAGACAGGAACAGTTTCTAGTGTGATAAATCGTGAAAATGACCAACTATTGTTGGGAGCAAATTCTTTACCAAAAGTATACATTAGTCCGGCGGCTAACGCTTATGTTGGTATTGGCGGCAGCCCAACGAACAATTTATCATTGAACTCATCCATTGATACGGTGGGGATAGCACTCTCCAATCAGGGTGGAAGTTATTTCAATATCTCCGAAAACGCAAATGGACAGCTCCAGTTTGATCCAAATAACTTGTCATTGAACTCTTCTTCCGAACCGGCTATGACCATCGACGATGATAGTCGATATATTGGAATGGGAACATCCACACCGGCAGCTCAACTCGATGTAAATGGTTCTGCTTATTCTTATACTAACACAGATGGAATCGTCAATATCGGAATTTCCTCATCATACCATTTAACCATGGATGACAATGAAATTCAAGGTAAGTATGGAACAAGCGGTTTTGGTAACTTATTTCTAAACTATTGGGGAGCCGGAACCTATTTAGGAAATTATGGTTCCTCCTATTTTGCGGAAAATGGAGATATTACGCTGTCTAATGATGCGATTCTTGTAGATAGTTCTACACGTTCTGTAGGGATTAATACATCCACACCCGATACTTACTATTCTTTGTCTGTTGGCGCAAATTCTTCCAAGGCAGGCATTTCAATTCAAGATCCTGAAGACAACTACGCGCTTGTTTCCACCAAATCCGGATTATTTGAATCTGTTTTCTTATCAAAAACGAACACGACTACAGGGACTCCTACAGTTTACATTACTTCCGCCTCACCGGCAAACAATGCTATTGAAATTGTCAATCAGGGTACTGGTTTGAATGCCTATTCCTATAAAGGATATGGGGTACGGGCCATCACGGATTCAAACCAAGCGGGTTATTTCTATAATGCCAGAAGTATAGCCAACCCGGCAAACTTAAACGGGGTACTTCGTGGAGAATACAATGGGACTGTGGTTGATGATTATGTGGGTGTGTATGGTAAGGTAACCACGGGTTCTAATATTTTTGGTGTTGGAGTTCGTGGTGATGCTGCGTGGTTTGGAGTTCAAGGGAATGGTACTTATGGTGTATACGGGAATGGTAATGCAGGAAGTGTGAGTACACGTTATGGAGTAGTCGGAACGGCTTCAGGGGCCACCACCAACTGGGCCGGTTACTTTAGTGGTAACCATATGATAACCGGAACCAAAAACTCTGCTTTTGTTAATCAACAAGGAAAAGCCGTTTTGGTAAACTGCGTGGAAACTCCGGGTGTCTGGTTTGAAGATATGGCTTCCGGTACTATTCAGAATGGGGTTGCCGAAATTGAATTCCCGCAAGATTTATTAAATGGAGTTGTGATTGATGCTGCACATCCGTTTATTGTCAGCATAACTCCAACAGGAGATATGGGGAATTTCTGGGTTGAAAAATCGCTCACTGGATTTAAAGTGCATGCCACAGGTGCTGCAAATGGAACTACATTTGACTACCGTGTGAGTGCTAAGCGTAAAGGCTATGAAGATTATCGTCTGGAATACGCCGGAGCTGCAGTTGCCGAAGATCCTTATATCAAGAATCCATACATGAATGTTCCGAATAAAGGTGAAAATTTCCAGCAAGATCTTGAACAATACCGTGCGGAAATGAAAGGTCATCAGGATAAAGCAGAAGAAACTGCCCGCGTAAATCAAATTCCAGGTGAAATATTCACTCCGGAAATGGAAGCCGCGCGTAATGCCCGCGAAGCCCAAATGGCAACTAAAAAAGCGCCTGCCACACCAGCGGTAACAACACCGAAAGTACATGAAAATCAAAAGCCCAAACCTGTACAAACACCAGCTCCAAGTCAGTCAGACGAAAGCAGGAAAAAATCAACAGGGAATTAATTCTTAAATCCTTCTTTTTGAGTGCAGAGGCCATGTTTCAAAACGTGGCCTCTGCTTTTATGGGGGTTCCACTTGACATCTCAAAGGCGCTCCAAATTTGTAATGACGCATCCGGTCAGTGTCTGACAAACTCCCTTTCGTTAGACACACGTGCAGATTTATGAAGCCTCTCGTCTAAAAAGATAAGACAAAATCCGGGTTGAATTGAATTTATAACAATCTCCGCCTTTTCGAAATCCAGATTTCCTTTGTTTTCTACCAAATTCTCAATCAAATCAACCACTTACTCATTTATAAAGGCGCACAGGAATTAGCGAGTTAAATTTGTTGAATAAATCGTATTTCCATGAAACAAACACTTAAACTCTTATTGACCGGTTTAATTTTAGCCGGAAGCCCTGCGCTGCTAAAAGCTCAGGTGCCTCAAAAATTTAATTATCAGGGCATCGCCCGCGATACAAAAGGCAATCCGATGGGCAAACAAACCCTGGGGATTAAACTGAGCGTATTGCCAACCTCTGATGCCACCACCCCCGAATACGAAGAAGTACAAACGATTACCACAAATGAGTTTGGCTTATACACCTTACAAATTGGAAACGGAACAGCAGTCACCGGCACGATGAAAGAGGTAAAATGGGAAACGGGCAATAAATACATCAAAGTAGCGATAGACCCACAAGGAGGTACGAACTATGCCGATGCAGGCACGACACAATTGCTGAGTGTTCCTTATGCCATCTATGCGGATAAAGCCGGCATGGCGAAAGAAACGACAGGTGGCGATCGTGCAGGCGCTGTATCAACCAGCGCAGCGGGCACAGGCACGGTCAATTTCCTGACCAAGTTTACGGCTGCGAATACGATTTATGATAGTCAGGTATTTGACAATGGAACGAATATCGGTATTGGAACGACGACACCAGCCGCGACGGCCAAAATCCATATCAATCAAAACAGTGCGAGCGTATTGGAGCATATACGTATGCAAAACCTGAGTTCAACAGGTGCTGGACGTTTTACGATGTACAGCAATGGCGCGAATAACTATTCTACCTTCACGAAATACGGAAGTGGCTATGCAGGCGGTTATGCCGGTGTTACAACTTTGTACCCTTATGCGAACTTGTTGGCATTCGGAAATAATGGAGTAGCTGCGAATGATGGCCTGGGTCGTTTTTTAATCAGCACTGCGGGTAATGCCGGGATTAGTATTTTTAAAGGCGGAACAAGTAAATTAAAATTCCATGCCGACTTCACAACAGAGAATGTAGGGATAGGAGGAAATAGCGCACCGGTGAGTCGCGTACACCTGAACAATACCGATGGGAATAACATGAATGTACGTTTGACAAATAATGCTACCGGCCATACTTCTTCGGATGGATTAGTGATTGAACAATTTGCCAGTGATGCAAGTATATACAATTATGAAAATGGAAATCTGAGTTTCGGAGTTAATGGAAATGGTGTGATGTCCATCGCTGCAACACCTGTTGGTCAGCCACGTGTGTATATTGGACCGGGTTTTTCTAATGTAAATACCCTTGAAATTAGATCCGTGGGGGGCTTCAACGATACAACAAGCATTGGATTTTCAAATAGTTCAGAAGAATTTGTGATTGGACTTAACGAGAATGGGCAAATGTTATTTGGTGCAAATTCAGTGAATATGGCATCAACCAGTGTAGTGATGACCCTGGATGACAATAATCAAAGCGTTGGAATAGGCACCACAGCACCAACCCAAAAACTCGATATTGATGGACAAATCCGTATTCGAGGTGGATCTCCTGCTGCCGGGAGCGTTCTCACTTCCGATGCCAATGGCGTGGGAACCTGGGCAACACCAGCCCCTGGCCCTATCACATCCTCTGTGGGTACCAACGACTATTTACCAAAGTTTGCTACCGGCGGAACTTCATTGGTGAATTCTTTGTTCAGAGATAACGGAACTTCTGCTTCTTGTGGAAATACAACTCCAGTTCTTGGTTCTCAATTGTTTGTCTATCGAGAACAATTAGTCGCTAACAGCAATGGTCAATATTCTTTATATGCTTATCGCACACGCGATGCACAAAACAATGGAACCGGATATTCTCAAAGCTCCCACAACTCTGCTATGAATGGATATAATTTCTGGGGAGATGTATACACATTTGGTGTTTCAGGTCATAGTTATAACGACTATTCAAGAACAGGCGGTGTGCTTGGCGCTGAGATCAACGGATTTTATTGGGGTTCATTAGGTTATCGTTCTTCGGCACTCCTGAATTATGGTGTTTATGGAACTTCAGCTTATGCAAGTGGTGGCGGTTTCCTGCCTTCTAACGAAGTAGCCGGTATCGGTGGTGGATTTTTTGGAAGTATGGTCGGTAGTATCTCTAAGGGTAAAGTCATCGGACAAATGAACAGCGGAGAATTATTCGCATCTTATAACCTGGGTGATGAATATACTTCCGGAAAACAAATTGAATTAGTCGACAATGGTAGCGAAAAAGTTGCTGCTTACTCAGTAACATCTACCGAGTTAACCATTTATAAAAAAGGTAAGGCAACCTTAGTCAATGGTTCAGTATTTATTCCTTTCGATAATAACTACAGCAGTTTACTTGCCGATATTCCGGTTGTAACTGTTTCGGCGATGGGCCTTTGCAATGGTCTTTATATTGCCAGTGTTGATAAAAATGGCTTTACCGTAAAGGAACTGAATGGAGGTACCAGCAATGTCAATATCTCCTGGATTAGTGTAGGTGATCGTATCGATAATCACCCTGAATCCACCATTCCACAAGAAGTATTGTCCAATCAATTTGATACCAACTTGCAACAAGTCATGTACGACGATAGCAAGAAGGATGGTAGCGGACAAGGTATGTGGTGGGACGGACAAACCAAAAATATCAAGTTTGGTGTAACGCCGGCTTCTACTTCTCCTGCACCAAAACCAGAAGGTACACAGGAATAAATGCCGCTTTACAATTATCTTTACCGGAGCCCATCAAGCTCCGGTTTTTTTATGCGAACTGCACTTCTATTGCTCTGCTTCTTTCCCGCTTTTGTATTTGCACAATCACCTGCTCAGGCCGATACCTTGTATTTAAAAAAGCTTATTCAAACACTTTGTGATAGTTCGTTTCAAGGGCGTGCGCCGGGAGGTGAAGGGGAACAAAAAGTCATCGCGTTTTTAAGTCAACAAATCCGTTCATTCGGTTTACAACCACGCCAACAAGGTTTTCAATATTTCGATGCAGATTCTAATAAACAATGTTCATCCGCCAATGTGTATACGCTAATTAACCGCGGTAAGGACAGCACCCTGCTCATCAGCGCACACTATGATCATCTGGGTTTAAGTCAGCTCAAATCGACCGATATTCGATTTAAAGGATATCATCCGGGCGCCGATGATAATGCTTCCGGTGTTGCGCTCGTATTGGCGCTATTAAAACAACACCCTCAATTTAAAAAGAGTCCTTACAACTGGATGTTTGTTTTTTGGGGCGCACACGAGCAAGGGCTCTACGGGTCAGCGGCCTTTGCGCCATGGGTTCTTCAACACTATCGAATAAAGGCCATGATCAATGTGGATATGGTTGGGCGTATGACAAACAATGAGTTGAATGTTTACCAAAAAGCTTATCCACCGTCTATCTTTAAGGATAGTATTTTGCAAATCATGCCCGGTGATACGAACAAACTACAACAATTAGACACGAAAGCTTTTCTTCAACGCGGTATTCCAGTGTGTTCCATCACGACAGGCCTGCATGGCGATTATCATTCGGCCTCTGATACGCCTGATAAAATCCGATATCCTGGTCTGCAAAAATGTTTTGATTGGCTCTGCCGGATTTTGCGAATGAATTAGGGGCTACTGAATAACTCAGAAATGCTGTAGATTCAAGGCGCGGGTAATGAAGCTGTATGGTTATACTGCGATTTGCCCGCAACGCAGAAGATGCGGTATTTCTGGGTAGCGAGAATGATGTATTTCAAGTGCACACTTTTTGGAAATAAGCCTTCAAAAAGTATGCACGAAGGCGTCTAAAATTTCACTTAAGTGACCATTAACTCTCACTTTGAGCGATATTCACTAGCCTCGAATTTTTAATGCAGTTTCTTCAGCAAAAGCATTGCATCAATTTTAATACCACAAGGGGGCCTGCCGCCACCACATACTTTTCTATTCAAACATGTTTAATTCTTTTTGGCGACACCGGGCTGTACGCGGTACTCCTCGCTCCTTCGTCGCTGTGGGGTACCTGGCTGCCATCCCTGGCCCTTTTTGTACAAATTGTAGTTCTAAAATAATCAAATCCTTTTAGAATTTTACAATTGTAATATACCAATTCAACACTGAGACGCAACTCAAGAAAACGCAATCTAACAGTATTCATTAGCAAAAAGCAATATCACTGCTTGGCTATTTTCGGCCTTTGCTCTTGAGGCGTTAAGAAAAATTTGAAATCGGGCGTAGCCT
>JBMOFV010000076.1:0-6634 GCA_049318705.1 Chitinophagaceae bacterium
GATAACTCCCTAATCTCACTATTTTTTATTTCATTTGGTTGATTATGTTGTCAATAGTTGGTTGATTTTTGGGGTTGTCAATTTTGTTTGAATACAGATTTTGAGCCTTTAAAAGTTTATTGGTCTTTGTATAAAACAAACCAGATTTTTCAAGTGCTGTTGGTGTAAGATTATTGAAGCTGGCACTAAGTTTATCAATGATGTATCTAAGCTGCACCGTTTCGCAACCAAAATAAACTTTGTGCATTTTGGTGGTGATTGCCTTTGCTGTTAGAATAGTTACTAAATGGTCTGCGGTGCATTTTTCCTCATTCAATAAATCTACTTGGTTTACTAACGAAGTGATGGTAGATTTCAGTTTTGCTTCTATGCCTTTAAAGCCAAATGATAGCTTTTCTTTGGTGGTTGGCTTCTCGGTTTTCTCTGTTTCAATTTCTACTTTCTGCAATTCATTAAACTGTGCCTTTGGCAAGTTCAAATCCAACAAATAAAAATCTTCAATACTGGTGGTGCTGTCAATACTGGCTTTGCTCAATTCCTGTATATCAAAAAGAAAAACATCAGAATGCATGGAGCAAATACTTAAAAGTCTTACAGAGTGGGAAATGGGAGAAACAAACCTCAAATCCTGTTGCGTTCCTGTTTTCATTGATCGCTTTTTAACTAAAGAAAAGATAATCGAGACCCTGAGTGATGTGTATGATATCGAGTTCGTAGATGGGTTTGCTACATTAGTCACATTCACCAAGAAAGCCGAAATATTCCAATAAATAATTTTTTTACAACAATTCAAATAATCTAGTATTTTTGTACTAATATGACTTTGCAAAACAAAGTACTTCCTAAGTCAAAGCTGAAAGCAGAGGGTAAAAAACTCTGTTGTCACAGCTGCGACAAAGTTCTTGCAATCGTGGATATTAAACCCGGGTCAATTGTTAGTATTAAATGCCCACGATGCAAGAATATCAACGGGTTCACGGCCTAGAGCCACAACAGGACCATGAGTCCAAAGCAGCGCCAAGAGCGCAAAAACCAATCCTGCTTTGGACAATATATTTTTAAAATTAGGCCGTGCAGTAAATGCCTTTAAGGGGCTGGGTTCTGCGACGATGAACCCGACGGGATTGAACCCATTGGATTCAATTAGTGGCATGTTTGACCCGATGACAGGGGCGGCCAATATCATAAGCGGGGATAATTACACATATAGATTCCGGACAAAAGAAGAGATACACAAAGCGCTAGAGGGATGCCCTCCATTGGCTTATGTCATCATGAAGAAGGTCCTAGCCATCCAAAACGGGCGGATATTTCTAAGAAAGAAAAACGGCGGCAATGAGATAACATCTGGCCGAATGATGAAGTACCTCGACCTCTTAGACCGCCCAAATTTTATTCAATCATCCGATGTATTCCACTTCCAAAATCTTTTTCAATGTGCCATTTATGGCTACTCATTGTGCAAGATAACCAAGCCGGTTGCTTCTGAAGAGTTGGCTATGTTGGGCGCTAATTCAGTCGGTGAAGTCTGGGCGTTACCTGGTGAATTGGTTTCAATCAAGTGGGTGCAGAAACCTAACTATGCCGCAATATTTTCCGGTGCCATGCAGATTAACGACCTCATGGAAAAGGTTTACTTCGATGGCATAGAGATACCCAAGGATGACCTCATCTTGATTCGGGATTCGTACCTATACCGAAGCGTTGCCATCCCTGAGCCGCGAATAGTTACGGCTTCTCAGGCGGTGAATAACCTCATGACCAACTACTCCGGAAGGGGTAAGCTCATGGACCGACCAGCGGGGTTCATAACAAGTGATTCCGGCAGTGCAAATACGGGTTCACTTCCTGCAAGTGTGTCCGACATTGAAGCCATCCAAAAACGACTTGAGGGCCGTTATGGTGCTAAGGAGTCGAAGTCTATGATTATGGCCGTCCGGTCTGCATTGAAATGGCAGGCTATATCTTTTTCGATGTCGGAAATGCAGTACGACATCCTGGAGCGCCAGGATACCATCACCCTTGCTGAATTATACGGGTACCCTCCTGCGTTGTTGGGCCTAAGTGAGAACCAAACCTACAACAATGTCAAGGAAGCCGGTAAGCAGCTGTACACAAATACAGCCATACCTGAAGGCGAAAACTATATGCAGCAACTAACTGAGGGCATAGTCGATTGGATGGATAATGTGGAGTACGGGATAGACTTTAGCCATGTTCCAGAGTTGCAAGCCGATAAAAAACAGACATCGGAGGTCCGTAAAAATTCGACAATCCCGGTGCTGCAGCAACTTGTTTCCGGAATTATCACATACGGCCAAGCCATGATAAACCTTGAGTCAACAGCGGAAACTGAGAACAAAGACAAATTTTTCTGGGAGTTACCGGATCAAATTCAATCCGGAGTCCTACAAGCCTTAAAAATACAGACCAATGAGCAAACCAACCAAACTGACGGATCAGGAGATCAAACAAATAATCAAGGACAAAACCAAAACGGTTAAGTCCGGTAAAATCGTAAAGAAGTAAGTCATGATACCGCAATTCGATAATAAAACAGACCTCTTTAATTGGCTCAGGGAAAATAAATCCCTGTTGATGCATTCAAAGAAATCTCAACTAAAATATGCCGATGCTGTGCATTATGCCCACATTGAAACCGGAGGCAAGGAAGATGCGCAAAAAGAATCAGGTATCATTGAGAAAGTCAATACAGACATCGTTGTTCGTTCAGTAATCAATACAACAAACATTCTTGATTCTCATTACGATGTCCACATCAAAGGGTTATGGAAGAAAAGCCTGAATGAAGCCAAAAGCCTGTATCTGTTACAGGAGCATCAAATGAAATTCGATAAGGTTATCAGCGATCAGGTTAAGGCTTACACGCAAAGCATCTCATGGTCAAATCTGGGATACAGCTACGACGGCAAAACCGAAGCGCTTGTATTTGATTCGGTATTGCAGCAAGCACGTAACCCGTTCATGTTTGAGCAATACAGCAACGGTTATGTAAAGAATCATAGCGTAGGAATGCGATATGTGAAAATGGTATTCGCTGTGAATTCAGAAGAAAGATGGTGGAAGGAAGAAAAGGATAATTGGGATAAATACTATCCTCAAATCGTGAATAAGGAAGCGGCTGATGAATTAGGATTCTTCTGGGCCGTAACCGAAGCAAAAGTAGTTGAAGGGTCTGCCGTGTTGGTAGGCTCAAATCAAGCTACACCAACGATAAGCATAACAGAAGCCGGGCAAAAGTCCACTTCTGCGCCAATAGCACAGGAGCCGTCAGCAGACACTCTGAGCAAAATCAAACAAATCAAATTTTTCTAATCCAAAAACAAAAAACAAAACAATGAAAAAAATCAGAATCATTGCGTTAATGGTGTTGGGCCTGATGTTCGCCCTGCCATTATTCAGTACGAAGTCAGACATCGGCATGAAGGCCGCTGCATCCGCTACGTTAATGGTAGCGCCATTCGCTTCCATCTACAAAAGCAAAGAAGATGCCGATAAGGCAGAACAGGAATTCGAAGCCAGCATCAAGGACCTGACCGACGAAAACAAAGAAGTTGCCCGTGCAGCTCGCAAAGCCACATTGGATGCGATTAGCGAAGGCATGAAAAACTTAATCACTCCGGATGAACTCAATAAAGAATTGGATGCAATTCGGGAGGAATACAAAACTGAAAAGGATTTAATCAATCAGGTCCTGATTAAACATGGTGTTGCTATCCAACGTATAAACAACCCATTTGGCCCAACCAAAGAACAAAAAATGACCATTGTCAAAGCGTTTGAGGACAAAATGGACCAAATCAAATCATTCCTTGCAAACCAATCTGAGGGGCAAACATTGACTATCTACAGCAACAAGACTGCAGTAAACATGACCACAGCCAATTCTGTTGACAACACCGCTTTGAATAATGATGTCGTTGAAAATTTCCGTATTGATGGCATGGTAAAACAACGCCAGGGCAAACAATACATCTTTGACATTGCAGACCGAACTACATCACAAAGCGTTCCTGAGTTCATTATATGGGATGAGGAAGCCGATGCTGAAGGTGCATTTGCAGTTGTATCTGAAGGGGCATTAAAGCCGTTGACTTCTTACTCTTTAGTGAAAAAACAAAGCCAAGTCAAAAAGATTGCCGGTAAAAAAGTTGTATCAACTGAATTCGATACGTTCCGTCAGCGTTTGAGCCGTTACGTCAATGAATTGTTTAACGATAAATTGCTGCGCGATTACCAAACACAATTGACTACTGAATTGGGGCTATTAGCTGCTTCTTACACTGGAACCACTTTGGATGGACAAATCACAGACCCAACTGACTTCCATGCCATCGGTGCTGTTGCTGCTCAAATCGAGAGCCTGAACTTTTCCCCAAATGTGTTAATCATCAATCCACAGGACAAATGGCGTATTGCTTTAACCACTAATGGTGAAGGTAGCTTCCATGTTGCTACGTTACCAATTACGGGAGCAAATGGCCAGGTTCAAATGATGTCATTCCTTACGGTTACAACCACAGAAATCGCAGCTGGTACAGCTATTTTGGGCGAAGGTAATTTGTTCAAAATCGAAGACACTCCTGTAAACTTGAAGTTAACTTATGGGTTAACTACAACTTCAGGTGGTGGTAACATCACGAGTGCAGAGTTTGACACTGACTACAACCGTATGCGTTTAATCGGTGAAATGTTCTATCACAGCTACATGGCTTCAGTTCATACAGGATCCTTCGTTGAATTCGAATTTGAAACCGTGAAAGCAGCACTTGCAACAGCATAATTTTTAAACCACTAAATACATATTCAAATGTCAGAATTACGCAAAATCAAAGCAAAAGACCCGGTCGATTTCAAATTTTCCGATGGTAAAATCCGAAGCGTTCATGCCGTATTAGCCGAGAAATTGGTTAAGATGGGTAAAGGTGAAATCGTTGGAGGTGAAGCCAAAGCCAAAGCAGAAAAGAAGGCCGAGGTTAAAAAATAATCACTCACTCAAAAACAAAGTAAAAATAAAATGAGAAAATTAATCCTCCTGCTTGCCTTAACCATGGGCTTCATGGCATGTCAGGAAAAAGAAGCAAAAGCCCAAACCGGCTCCTTGATTCTGTATTCGAGCGATAACAACGCAACGGATACATTGAGCAATGCCGCAACGATTTACCTTACATCTACTTCACTGGCAAAGTACACAAACAATGCTGATGTAACCGTCGATTTGAAGGTGACCAACATCTCCGGCACATCCACATTCAAAGCCATTTGGCAAACGTCTATGGATGGAACGAATTGGAGTAATCACTTTATGGTAGCTGGTACCGATGGGATCCACTGCGATACCTTGCAGGTAACGTCAGCCGCTCCAGCATATCACAAGTTAGATGTTGCCAAGGGATCGATACGTTACAGCTCAACCGGGGTTGCATTAAACACCAATACCCCATACTTTAGGTATGGCCGTTGGATGATTGTTGGAACCGGTACACAATCAACAATCGTAGCATCAAAACTCTACATCCGTAGACCTGATTAATTAATTGATTCATGGCACTTGTAATAACATCATACGTAAATTTCGTTGGAGAAATCAACATGCCGAACATCGGCACTGGTGACCCAAACCGCGAATATCTTGACTCCATGATTTCGCGACATGAACCACAATTCATGTCCGATGTATTGGGCTATGAGTTAACCAAATTACTCATTACAAATCAGGATGTGGTAACGCCTCCAACGGGCATTTACTATGATTTGTTACACGGCAAAGAGTTCACCGATACATTAGGAAGATTAAACAAGTGGGAAGGGTTCTTGAGTGAGGTGTATAATCCCATAGCATACTATGTGTATTATATGATTCAACAAGATTCCTTCTCCACTACTTCCGGCATAGGAGAAACCCGCCCGAAGAGTGAGAATTCAGACATTCACAGCCCACATGATAAGATGGTAAGAGCATGGAATACCATGGTTGATATCAACTCTGTATTGCATGATTTCTTAACGGTCAATGCATCCGATTATCCAACTTATGAGGGCATAAGAGGACCGCGTGATTTATCCTGGGGCAATCGTAAATACTTCACCAAAAACAATCTGTTAGGCATTTAATGGCACGCAGTTACCAATATGATCCATTCTTGATACCGAATATTTTTCGGGAAATTGTTGACACGGTTAGCGATAATCTGTCGACTGATGCCGATTTAGATATTGCTCAGGTATCGTTTAAGCATGGCTCATGGCTCAAGATTCAGGCACAACTCATGGAGGAAGCCAAATCTGAAAGCAAGAAAAACATTCGGTTCCCATTGATTGCAATGATCCACAGATACAAGGAAGGCTACGAGAGCAATGATGACGAATTCACAGCGGATTTTATCATATTTGCCAGGCGTGACAAAACTGCCCGGGTAAAGGAATCGTACGAAGGAAATTTTCCAAATGTATTGAATCCAATCTACGCAGAATTTCGCCAAGTTGTTTGTGATTCATCCTATTTCAGGGGCTATAACCATGCAAAGAATTTCCCGAAAATGGACATCGTTGATGCAGGGGAGGCGGCTCAGTATGGAAATGTGCGATATGAGATCCCGGAACATTTGGATGC
>JBMOFV010000077.1:0-6606 GCA_049318705.1 Chitinophagaceae bacterium
AGAATCCGGCACTGGTAATATCGCTACTTTAGACAATGCAGGTTATAACTCCAACATTGCTAAAATTGTCCCAATTGAACCAAAAAACAATCAAGGGGTGCATATCAGTCGGTTTGTCATGGATACCAGTGCACATCTGGAGATTCAAACAAATAACTATTTAGACAGCACCATGTATTTTCATTTTGGAAATAACCAAATTGAAATGGGATTGAGCCGAAAAACCTTAACCGGCGAAAAAGACAATGCGACTATTCAAAATAAGTATATTGCTTATGGAAACCCGGACAATACCACCAAATACATTGTCGCTCATTTTGACCAATTAGACCCCGGCTCACCAACAGGTTGTGCCATCAATATTAGTGGCTTGGGAATTCCTGCCAATGATTCAATTATCACCCTCAACCCAAATCATTATCAATACCAAATCATTCACCCGGGCAATTCTACATTAACGTATAACCTCAATGTGGTTGCCATTTATAATGATACCGTTAAAAAATTCTCTGCCAATAATATCACCGTCAATGGACAAGGTTCACATACTATTGACCCGTATTTTGTAGGGAGTCAAGGACCTCAAACGGTTGTTATTGTCGACAACGGCAATAATGGGAATAATGATGATACCTTGTTTGTCACAGGAGCACCATTGGGAATAAATGATCTTGACCATCAAGTAGACTATATCCGAATTGCACCAAATCCGGTTCAGGATGAGTTATTTGTTCAAATCAATTTGGATGAATTTCAGAATTTCCGTTTAGCGGCAACCTCTATCAATGGTAAATTATTGTTCAGTGAAACCATTCAGCACAAAGGGGGAAATCAGCAATACAGATTCCCGGTAAAAAATCTGCCAAATGGGTTGTTTTATGTGATATTGTTTAATGAAAAACAAGAATTACTCCATATCGAAAAAGTCATCAAACAATAGTATTCCAAGTTAATGAAAAGAACAGGATGCACTTCACATCCTGTTTTTTTTTGCTTTTTGTAATTCGTTGGTTTTAGGAAATGGAATACCGCGGTGAATTTTGAAACCTAGCAAAAATTTTAGTCTAAAAAATTATACAATTCGTGTTTTCCTCTGTATGATTTTTCTACCTATCCATTGACATGGTTATAAAGATTCAAAAGTGGGTATCAACTACTTTAAAACCTCATTTTTCCCGGTGGGCCGCCCGGGAGTGATTAAAAAAACAACTTTCACCTAAATTCATCGGATTTCCTGTGATCCAGGGTCAAAAACTGATTTTTTTAAAATACCCAAAATCTCTCATCAATTTAAGGTCTGAGTTGGTATAAAAAGGCAGGATTCAAGGACTCCAAATGCCCTATTGAAAGTTATGATGAACCATTCTTAGCTAATCCGCAAAACTGCCTGTTTATTTATTGGAAGTTTGGGCAAATCTTAAGTAAATTTGTCGGAATTTAGCTGAAACGATATGATTTTATTAGACATCGTCAACTCCCCCATCAATTATTTCCCGATTCTGGTGCAAGTTATTGTGGCCATTGGTTTTGTAGCCGTTATGATGGGTGCTACCCATTTGTTGGGTCCCAGCCGTAAAACATCCGATAAATTAGAAAATTTCGAGTGTGGTATTGATCAGGAGGGAAACGCCCGACAGCCGCTTGCTGTGAAGTACTTTTTGGTCGCCATCCTTTTTGTTTTATTTGATGTGGAGGTGATATTCTTCTATCCATATGCCGTGAATTTTCGGGATTTGGGTTGGAATGGATTTGTTGCAGTAGCGATGTTTGTTGCTTTTTTCGTGATTGGTTTTACTTACATATTTAAAAAAGGAGCTTTGAACTGGGAAGAATAAACCTTTCCATTAAAATTGAACATATTCATGCGACCCGTAACACACAATTTAAAAATTAAACAGGTAGAAGCTCCGGCTGGATTTAGCGGTGAAGGTTTTTTTGCAACCAAATTGGCTGAAGCAGTAGGTATAGCGCGTAGTAACTCTATTTGGCCTTTACCTTTTGCTACTTCTTGCTGCGGTATTGAGTTTATGGCCACAGCAGCGGCCCACTACGATTTGGCGCGATTTGGTTCAGAACGTATGGCGTTCACACCCCGTCAATGTGATGTCATGATGGTGATGGGAACTATTTCTAAAAAAATGGCCCCTGTTGTCCGTCAGGTTTATCTGCAAATGGCCGAACCGCGTTGGGTGATGGCTGTTGGTGCTTGTGCAAGCAGTGGCGGTATTTTCGATTCTTACTCTGTTTTACAAGGTATTGATCAGGTTGTACCAGTCGATGTTTATGTACCTGGCTGTCCTCCCCGTCCGGAGGCGATTTTGGATGGTTTTATGCGAATTCAGGATTTGGTAAAAACCGAAAGTTTAAGACGCCGGTACAGCGATGAATACAAACATTTATTAGAAGGATATGGCATCCAGTAAATTAATTTTTTAATACTACACATGGACTTAAACGATTTGGTTCAGCAGAAACTGAAAGACAAATTTGGAGAATTGGTAAGCGATTTTATCATGCACTATGATATTCTTACTTTCGAAACACCCAAGGAAAATAATTTGAAGGTGTTGACTTTTCTGAAAGAGGATCCGGAATTACAATTTGATTTTTTAAATGATTTGACCGCTGTTCATTATCCAAATGAAGCTGGTCGGGAATTGGCGGTCGTTTATATGCTGCAAAATATTAGAAACGGACAGCGTATCCGATTAAAAGTATTTACAGATATTCAGAAACCTGATGTTTTTACGGCTGTCAATTTATTCTCAACAGCAAATTGGCTGGAGAGAGAGGCTTATGATTTTTTTGGTGTGAATTTTGTCGGCCATCCAAACCTCATTCGCATCATGAACGTAGATGAAATGGACTATTTTCCGCTGCGCAAAGAATATCCGGTTGAAGACCAAACCCGCATCGATAAAGATGACGATATGTTTGGCAGATAGTACCAGTGAATAAACAAGCTAACAATGAATCAAAAACAAAATATTCAATTACCGGAAGGTTCGCTGGGAAAACAAACCACAACCATGAATCTGGGTCCTACCCACCCGGCTACCCATGGCGTTTTTCAAAATATTCTTGAAATGGATGGTGAACGGATTGTTTCAGCAGTGCCAACTGTCGGATATATCCATCGCGCATTCGAAAAATTGGCTGAGCGCAAACCTTATTATCAGATTACCACCCTGACAGATCGATTAAACTATTGTTCCTCTCCCATCAATAATATGGGTTGGCACATGACCGTTGAAAAACTCATACAAGCTGAACTTCCTAAAAGGGTTGAATACCTTCGGGTAATCATCATGGAACTTTCCCGAATTGCAGATCATTTGGTTTGTAATTCGGTCATTGGTGTAGATACAGGCGCTGCTACCGGTTTCTTTTATGTTTTTGAATTCCGTGAATTGATTTACGAAATATTCGAAGAAATATGCGGATCCCGACTTACGACCAATATTGGCCGTATCGGTGGTTTGGAGCGAAATTTTTCTGAATTGGCTTTCCAGAAGATCAATCATTTCATGAAAACCTTTCCAAAGGCCATGGAAGAATTTGAAAATCTTTTAACCCGTAACCGCATATTTGTTGACCGCACCGTTGGGGCTGGACCGATCAGTGCCGAAAGGGCTTTGAATTATGGTTTTACCGGCCCGAATTTAAGAGCTGCCGGCATCGATTATGATATTCGTGTTTCTCATCCTTATAGTAGTTATCAGGATTTTAAATTTGATATCCCGGTCGGACATCATGGCGACACTTACGATCGTTTTCTGGTGCGAAATGGAGAAATCTGGCAAAGTCTGAGCATCTTGCAACAGGCGCTGGATAAATTGAAAGACCACGACCCAAGTGTGTATCACGCAGATCTTCCCGACTTCTATCTGCCACTGAAAGAAGATGTTTACACCAAAATGGAAGCGCTTATTTACCATTTTAAAATTGTGATGGGCGAAACCGAATTACCTGTTGGTGAAGTGTATCATTCCGTGGAAGGTGGTAATGGCGAATTGGGATTCTACCTGATTAGCGATGGTGGACGATCACCATATCGTTTACATTTCCGCAGACCATGCTTTATTTATTATCAGGCTTATCCTGAAATGATTCAAGGAAGCATGCTCAGTGATGCAGTCGTAACCATGAGTAGTATGAATTTGATAGCCGGTGAATTAGATGCCTAATTGTAAAATTTAAACCCCGAATGATGTTCTCTCAAGAAATTATCAATAAAATACATGCCCTTACAGCTCGTTATCCTGAGGGTCGACAAAAGAGTGCTTTGATTCCTGTTCTGCACCTTATTCAGGAAAATGGGAATATGTCGTTGACTGTTGAACAGATGGATGAAGTGGCCCGCATATTAGAAATATTGCCGATTGAAGTGTATGAGGTTGCCACTTTTTATACCATGTTTAACCTCAAACCTGTCGGAAAATATATTTTGGAGGTATGCCAAACAGGCCCCTGTATGCTGCGTGGTAGCGATCAAATTATTGAATATATCAAAAATAAGTTAGGGATTCAGAACGGCGAAACTACCCCTGACGGATTGTTTACGTTGAAAACTGCTGAATGTCTGGGCGCATGTGGCTATGCACCTATGATGCAATTGGGCAAACATTATCAGGAGTTCCTGACACCCGAAAAGGTTGATAACATATTGGAAGATTGCCGTCAAGCAGTTTCTCAATAAATCTTTCCCTTGTTAAAAATAACTAAGTCTGCAAACAAGGCTGTTTACAAGGCTTAAATTTGACGCGTGAAAAGAGTTTTCCTACTAATCATTACCCTGATTATTTTATCGTTGTTCGGTCTCATTTACCTGCAGGTAGAATGGATCAGCGGCGCGATGAAACTAAAGCGAGAGCAATATGACAGTGATATCTATTTTTGTTTACAAAACATCAAGGATAGCATCAATCGGCGTAAGGACAAGGCGACCATTGGATTTAGTTTTCAGTTTCAACCTTTGTCGTTTAGCAATTATGTGCCCACTTCAAGTGTATTGAGTAATTATCAGGTAAAAGACATTATTCGTTCAGAACTCAGGAAAAAGAACATTAAACAACCCTTCGAGTATTGTATTACCAATGAGGTTCAATTACCCATTTTGTACAGTAGCGGATATAAAATGGAATACCTTGATCCGACTAAAACAAGCAATAATCATAAAACAATTTTGTCGGGCGAAAATATCATCAACAACGAAACATTAAATGTGTATATCGTTGAACCGGAAAATTATTTTAAAAATCACCTGGCTACTTTGTTGATTTTTGCCGCACTTTTTACTTCCATTATTATTGCAGCATTTGTGTTGACCATCCGAACGATGTTGAGTCAGAAAAAATTGTCAGAAATTAAATCTGATTTCATCAATAATATGACCCATGAGTTCAAAACCCCGATTGCTACGATTCAACTCGCTTCAGATGCTTTAAATAACGAGAAAGTCATTTCCAATGAAGAACAAATCCGGTATTATAGTGGCATCATTAAAGAAGAAAATCGAAGAATGAATAAACAGGTTGAAAAAATTCTCCAAGCCGCTCAGTTGGAAAGAGATGAAATCAATTTACAATTGAAAAAAATTGACGTTCATCAAATCATCGCCAAGGTTGCCGAACACACCAAATTACAAATGGAAGAAATTGGTGCTGCCTTTGAAACACAGTTACAGGCACAGTCAACCATCATTCTGGCAGATGAAGTTCATTTTACCAATATCATGTACAATTTGGTAGATAATGCCATTAAATATTCTAAAGAAAACCCACGTATACGGATTGCCACCAAAAACACCGGAAACCAGATAGAAATCAAAGTGGCGGATAATGGAATCGGTATGGACAAAGAAACTGTTGGCCATATATTTGAAAAATTCTTCCGGGCACATACAGGTAATATCCATAATGTAAAAGGTTTCGGACTTGGATTGACGTATGTTAAAAACATTGTTCAGGCACATCGGGGAAAGGTTGAGGTAAGTTCGGAACCAGGAATTGGGTCTACTTTTACCTTATATTTTCAATGTCAGTCATAAATTTGGAAAAAAAGACCTGAATCCTTAAAAAAAACGTCCATTTTTTAATTTTAAACCTAATTACGCTTTAACTTCGCCGACTTATTTATTCATCACTAAAATAATTTCTATTATTTATGTCAGTCAAAATCCGACTCCAACGTCATGGAGCAAAAAAACGCCCATTCTACTTTATTGTGGTTGCAAACTCAACCTCACGCCGTGATGGGAAATTCATTGAAAAACTGGGAACCTACAATCCACTCACGGTACCTGCTACAATTCAGGTAAACCGCGAACGTGCCTTACATTGGTTACACCGAGGCGCTGAAGCTACCCACACTGTAAACCGAATTTTATCCTTCAAAGGTGTTCTGTATTTGAAACACCTGATGCGTGGCGTAAAATTAGGTTTGTTTGATGAGGATACAGCCATGCAAAAATTTGAAGCGTGGAATGCCAGTCATGAACAATTGGTGGTTAAAAGAGAAGAAGCCCACAAAAAACACAAAGCTGCAACCCGTATTCAGCCTGTGATTAAAAAAGTGGAAGAAACACCTGTGGCTGTTGCTGCAGAA
>JBMOFV010000078.1:0-6439 GCA_049318705.1 Chitinophagaceae bacterium
TCAAATTTTTCTTAACGCCTCAAGAGCAAAGGCCGAAAATGGCCATGCTATGATAGAAGTTTTTGCGAATGCCTATAGTAAGACAGTGTCTTCTTGAGTAGCACCTCAGCGTTGAATCTGTATTATTCAGGAGTCTCAAATTAGGGCACAAAAAAATGCCATTACGGCTTGATATATCCAAATTTATTTTAATAAGAGCAACAAATAACATCTTTTTACGAGCTTGATCCAGAAAAGAAAGCGTATAAATTGGGATGTTTATGAAATTGTGCTACTTTCGCAGCCGAATAAAATAGAAAACCTAATACTTTAAAGATGTCAGTATTAACAAAAGAACGCAAACAAGAATTGTTCAAAACTCATGGCGGCAACGAAACCAATACCGGTTCGATTGAAGGACAAATCGCCATGTTGACAGAACGTATCAAACACATTTCAGGTCACATGCAGTCGAATAAAAAAGACTTCAGCTCAAATCGTGGTTTGATTCAACTGGTAGGCCAACGCAAACAATTGCTGGCTTATTTAGCAAAAACGAACCTCGCAGGCTACAGGGCTTTATTAGTCACTTTAGGCTTAAGAAAATAATTTTCAGGCGTTCCCAATCTTTACGGTTGGGAATTGCTCTTTTTGGGGTGGGGTGTTCATCGTATCGGGTTTTTAATGCTCAGCAGATGTCACCATTTTAAGCATGAATTCGTCAAGGTATTTTACCCTTCGTTTGATGACACATGGGTTTTATCCATACTAGGCGTAAAGAATCGGTCCACCCATGAGGCAAAGCGCCATTTATCATTTAAAAAAACAATCATGTTTCAATTAAAATCAAAGACCTTCGATTTAGGTGATGGTCGTGAAATAACCATCGAAACGGGCAAACTGGCCCGCCAGGCTGATGGTTCAGCATTGGTGCGTATGGGCAAATGCGCAATTTTGGCAACCGTTGTCGCCAATAAAGAACCCAAACCGGGTCAATCTTTTTTCCCATTATCGGTAGACTATCAGGAAAAATTTGCAGCAGCCGGACGTATTCCCGGATCCTTCTTTAAAAGAGAAGGTCGACTCAGTGACTATGAAATTTTAATCTCCCGTTTAATCGATCGCGCCTTGCGTCCATTATTCCCGGATGATTATTTATGTGATGTACAGGTGTTGGTAACCCTGGTATCTTCTGATCCGGATATTATGCCGGATGCACTGGCTTGTTTGGCCGCCTCAGCCGCATTGGCTGTTTCGGATGTACCTATTCAGGAAATCATTTCTGAGGTACGTGTTTCGCGAATCAATGGACAAATGGTGATTAACCCGACCCGCAGTCAAATGCTGGAATCGGATATGGATTTCATCATCGCTGCCACGGATAAGAATATCATGATGGTTGAAGGTGAAAGTAAAGAATGTAGTGAAGAAGATTTGATTCAAGCGATTGAAGCAGGTCATAATGCTATACGCAAACAAGTTCAGGCCCAAAAGGAATTATGGGAAATGGTTGGATCGCCGGCTAAACGCGATTATACCAAACCTTATCGGAACGATGAACTGAAAGAAAGAATTGGGGCATTTGCCAAGGACAAAATATATCAGGTTGCTAAATCATCTTCAGCCAAACATGAAAGAAGTGATGCGTTTAAAGCAATCGAAAAAGAATTGGTAGAACATTTGGGTGAATTGCCTGAAGAAGATGCTGCTTTGGTTGGCTATTATTACCACAAGTTGGAGAAGGAAGTGATTCGCAATATGATGTTGGATGAAAAGGTGCGTTTGGATGGAAGGGCATTGGATGTGGTTCGACCTTTGGAAATGGAAATCGATTTTTTGCCTTCTCCGCACGGAACGAGTTTGTTTACGCGTGGTGAAACACAATCGCTCACTACAGTAACGCTGGGAACACCTGAAGATGAAAAATTGATTGAAGATGCAGAGAGCAGTGAATATAGTAGTTTCTATTTGCACTATAACTTTCCGCCATTCTCAACCGGTGAAATTAAACCCATGCGTGGACCGGGTCGTCGTGAAGTAGGCCATGGTAACTTAGCCCAACGATCCTTAAAACAAGTGATTCCGGTGAAAGAAAAATTCCCTTATACGATACGCGTGATTTCAGATGTATTGGAAAGTAACGGGTCCTCTTCCATGGCTACGGTATGTGCCGGTTCGCTGGCGTTGATGGATGCCGGGGTGCCTATTCCAAAACATGTTTCGGGTGTAGCGATGGGATTGATTTCGCGTGAAGATGGAAAATGTGTCGTACTCACCGATATCCTGGGAGATGAAGATCATTTGGGTGATATGGACTTTAAAGTGACCGGAACCCGTGATGGAATTTGCGGTATTCAGATGGATATTAAGGTAGATGGTTTGAGTATGGATATAATGCGTCAGGCACTTGCACAAGCGAGAGATGGCCGTATGCATATTTTGGATGCGATGTATCAGTGTATTCCTGAAAAACGTGAAGACCTGAAACCGCATGCTCCTCGTATGGAATTCCTGGCCATCGACAAAGAATTTATTGGTGCAGTGATTGGACCAGGTGGTAAAATTATTCAGGAAATTCAGCGTGAAACCGGAACAACCATTTCAATTGAAGAAGTTGGTGATAAAGGCCATGTGAGTATATTCTCCAAACAAAAAGAAGGTTTGGACAGAGCCTTGTCGTGGATTAAAGGAATTGTGGCAGTACCTGAAGTAGGCACTGTATATGATTCTACGGTAAAATCCATTATGCCATTTGGCGCATTCGTTGAATTCCTTCCTGGTAAACAAGGTTTATTACATATCAGTGAAATAAGCTGGAAACGCCTGGAAACGATGGATGGTGTATTTAAAGAAGGCGATAAAGTACAGGTGAAATTAACCGGTACCGATCCGAAAACAGGTAAGTACAAATTTTCGAGAAAAGTGTTGATTCCTAAACCTGAACAAAAGGAAGGATAGGAATAGAATGATAACAGTTTGCGAAAGCCTCCGAAAGGGGGCTTTCGGCGTTTGGTGTGACCAGGCTATAACTGCGTGAATAATCTGACCAGATTAGCCCCGGACCAACACATCGGAATTGGTTTGAATTGTTAAAAATTTTGATGGTAGTTGTAAATTTCCTTAACTTCGGATTCACAATTCGAACAAAACATTTTTTAACCAATAATTTAAAACGCTATGAAAACAAAGCAACAAGCGGCCATTAGGGGTAACCGCCAATTTACCCCCCATTACATATTTAATTTTATAATGTGTATTGCGCTTTTTTCCTCTCTTTCTTCTTCTTCTCAAAATTTTGCCAAATTACTTAAACAACCGACTGCAAATTTTGTTTATACGGATGCGGTCGTTATGGAAAAATTCAGACCATCAGGAGCATACCCATTTGAAGGTACTGTGGTATTCCAGCCGGTACAATGGGGAGGCGTCAACGAAATGCAGATGCATCTCATTCGAGAAGATGGGGTGAAGTTTTTTTCGAGACGATTGGAAATTTCTGCATTGAATGGTTTCACGAGTACAGACTTTATTCCAATTGCCGCTTCTTATAATGAAGTTGAGGATCTTTATTGTGTGACGGGCGTAGTACAAAGTGGAACCGCATGGAATGACTACACCACTTGGGTAGGAATTTTGGATGAAGACTTAAATCCAATACTTTGGCAGATTCTAGAAATTCAAACTACAACGTTTTCTTTAACCCAACCGAATTCAACGTTTGTCACTGATGTATGTCCTGTCTATGATGGTCAAGGCTTTTGTTTTGCCTTTACAGGATTATTGCTAGAATCCGGTCAGAATGCTTCTCCAATTTATAAAAATTTCACTCCGCCTGATGATAAACGAATCTTTATTACTGCATTAACTTCAGGCACTTATTTTTTCACACCAATTGGGGAGTACTCGATGGATGTTGGTCTAGGCTTTCCAGTGGATAAGGAGTATTTCCCCAGTCGTATCATGGAAGTTCCAAATACCGGAGGTAATGGTGGGTATTTGGTAGCAGGCAATGTGAAGTACGATAATGCGCTCAATGCCAACCAATTAGCCGCGTTTTATTTGCGTACCGATTATCAGTTAAACATTCTGGATGCGCAAAGTAGAAAGTTGAATACTAATGGGTTAATTGGTAGTTTGTTTATTGGTGATATTAAATATGATCCGGTTCCTGATGAGGTTTACGTGGCAGGAAGTATTCATCGATTGGAAGATGCGGTACATTCCTTTTTTGCAGATAAACTAGTAAATGTGGTTAATACAACAAGTATTAATTTGTTTTCGGATACTTGGAATGGAACGCCTCAATTGGGAGCCTTAGAGGTGCCTGTAAATCCACTCTTTGGATGGACAAAGGTGGGGCGAATTGATGAAGTGAACGATGGGTACAATGTGATTACTTCTGCAATTTATGAAAATGGCAATTATACCAATACCCAAAAATTACCTACCCTGTTTGAGATTCGATATGACGATAATTCACTAAATAATTGGACATCCGGTGGACAGAATCCCTCAATTCATTATTACCCACGTCTATATGGAACGAATGCTCCGGTACAATATTTTTCCGGAATAGATTATACTGCTCAATGGTATCCCAATCATAGCTCTCACCCCTTGGATGCCGTGGCCGGAGAATATATTTTAGGTGGGTTTGGCATCTACCCCAGTGGTTCGGGTGTTGATCACTTGGCGGTGTTAAAAACAGATAATACCTATGATAATGATTGTTCACACTTTAACATTGATGGCAATCAGGTTTTTTTCCCAACTGAGGATAACCTTTTACAAGCCAGCGTAATTCCTGGAGCGAGTATCTATCAATCCCAAATCATTGTAGTGGACAATAGTACCGTGACCGTAGATGAATATGATTGTTTGAATCATTCATTTAAAGGGATCGTGCCGGAAATGAAATTGGTGAATCAATCCGGAATAATTCAAGTTAAAAATATGGTTAACACGATGCATTACGAATTAATTTCTTCTCAAGGAGCACGAATTAAAGAAGGGAATCTTTACCCGGAAGAAAAGATTAACTTGAGTGAATTACCCAGAGGCATTTATTTTATCAAATTCGATAAACAAGTCTTTAAGGTTCAAAACTAAATTATGGTTTTACGACTGTTAGGAATTTTTGTATTTCTGAACATACTACAGGTAAAGTTGTGTTATACACAACCTACGTATGCAATCAATACTTATGGAGGTACAGAGTTTATCTTTAAGCATCGTCCGGATATATCAGATACGACCTATCAGTTGTTGTTTAGAAAAAATCTTGCATGGTATAGGTATAGTGCCAGTGGGGTGGGATATCTCTTGGGTACGAATCCTAATATCAATTTGGTTGATACTTGTAATTACAAGTATCAACCAATTTCATTTAATTTGGTGGACAATAATCCACTCTTAAGCATAAATCCATTTAGTGGAGACTCCGCTTCCAAACGTATTTTCCCTGTTTGCAATTCAAGCTTTCCGGATACCGTGATTACGCCCTGGGGAAGTAGCGGAGGAAATATCCATTCGGGGTTTAAGGATACTTTTGAGTTAATCCGAGACTATTGGCATGATACCATCATACATTTACCCGAAAAATGTGGTTTGTGGCAAGTTGTTCAAGGGGCATTATCTTTAATACCTAATGATTGTGGATATTCCGGCTCTGGTTTAAATCCTATTGGTACATTTCATTATTCGGGGACCAATGTCGATACAAGTTGGTATTTTGGTTATGGCACTAGCAAAGGTGTCACTCATACAGGGATAACTCAGATTAATACACTCTTTCCCAATTCAAGTCCTTATTTTTTATCTTATCCTACCTTAGTCACTGTAAAAAATGTTTCTACTTTTTATTCAATGAATGCCGTGGATCCGGATGGAGATTCTTTATCTTTTTCCAGTGTGAATATGGTTTTCCCGGATACCGTTCAGGGTGATCATCCTGCATCTTACTTTTCTCCTTGGGTTCCATTCCGGCAATGTGTTTGGTATGGGCCTACTTATAATGATACGACTACAACATGTTTTAGAACGCAGAAGTACAATTGTATTCCAGGTACCGGCGTTTTGCCCAATTGTATTCGCTATGATGCGGTGCACAATCCTTTTGATACCGATTCAACATTTTTGTTAAATCCGGCAACAGGTGATTTCTCCTTTACGGCAAAATCTGCTTATCAGTCTGCTAAATTGATTATTCGCTGCGATGAATATCGGAACGGGGTTTGGCTGGGTTCAGTTTATCGGCATATTCAAGTTCATGTTATCGATAGCATGTTTTATTCCCAGCCCAGCTTACGCATTGATACGGCCAATCTGGTCAATTGTAGTTATGATAGTAACTATGTATTTCGGGCTTGTGCCGGAGCGCCTATCAGCATTCCATTTGATGCTTTGGGTATCAACAATGTATCTCAACTTAAAGTGAGAGATAATCATAATTTTTCACTCG
>JBMOFV010000079.1:0-6297 GCA_049318705.1 Chitinophagaceae bacterium
AACCCAGATCAAAGGTTTTGGAGACCCGTATGCTACCGTTGCACCATGCCCGTAAAAACAATTAGCTAATTCGTCCTTTGTGAGACTGATTAGCTAATTGTATATTTCAAAGAATTGGAGTTCTTATTTGATGATTTCAGTTACCTGACCAGCTCCAACTGTACGTCCACCTTCACGGATAGAGAATTTCAAACCTTTCTCCATCGCGATTGGCCCGATCAGTTTTACAGTCAAACTAACATTATCACCAGGCATAACCATTTCTGTACCTGCTGGTAATTCTACCTCACCAGTAATATCTGTGGTACGGAAATAGAACTGAGGACGGTATTTTTGGAAGAATGGCGTGTGACGTCCACCTTCTTCTTTGCTCAATACGTAAACCTCACATTTGAATTCAGTATGTGGCGTGATAGAACCTGGTTTACAGATTACCATACCACGACGGATATTGTTTTTCTCAATACCACGAAGTAATAAACCTGCATTATCTCCAGCTTCACCTTCATCCAATAATTTACGGAACATTTCTACACCGGTACAAGTTGATTTCAATGGTTCTTCGTTAAATCCTACGATTTCAACGTTTTCACCCACTTTAACACGACCTCTTTCGATACGACCTGTAGCAACAGTTCCACGACCAGTGATAGAGAATACGTCCTCAACTGACATCAAGAAATCCTGATCAACCGGACGAGGAGGTAATGGAATATAAGAGTCAACGGCATCCATCAATTCCTGAACGGCACTAACCCATTTTTCGTCACCAGCCAAAGCGCCTGTAGCAGAACCTTTGATGATTGGGGTATTGTCTCCATCGAAACCATAAGAACTTAACAAGTCACGGATTTCGATTTCAACCAATTCCAATAATTCAGGATCGTCAACCAAATCAACTTTGTTCATAAAAACAACCATACGTGGAACACCTACCTGACGTGCAAGCAAGATATGCTCACGAGTTTGAGGCATTGGACCATCTGTAGAGGCAACCACCAAGATAGCACCGTCCATTTGGGCAGCACCGGTAATCATATTTTTTACGTAGTCGGCGTGACCTGGACAATCCACGTGCGCATAGTGACGTGTAGTTGTTTGATACTCAACGTGTGCAGTGTTGATCGTGATACCACGCTCTTTCTCTTCTGGTGCACCATCGATATCATCGTAGTTTTTCTTTTCAGCCAAACCTACTTTTGATAATACGTCAGTGATTGCAGCGGTTAATGTGGTTTTACCATGGTCAACGTGTCCGATGGTACCAATGTTTACGTGGGGTTTTTCCCTCTTGAAGGTCTCTTTTGCCATCTTATTTTGGTTTTAAATTGTTTTGATAGATTCTTTACTATTTTTAAGGACTGCAAAGGTAATTTTTAGTTTTGATATATAAAAATATTTTTTATGAAGTTTTTGCGTCTTTTGTGCCCTGTTTTCTATAAAAAAACGACTTTCAGGGTCTGAATTAAATAATTATGGCAAAATCGAAAAAACCTACCCCTTCTAACACAAAAGGCAGTACTTCTCAAATAAACGCTAAAACAGGTTCCGTCAAAAAAGAATCTCCTGCAAAACTAACTATAGATAAAATTCCTTCCAAAGATGAATTAACTGCTCCAAGCGATGATGAAATCGATTTGGAGATTTGGAATCAGGAATCTGAAGCATTGAATCCTAAGTCAAAGGTGGGTATAAAACCGAATAGCCTGGCCGCTTCAAGTTGTCCGCAAGGGAAACAAAAAGCTGTTAACCGTAAAACCTGTGCATTGGCACCCCCTTTTGACACCAATAATTACATCATTCATCTCCACGTAAAGTTATCCACCCAAAATTTAAAGGTTACCTGGAAAAATGGGAAGATTGAAAATTGGCTTTGTTCGCCAAACCCAAAATTAACACCCCGTATGACTGATGTGGTGGGTTTAAAATGTGGCGTTAACCATACGAACTTAAAAAGAGATGGCATGGCCTGGTTTACGGCTATTCGCAGATACTATATGGCCATCGGGTTTCATAACTCCCAACCGGTAGGTAAAGGTATATATTCCCATGGTTGTATTCGGGTGAGTTGTGAAAAAGCGAAAATCATTAATTAAAACTCCTGGTCGGGTAAAACCAAGGTGACCATTGTGCGATAATTCCGGTCGAGATTTTGAAGTAGAAATTTGAAGTCAAATGACCTAATTATTCAATTCCTGAGGTTGTGCAGCGGTCTCAATGGAGCAAGCACTCCCCTAGCCCTGATTGTAGTGGAAAGCCCCGAATTCCGCCCAAGCGGATGAGGGCTTGGAACGAAAAGCAGGAAAAAGCTCCTCAACTTATCTATATCAATTAAGCTGCTTGCTCAAGTTTGCAGTAAATCCTGAAAGTTTCCAACTTTTTATGCTTGAAATGGAACCTTACTCTTGTTTGACCCATTTTTGCTGATAAAGCACCTTACCGTCATGTTTGATTTGCAACCAATAAATGCCACTCGACAAGGAAGCCACCGGTAAACGCCAATTCATTTCTTTGTTTAGTTTTTCTTCTATCATCAATGCCCCCACGACTGAATAGAGCTTAATTTCATCAAAGGCCATTTCGGGTTGAAGTGCAGTAATTTGGATGAAATCTTGTCCGGGATTTGGAAAAACATTTAAAGAAGATGGCAGGATAGCATTCGTTGAACTGGGGCTGGCTGCTGAATCGACCATCATTAAATCGTCGAGTGCCATATCGCTGCGTTGGTTAATACCCGTCAGACCTCTTAATCGAAGATAAATTGTTTTACCGGCGTATGTACTTAAATTCAGTTCTTTTTTGAACCAGGTATTGCCTTGGTCTCCTGCAATGGATGTGGTGATATCATTTTGCCATTCGCCGTCAACAAAAGCATCTACGTGTAAACTGCCCTGACCATTTCCATATAAATGATACCAAAAACTAAAATATGGTTTTGATGCAGTGGCCAGGCTAAAGCAAGGCGTGAGCAGAAAAGCGGACTGATTAAAACAATATGAAGATTCTGTATAAACATATTTGCCAGCAGCTGAGTTAAGCGTATGATCCACATCCGGGCCCGTTGTATTGGTTGGGGTTGGACCGCTGTATACTTTCCAGTCGAATTGGTCAATGACTAAATTTTGTTCATTGGTTAAATCACCCGCAAACACACAGTCGGTATTGTCGCAAGCATTGATTTCTGAACAGATGACCTCGTTTTCGAAATCCTCACTCCAAGGCAAAGCAGCTACAACACTATTTGCACCTATAATGGTATAATTTAAAGTATCGTTGAAGAGATATAAATCGCCTGACAAATTTAACCACACTTTCAGGTTGTGCAAACCGGCCGAAGGTGCAGCCAGACCAGTGGTAAATGTAAAAGTGGTTTGAGAAGAGGTCGACAGATTGGCCGAATATACTTCGGTAACCGGGGCGTTATTATCGAGTTGGTAGGAAACATTAAAATTAGAAATGGTATTGAGGCCATTGTTTTGTAATTTGACTTTCACAGGAATGGAAGCGCTATTACAATCCAACAAAGTCGTTTTACCCGGATTATCGCAACTCATCATTTCAGCATCCACGGCCAATACACAATTGAGCAAACCCGGATTTTGTTGAATGGCAAATGCTCTTCTGCTCACCGCATTGCTTGCGCTTTGAAGAGCGGCAACACTGAACCAATTTTCAACATTGGGATTTAATCCTATAAAATGATAGATAGTATCCGTAGTAGTTGTCACTAAATCCATGTATTTGTTTCCCAAATGATAAACCTGATATCCGTTAGCAGTTGGGGTCGCATTCCATTTGATGGTGATGGTATCCGGACAAACCCGCACTAAAGTGAGATTAGAAGGAATATTCATGATGGTAAATGTGGAAGGAGATTCCGAACTGATGCCATTTCTTGAAACGCGTATTTTACAGTTCCCCGAGGTCAGTGCCGGAACAGTCCAATTGTAATAGGTTTGAGTGGCAGGTAATGCCGTTGCGATACTTTGCCAGGAAGATCCATTATCTGAACTATAATCAATATTGAATGTATTTCCGGTTGAAATCGCATTCCATCGAATGGTTTGAGTTTCACCGGGACGGAATCCTTCACCACCCAGTGGATAGCTTATTTCCAAAGAATCAAACGAGATAAATTCATAGCTGATAAAATATTCCTGTGGTCCAAAAGGAACTGCGAAGCCACTTACATCAATGGTATAATTACCTGCGGTGGGTGTATCGATGGTAACTTGTTCGGCATTGTTTAAATGATCTACCAATCTTTGTGCCGGCGCATCCAGCGTGGTTGCGTTGGGGGCATGATTCAGGACCCAAGGTAAAAATACATTTGAATTCGGATCGGTGACGACCAAATCCAAATCGTTCACCAGGGCAGTAGTTGCAGAAACGGCCGCTTCTTTATCCATCCAATTGAGCATGATTTTTACACGATGCGTATTGGGGGGAACATTCAGGGTAAGTGTTTTTGTGATTCCGGTGCTTACAGAATCGTTCCAATGTTGATTATTTTCCAAAATCTGAATAGCCCTCAAACCATTTACCCGTCCGTAGCCATGTTTAAAGTCAGGCCCGGGATTTCCTATATCATCGCAAGTATTCATCAAAACATTTTTTAATAAACCTGCATTGGGATCCTGATTGGCGTGCAATTCGCGATAACCCTGATACAACTGTGCAAATAACCCGGCGACACCGGGACAAGACATGGATGTTCCGGTTTTTAGCGCATAATCGTTGGTATCAATGGTGGAATAAACATCTGTACCTACTGCAGAAACATCGGGTTTAATGCGACCATCGCTTGCAGGACCTCTACTGCTGGAATTAGCCAACACATCCAGGTAATTAAGATTGGCCACGGCGATTAAATTTTTTCCCAATTTGATGCCACCGGTTATATTGCCCCAATTAGCCCCTGCACCATATCCACAATTATTGGTACCATCATTCCCGGCAGAAAAAATACGCATGATATTTTTGAAATCATGAATTTGACGATCGGCAGAATTGGCCCCTGCATTATATCCTGTATTACAACCATTGCTGTATGAAGTAGAGATGATGTCTAAGCTTAGATTCGGAGAGCTGAATAAACTATCTTCAAGAATGTAATTACTTGTACTTAAAGCGTCATAAACCCATAAATCGGCATTGGGTGCCATGCCTTTTCCATTGGGATCTAAGTTACCCGCTCCCATGATAGTTCCTCCACAATGATCGCCATGGTCACCTCCATTATAAGAAGCAACGGCGTCTTGAGTGGTACGTCCTTTGTAGTCGATATGCGGACCAATAAAACCATCATCGGTCAGACCAATGCGTACACCCTGACCATTGAGATGACGACCTGCTCCATAATCGGTATTGATTGAATTACTTCGATGGTCGGTGCGATTTAATAAATTTTCTTTTTGGAAAGGCACATCAATAAAATGGATAAACTGCACACCCGGCCATTGAGCAAGCATATTCACTTGTTGCGGATTTAAGGAAATAGTTAAATGTTCATGGTTATAATTATCCAAAACAAGGCCTCCCATGTTACGCAGGTATTGTACAAACTTTAGATCGTCGGTACCGGGAAATAAAGTAACGATATACTTGTTGCTTGAACCATTTTTAGCATGCTCCGGCACAAGATTATTTTTTACTTCCTGGTGAATTTTCATTGAAACATCCGGTGCAGAAACGGAACTTAAATTTAAACCACTAAAGCGTTCTGGTTTGAAAGCGGCGGCAACTTTTGCGTAATAGGACTGCTTCGGTAAATAAGTGAGTAATTCAATGGAGCGGCTTTTTAAAGTTTTTTGCGCAGATTCATTGGGGAGGGTTTCAAATTGAAGCAATAAGAATTTGTATCCATCCAGTTCAGGAATAGCATCCCAAGTGTTTTTATCCAATATACCTTGGTTGAAGACCGGAACAAACTGACCGGCTTGCGTAGTGATTGGGAGGCATTGTTGAGCATGAAGATTCTGGAGAAAAAACATACAACCAACGATAAAAAGGATTCGTGACCGCATCATTGAAATTTTTTGTAGGGATAAATATAATGAAAGCATCATCAAAGTTTTATCAATATTGATGAATGTCGATAGAATGGCTATTAAAACCTTTGTGTATCTGAAATTGTTAGGGATTTTAAATGGCTGTGTTTTGGCTAAAATTGGCTATTTGGGAAAAATTAAATAGAAAGAGAATGAAGAAAAAAATCAGCGTTCAAAACCTCGCTCTCGCTTTGTTTCTCGCTCTGATTTAAGGAGTTAGAAGACTTGTTTAAAAAAAGCATGAAGA
>JBMOFV010000080.1:0-6265 GCA_049318705.1 Chitinophagaceae bacterium
GGCCATTTTTGAAAGTGCCGAACCTGGGCTTCAAGGGTTTGCTGCCCAATAGAATCAATAAATACTTCTGAATAATTGGCTTGCGCTTAAATGGGTTTTGCGCAGCGATTCCCATCGGCAACGCAATTCATTCGTAAAAAAAGTATCCTGCATCATGATGGCGTGCCAAGGCAAGGTTGATTGCAGGTTATTACAAGGGTAAGTATTGTGATTCCAATGATCCACGGCATCCGTCACCCAGGGCATCCGTTTCATACTCCAGTCGAAATCCCACACCGGACCGGCATGCAGTAAGGAATCTTTGGAGTTTTTATCTTTCCAAAAGAACATACTTTTTGCAAATCCATCCCCGTTCCAGGCCAATTCATTCACGATAAAATAGTCGATAAACGAATGCACATCCAACATGGGCCTGTAACCCATGATGGGGTCGTTCACTAAGGGACTGAACATTCGGCGTTCGATTTCGGCGACATAGTTCTGCAAATAGGTTTTTTGTTGTGGCGTGATATTATTCACACTCGGGTATTCATATTCAAAACGGGCAAAATTTTCAGGACAATCAGCTGGTGCAACCGTCGATAACCAACCTTCACCCAAATCGTAATCATGTCGGAAAATGTAGCCCCCGGTCAGATCATCTCCGCTATTGTCGCTTGATTTGAGTTTCGAAATGTTTAGCCGGTCGTTGGTGCGGCGTATTTTTTCCATGAGGGTATAAATGCCTCTGTATTCGCCATTAATGAATACTTCGCAAAACTGGTTGCGGGGCGAATAATGCCCCATATCACGAAACAGTTCGTGCATCAATGGATTGCGAACAAAGGATTTGTCGTTGTAATTATTGAGTAAAATCCAGTCGTCTTCGGGCGGCATATTCAGGAGCGAAACAGCCGTATCCTCGCGGGTGACACCCAACAGATTTACGCTATAAGATTGCTGAGGAAATCCGATAGAGTGTTGGCCACGGATCTTTACCTCGGCAAATCCATTAAATCCCGGAAAAGCTTCATTGATCCGGTACCGGCCTTGCTGAAGTCTGTCGTTCACTTGAATTCTGCAGGCGATGAACGAATCATTATTGATTGTTTGAGGGTAAAAATTTCGAGGATCGGAATATTGCTCGAAAAAGTATCCGGTCCGGTAGCATTATAACCAAATTCGAGTTTCCAGCTTTCAATTATACCCCGGTCAAAGTTGGCATCATCGCGGATGAAGAGTTTCCAGATCCCTTCGGCACTTTGGTAGCGATTAAAATTGCCCAATTTATCCTGGGCCTGAAATCGACCGGTATAGGGTGCCAATTTATTTTTTTGAACCGATAAAGTGGCCGTATCACACAAAATGGTTCCCACCATATTCTTGCCATTTCCTCCGGCATTGGTAAATAGTTTTACCACATTACCTTCGGGCGACATCAAGTAAGCCGATAAATTTTCGAGATAGGAATGTTTAATTTCCAGATGCACGGCTCTCAGACCAAAGTTTTCGCTGAGGATGGGAACAGGTAAACCAGAAACCGGCATTTCCAGAATCAGCGGATTGCTCAATTCGGGGATAGAATCGCCCAGGCCCTCAAAAATTTGAGCGTTTAAGGGTTTTGAGAGCAAACAAAGCATCAATAATCCACAAATACCGCTTAGGGCAGCCTTTAATGAAGTACGACACAAATTCCGAAAATGAAGGAAAGGACTCAAATGATTTGATTTTCAAAGGCTTGGAAGCAAAAATCACGCCAAAAGCGGTTATTGGGGTCCAAATGTGCAGGTTGATGGTTCACGGAATTGTTTGGGCAAAATTGTTTCCAACTACTTGATTGGAGGGGGCCTGATGGGTGAATTGTTTTCCGTTTGTAATACTTTGTGGCCTTTTAAACGAAAAGCAGTTTTAGAATAGTGTGATAACCTTAATTTTGTGCAAATTTTTAAAATACCATGCGCAAATTGTTTTTTACCATGCTTACGTTGTCGGCTTTCAGCAGCGTTCAGGCTCAATCGGTTAATATCAAGTTTACCGAATACGACCTGCCTAATGGTTTGCATGTGATCCTGCATGAGGACCACACCATTCCAACTGTCGCCATTTCGGTACTCTACCATGTCGGATCAAAAAATGAAGATCCTACACGTACCGGATTTGCTCACTTTTTTGAACATCTGTTATTCGAAGGTTCCGAAAACATTGGCCGGGGCGAATACATGAAACTGATTCAAAACAATGGGGGGGTTATTAACGCCAATACCTCATTTGACCGCACATTCTATTTCGAAACCTTGCCTTCCAACAAATTGGAACAGGGTTTATGGATGGAAAGTGAGCGCATGCTACACGCCAAAATCGATGATATTGGTTTGGAAACACAACGTAAAGTGGTGAAAGAAGAAAAAAAGCAACGCTACGAGAATACGCCTTATGGCCGTTTATTGGAGCAGATTTTTAAACATGCTTATACCCAACATCCTTACCAATGGACACCCATCGGAGAGGCACAATACATTGATCAGGCCTCTTTACCGGAATTTCTGGATTTTTACAAAACCTTTTATGTTCCCAACAATGCCACATTAAGTGTGGGAGGTGATATCAATATTCCTCAGGCCAAAGCCTGGATTGAAAAATATTTTGGTGGAATTCCACGTGGTACCAAAGACATTCCTCGTCCGAACATTGTTGAACCTCAGCAAACCGCCGAAAAGCGCGTGACGTTTTACGATAAAGTACAATTACCGGCTGTGGTATTTGCCTATCATGCACCCGCGCAAGGAACACCGGATGCCTATGCTCTTGAAATGGTGGCAAAAATTTTATCGCAAGGCAAAAGTTCCCGTTTACAAAAACAAGTGGTCGACAAACAACAAAAAGCAGTTGCCGCAGGTGCTTTTAATCTGCCTTCCGAAGATCCGGGTTTAGCCATGATGTACGGTATCGGCAATATGGGTGTTACACCTGAAGATCTCGAAAAAGTCATGGATGAAGAAGTCAACAAAATTCTGAGTGAAGGAATTTCGGCAGAGGAATTACAGAAATGTAAAAACCAAATTGAGAACGAATTCATTTCGCAAAACCAACGTGTTTTGGGGATTGTTGAAAATTTGGCCAACTATCATGTCTATTATGGAGATGCCAATTTGATCAACAAAGAACTGGATCGATATATGAAGGTAAGCGCAGCAGATATGTTGACAGCGGCCAAAAAATATCTGGTGAAAACCAATCGTCTGGTACTTTATTATTTACCGGATAGCAGTAAAAGCAATTAATTCATTTTAAAAAAACTTTTGTTTACCCGATGGATCTTTTAAAAAGAAAACAGTCCTTGATGAGCGATGAGAAATACTTACAGGGTCTGTATCCATTCAAGAACAATAAATACGCAAACATGAAAAAAATCATTTTATCGATATGCGCCATTGGCCTGTTCAGTGTTACCCTGCAGGCACAAACTTTAGATCGTAGTATTCGCCCAAAACCGGGCCCTGCTCCGACCATTCAAATGGGATCTGCGCAATCCTTTGTTACCTCTAACGGCATTAAGGTATACGTTGTAGAAAATCATAAATTGCCGGTCGTGGCTTATTCAATCGACTTGGATATCAAACCTGAATTACAGGGTGATATGGCCGGATTTCAGGATATGGTTGGTGAGTTACTCACGGCAGGAACCAAATCGAAAAGCAAAGATGTATTTAATGAAGAGCTCGATCAGTTAGGGGCAAATCTTTCCATCGGAAGCGATGGTATTTTTGCGCAAAGCCTGAAGAAGAACAGCGATAAATTACTGGCTTTATTAAGCGAGGTAATAACTCAACCAAATTTTTCACAAGCTGAGTTGGATAAACTCAAAAAGCAAATGAAATCCAGTTTGGCCCAAAACCAGGACGATCCTGAAGCGATGAGTGCCAATATCACTTCTATTTTAAACTATGGCAAAAACCATCCTTATGGTGAAGTGGCTACTGAAAAATCGGTAGAGAATATTTCACTGGATCGTTGTAAAAAATTCTTTGAAACCTATTTTCGTCCCAATGTGGCTTATATGGCAGTGGTGGGTGATATTACCTTAGCAGAAGCCAAAGTACAAATCGAAAAACATCTGGCTAAGTGGGAAAAGAAAGCAGTACCTGTTGCCAAGTACCCAACTCCGGTACCTCCGAAGGGAGCGAGCGTGGCTGTGGTGAATAAAACAGGTGCGGTACAAAGTGTAGTAGATGTTACTTATCCGATTAATATGAAGCCCGGCGATCTGGATGAAATTAAACTGAAAGTCGCCAATGGTATTTTAGGCGGTGGAAGCACCGGACGATTGTTTCAGAATTTACGTGAAACACATGCCTGGACTTATGGATCATATTCATCGTTCCGCCCGGATCAGTTACCGAATGCCGGACGATTTTCGGCTACCGCCAACAGCACAACCAATGCCAGTGATAGTTCAGTAGCAGAAATTTTGAAAGAAATGAATCGCTTAAGAACAGAACCGGTAAGTGCAGAAGAATTGGAAGGGTATAAAAACTATATGGCCGGAACATTTGCATTGGGATTGGAAGATCCGAAAACCCTGGCCCGATATGCTATCAACGAACGTAAATATGCCATGCCGAAAGATTATTACAAAAATTATCTGAAAGCAGTTGAAGCGGTTACAGTACAGGATGTGATGGCCGTTGCAAAAAAATATATTACACCGGGTATTGCTACCATTACAGTTGCCGGCGATAAAAAACAAGTGGTTGACAAATTGCGTCAGTTCGGACCGGTAACAGTTTATGATTTATATGGCAATAAAATAGATGATAAGCCGGTGGCTTTGCCTGCAAATATGAGTGCGCCCCAGGTGATTAAAAAACATATTCAGGTTACTGGTGGCGAAGCTGCCTGGAAAGCCGTAAAGGATATGACTTCAACTTACACGACCGATATGCAGGGTATGAGTATCAATATTAAAACCGTTCGTAAAGTACCTAATAAAATGATGTTGGATGTAAATGCCATGGGACAATCATTCCAGAAAATTGTGTTTAATGGTAGCAAAGGATATATGAGTGCACAAGGACAGAAGAAGGATTTTGACGATGCCGAAATCAAGGAATATGCCGAAAAAGCGGGTATGACCGAAGACCTGGATTATTTAACGCCCGGATTCAAGGCTGAACTAAAAGGCATTGAAAAAGTAGATAATGAAGATTGTTATCAGATTGAAGTGACCCGCCCTTCAGGATCTAAGGTGCTTGAATACTACAACGTAAAAACCGGCTTTAAAGTAAAATCAGAAGAGAGCGATGAAGAAGGTTCGCAAACAACCTATTACCTGAATTATCAAAAAGGAGCCGGCGACTTGATGTATCCACAAACCATCAAACAAAATATGGGACCACAGATGATGGAGTTAAAATTCCAGAGTGTTGAAATCAACACGAATGTGGGGGATGAAATTTTTAATTAGTCAATCGACATATTATGCTAATCAGGCTGTCCGAAAGGGCAGCCTTTTTTTTGGCGGGTCTCGGGCGATATCAATCAGGATGCAGTGATAGATGGTTTGGATTACAACGATTGGGAAAACGACAACAACAATTTTGCCGGAGGATATTTCACAACCGACCTCAATGGCGATGGGATAGTAGATGGCCTTGACTTTATTTTATGGGAAACCAATAGCAACAACTTTGTGGGAGCAATAATTCTGTAACTTTTTATATAACCCAAACCCCTAATCCGATTAAAACTGCCTGACTCCTGCAGGCAGTTTTTTAATAGCCCCCCAGCGAAAAATGAACCGTTGAATCTTAAACCGAGAATTTGCAGTAGCAAAGTAGGAAGCTTGTGCAAACAAAGTATGTAAAGGATTTGCTGGGAAACCCCGAATTAGAAAATTATACTGAGGCCAATTAGCCGAAGTATTTGATATTTTGATTCGTTTGTGCAGTTTTATCTACCTAAATACAATATTTTGGTTCAAAATCCACCTCAATCCAATGAGGTGGATTTTTGTTTTTGGAAACAATGACAAGATTGATGCGAGAACTATAACATTAGAAACAATTAATTAACCTTTTATTCATGTTTTAGTATTCACTTCTTAAGCATAGAATAATAAGAAGTAAGAATCTTTGCATGCTGTTAAACAACTTCAAAACAAACATTTTATTACTTCAAGCATTATTTATGAATCAAATCAAACTCATTCTATTGGTAAGTATGTTGGTATTATGCCAATCAACATTCGCACAAACTACTTTTGTAGAATGGAATTTTAATTCTAACC
>JBMOFV010000081.1:0-6051 GCA_049318705.1 Chitinophagaceae bacterium
GCAATACCCGAAGTTCAGAGAACTTTTTTTATCTTTAGTTCGACATGCCGCAGAGGCGAACATGTCGAAGAGCGGGTTGAATACTCGAAATTCATTAAAATTTAGAAATATGAAATGTGCAGTGTTGATTTGGGTTATTTTGCCACTTTCTTTATTGGTAAGTGCACAAGAAAATTTCAATAAAATTTGGTATACTGGAGCGGGGAGGACTTTTCGTACAGAATTTTCATTATCTGGCACAATTAATACCAAGATTGATTCCATTCTCAACAGGTATTTCGATTCAGGCTCCTCATCAATTTGTGACAGTCTTGGAAATATTATTTTCTGTAGTGATGGATATAATGTATATAAATCTGACTTAGAATATTTGGATGGAGGATACAGGTTGGCAGATAGTATATTTTATACATTTGAATACGGTTATAGTGGATATTCTCAAACTTCGGTTATACTCCCAATGGATTCTGGCATCTATTACCTTTTTCATGCATCATGCTCAGATAGTTCATTGAATAACATCTGGTTGGCACCAAATTCAAAGATGGCACCTTTCGACAGACTGTATCTCAGCAAGATTAATATGAAAGTTAATGGAGGAACAGGAAAAGTAGTAGAACGTATGAAGCCGATTGTTCAAGGGGAACTTATCAGTAAAACCCAAATGATGGCATGCAGGCACGCCAACGGGAAAGACTGGTGGTTGCTAAAAATGATGCATGATAGTGTGAGTGTGTATACATTTTTAATTACCAAAGATTCTGTTTATAACTTTGGTAAACAAAGTTTCCCTTATTTAAGAAAAAAATACTTTGGAGTATTCCTTGAAATTATGGGCCAAATTCAATTGAGTCGTGATGGAAAAAAATTTGCAGTCACCTGTAACAATGGACATAACGAATTGTTCTTAGCTGATTTTGATCGTTGCACCGGACAGCTTTCAAACATGACTAAGAAAAATATCCCTATACTGCCTACCAACTTTCCAGCCTCGGCCAATGATCCTAATGACAAATACTCCACCGGTCTTTGCTTTTCACCCAATGGTCGTTTTATTTATACCATTAATTATACCAATATTCAGCAATACGATACTTGGGACCCAGATAGTTCTACGGCCTGGTATCATGTGGCTAATATGGACACTGTGTATGATTATTTTATGGGTTACAGCATGGGCTACTTGGGTTGGGATGATAAACTTTACATTGGTAATTGGCATGGACTGGGCAAAACTATGAGTGTGATTGATAGTCCGGATAATAAAGGAATTGCGTGTAGTTGGTGCCCAAAATGCTTGCGTTTCCCGGATACTTTAGGAGGTGCTACCAACCCTCCTTGTCAACCCAATTACAATTTGGGTAAAGATACAAGTATCAATTGCTGGCCTTTGGCCGATAATTCAGTCAATGAGTTGCCGAATTTCTTGGAGGTTTATCCCAACCCCACTACAGGCAGGTTACTTATCAAAGGGTGCAAATCAGGTAGTGTTAAAGAACTTTTTACACATAGTGGCCAACTACTCCTTCGTACCAAAGAGAATGAGTTGGATTTAAGCCGCTTGGCAAAAGGGTTATATTTATTGCGTTGTGAGGACCAGGTAAGGAAGGTGGTGGTGGAGTAAAATATTGGAATCATGAAAGCGCCTGATAGCATTCAAGCAATACCCGAAGTTCAGAGAACTTTTTTATCTTTAGTTCGACATGCCGCAGAGCCGAACATGTCGAAGAGCGGCGATTTGAACCATGACAACAATAACCAATTCAACAGCAGTGCCATCGCCTTCGGATCCACCCAACTTAAAGAAATTTGGAGAGTGACAAATAGTATATTCACAGGCCAAATTTTCACCATGCAATTAACCCAAAATCAAAGTGGGTCAACAATTGGGAGTCCAGGAGCGTATAAAATTTTTGCAAATGGAACAAACCATACATTACTTTCTTGCGAGGATTTACCTGTTGAATCAGAAATACAAGATTTGTCAGAAATTGAAATTCAAGAAGCTCTGCAAGTGGCTGGCGATAGTATCAACTATCCGGAATATACCGAGCTCAGTGAATGGTATGATGAGCGTCAGGTGTATGAATGGCTGCTACGTGATTCTATGGCTCGGGCAACCTATCCACTTCTAAACGCTTTTTATGCCAATCAGGAATCCTTATTGACCGATGAAATTCGTACACTGGATTTGAATATGGATATTCTGTGTCAGGAAAACACATTAAATGACAGTACTATTTTTCAGTACCAAATACAGGAGTTAACCCAGGAAAATACCGCTTTGCCGGTTGGTCGATTGTTTGAGAACTACGAAAAGGACCTCAATCGAATTTATTTAGGTGTATTAAGTCAAGGCTGGCAGAATTTGACAACAGCTGACTTTGAACAACTTGAAGAATTGGCACTCAGTTGCCCCTTTGTATATGGAAGTGCCGTATATAAAGCCCGGAGTTTATATGCGCATATACAACCGGGTATTTCTTACAAGGATTTAGAAATATGTAATGCAGTTGGAGTTTACAAAAATGGTTTAGGTTCAACATCCAATGAGGAACGATTAGGTCAGGAATTCTCAGTATTAATTTACCCAAATCCAGCAAGTGAACAAATACAAATCCAGACATCCTTGAGCGATGGTATTATAAACATTCGGGTTTATGATATGACCGGACAATTGGTTCAAACAGCTAGTTTGGCCATCACTAACGGGATTACTGAATTACCACTAAAGTCAATGAATGCAGGAATGTATAATCTTCAAATAGAATTAAATAATCAAATTAAGTACTCCAAGTTCATTAAATTATAGTCCTATGAGAATCTTATTCTTTGGCATACTACAAATCTTATCAAATTTTGTTTTTGCTCAAAAGAACTTTAACAAAACATGGTATACGGGAGGCGGTAGAACGTTTCGTTCACAATTCAATACTTCGGGTGTCATGAACATAAAAATTGATTCCACACTCGGTCGTTACTTTAACGATGGCTCCTCATCAATTTGCGACAGCAATGGCAATATGATACTTTGTAGTGATGGGTTCAGCGTTTATGGTGCTGATTTAGAATATCTCGATGGGGGCTATCGTTTGATGGATTCTTCCTTTTTTGACTTTTATAATGGTTTTAGTATTTTATCCCAGTCATCCATTTTCTTGCCAATAGACGATACCACAACTTATTTTATAAATTCAGGTAGTTCGGAATTTAACTTAAATACTGTATGGTTAGCCCCAAATTCAAAGAAAGCGCCTTTTGACCTTTTGTTTTTGAACAAAATAAACATGAAAGCTAATGGAGGCGCTGGCAAGGTTATAGAACGAATGAAACCCATCATTGAAGGAGAATATATAAGCAAAACCCAGATGATGGCCTGCCGGCACGCCAATGGCCAAGACTGGTGGTTGCTTAAAATGATGCACGATAGTGTGAGTATTTACACCTTTTTAGTTACCAAAGACTCGGTGTACAATTACGGCAAACAAAGTTTTCCTTACCCTCGAAAAACAGGTGCCAACAACGGATATTGGGAAAATATGGGACAAATACAGTTGAGCGCGGATGGAAAAAAGTTTGCGGCAACCTGCAACAATGGACATAATGAACTGTTTACCGCTGATTTTGATAGATGTAGCGGAAAGTTGAGTTATATGCAAAAAAAGAATATTCCCATTTTACCCACTAATTTTCCTGCTTCAGCGAACGAACCGAATGATAAATATTCCACAGGGCTGTGTTTTTCACCCAATGGTCGTTTTATTTATACCATTAATTATACCAATATTCAGCAATACGATACTTGGGACCCAGATAGTTCTACGGCCTGGTATCATGTGGCTAATATGGACACTGTGTATGATTATTTTATGGGTTACAGCATGGGCTACTTGGGTTGGGATGATAAACTTTACATTGGTAATTGGCATGGACTGGGCAAAACTATGAGTGTGATTGATAGTCCGGATAATAAAGGAATTGCGTGTAGTTGGTGCCCAAAATGCTTGCGTTTCCCGGATACTTTAGGAGGTGCTACCAACCCTCCTTGTCAACCCAATTACAATTTGGGTAAAGATACAAGTATCAATTGCTGGCCTTTGGCCGATAATTCAGTCAATGAGTTGCCGAATTTCTTGGAGGTTTATCCCAACCCCACTACAGGCAGGTTACTTATCAAAGGGTGCAAATCAGGTAGTGTTAAAGAACTTTTTACACATAGTGGCCAACTACTCCTTCGTACCAAAGAGAATGAGTTGGATTTAAGCCTCTTGCCAAAAGGGTTATATTTATTGCGTTGTGAGGACCAGATAAGGAAAGTGGTGGTCGAGTAAAATCTTGGAATGATGAAAGCGCCTGATAGCATTCAAGCAATACCCGAAGTTCAGAGAACTTATTTTATCTTTACTTCGACATGCCGCAGAGCCGAACATGTCGAAGAGCGGGTGGAAAATGAATCCGGTAAATTCACTAAACTATGAAACGAATATTAATTTATGCCGTTGTGTTTTGTGTCCTGAATTACTATAGTTCAGCACAGAATAAAAGTGGACATCAATGGATTTTTGGTGCAGCGGGAATGGTTAGAGCAGAATTTACGGATACCTCCAGACCAGATGTAAAACTCCTTTTTCCCAATGCTCCTTACTATTGCACCCAAGGCCATAGCAATATTTGCGACAGCGCAACCGGGCGTTTACTATTTTCTTGCAATGGCATGATATTGTATGATAGCAATGGTGTGATTATTGAAAATGGGGATAGTTTGGTGCCTCCTGAAGCCTATGATTACGATTTTTTCTACACTCAAAATTCACTTATTTTACCAAAAGGAAGTAACGGATTGTACTATGTTTTTATAACTACATTCAGTGACAGCAACTACGTTAATCAATGGTTAGGAGGCTCGAATAAGGCCCCGTACGATTTACTCTTATACAATATCGTTGACATGAACGCCAATGGAGGTTTAGGTAAAGTGGTTGAGAAAAATAGGGTCTTGCTAGAACACGTGGAATTACACAAAATTCGTATGCAAGCTTGCAGGCACCACAACGGACGGGATTGGTGGTTACTCAAACAAGGGCGTTATGGTACCAATGAAATCTACCGTTTTTTGGTGAGGCCCGATACCATAATGGGCCCCTTTGTCCAGACTTTTCCAAGTCCGGCGTATTCATCTTTTGATTTGATGGGGCAAATGGCTTTCAGCCCTGATGGAGCCAAATTGGCCTTAGTACATTGTAAAATGCAGGAACTTTTTTTTGCCGATTTCGACCGTTGTAGCGGCAAACTAAGTAATCCAAAAATCGTTGGTATCCCAACAGATAGTACCGGGATTCCGAATGCCGCACCGCAATATATTATGGATAGTGTTATTGGAGGAGTTTGTTTTTCGCCAAATAACAATTTTGTGTACGTATCGAAAAGGTATAATATATACCAATATGAATGGAATGAACCAGATAGTAGTTTGGCCTGGTACCGTGTTCAGCATGGTCCGGATACAACGCATTTAAAATTTCAGTATTATAATTCGCTGCACAATGGCCCGGATGGGCGAATCTATATTGGCAATTGGGGAGGGGGATACAAACAAATGAGCGTGATAGATTATCCTGATATAAAAGGGGCCGGGGCAGGATTCTGTAGGAAGTGTTTTCGTATTAGCGATACTTCATTTACCGCATTTGTTTCCCCCCCCGGCCTCCCGGATTTTAACCTGGGTGCAGCGAGTGGGATCTGCTGGCCTTTAAATCAGAGTGAGATAGGAGATGTGTCCGCCGTGGCGGATGAGATGTTGGAGGTGTACCCGAATCCAACAAATAGCGTTATTTATATCAAAAACAAAAAAGGTAAGAAGAAGGAGTTGTTTACTATGTTAGGTGAGTTGTTGTTTACTACAACTAAAAATGAAATAGAGGTGTATAATTTACCAAAAGGTATTTATCTATTCCGTTGTGAGAGTCAAGTAAGGAAGGTGGTGGTGGAGTAAAATCTTGGAATCATGAAAGCGCCTGATAGCATTCAAGCAATACCCGAAGTTCAGAGAAC
>JBMOFV010000082.1:0-5702 GCA_049318705.1 Chitinophagaceae bacterium
TGTCAGCATCTAAATGTTCTAAGCCGACATAGGTTGTTAGTTCGGTTTTCTTCGGTTCAACTCTTTCGGAAATATTAATTGCAATTCTTTCAAACTTTACCGTTTCAAAATCCTTGCCTTTTAAATGATTACCAAATTCTTGTTTTTCGCTGAATAAATCTCTGAGCAATTTATGTTTCAGTTGATGCAAATTCTTCTCCTGCCCATCCACCTGCTCCATAGCCGTTTCTATAGATTGAAAAAGGGCGGCTATTTGTTTTTGCTCTTCGAGTGGGGGAAGGGGGATTTCAAAGTTTTCAAAATTTGAAAATTTTAAATTCTGGATATTAGTACCTGCTCTTTGATTTTGAATGAAAGTTGTAAATCTTTCAGAAAGAAAAATATTGAATAGTAAATTAGGTTCAATTTCTTTTTCAAGTGGTCTGATAATTCCCATGAAACCACCAGCATAACAATCAGTATCTTCTTTCGAAAAAGCAACCTTTCCAATATGGTCTAGACTTCCGCTTGCTGTGCAAATGAGGACATCGTTCTTTCTTAATTTTTGACTTTCTTTTACTTTGGCTTCCTTTCTTATTAATCTTAAATTATCGAAATTGAGTTTACTGTTTTCAGCATTAATATTATTTGCTCTAAGAATTCCAATTCCATCGTAATCCACTTCATCCTTTGTTGAATAGGTTACACCCCTTTGGAATTCACAGCATTCATTCAACGTTATTTTCCCCCAAGTATTTTGTTTCAACTTAATCATCCTTCAATTCCTATTTTATTAAGTTGATTAAAAAGTTCTTCTAAAGAACTATCAATTTGTTTTTGATTTGACTTTACTTCTGCTATTAAATCTTTGGTGTTATGCTCATTAGTATTTGCAGCCTGTTTTACAAAAAGTTGCAAACTCATATTGCCGTTATTTTCTAAAACATCTTTATTGCTTACTATTGTTACAAACCCTTCCTCATCTTTAAATTTCCAATAAGCATCGCTAATCTTTTTTATATGCTGCGGTTCAAGCCAGGCATTGGTGCGTTCTATTCTTAATTCATCTTTTGCATCAATGAAAATAATTTTTCCTTTTCTTTCTTTTGGTTTTTTCATTCGGCATACCAGCAAACAACTTTCCATGCTACTATTATAAAAAAGGTTTTTGCCCAAACCAATAACGGCATCTACATAATCTTCTTCAATCATACGTTTTCGTATTTCAGCTTCGCTGTCTCTAAACAAAACGCCATGCGGCCAAAGCACTACACAACGGCCAGTTTCTGGATTTAAGCTTTTCATGATGTGCTGCTGAAAAGCATAGTCTGCACATCCTTGCGGTGGTGTTCCCCAAATGTTGCGTCCAAAAGGATCGTTCATCCATTTGCTTTGGCTCCATTTTTTCACGCTATAAGGTGGGTTAGCCATTATTACATCAAACTTTTTCAGTTCGTCATTCTCCAATATCTGTGGGCTGTCTAAAGTGTCGCCTTGCACAATCAAAAACTCATCTACATTGTGCATAAACATGTTAATACGAGCAATGGCAGAGGTAATGAGGTTTAGTTCCTGTCCGTATAGTTTCAGTGTTCGGTATTCTTTGCCTTGTTCTTTCAGGTGCAAAGCGGCACTCAGCAGAATACCACCACTGCCGCAGGTAGGGTCGTAAATACTTTCGCTGCTTTTGGGATCGGTAATTTGTGTCATCAGTTTCACCACCGTGCGGTTGGTGTAAAACTCGGCTGCGGTATGGCCACTGTCGTCTGCAAATTTCTTAATCAGGTATTCGTAGCCTTCTCCCATAATGTCGTGAGGCACATTGGCTACACTCAAATTCATTTTGCTAAAATGCTCAATCAGGTCGAGGAGTTTTTCATCACTCATCCTGCGTTTGTTGGTCCACTGGGCATCGCCAAACACATCGTGTAGCAGTTCAAAGTTAGCTTTCTCAATCCCGTTAAAGGCTTTTTGCAATGCTTCGCCAACGTTTAGAGTTTTCTTTCGCACGTCCTCCCAATGGCAGTTTTTTGGAATCTGAAAGCGGTGGTTCTCCGCAAAAGAGGCATAGTCTAAATCGCCATCGCTTTCTTCAAGTGCCAACTGAAATTCTTCGTCATACAGGTCGCTAACCCTTTTGAAGAATAGCAGTGGGAAAATATATTGTTTAAAGTCGGCTGCATCAATCATTCCTCGCAGAATGTTGGCTGCTCCCCAGAGGTAGTCTTCTAATTGTTTTTGAGTCATTTTTTAAATTTGCATCCCCCCTTACCGTATCACAATCTTCAAAGGTTTACACAACTGCGATTTATTGTCGGGGGTTTTTACCATAATGCGATCAAAGTAAACGGTGTCGCCTTTGTAAGAGCGGTCGCGGAAGGATTCAGTCCAATCGGCAGGAATGGCATCGCCGTTAAAGGTGCCCACGGTATAATCGGTATAAATAATGGGCAGGCCGGTTGAATCCTGATATAAGCCCCGTTCGGCCCAGGTGATATTAAAACTTTCTACCTTGAGTTGATTACCTGCACTATCCTTGGCGCAGAGGGGTTTGAGGATCAGCTGATCAAATACCAATTTATCTACCTGTTGCGAGTCGGAGAGGCTGCAGGCTAAATAGCCCTTAAATTGGTACTTCACTTTGGGGCGTTGTTCATTGCCCACGGGCGCAAAAGCACTCAGTAAAAAGAGTATCCCTAAAACCGTTACCATGGAGCTTTTTTTCATCACTCAATTGATTAGCAGATTGCAACAAGCAGCGTTTCAGTGCCGCCTGATGTCGAATTATTTACGCAGCAAGTTAAGGTTTTCTTCAATAAGGCGCATTTTTTCGAGGGCATCATTTTTCTTTTTTAACTCTGCATCAACAACTTCCGCTTTGGCATTTTGTACAAATTTTTCGTTGCTCAGCTTTTTTTCAATGCTGTTCAAAAAGCCTTTTAAGTAGTCGTAATCCTTTTGCAGATCGGCCATCATTTTTTCGCTGTCCACCTCCTGCTCAAAGGTGATATAACATTGCAGGGTATCCACCATAAAGGCCACGCCGGCTTCAGGGGCACTTTGGGCAAATAACACTTCCTCGGCAAATACCTGACGCTGTAATACCGGAAGCAAATCTTCCAGTTGTGCACGAAAACTTTCGGGCAGGTATAAACGAATGGGATCTTTGGGTTTGAGTTGTTGTTTCACCCGCAAATCACGTACGGCTGTAATAATAGCTTTGAGCCACTCACCTTTTTGCAGCAAATTCTTATCGGCTGATGCGCCTGTGTTGATGCTGCTTTCCAGAATAAAGGATGTGCGTGCCGGGTCCAATACGGCGTAAATCTCTTCGGTGATAAATGGCATGAAGGGATGTAATAATTTCATCAACTCTTCAAAATATCGTCCGGCTTGTTCGATTTGTCGGGCATCAATCGGCTCATCCATACCCGGCTTAATCCATTCGAGATACCAGCTACAGTAGTCGTCCCAAATGAGGGAGTATATTTTTTTGAGGGCCTCACTGAGTTTAAATTCCTTGATATCCTGTTCAACCAAATGTTGCACTTCCGATAAACGTGCTTCGAACCAGGCAGATGCAAATGTATTTTCCTGTTTTTCGCTGCGCTCTTTTTGACGGAGTATTTCCAGGAGTTTGAGCGCATTCCAGAGTTTGTTGCCAAACATACGCCCCTGTTCCAATCCGGCTTCATCGAAGAGCAAATCATTGCCGGCCGGTGAGGAAATCAGCACTCCAAAGCGCACGGCATCGGCTCCAAACTGATCGATGAGTCCGAGTAAGTCGGGCGAATTACCCAACGATTTACTCATTTTTCGTCCTTGTTTATCGCGCACAATACCGGTAAAGTATACCTGCTGGAAAGGAATTTGTTGTCGGTATTCGAGTCCGGCCATAATCATACGGGCCACCCAGAAGAAAATAATTTCGGGAGCGGTCACCAAGGTGGCTGTTGGATAATAATAGTTCAGTTCGGTGTTTTGGTCTTTGTTTTTATTCCAACCAAATACTTCCAAGGGCCAGAGCCAGGAGGAGAACCAGGTGTCCAGAACATCATCATCCTGACGAATGGGGGCGTCGGCTTTAAAGTCGGCATAGGTTGATGCGAATATCTCGCGGGCCTGAGCTTCGGTTTTGGCCACCACCATTCTGCCTTGTTCGTCGTACCAGGCCGGAATACGGTGTCCCCAGCGCAATTGCCGACTCACGCACCAATCCTTGATATTTTCCATCCAATGGCGGTAGGTATTTTTGAATTTAGCCGGATAGAATTTTATCTCATCCTGCATCACCACCTCTAAGGCTGGTTTGGCCAGTCCATCCATTTTACACCACCATTGCATCGAAAGACGTGGTTCAATCACGGCATCGGTGCGTTCACTAAAGCCGACCTGATTTTTATAATCTTCAATTTTTTCTACCTGATTCAGGGCTTGTAAATCGACAATGATTTTTTTACGGACATCAAAACGATCCTCACCCACATACATGCCGGCGGCTTCGCTGAGGGTACCATCTTCATTGAGGGTATCGATTACTTCGAGATGATGTTTTAAACCCAGGTTATAATCGTTGATATCATGGGCCGGGGTCACCTTCAGACATCCGGTACCGAAAGCCATGTCGATGTACTCGTCGGCAATAATCGGAATGCGACGATTGATGAGGGGTACAAAACAATATTTTCCAACCAGATTTGTGTAACGCGGATCTTCAGGATGTACACAAATGGCCACGTCGCCGAGTATGGTTTCGGGGCGTACGGTGGCAACGGTGATGTGCTGAATTCCGTCAGCCTGAGTTTCTTCCAGCTTGTATTGAACGTAATATAGTTTACTGTTGACTTCTTTGTGGTTCACTTCCTCATCGCTGAGGGCCGTTTTTGCTTTGGGGTCCCAATTGATCATTTTTACCCCCCGATAAATCAGGCCTTTGTTATAGAGGTCGATGAAGACATCAATCACCGCTTCATAATAATCGGGATCCATGGTGAAGGCCGTTCGTTTCCAGTCGAGGGCGCAACCTAATTTTTTAAGTTGTTGTAAAATAATGCCCCCGTATTTTTCTTTCCACTCCCAGGCATATTTTAAGAATTCTTCGCGGCTGAGGCTGTTTTTGTCGATCCCTTGTTCGCGAAGCATGGCAACCACTTTGGCTTCGGTGGCAATGGAGGCATGATCGGTGCCCGGAACCCAGCAGGTATTAAAACCTTTGAGTCGGGCATAACGAATCAGCACATCCTGTACGGAATTGTTCAGGGCATGGCCCATGTGCAAAACCCCTGTTACATTGGGTGGGGGGATGACGATGGTGTAAGCTGGTTTTTCGTTGGGTGTAGATGCAAACAAACCCTGATCTAACCATTTTTGGTACCATTTTGCTTCCGCTTCCTGCGGCATAAAATTTTTTGACAATTCCATAAGGGTGCAAAGATAAGGTTTGCACTTTATCCCGAATTGCCGATTTCAATTGAAAAAATATCCATGTTGAATTGGTAGATAGACCAATTCACATCCCGTCTTGTGAGAGCAAACGAGGCAGGAGTTTTTACCAGCCGGCATCGACGTATTCTTTGTTTGCGAAGATTGAGCATAAGAAGGATTATTTCGGTAATAAGATCGTTGATTGGGCAAAACAAGACCATGGATTTCTGAGTCGGACACTGATATCATTCTTCTTTTCCACCTTTTGTCTTGTACCGTTAGCGTATTTGTAATAACCT
>JBMOFV010000083.1:0-5470 GCA_049318705.1 Chitinophagaceae bacterium
CTATCCATCCAGATAAAAGAAGGAAAAGTAAGGGTATCGCTAATGTTCACTCATTTAATTTATTCGGCAACTTCTGGTAGTTCCATTGGGGGAACATATATCGCTGGAAGAAGTGGCGGGGAAGATTCAATGAATTTTTGTTTGACCAAATATCGAAAAAAGGATAGGGCACTCTTAAAGAAAGGCCTAGTTCAAGAAGCAAATGACGTATTTGAATCAATCCTAAAAGCCCTGTATTCCAAAGAAAGTAGCGACTGGTAAGCCTCCAAAAACTTAGAACAAACTTGGTCCAGTTTTGACCATAAAAACCCCATAAAAATGAATTTTTTACCCCGATTTTGTCCGTTTTTACTCTCCCTCTCTCTCCGCTCTTACCTTCTGGAAGCCTTGATAGATGCGACTTTAGCAGAGGTTTTGTAAAACTTGGAACAAAAAGTTGGAACAAAACACGCACTATGAAGATTCACCCTACAAAACCCAAGTTGTGCCACTTCAATTATGACACTTCAAAGACTTGGTTTGTGTACTTCCGGTTCTTCAATCCGATTACCGGGAAGCGAGAAGTACACAAAAAAACATTTGACATAAACCGGATCCCGGACAAAAATGAACGTGCCAGACATGGCCGTGCAATGGCCAAGGCTATGTGGGAGGAAATCCAGATGGGCTGGTTACCCATTGAAGAAAAACAGGGCTTGTTTAAAGTCAAAACACTCCTTGAGTCCATAGATGAAGTAACCGATGCCGAATGGACCGGGAAACGGCCTAGGACAATCCATTCCTATACCATCGTGCGCAGGATGTTTTCTCAGTGGATGCACAAAGTGCGGTTGGATCTAATCAAACCCAAGGAATTCAATACCATCTATGCCAACAAGTACATGGATCATATCAAGATGGATAAGCGAATGACCGGCAGGACATGGAACAATCACCTGGGCTACATCAAGATATTTTTTAACTACCTTCTGGAAAGAGAAATCATCGACAAAAATCCATTTCGGGCCATCAAGAAGCAACCTGAGCTGAAAAGCACAAAGAATATAGCATACACTGAACAGGAGCAGGCTGTTTTAAATGATTACCTGTATAAGAACCACAGACCATTGTATTACTTCTGTCGAATGATTTACGGGCTTTATTTGCGACCTGCAGAAATATCTAGGATCAAGATATCAGACGTCGACTTCCATAACTGGATCGTGAATCTTCGACCAGAGAATGCAAAAACAAAATCATATCGGGCTGCAATCATTCCGGATAGTTTCCGGCCAATGTTCGAAGAGATGAACTTGAGTCAATACCCGAAAGATTACTATATGTTTTCAAAGGGAACAATCCCGGGTCCAGAATACAACCCATCATTTGATAAGTTGACGCCAAAATTAAAAAAGATCAATCTGAAGCTAGGCATTAACCCAGAGTGCACCATATACAGCTGGCGCCATTCAGGAGTGATAAAACTTTACAAGATCCTGAACCACGACATTTACCAATGCATGCAGATCACCGGGCACACTGAAATCAAAACCTTCCAGAATTATTTGAAATCGCTGGGTTTTATTCAGGACAATGGATTCAGGGGATTGATGACATAAAAAAAGCCCGACTTAGACAAGTCAGGCCGTTCTTCTTAAAACACCTATGAAAAAGTTTTTATGCCTCGTTCTGGCTCAGTTCACCGCTTGATGTGTAATGATACGGCTTCACAGATTCTGGCGGTATCTTGTACGGTGGCCTTCTGCAATCGAATAAACGGGCTTTAGCGATACGGGTAATGTTTACCTTATCGCTCTGATTCCCTCCTAATACATAGAATGAATCAGCGGTTTCCCCCACATACAATCCAACGTGTCCACCTCCTTTGCGCTTAAACACAAGCACATCACCCAATGATGGCTGAGGTGACTTGTTCCCGAAGTCAGCCCATGCTAAAGCCCTTAATGCTTCATTCGGAGGCTGCCAATTAGCCCGCTGTGCAACCACAGCCACAAACAAGCCACACCAAGGTATTGAATCATCACTATACCAATTATCGCCTTTGATATTGGTCTCTTTCGCCCAGTTCACAATAACGGCATTATTCTTTGTCCCTGGCGCTTCTGTTACTCCATACAATGCCAATGCTTCACGCACCATGCGGGGCGGTGTAATCGTTTTTAAGTGGTCAAGTATTTGTTTCATAAATATACTTTTGTTGTTGTTTTGCCCTGATTTACTCCTATGGATTCAAACCCGATCCCGGATATGGTGAGTTCATCAGCTAATGTTATGCTATCCGTTACCTTCGCCTCTACCATTACAAAGCCCGGCGTATTGCAATCGTAGTGAAGATGGTAACTGATTCGTAAATCAGATAGGATTGTTGTAATGCGTTGGATGGTGGTCATCGTGCTTCGTTTTTCATATCCCGGTCCGGGAAGATCCGGCCTAAAATTGTGAACAGACTCCAACTTTTTGCAGTCGGAACTAAGCGGATAATGACTTCATAAACCGCAATTGCAGCCGTTGTAATTGGCTCCCAATGCTCCTGAATTAAATTAATGATGTGCATGACTATTTATTTTGTTTGGTGAAAAATCGTTTGATAGCAGCTCCGATGGCGTCCACAATGGGGTCAACCCATAGAACGACTCGAAGGGATACTGGTTCAATGATGATAGGAGTAAAGCCACAGATAACGGCTTGTTGATACTCTGGCAATCCGGCATCGTTTACAATGTACCATGCGATACTACCGGCAATACCGGCCACAAATACAGCGGTATAACATTGTGAAGGTTTAACCCGTTTGGCTTGGCGTTTAATCATATAGATTTTAGTGGTGACGCCAAAAATTACGGATGCAATTCCTAAAATATTTTTGAAGATGAACCCTAATAAGGTCTCAAGAAATTCAAGGATAAAATTATTGTTCGGGGTCGGGTGTTCCATTCCTGATAGCTAAATAGAGGTCATATAAATTTCTTGCAGTGAAGGTGGTGATGATAATGGTGAATATCTTTTCATTTGTTCCGAACACATAGGGGTCGCCCATTGTTTCGTCAAAGAGGTTGTTTAGCCCACATAAAAAAACGGTTCCAGATAATATGCGCAGTAATGGGTCAGGCCAATACGCTACAACTAGAAGGCCGGTAACGATTGATATAAACCCCGCCATGATTGAAGTGAAGTAAAACCCGTCGTGGTCATTGTATGCGTAAATAGATGAAGCCAAAGCCACCGCCATTGCAGCGACTTTAGCATATCTATGTAAGTCCTTGCGCTCCATTATCTTGGGCGGCGCGGAGGACGTGAACCAATCAACTCATTTGCCACAACTGACATCGCAGGGCTTGTGATGGTCCCGTCGAAGTCGGTGTTTACGTTGATTTCGCATGAGGTATCAACTCTGCAATTATCAATCGCTACGATTTCCGTAACCGGATCGTCTGATTCCAATTCGCCTAATGTTTCAGCGGTGACCGTTTCATAGTCGTTACCGGTTGAAATGTAGGATTTCAGATTTCCTGATTCATGTCGTGCATCAATCAGAATGATTGGGTCTCCCGCTTCGAGCTGGAGGAAGCTAATGTTTGCCATTTTTTTGGTTTTTGTTTTTATGGTTAAGAAAAAAATTACGATAAAGTTTCCTTGATGGTCAGCGCCAAACGACCATACAAAGCATAAGCATTTGCCTGTGCATGCGCTACACCATTGATATTTTTGACGTTTGTATGCGTGAACTGAATCCCACTACCCTCTATCTTAATATGTGCAGCCTTTGCAGTTGTAGCTGGCTCATAACGCAGAGATGAAAATAAAAATCTATTCACCTGGTAGGACGCGCTACCTTCCCCGCTTGAGTTACACTCCTCTACCTCGATAAATGTTGTTGCGCTTGAATCCAAGATGCCTGTGTTGATGTTGAAGTACCTTTGTGACATTTTTTTTATTGTTTTTAGTTGTGATTAAAATATTGATAATTCCATCCATTTGATTGTAAACCCAGCTACCCATACACCCGTTGCCGGAACGGTTGAACGAATAATTAAACCTTCGTTTTGAACCAATACGATTGGATGCTCACCGCTTGCAAGGTCGCACTTGTATAGCTGTGGTGTTGGTAGAAAAATGTTCCCAATTATGGGCGTTGCTGACCCGACCCCACCGCTTGAATGAGAGGTAATCATCCCGATGGGTTGGGAATCAATGTTTTTTGTTCCTGCCGTCAATGCCGCCGTTGTTGAAACCCTTGCACTACCCATGAGCGAAGCACCCATAGATGCCCTGAGTTGGTTTGTGTCACCTGTTAAAGTGATTGGAGTACCACCGGATCCATCACCTGACCAACCTCTGCAGATAGTTGCATTTAATGTGATTGAACCAGCAGCAAAAGCGGTAAATGCTACCATGCCGTTGCACACGATTTCGGTGATTACGCAAACACGCGTCGCATCCGTCCAACGTAATTGTACGAGTTCGCTATTTGCAGCCGACCCCGCCCCGATAGAGCCGGTTTGAACAGATACCGCATAGTGGCCTAATGTGCCGTATGCTTGTGGTTTAGCAATGTTATGCGCGCCTTGTGCAACGGCTTCACCGATGTTTAATAATACGCTATCTGAATGTCCTGATTGAATGATTGCCATTTGTTATATTTTTATGTAATTAAATTTAAATCTGCCTACAACTTTGCCAAGTTTAACGGTCTGAAAAAGTCGGCTTATGTCTGATGTTGGATAGGTTCCTGTGTTTGGCCTTGATGTCAAAATTCCACCGTTTACGAATCCCCCTGTTATGACCGGAGCCAATACAAACCCCTCGTTTGCCTCCCAATTAACTTTGAAGTTGCCCGCCCCTGCTGTGGCCTTGAGTAGCAACGTATCCATTTCGTTTTCATCAGCCATCGACCCCTTACCGGTTAGTGGTGTCATGGCCTGCCATATCATAATTTTTGTCGTTGATGTCACCTCTGCATCTGTTACGGTAAAAGTTCCTCTGCTTAAAGGGGTGCGACCGAAATCGACTTCTATGGTAGTCACAACCATACCTCCCGAATGCGTATCCACATAACCCTTCGAAGCCGGACCGTCTGAGGTCTGGTCAAGGTCAGCAAAGGTCAAGACTTGGCCTAGTTTACGCTTCCATGTAGATATATTGAGGAGTCCCATTAGTCAGTTGTGATTGTTGCGGTGTTATTAATTGTGTTTAGAAAAGACTGCAGCCCCAGACTTGCTAGCGGAGGAGCTGTTGGCGTTTGCCCCGATAAATCGATACTTGCCCCCGAATCCAGAGCAGCTACCGACTCCCAGAGATAAGATATGATCTTGTTTATTTCGGTGGATCCGTATTGATTGCTCCCTAGCGCTAAATCGGTCAATACCCCCGCTGAAATCGTATCGAACATATTTCTTTCAAAATATTTGGTCCCGATGCCATTTGCATAGAAGGTGGTAATACTTGGCGGTAATTGCCCCGAAATTGATTC
>JBMOFV010000084.1:0-5466 GCA_049318705.1 Chitinophagaceae bacterium
TCCTGATTCCGGAAATAATTTTTAAAAAAATCGAGTAAGATCAGCCGTTGCCCTTTCAGGTAATCGAGTGCCACAGGTTCGGCAGTGAGCGTAATCACATGACCTTCAAAACTCAAGAGGGTTTGCATAATGGCATTGCGGTAAATGATTTTTTCTGCCGTCAGTTGAAGAGCAATTTTCTCCCAGGCGATGCGCAATTGATCGCTATCAATGACAATCACTTCTTGTTGCTGCTGATTTAAAACTTTATCACGAACAAGATTCTTCAACCCTTTGAGTCCGCCCAGGGTAACACCATATGAAGCCGTATTAGCGGGGGCCGTTGTTGCAGGGGGCGCACTGGCAGAAGTAATGGGCTGCGTAATTTTCTCCGAAGTTTGTTTAATGGGAGGAGGTGTTACACTTGGTTCAATACTGACTTTAGGTTTAATCGGTATTGATCGTATTATAGGTGCCCTAAGCGGAAAAACCTCCTGGGTCAATAGTTTTTTTTTTACGGTGCCACTTTGTTCATCACTTAATAATTGAATCGCATTTTGCAGGTAATTCAATTTAACCAGGGCTAATTCAACATGCAAACGTTTATTGCGGGCCATCTTGTAATGTTGTTCGGATTGATTCACAACAGAGAGGGCATTGATGATATAAGCTTGTGAAACCTGTGTGGCTTGCTGGAAGTATTGGGCTTGTATGGCTTCGGGAAAATCCAATAAATGAACAACTCTTGGATCACGACTAAATAAAAGATTTCGTAAATGTTCTGTAAGTCCGTTCAGAAACATATCACCTTCAAAGCCTTTGCGAATAATTTCATCATAAATCAACATGATACCGCTCAGGTCCTGCAACATCAGGGTGTCTATCACTTTAAAAAAGTAATCATAATCCAGAATATTCAGGTGCTCAACGGTATTGGTATAGGTGATTTGATCGTTGGTGAAGCTGGCAATTTTGTCCATAATCGACAAGGCATCCCGCATACACCCTTCGCTTTTTTGGGCAATTAAATGCAAGGCTTCTTTCTCAAAAACAATATGCTCTTTGTCACAAATTTCAGACAAATGATTCAGGGTATCTGCGGTGGTGATGCGGTTAAAATCAAAAATCTGACAACGCGAAAGAATGGTCGGAAGGATTTTATGTTTTTCGGTTGTAGCCAAAATAAAGATGGCGTACGAAGGCGGTTCTTCGAGGGTTTTTAGAAAAGCATTAAATGCACTGTTCGAAAGCATGTGTACCTCATCAATGATATACACCTTGTATTTGGCGCCTCCTTGAGGAACGATTCGAACTTGTTCAATGAGTTCACGAATATCATCTACCGAATTATTGGATGCCGCATCTAGTTCGTGCACATTGAAAGAAGTATTATCCCGAAACGAAACACAGGAAGGGCAAACATCACAAGCCTCAGCATCTTCGGTGCGATTGGTACAATTGATGGTTTTGGCTAAAATACGCGCACAGGTTGTTTTACCCACGCCTCTTGGTCCACAAAACAAAAAGGAATGCGCCAACTGATTGTTGCGAATGGCGTTTTTTAATGTGGTTGTAATATGCGACTGCCCAACCACCGTATTAAAATGCTGGGGTCTGTATTTAAGTGCACTAACAATGTATTGATCGGACATGAGGGGAACAAAGATAATTAGGGTGAATCTAAAAAATTCAAAAACTAACATTCACTTCAGGTAAAAACTGCTGTAATCTTCCTCTGGATTTGTGAAGTAAACCAAATGATACTGTCACAACGAGGTGGAAAAGTGCCCCGCAAAAACGATACTAAAACAGGATCATCGAAACCCGACCTAACCGATTTGGTATATTTTTGCTTGGAATAAACCCGACAAATGTGGAATAAGAACTCAGTTTTTAGAATGGATGCTACAATTTTCAACTAGGGTTTCACAAAAATCTATAGGCTGCTAAATCAGAAGAAAGGACCAAAGAATGGAAAACGCATGCTATTTTTGTCAACATTGATTTATCGCTTGAACCAAACCAAGAAACATGCAAAAAAATGAATGGCCCCTTTGGGAAATATTTATCCGTAGTAAAGCCGGGCTCGACCACAAACATGTCGGCAGTTTACATGCAGCTGATGCACAAATGGCGATTGAAATGGCCCGGGATGTGTACACCCGACGGCAGGAAGGGATTAGTATTTGGGCTGTAGAAAGCTTAAATATTCATGCTTCAAATCCGGACGATGCCGCCAGTTTTTATGATCCCATGAACGATAAAGTATACAGACATCCCACTTTTTACGACCTACCGGACGAACTAACTCACATGTAAACCCCTGAAGGATGAATACTAAAATGATTGATTATCTCATGCATCTGGCAGACAATAGTCTGATTTATGGGCATCGACTGAGTGAATGGTGTGGGCATGGTCCGATTCTGGAAGTGGATATGGCATTGAGTAATATAGCGCTTGATCATATTGGTGCTGCCCGAAGTTTGTATCAATATGCGGCAGAGTTGGAAGGGCAAGGAAAAACAGAAGACAGCTATCCGTATTTTAGAGATATCCGGGCATTCAGAAATGTTTTGTTGGTTGAATTGCCCAACGGTGATTTTGCAGATACCATAGCAAGGTCGCTTTGTTTTGATACCTATCAATTCTTTTTGTATCAGGCATTAAAAAATTCAAAAGATCAACGCATTGCTGCCGTCGCAGAAAAGTCATTGAAAGAGGTCACTTACCATCAACGATTTAGCAGTGAATGGACCATCCGATTGGGTGATGGAACTGAAGAAAGTCGTGAAAAAATGCAAAGAGCAATCCTTGAAGTATGGGCTTATACAGGTGAACTATTTGATGCCAGCGCAACTGAAAAAGAACTGTTTGAAGCAGGTATCGGTGTAGATTTATCAGCTCTAAAAATTCAATGGGAAGAACGAATTGCCGAAATCCTTCAGGAAGCTACTCTAAGTTACCCGATGCGCGCACAAGGGGCCTGGTTCCAGAAAGGCGGAAAAACGGGAATTCATACAGAATATATGAGCAGCATATTGTCTGAAATGCAATACATGCAAAAATCCTATCCCGGTTGTGAGTGGTAAAATGTGGACCCGGGAAACGATATTAGAAATATTGGAGACTATTTGCGATCCCGAAGTGCCGGTGTTAAGTATACTGGATTTGGGAATAGTGCGTGATATACAAATCATTTCGCCCCAACATATTGTCATTACCATCACCCCAACATATAGTGGTTGTCCGGCGATGAATACGATTGCCATGGCCATTCGGATGGAATTCCTGAGCAGAGGCGTTGAGCAGGTGGATATTCATGAAGTACTATCACCAGCATGGACAACCGATTGGATGAGTGAAAATGGAAAAGAAAAATTAAGAGCCTATGGCATCGCACCGCCGCAATATCAACACAAAGATGTACCGGCTTTTGGCCATGAGATTGTGCCATGTCCAATTTGTCAATCAACGCATACTGAAGCATTGAGCCAATTTGGTTCCACCTCCTGTAAAGCCTTATATCGTTGTTTGGATTGTTTGGAGCCTTTTGATTATTTTAAATGTCATTAATAAGATTTTAAAAATAATCCGGAATTATAAATCTCTGATAGTTCAAAGTAGGTTATCGCCTTCTTGCAGTAAACGCGTTTATCATCTGCAGATACATCGTTTATTACACTTCTTATAATCGTTGATAGAGTTCGACGAATTTATTTTTATACACAGATTTAAAATGTCGGGATAACTGACCTTGCAAAATGGAATCACAGGAAAAATAATTGCGGGGGTTCTGGATAAGCACATAATCAATTTTTTGTTCGCTTTGTTGTTCATAAGGCATCGGATCTCCACAAGGCGGATAAGTGCCGGGCATCAGGGAAGCGATACTTTCCCGGGGATTTTTTCCATGTTGCCAATTAACCGGAAAATAATTGATTTCGGCTTCATAGTTCATGATTAAAATGAGCGGAAGATTTGGCTCGCAGGCTAAAAAATCACTGAAATGAATAAAGGAACCATCGCGGTGAAATAGGCTATCATGATCGTTTAACTTTTGCCAATCGTCCATATGAATATTTAAAACCACAGAATACGGCTTGATATAGTTTTTGGCCTTCATAATTTCCTGACCGATTTGATTCGCTTTCAAAACATAGGGAAAACGAATAAATTGAAAAGAGAGGGTGATACCAAGGCAAAGAGACATAAATACCAAACGCCATTTAAAAGGCCACAACAAAGCGGCACATGCAATCAACAAAAACAGCGGAGGCAAAAATGCGAGTCGAATATCGATAGAACCTGCGCCACCAATACTATGTGGACATTGAATATATGAAATGAGAAAAAACAAAGCCATCCCGACAAAAAGGAAAACCCATTTTTTGGAATTGCGCTGAACCTTTCTGAAGTGAATAAGCAACCAAATAACCGATACAACAATCAGCAGAAGGGCCGCAATGGCCGGATACATTTCAGTGGAGCGCGTACTCTGACTGGTCCACATTTTCAGGAACTCCAGCCATTTTTTCCATTTACTCCAGGCATGGGGTTCAATTCCGCTTCCTCGTTTGGCCAGAAAAAGTAAAATAATCATTGCGGACGGTAAAAAAATGAGCGCCATTCGGGCGACATCGATTAAAACCAATTTCCAGGAATATTGGCGTAATAGAGGAAACAGATCGAATAATAAAATCGACCCCATCATCATCATCGTATAAATGGCTGGCATGCCATGCGAAAAAGTACAGGCTAACAAAAGCAGAGACTGGCCGAGGGCAAACATGGGGTTTTGGAGTCTGTCACGAAACCGGATAAAAAAGCCCAAGGACCAAAAAAGTAAGGCCAGTGCAAAACAGTAATTATAAAAACCTTGTTGGAAAGGGAGGTTAAAAACAAATGGATAAAAGAGGAAAGCCAAAAAGCCGGAATCCGGATTGATCGCATGAATCAGAAATCGCAATCCATATGCGAAAACGAATAGGTATAATAATTGAAAAGATTTGTCGGCTAACCAGGCTGGCATGAATTGTTGCAAAGCACCCAAAACGAGATGACTCATCCAGTTGGGGTCGAGGTTACGATTGATGTAAAAAAAATCGTCATAAAAATCACGGTTCCTGCCCAGTACGAAATCAAAAAGAACTCGGGCATTATAAGTATGGCTGGCACCATCGCCTGTGATATAGTATTGAGGCCATATGATGATGGCGGCTGAAAACAGGACGACTAAAAAGAAGAAAAATTTTTCGTATTTCAAGATGAAATAAAGATAAAAATAAAATGGAAGTGAACAGGAAAATGTTGAGCGGTTGAAAAGAGGAGAATCACCAAAGCGGTAGAAAAAAGAAGATACAATCAACAAAAAGAGTCATTCACTCAAAAAAACGCCCTTTGGCTCAAATGTACTTGAAGGGGGAAAGAAGAAATACTAGGTTTGTTGAAGCTTTTAAATGTTGCGCAACGAAAGACACTGTGATG
>JBMOFV010000085.1:0-5416 GCA_049318705.1 Chitinophagaceae bacterium
AGCAACAGCCTTGAATTTTTGGCTCCACCTTTTGTTTCAAGACAAAAGGTGGAAAACAATAATATTAGCAATGTCCGAATTAGGAAAACAGGTTCTGATTTTACTCTTTTAGAAATACAAGCGACTGTCAAAAAAAATAATACATCATCTATTGAGTTTCATTTTGTTACAATAAGTTAAAGAGATAGAAATTGTTAAATAGACTAATTCTTATCTCGTGTTGAGGACGGGATTTATAGTGATAATAAATGTGTTTAACACGAATAAGCAAGATGCTACTTTGTCCTATTTCAAATTTACAATCAGTAAGATGACTTGTATGAGTTAAGAAAAAAATACAGTATGAGACTACGATAATACTTTATCCGGTAAAACCTTATTCAATAACTTTTCAAACACCGGTATCGTCCAAACAAAAACCAGCACACCCGTAATATTAAAAAGCATATGCGCATTAGCAATACTGCGCTCCAGATGGGCGCCAGCACTTAATTTTTCTACCAGGTGTAAAAAAGGATAAAAGAAAATCAAACCCAAAATGATGGACAATAAGTTAAATCCTAAATGAAACAAACCCGTTTTAATGGCAGCCCGACTTCCTCGTATCGTGGCAATCAAGGTGTCGCTGCAAGTTCCCAATTCAGCCCCTAACATCACTGCAATACCGCCAGCCAAACTCAATAAACCTTTCTTTGAAAGAATGATGGCCATGCCTACCGTGGCCGACGATGATTGAATAATCAAGGTCACCAAAGCTCCAATAATAGCACCTGTAATCGGCTCTTCGGTTCGTTTCATCCACTCCAGAAAAAAAGCTTTTTCACGCAATGGTTCCACGGCATTCTCCATCGTGTATAAACCAAAAAATAATACGCCAAAATAAAGAATCACTTTCCCTGTCGCATTCACCTTTTCTGATTTCGAAATCAATAACATCACAAAGCCTATCAGTAGTAAAACAGGCGAGTACTTGCCAATATCCATCGCAATAATTTGGCTACTCACGGTTGTACCAATATTTGCACCCAATACAATTCCCATCGCCTGACGGAAAGTGAGTAATCCTGAGTTTACAAATACGATGGTGATGATGATGACGGCTGATGAACTATCCAACAAAGTAGTTACGACAATACCAACCAGTAAACTGCTGATGGTATTCGAAGTAAATTTCATAATCCAGTGTTTGGCATTCTCCCCTAAAACCGATTGTATAGTTTCGGAAAGATGATTCACGGCAAACAAAAACAAAATCAAACCCGCTATTATCGACAAAATAATCTCACTCATATCTGGAACACTTTCTAAGGTCCAATGATAATATGGGCTTGTTACCGCATTATGAGCAGATGATTACCAAATAGTGAATCTTTCAACAATAAAAAATGACTTCCCGCTCTACAACTCAATCTCCGAACCGATAGCCGGTAATCGGAGTGACAATCCGGCCGCTTCAAATTTTTGTTTGGTCTGCTCATGGTCGATACGAATAAAACCAAATGTATCGAAGTGCACACCAATGATATGGTTGCATTGTACAAATCCTGCCGCTCGAATCGCATCATCTGCTCCCATCGTAAAATGATCTCCGATGGGTAAAATAGCGGCTTTCAGTTTAGCCCAAATTGGAATCAATTGCATGTCTAATGTGAGCGCAGTATCGCCGCTGTAATAAACCGATTCTTCACCCATGGTAACAACAAATCCCATTGGATTACCCCCATAACTCCCGTCAGGCAATCCGCTACTATGTTGTGCTACGGTGCATCTCACATGAAAATCACCTAAATCACTTTGGCCACCGGTATTCATGGGATATGTATTATGGACTCCTTTGCCATTTAACCATTCATGAATTTCCCAACTACAGATTACTTTGGCACCTGTACGCAAAGCAATCGACTCAGCATCTGCAATATGATCGGCATGGGCATGAGAAATCAGGATATAATCCGTTTCAATTTGATCAGGATGAATTTGATGGGCGAGTTCATTTCCTGAAATAAAAGGATCAAAGAGAATGCGTGTTTTTCCATCAGATAATAAAAAACAGGAATGGCCGTAATAGGTAAAAGTCATTGTTGTAATCGGTTTAAAGAGTAAATGTAAATGCTTGCAATGAGCGCAGCAATTATCTTTTTTATTTTTTCCAGGATGCGTCCAAAGTCAGGGCTTCCTGAATAATCTCATCCATCTCTTCCCAGGGCAACTCTCCGTCGAGTGGCAAGTACAAACCTCCAACTTGTTTTCGTCCTCTTAAATCAATAATGCCTTTTCGATTGGGCAATAAATAGGCATGTGTAAAAGCAAGTTCAAGCCGCCCTTCCCGATCAGCATTCAAATAGGCAAATCGTTTGCGGGCGTAATAAAATGGAATTCCATAAGTCATACGACATTGCACCCCGGCATATGTGTGCATAAAGGCATGAATCTGTCGGGCAGTTTCCTGTAATGCTGGTGGATTCAGTTGTCCAAAAAATTGTTCCGGAAATTGAATGGGAGTGGACATAAAATCTAAGATAATAAAATTTTCAAAATCGTTGAAGCGAAAATTTTTGGTTAGTGGAAGTCATTTCACCGGAGTATAAATCTAAATACCTGCGTAAAAATCAGTTTTGGGCTTGGCGAAGGTGGCCATTTTCAGCATTAATGCTGATGCGGAGAACCAAGGCTGGATTCACTACAAATGTACCTGCAAATGTTTTGTCGATATGTCCGCCTTGCCCTGTCATTAGGCTACTTTCTGTTTGTATAAATGCTGTTGAAATTCTATGAACAGTTTACGAATAGTTGGAACATCACCCAAAACTTCGATTGCGTCGGGCAAACTTTGATATTTATTCTCCAATAATATAGATAGTTTCTCTTGGTCAAGTTCTTCAACGCCTGTTTCAATGTATTTACTTAATACAAATTCTATAAACTCTTTTTGTTTATTGTCAAGCAATGCGAAGATGGTGGCTTGCGCTGCTGCTACTCTGGCTTCCCTGGTCATTGGCTTGATGTCGCTATTAAACACATATTCCAATACATCAAACAAATCGCTTTTTTCAGCGTTAATGAGTTTTTGTAATGTAGTCAGTTCGTCTTTGCCAAAACCTGCTGCATCTAATTTCTCCAATAGTGTTCGTCTCGTAAGCGGGTTGCTCCAAAGTGTCCGCAATTCATCTTCACTTCTGAAAAGGTTTGGCAATTCACCAAAAAGATTATTTAAAAATTCTTCTGCTGAAATGGGTTTACCATCTGCACTCCAAAACGAAGTTGAAATCATGGATTGTATTTCACGTTCCTTTCCGTCTTTCAACTTCACTTTTACTTTTTGTCGTTTATTGCAGTCGCATTTAAGTTCACCACAAATCGGGCAAGGCTCTTTTGGGGGCTTTTCGCAAATGCAAGGTGTTTGTTCGCATACCTTACAAGGTTTTGGTGGTGGTTTAGGTCCCGTTTGACATTCACAAACCAACTGTCCGCAAACTTCGCAAGGCAAAGCATCTCCGTCCCATTCAGGGTCTGAAAAATGGTGATAAGCATCAACAAAATCGTATATGGTAAAAAAGTCTTTACCATCAAATAAACGGGTTCCCCGTCCTACAATTTGTTTAAACTCTATCATTGAGTTTACTGGTCGCATCAACACAATGTTGCGGATATTTCTTGCATCAACGCCCGTTGAAAGCTTTTGCGAAGTAGTCAGAATAGTCGGGATTGTTTTTTCGTTGTCTTGAAACGCTCTTAAAAACTGTTCGCCTATTTCACCATCGTTAGCAGTTACTCGAACACAATAATTTGGGTCAGTGCTTTTCTTGTATTGATTCACCAAATCACGAACTGCCGCAGCATGGTCTTGAGTGGCACAAAAAATAATGGCCTTCTCTTTTTGGTTGGCATCGTCCATATAAAGCTGAACACGTTTTGCCTCCCTTTCTTTTATCTCAATAATGCGGTTAAAATCGGGTTCGGTGTACAATTTGCCTTCCTCAATTTCACCTTCTAAGATTTGGTCATCGCTTGTGTATAGATAATCGTCAATTGTTGTCTTGATGCGTTTTACTTTGAATGGTGTCAGGAAACCATCATTGATACCCTCTTTCAACGAATAGACATAAACGGGCTCACCAAAATATTTATAAGTATCTACATTGTCATTTCGTTTGGGTGTAGCGGTTAAACCTAATTGAACTGCTGGCGAAAAGTATTCTAATATCCCTCTCCAGTTCCCTTCATCGTTTGCACCTCCTCGATGACATTCGTCGATGATGATAAAATCAAAATAGTCTTTTGGGTATTGCCCAAAATTGAATTGTGCTCGTTCGTATTCCTCATTTTTTTCAGCGGCATACGAAACGGACATATCATGTGCAATACCCATACTTGTATCATTTACATAATCAATGGGCTTTACCTTTTCATTATTGGTTTTTGACCTTTCCGGTCTTTTGGTCATAAAAGTTTGAAATATGGTAAAGAAAATGCTACCATTTGTAGGCACTCGTCCGTCTTTGCGTATTTCTTTAGGGTTTATCCGCACCAAGGCATCTTCGGGAAATGCTGAAAAAGCATTGTAAGCTTGGTCAGCTAAAATATTCCTGTCAGCTAAAAATAAAATGCGTGGCCTGCGGCTGCCGTCACGCTTTAAATTCCATCGGGTTTGAAACAGTTTCCATGCTATTTGAAAAGCAATGGCTGTTTTTCCTGTACCTGTGGCGAGGGTTAATAAAATGCGTTGTTGATTGTTGGCAATGGCTTCAATGGTATTACGAACCGCTATTTCCTGATAGTAGCGAAGTTGCCAAGTACCGCTTTTATCTTCATACGGAACATCGGCAAATTTTATACGCCATTCGTTGGCAGGATTGTAAAGCGTAACTGCTTGTGTGTGGCTGCCTGTAAAGGTTTTATTCCAAAGTTCTTCAGGTGTTAAGTAATCATCCACCAAACCTTCGCCACCTGTTTTCATACAGATGCTATAAATCTCTTTTCCGTTGGTGCTGTATGTGGTATCTAATTTTAGTTTCTCCGCGTATTGCTTGGCTTGTGCCACGCCTTCGCCAACGCCCAAATCATCGCTTTTGGCTTCTATTACTGCCAGTTTTACGCCTTTGTAAACCAATACATAATCGGCAGTGAGTTTTTTTGCTCTTACACCACCTGTTTGAATTTTACCTGCGGTGATGTGGTATTCACGAAGGATTTTTGAGCCTTCTACAACGCCCCAACCACAAGCCTTTAACTTGGGATCTATGAGTTCTGCTCTTGTTTCGGCTTCGTTCATAATAGTCTTTTTTTAATTGTGAGGGGCGTTACCGCCTCGCTAATATATTTCGCGAGGGGCGTTGTTACGGTCTCGCTATCATTTGTCCCGAGGGGCGTTACCGCCTCGCTAATATATTTCGCGAGGGGCGTTGTTACGGTCTCG
>JBMOFV010000086.1:0-5031 GCA_049318705.1 Chitinophagaceae bacterium
GCAACAGCCTAGAATTTTTGGCTCCACCTTTTGTTTCATGACAAAAGGTGGAAAACAAGAATAATACCAATGTCCGACCTAGGAAACCACGGTCTGATTTTAGTCAGTGAGAAATAAATGCGGCCATGAAAAAAAATAATACATCATTTTTCGAATTACAACTTATTATAACAAATTAGAGAGATGCGAATTGGTAGATAGACCAATTCATACCCCGCACGTGCGGGATTTATACCTGCCAGTACCGACGTACTCTTTGTTTGCGAGGAACGATCATTACAAAGAGTATTTCGGTAATAAGATAGTTGTTTAGACGAAATTTATTGGTTTACTACAAATATCATATCAGTATTATACCTTTGACTTTCAATTTCACACTATGCACAAAGTAATTCTGATGAGTTTATTGGTTCTGTTTGCACATTCTTGTATCAATGCGCAGCAGGAGGCACAAACAAAATCTGTGACTGAATATTTTCAGTTACTCGGTTCGAACCGCGACAAACTCATCATTGATGTTCGCACTCCACAGGAATTTGCCGACGACCATTTAGCCAATGCAATCAATATCAATTATAATAATCCGGACTTTGAACAACAATTGGACAAATTACCCAAAAACAAACCCACTTTTATTTACTGTTTATCCGGCGGTCGCAGTGGCAGTGCGCTTCAGGCCTTTTCAAAAAAAGGATTCAAGACTGTGTATAACATGCAGGGAGGAATTCTGCAATGGAAAGCCAAGAACTACCCTTTAGCGGGCAGCGACCCCGGTGCTCAAAGTTGGACCGGAATGAGTAAAGAAGCTTTTAATCAACTGATCAATGGGGATTTGCCCGTTTTAATCGACTTTAAAGCGGCCTGGTGCGGACCATGCAAAGCGATCAAACCAATATTGGACGAGATTCAACAAGAATATGGCGACAAAGTAAAAGTGGTCTTTATTGATATTGATGAAAATAAATCACTGGCCGACGATTTAAAAATCCGAAGTATTCCTCTGCTTATTTATTATGTCAAAGGGAAACCCAAAGCCAATATTGAAGGCATGAGTGACAAAAAAACCATCCTAGAAGCCATCGGATTATTGTAGTGAACCCATTTTCATTCCATTCAACTAAATCCTTCTATTCCTGTTTCGTAAAATTGATAGGAGACCTGCAATAAAACCTACTACTTTTGCCCGATGTATACGATTATTTCTGCAACCAACCGGAAAGGCAGCAATACACTGAGAGTTTCAAAAGAATACCAGCATTATTTTAGTGAGGAAGGCGTTCAGGTGAGAATTTATTCGCTCGAAGATTTTCATTCGATGTTCAAGGATGCCGCCTTCGAACGCTTGGAAGAAGAATTGCTGATTCCAACCCAAAAGTTTGTCTTCATCATGCCGGAATACAATGGAAGTTTCCCGGGAATTTTTAAATTAATGATGGACATCAGTGATATCACCCGATGTTGGTTTCATAAAAAGGTCATGTTGGTAGGAGTGGCAAATGGCCGTGCAGGTAATTTGCGGGGCCTGGATAATATGACCAATATGTGTCATTATATGAAAATGAACGTACTACCGAACAAACTCCCAATTTCATCGGTTTCCAATGAGCTGAAGGATGAACGTTTTTACCAAGAGACTACCCTGAATGCCATTCGTAATCAAATCAGGCAGTTCATCGAATTTTAGGTCAGTTTCGCTTTTTTAAACCCACCTTTGCCTATCCATATAAAGCGGAATTTCATTCATGCGCAAATTTAACCTGGTTTTTCTTCTTATCCTGATTGTGGTATTGGGTGTAATAGAATTTTATACCTATAGTGCCTTGCGGTTTGCTACACGAAATCTCAAACCCGGATACCGAAATTGGATCACAGGCGTGTATATCGTCATCACCATCCTTTGGTTAGTGGCTGTGTTTGCCACCCCACTTTGGCGACAAATGATTTTGAGTAAAGCCTTAAAAAATGTGATGATTAGTTTTGTCATGGGCTTCTTAATCACGAAGGTGCTCATCGCCCTGGTTTTATTCATTGATGATATTCGCAGAGTTTTTTTCTGGGCTTTACAATATACTGGTGCCAAAAGTGAACCAGGCAGTTATATCCATCAAGGGATGAGCCGATCACAATTCATGGTGCAGTTTGCACTCCTTTTTGGGGGCACCATTTTTGGGTCATTGTTGTATGGTATGACCAATCGGTATAACTATCAAATTCGTAAAATCAAATTGGCCTTTAAGGATCTTCCTGAAAGTTTTAGAAATCTTCGAATCATTCATATTTCAGATATTCACTCCGGGAGTCTGATTGATAAAAAAGCCGTGGAAAAAGGCATACAAATGATTCTGGATCAAAAACCTGATTTGATTTTGTTTACCGGCGATTTGGTGAACGACCGACATGAAGAAGCTATCGATTTTGTACCCATCTTTTCGCAGTTAAAGGCTACATTAGGGGTATACTCAGTGCTCGGAAATCACGATTACGGAGATTACGTACAATGGCCTTCGCAAACAGACAAAATCAATAATTTAAATGCCCTCAAAGACTTGCACCGTCAAATGGGATGGCAATTGCTGCTGGATGAACATCATACCATCCAAAAAGGAGAACATCAAATCGCTTTATTAGGCGTACAAAATACCAGTTTTAAAAGTCGATTTCATACTTATGGGGATCTGAATAAAGCCTATCAGGGCTCTGAAGACAAAAGCTTTAAAATTTTAATGTCGCACGACCCTTCGCATTGGGATGGAGAAATTAACCAAAAATACAAAGACATTCACCTCACATTAAGTGGCCATACCCATGGCATGCAATTTGGCGTTGAAATCCCCTGGCTGAAATGGAGTCCGGTTCAATATATCTACAAACAATGGGCTGGATTGTATCAACAAGATGAACAGTATTTGTATGTGAACCGTGGATTTGGATTTTTAGGTTACCCCGGACGGGTGGGAATCATGCCTGAAATTACCCTCATTGAGCTGGCATAAGAACATCATCACTAAAAAATAACCCGCTATGAAGCGAATTGGCTTGTGCAAAACAGGCCTATTGATGTATATTTGCAGCCTTCAATAAGAATTTTATGTTTAATTTAGTCCTCTTTGGACCTCCCGGAAGTGGAAAAGGCACACAGTCTGCCAATATCATCGAAAAATACAAATTAGTTCATATCTCAACCGGAGATATTCTGCGCAATGAAGTTTCGCAGGAAACCCCACTTGGTTTAGAAGCAAAAAAATATATGGATCAGGGGGCCTTGGTACCGGATGAAGTGGTGATTGGAATGATTAGCAGTAAATTGGATGAAAATCCGGAAGTCAATGGATTTATTTTTGACGGATTCCCACGTACCGTTGCACAAGCTGATGCCCTTGATAACCTGCTTGACTTTCGTCAAAATCCCATTAATTTGGTCCTGAGCCTGAAAGTCAGTGAAGAAGAACTTAAAAATCGTTTGATTTCGAGAGGTCAAGTTTCCGGACGCAGCGATGATACCGAAGATGTGATTGTGAATCGTATTAAGGAATATCATGCTAAGACTTCACCGGTAGCGGATTATTACCAAAGCAAACAAAAACTCACCGAAATCAAAGGTGAAGGCAGTGTCGAAGATATTTTCCGTGTCATGTGCTCGGTCATCGATACTTTTATCTAAATCATTTTACCCCTACTCTCATGCAGCACGATAATTTTATCGATTACATCCGTGTCCATTGCAAATCCGGACATGGAGGTGCCGGTGCTGTGCATTTCTTACGCGAAAAATTTCGACCAAACGGTGGTCCCGATGGGGGCAATGGAGGTCGAGGTGGACATATCATCCTAAAGGGAAATAAAAATCTTTGGACCTTACTTCATTTACGGTATCACAAAAATCTGGTGGCTGATGATGGAGGCCGGGGTGGAAAAAACAATTGTTCCGGGAAAAACGGCGAAGATATTATCATTGAGGTCCCTTTAGGTACAGTCGGAAAAGATGAAGATACTGGTGAGATTGAAATAGAAATCCTGGAGCATGATCAGGAAATCGTATGGCTACCCGGTGGACGGGGAGGAATGGGAAATGCACATTTTGCTACACCTACCAATCAGGCACCCGATTATTCACAACCCGGAGAGGACGGTCATGAAGGCTGGAAAATTGTTGAACTAAAAATTTTAGCAGATGCCGGTATGGTAGGCTTTCCGAATGCCGGCAAATCTACCTTGCTCTCCGTGATTAGTGCAGCTAAGCCTAAAATCGCCGACTATGCTTTTACCACGATGACGCCCCATTTAGGTATGGTGGAATATCGCGATGGTAAATCGTTTTGCGTTGCAGATTTGCCCGGGATCATCGAAGGTGCCGCAGAAGGAAAAGGACTTGGACATCGTTTTTTACGACATATCGAACGTAATCCTGTATTGATTATGTTGATTCCTGCAGATAGTCCGGATCATATCAAAGAATATCAGATTTTGATGGAGGAATTGCGCAAATACAATCCTGAATTATTGGATAAACAAATGCTGCTTTGTATTTCAAAAAGCGATATGTTGGATAAGGAACTAAAGGCAGAAATTCAAAAGGAGTTTCCTGCAGATTTGCCCCTTCATTTCTTTTCGTCACTCACCAGCGAAGGCATTCCACAATTAAAAGATAAGTTGTGGAAAATGCTGAATGAAGAGAGCATCTAAGTTTAATTTAAATGCGTCTTTAAATTTTCACATGTAATTTAGAAACTACAGTACCTGAAGACTGAGACAGTCGCAACACCCCATGCAATAGCGATTGTAAAAATCTAAAAAGATTTGACTATTTTAGAATAACAATCTCTCTAACTTATTGTAACAATTTATAAATCAGTTGATCATGTATTATTTTGTTTAACGGTCGCTTGTATTTCTAACTGGGTAAAATCAGACCTTGTTTCCCAAATTCGGACATCGGTATCATTCTTGTTTTCCACCTTTTGTCTTAAAACAAAAGGTGGAGCCAAAAATTCAAGGCTGTTGCTCTTCAGACTAAAAAATTCTCATCGAGCG
>JBMOFV010000087.1:0-4872 GCA_049318705.1 Chitinophagaceae bacterium
GCCGAATGCTCGGGTCGCGATTCAACCATTCCATCACCATACGTTCGTCTAACCAACGGCCTCCTTCTTCAAACTCAATATATTGCGAATTTGCGAGGGCAATTTGTTCTGCCCGTTCAATATTCCCAAAAATAGGCTCTTCGATTAAATCTGGTTCACATTCGAAGATGGAACTGAAAACGGAAGGATTAAAAACCTTGTAATTACAATTGGCATTAAAAGGTACTGTTGTACTTTCCAAAGAATTTAAGTTAGCAGACTGGGTTACTATTTTATCCGTAGTTGAAGTGATGCATGGCGTAAAACGTCGTACTTTGCTTAACGACATGGCTCCCTGAAAAAAATTGTTGGCATCGTATTTAAAATATGGTGGATTGGGATCATCTATTCCAATATCACCCAATGTCCCCTCATTGCTTAAGTGCCTCAATAAAATCCCATTGAATTGATTATTCATCGTATTGTGCCGTACCCGGTCGTAATTATTACAATTATTATCGCCCACCACATAAAATCCATATTGTGTATTGGATAGGTTATTACATTCAACCAAACTGTTTTTGTTTTTGTGCATTTGTACACCGGCAGCCTGTCGTAGGTTTAAAAAATTCGGGGCATTTAAACCCAATACATGGTTGGCAAAGACATGTACCCCATCATTATTGGCCAAATCAATCCCGAACATGTTGGGTACTGTGGTAGCCGAGGGATCATTGCCGCTGTATAAAAAATCAATTTGGTTGTTGCGGATAAAATCGCGGCTGCCATTGAGTAAATGAATTCCGGTCGCATAATCAGGATGCGAAAAATCAATGTAGTTGCTGAAGATATCGGTGGTGCCCGTATTTTGCGCCGTGATATAGGTACTATTAATCGCCAAAGGCACATACAAGCCGGCCTGGGTGGGGTAAGGATCGGCCATACTCAGTTCGTTATCGTTTACATCAAAATTGGCTTCATCACCTACTTTACTGATGCCTAAACGGGCGCCTACCAATTTGTTTTTACTCACCGAAATACTCTTGCCATCGCACTGGGCATTTAAAAAGCCTGCCTGGGTATTAAAAGTGGTATTGCGGTAAATGGTGGTATGAAACCCATTTAAAATAACGGCCTTATTACAATTGGTAAAGTTGTTTAAAGTATTCGTTGGCATACTATTGCCATAAATGTTGGCGGTCACATGGTATTGTTGGCGGCGGTTAATGCCTAAGATGGCACAACCGCGCAAATCGTTATACAGGGTTTGGGTAGAATTCGGACTCACCACATCCCACAAATTAATACCGCCAAGAATGTTTGTAAATACATTATGGTGCATATTCACCACCGCCGGCGGGGCTGTGAAAGGATTGGGTTGGTAGTACGTGAGGAAAATGCCATTGTGTAAACCGTCAAAGCTATTTCCATTTCCGGAAACGTTCGGGCTTCCTATCACCACATTTAAAGAATTTGAAACGGTGATTCCTGTTTGGGGTTTATCGCCTGTGTAGGGGGCTTTGAGGCCGTTTTGATATTTGAAGGTATTTTTTTCGATGGTCCCGTTGTAGTTAGCCGGCAGGTCAATGAGGGAGATAGAAAGTCTATTGTCGTCGTAATGTGTTAATGAACTGGTCAGTTTGGCATTGAGCGAAATTTGTACGCCATTGATCATATCACGAATGATATTGTGCCCTGTGGTGATATTGGCATTGCCTTGTGTGATGAGTTGTGCCCCTGTACCTGATGCATAAATACCATCCCACATGGGACAGTCGTCGGGAGAGGATAATTCGGAATTTTGTTGAATATCCAATACCTGACCGGGGTTGATCATGATTTTGGCATTTTCAGTGAAGTAAACGCGGCAATCGTTCCATTGCATGGATTGGTCTACGGTAAAGGTGCCATTGATGAAGATTACTTGGTTCCATATTGTGGAGTTTGCGGTAATACCAATCAAATCGTTACTCGTACGATTATCTAAAATAATATTATTGGGGTTCATGGCAAGATTAATTGCTTGCTGTGAGCAACAAAACTTGCTATTTAGCACATTTATTGTAATGGTCGAAACGGCTATACATCCCAATGCATCGGTTGCAATAACGGTATAGGTAGTTGTTACACTTGGAGTTACGGTAACTGTCGCTCCTGTAGTAGGTATTGTACCTCCTTGCCATGTATAAGTAACCGGTGGAAAAATAGATGTTGATGTGACCTGCAAGGAGGTTGATGAATTAGCGCAGACCCCGCTGGGGTTACTTGGCAGGATATTGAGGTTTTGAGGCCCGGCAGAAATGGTGTAGGTCGCAGTTGCAGAGCACCCGGTTACATCAGTAACAGTAACGGTATACACACCCGCATTGGTGGCATTTCCATACTGTTGAGCTGTTGGTTGATTGCCTGACCCCGGCACTCCGGGATCTTGCCATTGATACGTATAACTCGAACTTGATACAGTTGCCGGTGGGTGTGCAATGAGTTCGTCCTGCAAACAATTACTACCGGAAAACGAAGTAATAGATGCTACGAAAGTTTGAAATACATTTACTGTAACGGTACTCGTTGCCGAACAGCCATATGCATTTGTGCCTGTTACCGTATAGGTAGTTGTTACTATTGGAGATACAACAATTGGATTTCCGGTAAGCACCGGATTAACACCATCATCCCAGGTATAGTTAACCCCGTTTGTGGCGGTTAGTGTTGTACTTTGTCCGGGGCAAATGGTCGTTGGTGCAGCCGAAGCCGAAATCGTGTAGGGCAAATTATAAACCATCATCAACACATCAAAAGCCCCTCCGTAAACATTGATATAGGGCGTATTGGGAGAGCCTATAATTTGAGGTATTGCGCTGGAAGAAGTAGTTCCCGACAAATAAACCAAGTTCCCAACATCCTTCATTGTAATTAACCAATCTGAGCCACTACCACCTAAGAAAGTTGAGAACAACAGTTGATTTGCGCCAACAAGATTTAAGTTTAATTTCGACAAGAATGCATCATAAAACCCCGAAAAGTTTGGATAATCTGCGTTAAAGATTGGAAAGGTTGTACTTGAACTTGTTGCACCTGTAAGCAGCATTTCGCCACAATCATTCACTTTTACCGACCTAATTTCATCAATTTGTGCACCACCAAAATAAGACGCATTTACCAAATCGGCAGCTCCATTATTGGCAGGTTGTATAACTGCATAAAAGCCATACTCACTAAATACAGTTGCAGGACTTTGATATGGATTCAACAAAGGTAAATTGTCACTGAGGGTTCCTCCGGCTATATATATGTTGCCGTTGAACAAATCGATATCAAATGCTTTTTCCCAATCCAAACCTCCATAATACGTAGAATAATGCAGAATGCTGTTTGCAATATTCGTTTCTAACTCTGCAACGAAGGCGTCTTCAAGGCCTGAAAATACAGCACTGAAAGGTGAAACAGAGAGCGGAAAAGTTGTTTGGTTACTGGCTGTATAGCCTGTGAAGTAGATATGATTATTTGGCCCTACTTTAAGCTGAAAAGATTCTTCATCTTCAACACCGCCAAAATACGAAGCGTATGTAAGACTAGCTGTTCCAGAAAGATTCGTATTGATACCTGCCAATAACACATCTCTGTTTCCGTTATAACTAGCATCATATGCGTTCGTTGTGACTGGCAAATTATTAGAATAAGTCATGCCGCTAATAATGGGTTGACCATTTAACAAATCTAATGAAAAAGCGTAATCCTCTGCGTTTCCTCCGAAATAAGTGGAATATAAAATCTGACTTCCCAGTGCCCCATTCACCGGATTCATTTTCAGAATAAAAGCATCCCATGAACCTGAATTAACAGAAGAATATGCATTGAGGGTTGGAAAGTTTGTAGAGAGTGAATAACCTGCCAAATAGATCAAACCATTATTATCTAATGCAATACCTCCAACTACATCATGATTAGAGCCTCCAATAAATGTAGAAAAAATCAATCCGCCTGTTCCTAAATTCGGATTTATATGCGATAAGGTGACATCAGTATTTCCCTGGAAAGTTTGGTAGGGCCCTACAGATAATGGAAAATTAATGGAAGAACTTGAACCAGCAATAAACAGATTGCCATTTACATCCGGAACTATTTCATTCACATCATCTATAAAATTACCTCCCAAATAACTCGCATAAACTATCGGGTCAATGACTAAATCTTTTGTTTTGTCGTAATCTCCAATTTCAAACATAATCGTTTGATTCCCATTCAATTTAAATGCACTTTTAACTTGCTTTTTTTTACCATCAATCATTTGATAAGTATACAAATCGTGTTGCTTAATATCTCCAAACCTGGTCTCATAGATTAACTCGCCTTTGTTGTTGATTTTAATAGACTTTTGTCCTGTGAACTTCATTTGTATGATACTTGGAGTGACACCCGGCTTGACGATAAAATCATAACGTATTTCGTTATTTTCAAAATAAATTTTTTGGTCTACTCCATCGTAAACATTTTTTATTTCAAGCGCATCAAAGCTATGGGCTCCTGTTACCCATTTTTTTTGATCATTTCCGATATAATAATTATGTTGACCCTGTTGTTCTCCTTTGGCATTCACCTCCGTTAGAGGTTTGGAATTCATCAATTCAATAGAAACAACCTGACCTATTCGCTGATATGATTGGGTTTTAGGCTTTCCGTGTTTGGTAGCGAAATCTGATTCAATTTGATTGTTTTGATAATAATCACAAACAAAACCGGTGTTGGTAACCCAAAAATCAAGTCCTTGTCGTTTATACAAATACATTGCTTGTGAATCCCATTGTCCTTTGTTCTCAATAAAGACAGGTTGGTTTAAAGCCTTGGAAATTTCACGCTGTTGGGCTATTGTGTTAAAAGCAATAACTTGCAACA
>JBMOFV010000088.1:0-4841 GCA_049318705.1 Chitinophagaceae bacterium
AAAAGCGCAAGACCTTTGCCATTATTTCGCATCCGGATGCGGGTAAAACCACACTGACTGAAAAATTGTTGTTGTTTGGTGGAGCCATCCAAACAGCCGGAGCGGTCAAATCCAATAAAATTAAAAAGCATGCCACCTCCGATTTTATGGAAATCGAACGGCAACGTGGAATCTCAGTAGCTACCTCGGTGATGAGTTTTGAATATCGCGAAAAGCTCATTAATTTATTAGATACTCCGGGGCATAAAGACTTTGCTGAAGATACTTATAGAACCTTGACGGCAGTGGATAGTGTCATTTTGGTGATTGATTGTGTAAAAGGGGTGGAGGAACAAACAGAGCGCCTCATGGAGGTTTGCCGCATGCGTGATTCACCTGTGATTATTTTTATCAATAAAATGGATCGGGATGGTCGTAATCCATTTGACTTGATGGAAGAAGTGGAGAAGAAATTAAACATTAAAACCCAGCCATTGACCTGGCCCATTAATATGGGGCGGGAGTTTAAAGGCGTTTATAATATTTTAGATAAAAGCTTGTTACGATTTCAGGCCAATCAGAAAGCAACGGATGAAGATTTGCTGGATTTGCCTGATTTGAATGATCCGCAATTGGATAGTATGTTGGGCGAGAAAGATGCTGCCGTGTTACGTGAGGATATGGAATTAATCAATGGGGTTTACGAGAGCTTCGATCAGGAATCTTATTTAAAAGGTGAATTGGCACCAGTATTTTTTGGCAGTGCAGTGAACAATTTCGGGGTAAAGGATATGTTGGATATGTTTATTCGCATCGCTCCATCGCCCCGCCCACGGATGACCGACCAACGCGAAATCAGTGCCTACGACAATAAATTTTCCGGTTTTATTTTTAAAATACATGCGAATATTGATCCCAAACATCGAGACAGGGTAGCCTTCCTAAGAGTTTGTTCGGGTAAATTCGAAAGGAATACTTTTTACCACCATGTCCGATTGGATAAAAATGTACGTTTTAGTAATCCGTATACCTTTTTGGCCAGAGAAAAAAATGTGGTGGATGATGCCTATCCCGGGGATGTAGTGGGTTTGTTTGATACCGGAAATTTTAAAATCGGGGATACGCTCACTGAAGGTGAAAATTATTTTTACACAGGCATTCCAAGTTTTTCGCCTGAGCTTTTTAAGGAGCTGGTCAACAATGATCCGATGAAAACAAAACAATTGGAAAAAGGAATTCGCCAGCTTACCGACGAAGGGGTCGCACAATTGTTTACGCAACATGGCGGTAACCGGAAAATCATCGGTTGTGTGGGAGATCTTCAATTTGAGGTGATACAATATCGTTTGTTACATGAATATGGAGCGGCCTGTAGTTTCAGAACCTTGCCCTATTTTAAAGCTTGTTGGATTAAAGGTCCGCAAGATGTAGTTTCGAATTTCACCCGATTCAAACAAGCCAATATTGTGGAAGATAAAGAGGGGAATCTGGTTTATCTGGCAGAAAGTGCATGGTATTTAAATACCGAAAGAACGAATAATCCGGAAATTAAATTCTACATCACGAGCGACTTTAAGCACGAATTGGAATAGCGCTTAAATTTTTTTAAAAAATCATGATGAAGTGATTGATTGAATCACCAAAGTGTGCAAATTATTCAGATACTTTGTGGCGAACAATATCCAGAACCACATCTGCAATGCGTGAAAAAATAGAGGGTGCTTCAACTTGGGTTTTATCCGTTTGAATTTGCCCCAGGCTTTTGAAAGACAATTTTTGTTGATGCTGTTGTGCATTTACAAATACACCTAATGCCAATAAAAAAACCACCACAGCCGAGTACATACTCTTTTTATAAATGCGGATTCTGTTATTCATGTATGCAACTGCCGACAAACACAGGAGGCAGAAAAACAATACGAACATCACATTCGAGGCGAACCATGTATTTTGAATGAAATGCATATTTGATGATTTATAGTTCAAAAATAACGGAGAATTCTGGTTTTTAACGCAAAAACTACATTTTTCTAAAAAAATGATTATATTTTTGAAGCAGATTCCAATGAGAAAAATAGCCGTAATATTGTTTTTAATGATTTTCAGCCTGTCTGTGATGGGTGGTGGAGATGATAAAAAGCTTTTTTCTTTGTTCCCGGTACCTCTTAAATCTGCCGTTTTACGGGTGAAGTTGAATGTTGGCTATGCCGAACCTCTCACTATCGAACTCCGCAATCTCATTGGTCGAAAATTACAAGAAAAAACCTTTCCGGTTGGTTCCGACGAAATCGCCTTCAATGATATGGATACATATCCAAATGGGCTATATGTCATCATTGCCAAAGATTCTTTTGGTAAAATTGTGGAATCAACCAAATTCATCATTGATAGATAATCATGTCAGCCAATAAATCGTTGATATACGGACGCAATCCCGTACTTGAAGCATTGCAAAACGAAAAACCTCTTGATCGGATTCTCATGCATCACAATATCAATGGTGAAGGTATAGGAGATATTATCCGATTGGCGAAACAAAAAAATGTACCCATTGTAAGGGTTCCGATTGAGAAGCTCAATACCATGGTTAAAGGTGCGCATCAGGGTATTCTGGCCTTTGGTGCTTTTGTGGAATATGTACCCTTGCAGGATGTGATTTCGCAGCTCTATGATCAGGGGAAAACGCCCTTTTTTGTATTACTCGAAGGTATTACCGACGTAAGAAATACAGGCGCTATTATTCGAACTGCCGTTTGTTGCGGTGCCGATGCCGTGTTGTTTACCGAACGAAAATCAGCGCCTTTGCACGAAGATATGGTCAAAACATCAGCCGGTGCTATGATGCAAATTACCTTTTGCCGCGAACGCAGTATGCAAACTATCTGTGATACCTTGCGAATGAATGGAATCAAGATTTTCAGCAGCGACTTACAGGCGGATAAAAGTTTGTTGGATATTGACTTTACCGGACCTTGTTGTATTGTGATGGGGGGTGAAGAAAAGGGCATCAGTAGCAATACCCAATCCTTCAGCGATCAAACCTTTAAAATTCCCATGGTTGGAGATTTTGATAGTTTAAATGTTTCAGTAGCTTGTGGTATCATCGCATTTCAGGCCATGCAACAAAGGTTAACCGCTGTTTGATAAAAGTTTTTGGCAGGAAAATTAAATTTGTCACATGAATAAAGATCATCCGATTTTAGGTTTTATCCTCGGTTTATTGGTACCGGTGCTGGGCATGTATTTGTACTACCTGCTCAAATTTATGTCGGAGCACATCAGTGTAGCGGATTTTCTAAACCTCCTGAAAAATAACCACTATATGATTCCAAAGGTGATTTCTTTGGGTTTGATTACCTGTATTCCATTAATTACCTATTACAAGAATCGGAAAAGGATGAAAACCCTCAAAGGAATTTTCGCTGCTATTATTATTTATGGTTTGATCGCCGTGATGTATCGTTTTAATATTTTGTAGCTTTGAAATACTTTTTTATAGCCGGGGAGGCAAGTGGAGATATGCATGCTGCCAAGGTGATAAACGCCCTGCGGCAATTGGATCCGGAAGCGGATATACAAGCTTGGGGAGGAGATCAAATGCAGGAAGCCGGTGCGGTGATCAATAAACATATTCGTGAATTGGCCTTTATGGGATTTGTTGAGGTGCTAATGAATCTGGGTGAAATACTCCGCAATTTTAAACGATGTAAAACGGCCATTCAAACATTCAATCCTGCAGTTTTGGTATTGGTAGATTACCCGGGTTTTAATTTGAGAATGGCCAAGTGGGCTAAAAAACAAGGTTATCGGGTGCTGTATTATATTTCTCCTACGGTTTGGGCCTGGAAGGAGAATCGCATAGAAACAATTCGGAAATATGTCGACCGGATGATTTGTATTCTGCCATTCGAAAAGGCTTTTTATGCCTCTAAAGGACTGGATGTAGACTACTTTGGTAATCCCAGCGTGGAGAGTCTGGATCAATACCGTTCACAAGCCACAAAAATTTCTGTAAAACCGGTGATTGCTTTATTGCCCGGTAGTCGGGTGCAGGAAATTCGTAAAATGTTACCGATTATGCTGGAGGCTATTCGTGATTACAGCGAATATACCATCATGATTGCACAGGCGCCGAACATGGGTGAAGAGGTTTATCAGCCCTGGATACAGGGAATGGATGTACAGTTGCTCAAAGGGCGAACCTATGATATTCTACATTCGGCACATTTGGCCCTGGTAACTTCCGGAACGGCAACATTGGAAACAGCTTTGTTTGAAGTGCCTCAGGTGGTTTGTTATATTGCTAATCCCGTTTCTTATTGGATAGCCCGTGCATTGGTGAAAGTGAAATTTATTTCATTGGTCAATTTAATTCTCAATCGGGAAGCCGTGCGTGAATTGATACAAGCAGAAATGACAGTTGAACATTTAAAGCAGCAAATCGAATCCCTGATGAATCCCGGTTTGGTGAGAACGCAAATGCAAAAAGACTATGCCGAATTAAGACAAATTTTAGGTCATGAGCCAGTAGCTCCAAGGGTTGCAGGGCGTATATATGAGTTAGCGCTTAACAAATAAACGGATGACAATTACAATCAGGGCAAAGAGAAACATAAAAATCGAAATTCGATTCATCCCATGCATAAACTTGACATTGATATTGTCAGGGGCATTTGGGTCTTTTTTTCTCAAATAGAGATATTGTAAAATTTGTTTCCACATGGTTTTAAAAAGTATGTAAAAATAGGTTTTTTGTTTTAATTCTTGACTTATATTCGCGCTCTGTTTGGGGGGTTAGCTCAGTTGGTAGAGCGCTTGCATGGCATGCAAGAGGTCATCGGTTCGACCCCGTTATCCTCCAC
>JBMOFV010000089.1:0-4322 GCA_049318705.1 Chitinophagaceae bacterium
ACTTTATTCGCGATGTTGGAAAATACATTACGGTCAATTATATGATGGCCAAGGATTCCGTTCAAAAAAGATTGGAAACCGGTATGTCTTTTACGGAGTTTACTTATCAATTGGTGCAAGGCTACGATTTTTTCCACCTCAATAATACCCTCGGCGTGAAATTACAAATGGGTGGTTCTGATCAATGGGGAAATATTGTGACAGGTACAGAATTGATTCGTAAAAAATCGGGCGCTGACGCATTTGCATTTACAGCCCCATTGCTTAAAAAGTCGGATGGTGGAAAATTCGGCAAAACAGAAAGTGGTAATATTTGGATTGATGCTCAAAAAACATCGCCTTATAAGTTTTATCAGTTTTGGTTAAATGCCAAAGATGATGATGCGGAGAACTATATCAAGGTTTTTACTTTTTTGTCTAAAAATGAAATTGATGCGCTGATTGAAGAGCATCGGGCAGATGCCGGCAAAAGACTCCTTCAGAAGAAATTAGCTGAAGAAGTAACATGTCTTGTGCATTCGCGGGCTGATTATGAATATGCGGTAAAAGCCAGTCAACTTTTGTTTAACGACAATACTGCCGAAGCTTTAAAGGAGCTGAATGAAAACCAATTATTAGAAATACTGGAAGGGGTGGATCGGCATGAAGTAAGCGATGCAGAAATCAAAGAAGGAAAATCTTTATTGAATCTTGTTGCAGATTGCGGTATCTTTCCTTCCAAGGGAGAAGCCCGTAAAATGATTCAACAAGGGGGCGTGTACATTAACAAAACCAAAATGGAAGATCCCAACGAAGTGATTAACGCAGAAAGTCTTTTAAACGACAAATACATTCTTGTTCAAAAAGGCAAGAAAAAACAACACCTGATAATTGTACAATAAATCCATGCCCTTACCCATGCAAAAATACATTTTAAGTCTGCTGATTCTTTTGATTGGTCATTTCGCTTTGGCGCAGAAATCAAAGCCGATGGTCATTCATATCCATAGTTTGGAATCGATCAATAAACATGCTGAACAAAATAGCAAAGGATCGATGGCTTTGTTGCAAACAACTTTGTTCTTAGACAGTATGCAGAAAATCAGAACGGAGAATATGCTTTTTTCGCTCATACAGCGCTACTATGTCAACCTGAGCAAAAAGAACTATCAGTTTGATCCAGTGGTTTATAAAGAACGAATTTTATTAAAACAGGAACGGAATCGTTTTATGAAAAATCTCCTCACCGATTTCCAATATGGTAAATACCTTGAGATGGTCGCTTCGATTGAAAAGAAGGAATTGAGTGGTAAAAAACTAGACATAAAAAATCTCACGGAATCAGAAAAAATTTATCTCGAAACTTTAGCCTGGGATTTGATGCTCAGTCAGGTCACCATTACGGATAAGTAAACATGGTTCGTATAGGCTTATTATCTGATACGCATGGACATTTGCCGGATGCTGTTTTTGAACATTTTAAAGAGGTGGATGAAATTTGGCATGCAGGTGATATCGGCACAATTGAAATAGTTCAAAAACTAGAATCATTTAAACCCTTCAGGGCGGTTTATGGAAATATTGATGGACAAGAAATACGGGCGCAATTTCCAGAGAATTTACTTTTTCAAGTAGAGGAGGTGCCGGTTTATATGACCCATATTGGTGGCTATCCACCGAAGTACCATGCCAATAGCAAGTCATTGATTCTAAAACATCGCCCCCATTTATTTATCAGCGGACATTCACATATTTTAAAAGTGATGCCAGACCCTACCCTGAATTTGATTCATATTAATCCGGGTGCATGTGGATTACAAGGCTGGCACCAGGTTAAAACATTGGTTCGATTTGAAATTGACGGACATCGATTAAATCACCTGGAGGTGATAGAATTGGGCAAAAAATAAACATGCCAAGCAAACTCAACTGGATGGAGAGAATGTTCCAGTATCATTCCAGCCCCGATTGCAGCCAAGTGCCGTGCACAGGCGGAAAGCGGGACCCACGATGAAGAGAAAATTGCGGCATGTGCTGCCTAATAAAAGAAACTACACCGATATAAAATAGTTTTGGGCTAATTTATCCTTACAATTTGTATTAGTATAAATCTGTTTCGCTGATATACTTACGTACTTTGGCGAGATCGGTGTAACGAGCGCGATCTTCGATGGTAAATTTGGGACAATGTTTGCGCACCGTATCATAAACGCTTCGGGTGATAGGCGCCAACTTATTTTGAATACCTCGGTAATCGACCGCCTGACAAATCGCTATCAAATGCACCGCAAACACATCGAAGGTATTTTCGATGACCCGATTACAAAGCAAGGCAGCATTGGAACCCATACTCACGATATCCTGATTGTCGTTGTTATTCGGAATGCTGTGCACATACATCGGATTGCTGAGGGTTTGGTTTTCGGCAACCGTACTTGTAGCGGTGTATTGCATACCCTGCATCCCGAAATTGAGACCTAGTTTTCCGAGATTGATAAATGGCGATAATTTTTGATTGAGGTTGTGATTCAGCAAATAGTTTAACTGACGTTCGGCTAACATAGAAAGCTTGGTAATAGCAATTTTGAGTTTATCCATTTCCAATCCAATATAATCGCCATGAAAATTACCCCCATGATAAATGTTCCCGTTTTGATAATCGATGATCGGATTATCATTCACGGAATTAATTTCGGTAGTTAATACCTTTTCGGTGTAAGCAATGGTATCCCAGATGGGGCCAACAATTTGCGGGATACATCGGGAGCTGTAATATTCCTGTACTTTTTCGTCGAGAACTTCTGCCAATACTTCTTTATCGTATAAATGTTCGTGACGGTTTTTAAGTAATTTACTTCCTCTTAAAATTTTGCGCATAGCTGTGGCCACGGTTTGCTGCCCGGGATGCGGTTTGACCATGTTGAGTTCCTTGCTGATGTGATCGTCATAAGCTTCGGAAATTTCATTCACCATCGCGCTCATCAGCAGTTGCCATTTGGCAGCGCGATATGCAAGTATGGTATTGATCATACCGATACCTGTCATACAAGAAGTTCCATTCATCAATGAAAGACCTTCGCGAATATGAACCTGAAGCGGCTTTAATCCGGCTTTGGCAATAGCTGCTTTGGATGCTTGTAATTTGCCTTTATAAATCACTTCGCCTTCGCCGATGAGACAAAGAGCGAGATGGGCCAGTTGCACCAAATCGCCGCTTGCGCCAACACCACCGTGAATAAAAATCTGTGGCAGGATTTCGTGGTTGATAAAATCGCGTAGCAACTCCACCGTATAGCGATGGATGCCTGAACGGGCCTTCATTAAACTCGATAAACGGGCAACCAGGGTAGCTTTTAAAAATTCGGGCCGTAAAATATCACCGCATCCGCTGGCATGACTGCGAATAAGATTGTATTGCAAATCATAGCGGTCTTCGTTTTTGATCCGATATTGGGCCATTGGACCAAAACCGGTATTGATGCCATAAATGAGTTTTTTTTCGGAATACTCTTTCAGGAATTTAAAACATTTATCAATTTCGCTGAGTGCAGATTTATTGAGCGATACTTCTGCATTTTCATACACAACCTGATAAAATTCTCTCAGGGTCAGATCGCCGCCGGTAATTTCAATTTTCATATGGATATACATTTACGGATTGAGGCGCAGAAAAATCATGGTTAAATGAATACGGACTGCCTCTTTTCAACGGATGCCGGCAAAAGTAGTGTTTTTTTTGAGTCGTTCAAGTATGGGCATGAACCATTATATTTGAAAACCTTAAAGTCAAATACATGCAAAGACTCCTCTTAATCCTCGGCATTTGTTTATGCACACTGCAATTGTATAGTCAGGAAAACATCGGATTTCAAAAACCACCCAAAGAAATCCTTGATTTAGCGGATTATCAACGCACACCCGGCGTAATGATGGATACCCGAAAAGAGTATATGCTGCTCTCCTATCGCCCGACTTACAAATCGCTCAACGAACTGAATCAGGAAGAAATGCGCCTTGGAGGTTTGAGGGTGAATCCGGTGACGAATATTTCCAGTACCTTAAACTATATCAATAACCTAAAAATTCGTAAAATAAACGGACAGGAAGAAATACAGGTGAAGGATTTACCCGATAATCCGCAAATTGCAAATATCAGTTGGTCGGTGGATGAAAAATGGGTGGCTTTTACGAATACCACCGAAAGCGGCGTGGAATTATGGGTGATTCAGGTATCAGAAGCCAGGGCTAAAAAACTCTGTGATGCGGTTTTAAACGCCAATCTGGGGAGTCTGTCTTGTCCTGAAATAGGTTGACCATTTTAATTAAGGTTTGGTATAGGTTTT
>JBMOFV010000090.1:0-4094 GCA_049318705.1 Chitinophagaceae bacterium
CCACCTGCTGAGGCGATTCCTTCTAATAAGACTGTTAATACTGACATATATATTGGTTTTAAATAACGAATTAATGATGGCCATGATCGTCACCATGATGGTGTTCTTCGATTGCCTGACCGATAAATACTGCTGTTAGATTAGTAAAAATAAATGCTTGAATGGCAGCAACCAGTAGCTCCAGGAAGAACATAAAAATGGTAAATCCGACAGATACCGGTACGAATGCGATACCCGCTACTTTACTGATTGCCGAGAAAATAAAAATTAATAAGACAATACTCAGGATGATGGTATGTCCTGCAAAAATATTGGCAAACAAACGTATCGCCAGCGCTGCAGGCTTGATTAATAGATTACTGAGTATTTCAATGGGAACCAAAATGAATTTAATTCCGGTTGGTACCCCGGGTGGGTTAAAAATATGTCCCCAAAAATCTTTGTTGGCATTTGCCAGCATGACGACAAAAAATACCAACGCCAACAAAAGCGTTGCCGCAATGTTTCCGGTTAAATTGAATCCAAAGGGTAATAATCCCAATAAATTGTTGACCCAAATAAAGAAGAATAAAGTCAACAACAATGGCATGAACTTGAGATACTTTTTACCCAGATTCGGTTTGGCAACGTTGTCTTGAATAAATCCAATGATGGGTTCAAGGGCATTTTGAAAACCGCTTGGGGCTTTATGAGCACCGTTTTGTTTGTATTTTTTTGCCACACCGGTCATCAGCACCAGCAAAATCACCACAGATAACAATAAACACAAAACATTTTTAGTGATACTGATGTCAAAGGCCGGCTTGGCATTGGTTATCGCTCCTTTTTCATCCATTTGTAAGGCTCCGGATGCGTCAGTGAGATAAATTTTGCCTTTTTCCAATTTAAAATACTGCCCATTACTTTCAACCACATCATGACCATGATGAAATTTAGAAGACATAAAGACATGAACACCATCCTGAAATAAGATTACAGGAAGAGGTACAGAAATGTGGGTGGCATCATGGCCTTCTCCAAAAGAAAATAAATGCCAATCATAAGAATCCCCGATATGGCCAAAGATTTCTCCTTTGATATCCAGTTTAGGCTCTTCCCCTTCGGCATGCCCGTGTTCACTGGCAAATGAAGGCGTCAGTCCTAAAACGACCATGAAAAAGGCCAAAACGATTGATTTCACTGATGTTTTACGGCTTATTTGCATCCTTTACTGAATTCGGGCGCAAAGGTAAGTAGTATTTATGGTAGAAAAAAGCCTGAATAGAATATATTTGCAAAAAAACAGCCCTTTAAGCGCATCTGTCGACGTTTTTGAGCAGGAATTGGCATGAAGAAAGTCTTAATTATCACTGACCGTACATTACACTCTGCACCAAGGGTGATTCGTACGATAGACGCCCTCAAAAACGAATTTGAACTATTTACCGTGGGCATCACCCCGCCTGCTTTTGTGGTTGCGGCGCATTATAAGCGCAAGACCATTCAAGAAGGCTTTGCGTACAGAGTGTTCCGAAAAATCAACCGCGATTACCGGGGAAAATACATTCCGGATAATTATATCGATAAGGGAAAACTTTATCGAATCAAGAAAATACTGGATGCCGTTGAACCGGATATTGTGATTTGCCATGAGTGCTTCGATGTTCCTTATATGGCCCATCTTAAGGATCGCTATCAATATAAATTGGTTTTTAATGCCCATGAATATTATCCACTTGAATTTGATGAAAGGCCGGAATGGGCGGGTACATGGCAATTATTTTATGAAGATTTATACCGCCGCTTTTTACCGGCCGTAGATCTTATGGTGAATGTTTGTGATAGTATTCGGGAAAAATGTCTGGATGTTTTTCAAAAAGATAGCATTGTTATCCCTAATGCAGCCCATTTGAATGAGCTGCCTGCTCAAATCCCGGGAAAGATTATTCAATTAATCCACCATGGGGGGGCCATTCCTAGTCGTAAAATTGAAGAAATGATTCGGATGATGGATATACTTGGGGCCGGATATCATTTAACGTTCATGCTCATGCCCAATGTGCCTGATTACTATCAATCTTTACAGGAAATGGCCAGAGAAAGAACCAATATTTCCTTCATAGAACCGGTTCCCTTTCGCCAAATTGTACCAACCCTGAACCAATTTGATATTGGTATCTATATTTTACCTCCGGCCAGCTTTAATAATGCCATTGCTCTTCCAAATAAGTTTTTTGAATTTATTCAGGCCAAATTATGTATTGCCATCGGACCCTCACCCGAAATGAAGCGGCTAAGCGAAAAATTTGAATTAGGCGTTGTGGCCGATGCGTTTAATGCTGAATCTTTGGCGCAAAAAATAAGTGGTATAGATGCTGATCAATTATTGCGTTATAAAAGAAATGCGGAAAAAGCTGCCCAAACATTATCTGCAGAGCACTTTGGTGCAGTATTTTTGAGCGCGATCCAAGGCTTAGCAGTCGGGGAATAAAAATAACATGAAAAAAATCTTATCCGTTGTTGGTGCCCGTCCTCAATTCATCAAGCATGCACCGATGCAATTGCAATTGCAAAAACATTTTAATGCCCTAACGATTCATACCGGACAACATTATGATGAAAACATGAGTGCGGTTTTTTTTGATGAACTCAAAATGCCTAAACCCGACTTTTTATTCAATTTGGGGGGGAGTAAGCCTCAGGGCGAACAAACAGCCATCATGTTAACTGAAATTGAAAAAGTTTGTATGGCCGAGAACCCGGACGCCTTGTTGGTTTACGGCGATACGAATTCAACTTTGGCAGGCGCATTGGTGGCTGCCAAAATGCATATCCCACTGATTCATATTGAAGCCGGATTACGAAGTTTTAATCGGGCCATGCCTGAAGAAATTAACCGGATTGTAGCGGATGAATTTGCCCATATTTTGTTTTGCCCCAGCGATCAGGCTATACAAAACCTGCATCAGGAGGGCATCCGGCACGATCGAATCTTTCGTTGCGGGGATGTGATGTGTGATATGATTAAACTCATTGAACCTCAGTCCAAACGGATTCTGAACCACCCCTATTATTTTGCTACCATACACCGTCCTTATAATACAGATGATCAAACCCGGATGGAAAAAATTCTTGAGGTTTTGAACAGTTTGGATAAACCGGTTGTTTTTTCCATTCATCCACGCACCTTGCAGCGCATTCATTCCTTTGGTATGGAGGAGTCATCATTTGCCAATATTCAATTTATTCCACCCCAAGGCTATACTGAAAGCGTATCTTATCAAAAATATGCTGATTGTGTAATCACAGACAGTGGGGGCATTCAAAAAGAGGCATATATCCTGAAAAGGCCTTGTATCACGCTTCGCAGTGAGACGGAATGGACTGAGACTCTTCAAAATGGATGGAACACGCTGGTATTTGATAACCTGCAGGACATTCAAACAGTCATTGCTCAATCGCCCGGTTTATACCAGGAGAACTTATATGGAGATGGTCATGCTGCGGAACAAATCACCACGTTGATTCGGCAACACCTCTAAGAGCTTGCCAGAAAATCCTCCCAGAATCACTACATTTGCCCGATAAATTGAATAAGGCCTTATGTGTGGTATTGCTGGAATTATAGCCAAAGACAAAGGGTTGGTAACACAGGAGCGTTTAAAGCGGATGACCGATGTGATTGCTCATCGGGGACCGGATGGTGAAGGTCAATGGATCTCATCAAACGCCGAAGTTGGACTCGGACACCGACGATTGTCAATTATTGATTTAAGCCATGAGGCCGATCAACCAATGCATTATTTAGATCGTTACTCGATCGTTTTTAACGGAGAAATATACAATTATATTGAGCTGAAGGAAACCTTGCTTAAACAGGGCTATCAATTTCGAACGGCTTCGGACACGGAGGTATTAATGGCCCTTTATCATCGGGATGGAGAACAATGTTTACAGTTACTGGATGGGATGTTTTCATTTGTCTTGTATGACGAACAGAAACAAACCATTTTTTGTGCCCGAGATCGATTTGGCGAAAAGCCCTTTTTTTATAGCTACGAAAAGGGCAAACATTTTTATTTCGGTAGTGAAATGAAATGTTTGTGGGCAGGTGG
>JBMOFV010000091.1:0-3515 GCA_049318705.1 Chitinophagaceae bacterium
CCCGAATGGCGAATGGATTCGTAAATCGGGGAATGTGCTGTTGGTGAGGTAGGGGGTAAGGGTATTAATGCCATAAAGTCTCTTTAACTTTCTGTAACGATTTGTATATCAATTAGATGAGGTCTTATCTTTTTACGTTCGCTTGTATTTTTAATTCAGTAAAACCAAACAGTGTTTTCCGAAGGTAGACATGGCTATTATTTATGTTTTCCAACCTTTTGTCTTATACCGTCAGTGGACCGCCCCAGCGAATGACCCATTCTATTCGCAGCAAACACGTCTTTTTGATCGGCTTGAAGTATTTGTGAAAATCAGCCCTATCAAGAATGTGCGAGATAAATTTTCTATTGTCAAGAGGCGAAACAAAATGGGGTTTGAATTGTTAAAAATTTTGTTGGTAGTTGTAAATTTCCTTAACTTCGGATTCACAATTCGAACAAAACATTTTTTAACCAATAATTTAAAACGCTATGAAAACAAAGCAACAAGCGGCCATTAGGGGTAACCGCCAATTTACCCCCCATTACATATTTAATTTTATAATGTGTATTGCGCTTTTTTCCTCTCTTTCTTCTTCTGCTCAAAATTTTACAAAACGGTATGAACAAACTGGTTCTTATTCTTTTACCTTAAATGATGCCGTGGTGATGGAAAAATTTAGACCAACTAATCAATATCCCATTATCGGAACGGTAGTTTTTCAACCTGTGACAAATTCTTTAGGTATCAACGATCTTCAAGTGAATATTTTAGATGACTTAGGAAACTTGCAAACCAGTAGGATTTATCAGATTGATGTAACAAATAATTTTCTGAGTCAAGAGTTTGTACCAATTGCAGCATCATACAATGATATGACACAAGAATACTGTGTCGCTGGTGTAGTTCAAACCGGAAGCTTATGCGATTACTCAACTTGGGTGGGTATATTCGATCTGAATCTGAGTTTAATAAGTTTTCAATTGATGGATATTCAGACTACTACTTTTGGACCTGCTAATTTAAACTCATGTATGGTCACAGATATCTGTCCTGTGTATGACAATCCCAATGGAGCAGATTTCGCTTTCACTGGTGTTTTGACTGATGGAGGTGACAATCCGGCTCCTGCTAAATCTACAGGCGGTTCTGCTGCGATTATAGACAAAAGAATTTTCCTAGCTGAATTGGAAACTTCCACCATGATTTTTGCAAGCGCCATTGAACTTGAGTTCCAATCATTTGTAGGATTGGTAGATAAGGAATATTTTCCAAGTCGCATCATTGAAATTCCGGACTTAAATAACTCCGGGGGGTATCTGATTGGTGGAAATACAAGTCATTTAACCGGGAGCAATCAAGCTTACGATTTATCCTTATTCTATTTGCGTTTAGATTATAATTCAAACGTATTGGATATACAGCAGCGTGAGCATGATAATACCGCAGTACCTCATCCAATTAATTTTTTTATAGGTGATTTAAAGTACGATGATGACCATGATGAGGTTTTGGTTTCGGGTAGTTATCGACATTTTGAAACTGAGGATTATGGGTTTTTTGCAGATAAATTGATTGATGTTACCCTGAATACGAATATCGTACTTTACTCAGATACTTGGAATGGATTACAGCAAATGGGCCTTTTGGAAATTCCAAGTAATCCATTGATTGGATGGACAAAAGTTGGTCGTATGAGCAATCATCAGATTGATGAACACCATATTATAACTGCATCGGTTTTAGAAAATTCTTCTGCTTCAACCAATCAAACCATGAAACTCCCAATTCTATATAGAATCAACTATACGGATTGGAATTTTGATAATTGGACTACGGCACAAGACCCGAATGTTTTTTGGTACAAACGTTGGTCATCTACGAATGGTCCTGTTCATTATTACACAGGCTATGATTATACTTCTCAATGGTATCCCAATCATTATTCGTTCCCTCGCGATGAATCACAGCCCGTGCAATCCTTTGTACATGGGACCTATTGCACCAATACCTCAGGTGATCATTTAACGGTCACTCAAACGGATAATTACTCGCAAAATTTTTGCAGTGAGAATTCAACTGAAGGAACTTTACTTTTGATTCCATTGATTAGTAATGGGTATACGACAAATATTAATGCGGTTTCCATTAGCCAATCACAGATAATCGTCATAGATTTTGCCACGAATCAGATTGATGAATACGAATGTGATGCGCAGAATCCATTTAAATCTGTTCAGCAGGATTTGCAAATTCAACAAATAGGCGATCGTATAAAGGTTCTAGGTCTTGAAACGGAGGCGACCTATTCTATTTATTCCCTATCAGGTAGTAAATTGCAAAGTGGCCAGGTTTTACCTTTCGACTATCTTTCTTTAAACAATCTCTCAGCCGGAATGTATCTGCTTCAAATAAATGATGTGGTTATCAAGGTTGTAAAATAAGCTGACTGAATTATGATAACAAAACTCGGAATCTCACTTCTGATTCTTACGCTTTTGATGCAATTATCTATGGCGCAGAATCGTTTGTTTCAGGTAGATGGTGGTTCCGAGTTTCGTTTGCTTCAAAGGCCAGATATTTCCGATACTACCTATCAAATATTTTTTCGAAAAAATATAACATGGCATGGAGTAACAGCCAACGGATATGGGTATACAATAGGAACTTCAACCAGAATAAGTTTGGTAGATACTTGTACTTACAAATTTCAACCAATCAACATTCAATTGTATCAAGAGTCACCATGGCTAATGAATCCAATTTTGTCAATCAATCCAAATTCAGGGGATAGCGCCTCCAAAAGGATATTTCAGGTTTGTGCCAGTACTTTCGAGGATTCCATTGTTAAATTTGTTCAGCCTGGCCCTTATTATTCAACGGGTCCAGGTAATATTCAACCAGGCTTTAAGGATACTTTTGAACTCTTACGCGATTATTGGTATGATACTATTATACATCTTCCCGAACCTTGTGGTCTTTGGCAGGTGCAGGATGGGTCTTTAAATAATTCTCTTAACCCGGCCTCTTGTGGTTATGCAGGCACTTACGCGCCATTTAGTTCTGATCAATATTGGGGAACCAATGTAGATTCTAGTTATATACCAACTTATATTTACGGAAATGGTATTGCCGGTGGCTCGCATATTACTTTAAAAAATGGGATTACTCAAATCAATACATTAATTCCTAATTCCAGCCCTTATTTTCTTTCCTATCCCACGGCGGTGTTCGTTCGCAATGTGCCCGCCTTTTACGCGATGAATGCGGTAGATCCGGATGGGGATTCCCTGTCATTCAGCAGCATCAATTTGGTATTTCCGGATTCGGCACAAGGCAATCGGCCTATGTCGCATTTTTTACCTTGGGTACCCTTCAGGCAATGTATCGATTATACGACACCTAATTTTGATGTCACCACCACATGTCTGAGAAATGTGAATTATTTATGTCCTCCCGGTTCCGTTTATCCGAATTGTAACCGATACGATCCGGTTTATAATCCTTTTGATACTGATTCTACTTTTCAGCTCAAT
>JBMOFV010000092.1:0-3117 GCA_049318705.1 Chitinophagaceae bacterium
TTTGGCTCCACCTTTTGTTTTGATTTCATGCCGTAGCAGTATTTGTTTAGCCTGATGAAATCAGGATATTACAAATACGCTAACGGTACAAGACAAAAGGTGGAAAACAAGAATGATAGCAATGTCCGACTATGGATAACACAGTCTGATTTTACCTGGTTAGAATTATAAGCGGCCGTCAAAAAAATAATACATCATCTATTAATTTACAATTTGTTAAAGCAAGATAGAGAGATGATAGATATTCTATAGTCTCAATTTCACTTCACACCTCTTTGTACTATGAATATTTTATAAGAGCATTAACCAATGAAAAATTATATTATTGTTTTGGACAATTTTATAATTTCAATGGAGATTAGACTCACTAACCTACACTCACTCTAAAGCAAAATAAGCCCTGTTGCAAACATGTAAATATTCCTATTTGATATCGCGTTGATTTAATGCCTGCTGATATCTTCGGGCATTTTCAAGATGTTCATTGTAACTGCTTGCAAAATTATGATAGCCGCTAAAATCTTCTTTGGCACAAAAAAACAAATAGTTCGTTTCTTCATGGTTCAATATTGCTTCTATACTCTCTTTCCCCGGTGTACAAATTGGCCCCGGTGGTAAGCCTGCTACCAAATAAGTATTATAAGGCGAAACTTTTTGCGTATGAATATTCAAAATCCGGCGTAAGGCAAAATCACCAACCGCAAATTTCACTGTTGGATCTGCACCTAATTTCATGCCTATTTTTAAACGGTTTAAATACACACTTGCGATGCGTGGCTTTTCGTCATGCTTATTGGTTTCTTCTTCCACTATCGAGGCAATTGTAATGATATCGGGTATACTCAGGTTTAATTGCCTGGCCTTTGATTTTCGTTCGGCATTCCAAAATTGTTGATGGCTTTTGGCGATTTTGGAAATCACTTTTTCCGGACTCGTGTTCCAGTAGAGTTCATACGTATTGGGCATAAACAACACCTGAATTTGCGAGACTCCTATTCCATAATCTTTTAAAAAAGTCGAATCCGAAAACAAACGGGCAAATGCTGCACTATCCGGTTCCAGCTGACTGCTTAATTTATAAATAATCTGCTCTTTGGTTCGGAGTTTATTCAGGGTCAGTTTTACCGGACTTTGAACTCCACTACGCAGTAATCTGAGTAAGGAATAATTACTCATACCCGGTTCAAGGGCATACCTTCCGGGATGCACTTGTTTGTCAACCCCCATTGTACCCGCCATATCATTGAATGAATTTTCATCAATCAACAAATTGTTGTTGTGCAAAGAATCCATCACGTCTTTCCAGCTCGAACCCGTGCGGATATAAAGGTATTCTTTACCCGAAAAATCTACAACGTTGGGTTTAAAATATCGAATGTAAGCCCAAACCATTGCCATCACAGCAATGAGGGCTACAAAAAAAAGCAGGTTCTTTTTTTTCATTTTCAATTATTTCAGCCAATCCATGGCATTTTCATATAACATGGCGTTTTTGATGTCTTCATCCAAGGGCATACTTTCGATAAGTGCACCGGGATGATGTTCACCCAATGGAAAGGGATAATCGCTGCCGCAACAGATTTTTTTGCTTCCAATGGTTTTTATTAATAATTCCATCGAAGCGGTATCATGTACCAGACTATCCACCCAAAAGTGACCGAGATAATTACGCGGGTTTATATCATTGTCGATTGCACATAAATCCGGTCTTACATTAAAACCATGTTCCACCCGACCTACCGTAGCAGGAAAACTACCCCCTCCATGCGCAAAGGCAAATTTTAATCGAGGGAATTTTCGAAACACGCCTCCAAAAATCAGGCTGCATATAGCCCGTGACGTTTCAGCGGGCATACCTACCAACCAGGGCAACCAATATTTCATCATATCCTGTTCACCCATCATCTCCCAGGGATGCACCATAATACTACAACCCAATTCCTCCGCTGCCTGCCAAAAAGGATTCCATTTCGGATCACTCAAATTTTGCTGATTCACATTGCTGCCAATTTCAATACCGGGCATTTTGAGTTCCTTCATAACCCGTTCCATTTCCCGAATGGCCATATCTACATCTTGTAAGGGTACGGTACCCAAACCAATAAATCGATTGGGGTATAAATCGACACACTGTGCAATATGATCATTAAAAAAACGCGATGTTTCTAATCCATGTTCCGCCTGAGCCCAATAATTGAACAATACCGGAATCGTCGACAAGACCTGTATATCTACCTTCGTTTCATCCATTTCGGGCAATCGGTCTTTGGGTTCCCAGCAATTACTTTCTACTTCTCTAAAAAACTTATCGCCTTTAATCATGCGGGCACAACAAGGTTGATGATGCTCCAGATGAATAAAATCGCCGTAACCGAATTTGGCAAACCAATTCGGAATTTTTTCCGGCATTATATGGGTATGGATATCAATTTTTTTCATGGCAACATATTAAACCTGAAATACACCCACATTCATTTCCTTTTCAATCGGCGCATGATTGGCAGCTGCAATCCCTTCCGATATTACAGTGCGGGTTTCTATTGGGTCAATGATGGCATCTACCCACAATCGGGCGGCCGCATAGTATGAAGTGGTTTGTTCACTGTACTTGGCGATAATATGGTCTAACATTTCTTTTTCCTTCTCCGGCGTTATCTCTTCGCCTTTGCTTTTTAAAGCGGCTACCTGAATTTGTAATAAAGTTTTAGCCGCCTGTTCACCGCCCATAACCGCTATTTTTCCATTGGGCCAGGCATACATAAATCGAGGATCGTACGCTTTTCCGCACATGGCATAATTGCCGGCACCATAACTGTTACCAATAATGATGGTTATTTTAGGCACAACAGAATTCGACACCGCATTCACCAATTTTGCGCCATCTTTAATAATGCCACTGTGCTCACTTCGGCTACCAACCATAAATCCGGTTACATCCTGCAAAAACACCAAAGGAATTTTTTTCTGATTACAATTCATGATAAAACGAGCGGCCTTATCAGCACTATCATTGTAAATCACACCGCCTAATTGCATTTCATTTTTTCCACTTTTTACAATTTTGCGCTGATTGGCCACGATACCCACCGCCCAGCCCTCCACACGGGCATAACCGCA
>JBMOFV010000093.1:0-2696 GCA_049318705.1 Chitinophagaceae bacterium
CGGAAATAATGGAGTAGCTGCGAATGATGGCTTAGGTCGTTTTTTAATCAGCACTTCGGGTAATGCAGGTATTAGTATTTTTAAAGGCGGAACGAGTAAGTTAAAATTCCATGCCGATTATACCACAGAAAATGTAGGGATCGGTGGTAATTCTGCTCCAATTGGTCGTGTACACCTGAACAATACCGATGGAACGACCATGGATGTACGATTAACCAATAATACAACAGGCCATTCAGCTACAGATGGTTTAGATATTCGGAATACCGGAAATGATGCAAGTATCACCAATCGTGAAAATGCAAACCTGACCTTGGGAACCAATAATATCACACGCATGACGGTAACCGCTGCGGGGAATGTAGAATTGGCGAATCAAATTAGAATTAGCGGTGGTGCACCGGGTGCAGGTAAGGTGTTAACATCTGATGCATCGGGTTTGGCTACCTGGCAAACACCTGCTGCAGGCGGTGGCGTGAGCGGCATTGGAACCCTCAATTATATTCCAAAATTCACACCCAACGGAACCACATTAGGCAATAGTTTTTTAATAGATAATGGATCCGCATTATCTTACGGCAGAACCTCACAAGGCAGCTTTGTTGGAATCCCTTATGGTGCTCAATTTAGAGATCATATAGCGTCCTTCGGATATTCACTATTCGGATTTGAAGGGAAACAAAATACCGGTACCTTCTTGGCTTTGGAGGACTCTTCTGCATCAACCAATCGCGGAATTTATTTTCAAAATCATACGAGCAACCCGACTACATCCAATGATAAATTGGGTTATATCCAGCACTCCACCTTAGAAAATACCATGCGTTTTGGAAATGGAATTGCATTAGGGTTGGAAGTCAACCTAGCAGATGGCCGAATGGGTAATTATCTTTCCACTTCCATCAGTAATGCCGAATTGAGTATTCTTTCTTCGAGAGATACGGCAGCTTATTTTGTATCGGATAATTTGAACGGAACCTCCAGTAATGGGGTCATGGTAGAGTCTTATTCCGACAATTCACCAAGGGGTATTTCTTCAACTACAAGCTTTGAAGGAACAGGAAATTCATCATATTCTTATGGCTACATCAATACAGTTACCGCAGGCTCACAGGACGCATATGGTCAATACAACACTGTGTCTAACGCAACCGGATCGGGCTCATTTGTCGTTGGATCTACCACATCTGTTACACAAAACGGAACTGGGGATGCGTATGGTGATATTAATTATGTATCTACAAACTCTTTAACAAGCAACGCAAATATATATGGAGAATACGTTACAGCCACTTCACCAAGCAATGGATTAGGTCGTTCAATTGGCGTATATTCTTATGCACAAGGAGGGGATGACGTGGTTACTGCGGTGAGTGGTTTCGCTCAAGGTCATTATGATGGCATCAACGGAACCAATAATCCAAGAGGTATTTTTGGAGATGCAGATGGTGGTTTAAGCAATAGCGATTATACTTATAGTATTTATGGAGCTGCACCAATCGGAGGTTTTTTTAATAATTACTCAGGTTATTTCGAAGGCAATGCCCATATCAATGGTATACTCTCCAAAGCAGGCGGTACGTTTAAAATTGATCACCCACAAGATCCCGCTAATAAGTATTTGGTACACAGCTTTGTTGAAAGTCCGGATATGATGAATGTTTACAATGGCAATATCGTTACGGATGCAAGCGGAAACGCGGTAGTTGAATTACCTGCTTATTTTCAGGCCGAAAACAAAGATTTTAAATATCAATTGACGGTCATCGATAACAGCAACGACTTCGTTATGGCGAAAGTAAGTTCAGAAGTAAACAACAACACTTTTACCATCAAAACCAGTAAACCCAATGTAAAAGTAAGCTGGCAGGTAACCGGTGTTCGTCAGGATGCCTGGGCCAATGCCAATCGTGTGGAAGCAGAAGTAGAGAAAGCTGATCGTGAAAAAGGGAAATATTTACACCCTGAGTTATTCGGTCAGGATGCTTCTAAAGCCTTACACCACAGCGAGCGTATGACTCCTAAACCTCAAAGTGCGAAAGAACAGCAGCGCAATGCTGAAAACAAAGAGGCCATGGCAGCAGCGCAAAAAAGAGGAGAAGAACTTCGCAAACAAAAAGCAGCGGCTGAACAAAAAGCCAAAGCCGGACAACAAAATAATCCATTAGGCGGAAGATAATTTAGCCTGATAGGAATGAAAAAAGGATTGCCACAAAACGGCAATCCTTTTTGTTTTTATGCCAATTCATAAACTTTTATGCAGTGAGCCCCTATTTAGGTATTTACCACCTCACAACTCAAATTGATGCGCTTGTCCCGAACGACGATTCAACAGACAAACTTTCTTTGGACTTGCAAACATGCCAGATTCTATTTCAGCGAATCCACCAAATTCTTTTTAATTCCGACCATTTAATCAATCAAACCTGCTAAATTCTCATTTGCGTAAAATTTATAAATCTGTTGAGTTATATTCAACTCAAAATCATCATTCATGAAACAAGCACTTAAACTCCTATTGACCGGTTTAATTTTAGCCGGAAGCCCTGCGCTGCTAAAAGCTCAGGTGCCTCAAAAATTTAATTATCAGGGCATCGCCCGCGATACAAAAGGCAATCCGATGGGCAAACAAACCCTGGGGATTAAACTGAGCGTATTGCCAACCTCTGATGCTACTACCCCGGAATACGAAGAAG
>JBMOFV010000094.1:0-2481 GCA_049318705.1 Chitinophagaceae bacterium
ACAATACAGCTTCATTACCCGCGCCTTGAATCTACAGCATTTCTGAGTTATTCAGCAGCCCCTAAATTTCCCATGGATGAGGAAATGAGCGAGCCCGAATTAATACTGTCCGCTACGTTTTCGGATAAACCACTCCACGCCAAGCAGTACCATGAATAATCCAAATAACCATTTCCAGTTGATTAATGGATCGGTTTGCACTTCAGTGCGAATTAAATTTTTCATCTCAGGGTCTTTCCTGATTTTATCTTTCAATGTATTTAAGGCCTCTGCGAATACAAAACTTCCTCCATGCGTTTGAGCCATTTGGTTGAGCGTACCGAAATCGGCTGTTGTATTTAAATCTTCGAGATTTTGAGCATAAACCTTAAAACTACCGGTGCTTGAATAAGTTTTGCCATTCCATTGCGTCGTAGCGGTATAATTATAATTTCCTGCGGAGAGATTCCCAAAATTATAATTGTATGAATTGCCCGCTTTGTTCATCTCAATGTTTTGTTTTTGATTTTGTTCGTTATTGATACTCAATTGAACATTTGGTTCATTCACCAATTCATAATTGGCATTATACAGTTCCGCATCCACCACCACATTTTCATTTTCTGAAAAGACCGTTTTAGGGAGTATGGTACGAAATGGGCGTTTATCTTGTTTTACAGAAAGGAACTGTGCAGTTTTGGTGATGAGTCCATCAACAACATCGTGTTTTGTACTTTGCTGGTATTCGTATAAACGCCAACGCCAGAGACCTTCACCACAGGTAACGCCGATTCGCTGAGGCTGACCACTCTGGAGTACCCAAAGTGGATAAGAGGTATTGAGCGAACCTAGTTTTTGGGATAATAAGATTTGGGTGTTTGGCCCGGATTTGAATTCTGCAAAAGGAATGGATAAAGGCGGTAAATTTTGGAGCCCGGTCGCATTTCCAGGATTAAAAAAAACAAAATCTTTGTTTAAGATACCTTGTGCATCGTTCATACCTCCACGTGCGGTGATTTGCAAGGCATCCTGATTTTGATTGAATAAAGGAATTGCCGTTTGTGAGCCGGTAATAAACCAAAGCGAAACGCCTGCGTTTTTTGCTTGCTGAATCAGGCTCCCTGCATTAAAACCAACTGAAGGAAGATTGTGCAGAATGATGAGGTTGTATTTGCCGAAATTATCTTTGGCTGTAGCCGCTAACTCCACAGTAACCTGATAATTCTTATTCTTCGTCAAGGCTTCACGGAGTGCATATAAATCGGGGTGGGGGGCATTGCCCACAATTAGAATCGACTCTTTGTTGTCTAAAACTTCAATAAAAACCTGTTGACTATTATTGGTTGTGTTTTGTTCTCCATCTAATTGACTAACGGAAATGGTATAGGCAAAAATGCCGGCTTGTTTCGCATCAACAATGGTTTCGATAGATTGGGTAAATCGCTCGCTGTTCACATTCACCGTCTGATTGCCAATCACAGAACCATTTTGTGATTTGATGCTCACCTGTACCTGACTGCCTTTGGCCCCATATACGGCAACATCACTGCGAATCGCAAAACGATCGCCCAGATATACCAGCTTGTTGGCAAAAACTCTCGAAACCAATGCATCTTTTTGGATCGTGGTATCTCCAATTCCAACGGTGTATATGCTACCTTTAGCCGGAAACTGAACGGATAGGGGTGAATTACCTTTATTAAAAATTCCATCGGATATAAGCACGATTGCCCCTAAGTTCTCATTTTCGTGTGTACTCAAAACCGTTTCAATGGGGCCTGACAAATCGGTTTGTTTATCCTGATAATCATAGCGCAATTCATCCAAAAGTTCATTGCCGAATGAATATGTTTTTACCAAATAATCTGTCGATAAATCTTTGACTAATTCATTCAGGTCCTTGCGGAATTGTACACTATCCGTCTGACGAAAACCATGTTTCATGGAGGAGGAACGGTCAAGCATCACAACAACCGTTGGTTTGATGTCGGTATTTTTGCTGAATCGAATCAGGGGGGCTAAAAGCAAAAAGCATAAGGCTGAAAAAATCAAGGCCCTCAACGATGCCAGTAACCAAAATATTTTTTGATGATTATAGGCTTGTTTTTTATTTCGATAGAGTAACCACGAAACAATGATTCCTGCCAGCAAGCAAAGCAGTACAAACCACCAAGGATAGGATATAATAAAATTCAAATGTTCGCTGTTAGGGTTGTAAATATACAGTCAGAGACCGATGCAAAATTCATTTTGTAAAAAAGTTCAAGGCTTTTTTGAAAATTTTGGCTGTGATTTATTTCTTTGGTAATGAACAAATTAATCATTCAAAGTAACGCAGAAATTTTAAGCCAAATGAATAGTTTATTTATTATACAAATTCTACTCTGAGGTGCCACTCAAGAAAACACAGTCAAACTGTAAATAGTTAAAAAAATATTATCCCAGCATGGCCATTTTCGGCCTTTGCTCTTCGGGCGTGAAGAAAAATTTGAAATCGGGCGC
>JBMOFV010000095.1:0-2322 GCA_049318705.1 Chitinophagaceae bacterium
CGATGGGCAAACAAACCCTGGGTATTAAACTGAGCGTATTGCCAACCTCTGATGCTACTACCCCGGAATACGAAGAAGTACAAACGATTACTACGAATGAGTTTGGTTTGTATACCTTACAAATTGGAAATGGTAAAGCAGTAACCGGCACGATGAAAGAGGTAAAATGGGAAACGGGAAATAAATACATCAAAGTAGCGATAGACCCTCAAGGCGGTACGAACTATGCGGATGCAGGCACGACCCAATTGCTGAGCGTACCTTATGCCATCTATGCGGATAAAGCCGGCATGGCGAAAGAAACGACAGGTGGCGATCGTGCAGGCGCTGTATCAACCAGCGCAGCGGGCACAGGCACGGTCAATTTCCTGACCAAGTTTACGGCTGCGAATACGATTTATGATAGTCAGGTATTTGACAACGGGACCAATATTGGCATTGGAACTACGACACCGGTAGCAAAAGTCCATATCAATCAAAACAGTGCGATTGTATTGGAGCATATGCGTATGCAAAACTTAAGTGCAACGGGAGCAGGTCGATTTACGATGTACAGCAATGGCGCGAATAACTATTCTACCTTCACAAAATACGGTTCAAGTTTTGGAGGAGGCTATGCCGGCATTACTACTTTGTATCCATTTGCAAATTTATTGGCATTCGGAAATAATGGAGTAGCTGCGAATGATGGCCTGGGTCGTTTTTTAATCAGCACTGCGGGTAATGCCGGGATTAGTTTATTTAAAGGCGGAACGAGTAAGTTAAAATTTCATGCTGATTTTGTAACAGAAAATGTGGGTATCGGAGGTAATGCAGAGCCCGTTTCTCGAGTACATTTTAATAACACCGATGGTACAGATATAGTTCTTCGTCTAACCAATAATATTACCGGGCATACTAGCAGCGACGGTTTGTTGGTTACTGCCAATGGAAATAATGGGGCATCTATCATAAATATGGAAAATGGAAACCTCTCTTTAGGAACCAACAATTCAACTATTGTAAACTTATTACCGAATGGAACGACCTCACTGAGTGGACAAATTCAAATCGCAGGAGGCAATCCGGGTGTGGGAAAAATTCTTACTTCTGATGCATTGGGTTTAGCTACATGGGAAACACCTGTTAGTGGAGGCGTTTCTAGTGTAAACGGCAGCACAGGAGCGGTAGTACAAAGTCTAACATTAGGTTCTTCAGGCACTTCACCCAATATTGTTGGTAGCGGAACGAATGCAGTAACCCTAAATTTACCCCAAGCGAGTGCAGCGAATAATGGAGTTTTAACGAGTACTAACTTTACCGACTTCAGCAATAAATTGAACGGACAAGGTGTAAATGTAAATACCATCCCGAAAGGGCTTACTTCAACATCACTGGCCAATTCGCAATTAACTGACAATGGAACGACCGTAGGAATAAATACCGTATCTCCGAATGCCAGTGCATTGCTTCATTTAACAAGTTCTTCTAAAGGGGTTCTTATACCACAAGTATCAATAGATAGTTTAAAAGATGTTACAAGCATTGCGAGCCCCTCTAACGGATTATTGGTTTATAACACAACACAACCCGGGGTCTTAAATGACATGACCAGAGGGTATTATTGGTATAGTACCAATGCATTATCTTGGGTGAAGCTTGCAGATAATTTAGTTGACAATAAATGGCAAGATGGTGGTGTACTGGGCGTACGATTAAAAGACAAAACAGATGGCGTGGAAATCATGGATGATTATACCGGATCTGCAACAAATTTGAGTCCGAAAGTAAAAATTCTAAAAATGTTAGATAGCAGTGCATTAAATTCTAAAAATAATATTAATGCTCTAGTACTTACCGGAGTGAATAAAAAAACCTCAGCAGGATGGGAGAATAGACAAAAAACAAGCATTATTTTTGAAAATAGTTATTTGCTTGCCAATGGTTCTAATTCTGGAACTCAAAATAGTTGTGCAATATCCGCTTATACCGAAAGCACTGGCACAACATCTAGTAATCAAACCAATGGTCTTGCTTTTTATACCACCACCTCACCAGCGAATAATACTGTTGCAGATACACCTACACTTTCCATGTATCGACATAATGTGATGATTGGTGGATATTCAACTGATGTAAATAATGTTACCGAAGGAAGATTACAAATTACAGGATTTAGTAATGGCGATCAACTTTCGCTTCGTCATCCTTCAAGCATCAATCTTAAATGGGGCATTTATGTAAGTAGTATTGATAGCTCGTTAAACTTTTATAATAATGGTTCATTGCGCGCTAATATTGATCGGGTAACTGGTGTATATAGCGCACTTTCTGACAGAAGAT
>JBMOFV010000096.1:0-1992 GCA_049318705.1 Chitinophagaceae bacterium
GTGATATATCTGTTACTCAGTTTCACACAAGCATCAATGGCTTCCTGATCATAACTCACATTGTGGTATTCTTCGTATTTGGGTTTGAGATTATTGAGGATAGTGATGGTATCTTCTACACTTGGCGGTTCTACCAATACTTTTTGAAAACGACGGTCAAGGGCACCATCCTTTTCGATATGCATACGATATTCATCCAAAGTGGAGGCTCCAATACATTGTAATTCACCACGTGCCAGGGCCGGTTTAAAAATATTACTGGCGTCCAGTGAACCACTTGCTCCACCGGCTCCTACAATGGTATGAATTTCATCGATAAAAAGGATGACATCCCGGTTCTTTTCAAGTTCATTCATGATGGCCTTCATACGCTCTTCAAATTGACCCCGGTATTTAGTACCTGCAACCAGTGCAGCTAAATCCAGACTCACCACTCTTTTATCGAAGAGTACGCGAGACACCTTTCGTTGATAAATACGCAGAGCCAATCCTTCAACGATGGCTGTTTTACCAACGCCGGGTTCACCAATCAGTATCGGGTTATTTTTTTTGCGACGGGATAAAATTTGAGATACCCTTTCAATTTCCTTCTCACGTCCGACAATAGGATCCAATTGCCCCATTTCGGCTAAACGGGTTATATCTCGCCCGAAATTATCGAGTACAGGGGTTTTAGATTTACTATTAGATGGCGCGGAGGGTTTTCGTTGATAAGGAGCGCGTTCTTCATCTTCCTCAAAATTGCCGCCTTCGTCTTTCAATTCACCGGTAAAATGGGTTCCCCCGGTTCCGGTTACCAATTCTAATTCGTTTTTAAATGTTTCGTAATCCACGCTAAAATTTTGATTGAGAATCTGGCAGGCCACATTCTCTTTGTTTTTTAATATTGATAAAACTAAATGTTCGCTTTCGGCCAGATTGCTTTTCAGAGATTTTGCTTCTAATACCGTGATGCGAATGACTTTTTCGGCTTGTTTGGTGAGAGGCAGACTATTGACATTATTAGGATTTTTAACCTGACCTTTATTTTTGATGACCCGCTCTAACTCATTTCGCAAATCAAACATATCCACTTTGAGATTTTGCAATACCCTCACAGCCAATCCATGACCATCGCGTATCATTCCAAGCATCAGGTGTTCTGTTCCGATAAAGTCATTGCCGAGTCTGAGGGCTTCTTCTCTACTAAATGAAATTATTTCTTTGACTTTTGCTGAAAATTGTGAATCCATGCTGGCGCTAATTATTAAAACAAAAATAATATATTATTTTTACTTCAATACAATATCTTTTCCCTATGAATTACAACGTTGACCCACACGAAAATTTTGATATACTCCACTTGTCAGGGCCCGTTTGGACGCCATCCCTGAGCCTCAGTCTAGACACACATGCCGATACATTAATTGCTGCTTCGAAGAGCCTGATTATTGATTTCAGTCAGATAGAACAAATGAGTGAAAAGGACGTTGCAGACATCATTCAGTTGCAAGAAAAAATGTATCAGGAAAATCTTTCGATGGCCATGTATGGTTTACAAAAAACCTGTAAACCAATTTGGGCTGGTATAGAGGAAACAGAAACCCTCAACCTGACCCCCACCCAACAAGAATCGATTGATTTAGTGAGTATGGAAGGATTGGAAAGAGAATTTTTAAATGAAGATTTTTAATACCGATTGTAAATCTGTAATAATACAAAGGAGGCTACAGCCTCATTGCACTAAACACATCTGTCATCGGCATAAATCTCGTTCTCAAGACGAGATAAGAATTGGTCTATTTACCAATGTAAATCTCTCTAACTTGCTGTATCAAGTTGTAAATCAATATCAATATATGATGTGTAACTTTTTTTCAAGGTCGCTTGTATTTCACAATGATTAAATTCAGGCCGGGATTTCCTGAGTCGGACATTGATATGAATATTGTTTTCCCCCTTTTGTCATGAAACAAAAGGTGGAGCCAAAAATTCTAGGCTGTTGCTCTTTCG